>JACKFM010000009.1 GCA_020632475.1 Candidatus Omnitrophota bacterium | reverse complement strand
GCGGCAGCCACTTCTTCGGTTTCTGATGATCCTCTACCCGCAGAGAAAAAGTCCGGTCAAAACGCAGATCCTTCGACTTCTGCGATTGAGCACCCCGCACCGATTATCAAGAGCCCTGTCGGCTACGGCGCGACAATTCCTTCCCAAAAAACAGATTATGGGTCTTCTCTAAAAGCTCAAACCGCCATGGAGCAAACCGGAAAAACAATTTCACAGGATAAAAACCGGCAGCAGGAAGTCACGGCTCCTCATCCATCGTCTGCGGAACAAATACAACAGAACAGACAAAACAGCGGATCAAACATACCCCCAACAGACACAGACCGGAGTATCCCTCCGGAATCTCCGGCCTCAAATTCATCCGGAAGCGTTTTGCCGTCCGCCGAAAAATCAGTCACAACACCGGCTTCGGCAAACACCTATGGCGGGAGCGGAACATTTTTATTTACGGGCAGCGGAGGCAGCGGCAGCTCCTCGGTTTCGGGTGGTAGCGGCGGCGGTACGGGACTCAGCAGTTATTGGAGAGGCATTATCAGCGGAAGCACCCGACTAACTTCGATCGCCTCTGCCGCCTCTAAAATGCTCTCCACCAAAACAGCATCCGATGACGTCATTAAAGTATCCGAACCCATGGTCAAACTGGATGTCAGCCATCACGAAGGCCCTCCTGAAGCTGAAGATCTCCAAAACCGGCTCAAGGAAGATTCCGAAGAAAAAACCGTCACCTCCGAATCCCATGGGGCACCCGAACCTTATGCGCTTGAGTTGACCATCAGACAAAAACAACGTTTAATGGATTTTCAAAGAAAATTGAATATGCGGCTTCAAAAAATGAAGGCCAGCCGCAGCCGCCACTAAAATCTAATCCCACAACCAAATCCCGTTCCGAATTTGATTCAACTGTTATAATGGAAATATGCGGCTGAAAAATTTCTTTCTAACCATTCTTTCATGTATTCTTTTCGTCCTTGGGTTGTATTTGCCTCCGGCCCGCCCGCTGTCCTATTTTGCTTTTATACCGCTCTTTTGCATCTATCTGGATGAAAAAACAAAAACCTTCAAACTTTTTCAATATATTGTTCTGGCAGGACTTGTTTATTATGCAAATGCCCTGCAATGGCTTGTTCTTTTTAACTACGGTATTTACGCGGGGGCAGTTCTTATCTCAACGTTGATCTTCGGTATTTATTTTGTCCTTCTGCGGTGGCTGGCCGGAAATTCTAAAAATCTTATTCCTCATACCGGCATGGCCTTTTTTATCTGGTTTGTGCTTCAAGCCGCACTGGATTATACGCCGTTGAGTTCAGCCTCGATCGACATTCCTTTTTATGGCTCTCAACCCTTTTATCAGCTTTGCGCCATTCAGGGGTTCGGCTTAGTTTCGGGATTGATCATGGCCGTCAATCTCAGCGTTGCGGCTCTGGCCGTTAAGCGTTCAAAGTCTTCTATTTTCTTAGCGCTTTTGAGTCTCTTAGTCCTGGCAGGGGGTTTTGTCTGGGGAACGCGGCAGATCCAAAATCCGCCCATCTCACAGGAGTCTATCCGGGTGGCCCTTATTCAGCATAACTTACCGGCCGATGGCAAGTGGCGATTTGAACATGCCAAAACAATTGAGGACACCTATAAGAGGCTGACTCAATATGCTGCCACCCCTGATACCGATCTTATTGTCTTTCCTCTCTACAGTATCCCTGAAGACCCGTTGAGAAACCGGCTTTTTTTTGCTTCGCTGGCCCGGCGGGCACGTAAATATATTTTATTTGCGTCCCATGTTCCCAAAGAACCCGGCGGCGATATTCTGACCGGTCCTTATATGAACATGGCGTTTCTAATCAGTCCCGAAGGATCCTTGTGGGGCCCCTATCAATCCTCTATTGCTTCACCGGGCAACCTATTGCGTGAATCGACGGCTGAAAAATATCAAATCATCGAATCCCCGCTGGGTAAAATCGGTGTGCTTTTATGCTTTGAAAATGCTCATCCCCGTTTGGCCCGGCAGGCCGTAAGGCAAGGCGCGGATATTCTAATTTCCCTTTCAAATCCGGGGCGTCTGACGGCCCCCATGCTAACCGAACATCATCTGACTCTGGATCAACTACGCTCCATCGAGACCGGACGGTGGACGGCCAGGGTTTCGCCAAACGGTTACACAGCCGTTGTGGATCCTTCAGGAACCGTCGTGGAAAAAACAGAACTCGGGAAAGAACAGGTACTGCGTTTTGATCTGCCTAAAGCCAAGCTCCAAGCTCTTTACCCACAGCATCCGTTTCTGATGGTCATTGCGGCGTATCTTTTTATCGTGATTATGGTACTCGGAAAGTTCTTAACCAAGAAAGGGACGAAAGAGAATCATCGTCAGGAAGGTCATCAGAAGCCCCAAAAGCAAGTATCCGAAAAAGCTTAAAATGTCACCCGCGTTTTTTTTGCGGTGCGCCCCCCACCAGAAAAGCAGAACAAAAATTCCGAAAAAACCAATCGTATACTGGCTAAGTCCCACATAAAGAAATAGCACTTTCTTCAGAACGGTATTCTGCTTTTCAACCTGTACAAGTCCCCAGAGGGCCACAGGATAAATGGCAATAAACATACCCCATAAATACATTAAGCGTTTTGAGATCGGCATAGCCAATTCATCGGCTAAATTCGCAATATATTGAGCCTTTCCCCAAAGCCATTTTTATTTGACCTGAGCGTGATCTTGCGATATGATCACATTTCCTTCAGCTAACCTTAAAAATTCTCTTCTGAAACCGGGTTATACCCCAATTCAGCATACCGGGAGGAGACAAATGATCAAAAAACAATTCATTTTCTTTTTAGTGCTAACGGCTCTCACCTGCTTTTCCGTCAACGCTTTCGCTAAGGTTGATCAGGAAAAATACCGCCAGTGGAAAAAAAGTCAATTTGAAAGCCTCATTAATCAAGTCGACAATTACGGCCAGGCAAACTACACCCTGCGTTTGTTCAAACCCTATGATAAAAATTCGGATGGCTATATTGACCGATACGAAGTCCGGGCCATTGAAGACGCTTTAGACCTTCTCTATTATTAAAAATCTTTTCAAATAGCGGTCCTGACTAGACCCCATAGACTCATAGTCAGGATCGCTGCTCTATATATTTCCGTTCATTCCTTCTTTTTGACCTTTTGACTGTTCAACAACAACTTTTTAAGATTCGAAAATAAGTCCATTTCCCTCTACGATAATTTTTTTGTATCTTCTATTGCAATACAGGCATCCAGTGCTATTCTTTTTTTAGGAGATAAAATGAAAAAATTTATCCTGTTAAGTTTTCTTGTGGTTGCTTCGGGTCTAATTGTCATGTCGGCCAACGCCTATGCGGGAATCGGTCATACGATTTCGTTAGGCAAAGGCCATACGTCACATGGCAACGGCAACGGGTATGGCCATTATAAAGGCGGCCCTTCCGGTGCCCCCGAACCCCAAATGATTTATCTGATTGGCATGGCAGGACTGGCGAGTCTCGTTTACCTGTCGCGTAAGCGACGGGCATCGATGCAGCGCGGCGCTTAAACTAAGACATTCCATCATGGTAGTCTGTGAATAATGTCTGCGAAACCGCAAAAAAAGCCGCTCACGCACCGGTAATTTACGCGCCTGTCCTCACTGAGACCGGCATCCGTCAAGAGACGGATGCCCTCATGCCACCTCCTGATTGCCTTTTCATCACCAAAATTTACGTTTTACCCCTTGTCTTCGCCCCGTAACTCCTGTATCTTTTAATCAGTAATAGTGTTTACCCAATCTAAGGTGATTCATGAAACTTTTGATCGTCGAAGATGTTGAGTTAAATATTGCGATTTTGAAAAAATTCCTGGATAAAGTCGACGCGACACTCGACCTTTCGATTGCCACGACAGCCGCCCAAGCCACCGATTCTCTAAAACAACAAAAATTTGACGCTATTTTTCTTGATTTGGGCCTGCCCGACAGCATGGGCATTGAAACGGTAAAACGCATCCGTCAGGCCTCCCATGAGGTGCCGATTATCGTCCTGACATCGACGGATGATCAGGAAACGATTCTTGAGGCCATCCGCAACAACGTGCAGGAATACCTTGTAAAAGGTGAAGTCACCGCGGCGATGTTAACGCGCACAATTCATTCAGCAATTGAACGCAAAAAAATCGAAACCCAAAGAGAAAGTGAAATCCGTAATTTTAAAATGAGAAATGAATTTATAATGGATCGGAATCTGGGGCTTCTTTAAAAAGCCCGCAAAGGAAACAACCTATGAAGATACTCATCGTCGAAGATTCAAGCGTCAGCCGTGAAATTCTGAGCAAAACATTGAAAGAGAATAATCCCGATAATTCCATCGAGACCCTGGCCTCATCCGGCGAAGCCGCCCGGCGGCTTCAGGACGAAAAATTTGATGTCATCCTTCTGGATCTCGGGCTTCCTGATACACAGGGAATTGCCACCGTCCGGGCTATTCGAAAGGTATCACCAAACACACCGGTCGTGGTGCTTACAACCTCGGATGACCAGAATACGATTCTGGAAGCCATTCGTAATGACGTGCAGGAGTATTTGATTAAAGACGAAACCACGGCTTCCCTGCTTCTGCGTACGATCTGTTCCGCCATTGAACGAAAAAAGGTTGAAGTCGAAAAAGAAAGGGAAATCCAGAACCTTAAAATGCACAACCAGGTGTTGTTGAACCGGAACCTGGGGCTTTTTTAAGCTTAAAATCTCCTGTCAAAATGCCGATAATAAGAATCAACGGGTTTACCAAAAAGATTAAAGCATGAGCCAATCCAAAAAAATTACAATCGGCGTTTTCATTGATGCCTTCGGTTGGGACATTCTCAAAAATCATTCTTTCCTGGATGACATTCTAATCACAAAAAAACCGGTCGAATCCGTATTAGGCTATAGTGCCACCTGCGTACCGACCATCCTGACCGGTAAAGTCCCCCAGGAACACGGGCATCTTTCCTTTTACTTTTATTCGCCAAAAACCTCACCGTTTAAATGTCTGCGCCCTTTGGGGCTTTTACCCAAAAGCATCGTAAACCGAGGCCGCGTGCGCAATTTGATCAGTAAAATCCTCAAGAAGCTTTACGGCTATACCGGCTATTTTCAAATTTACAACATGCCTTTTAAATACATTCATCTTTTTGATTATTCCGAGAAAAATGACATCTACGAACGCGGCGGGATTAATAACGGAACGCCGACCATTTTTGATTTCATGCGCGACCGCAGCATCCCCTTTCATAAATCCGATTGGCGCAAGGATGAAACCGTTAATTTCAATGCCCTGATCAGCGAGCTGAAGAAAAAGGAAATCCGTTTTGCTTATTTATACTGGGCCCAAATGGATAGCATTTTGCACGATGAAACCAAAGACGGTTCCCATATTCCGGCCAAGATCAAATGGTATGAAGACCGCCTGCGCAAAGCTTATGAAACAGCACGTGAAAATTATGAGACGGTCGAGCTCTTTATTTTTTCAGATCACGGGATGTGCACCATTACCGAGGACTGTGATCTGATGAAACAGATTGAAACGGCAGGGCTTGAATTTGGAAAAGACTATGTCGCCGTCTACGATTCGACCATGGCCCGGTTCTGGTTTCTCAGCGACAAAGCACGGCCTGCGATTGAGGCCGTTCTTAAAAAAGAAACACGCGGCCGTATTCTGATCGACGAGGATTTGAAAAGGTACCATTGTCACTTTGCCGACCGTAAATACGGAGACCTTTTCTTTCTGATGCACCCCGGCAAACTGATCTGCCCGAGTCATATGGGCGAAAAGACCATCGGCGGCATGCATGGCTATGACCCCACAAGCACAGATGCCCTGGCTATTTTTGCCAGTAACATTAAACCCGAAAATCTTCCCCAGAAACTGACCGATCATTTCAAGATCATGGCCGATTCGGTTCTGTCCGGCCTTGAGACGGAAAAAGCATCCGCATGAAACCCTGTACGATTAATGGCGCAGCTTTAAACCCGGCCTAAAGGCCCGCCCGAAGGGTTAAACATGAATAGCTCCGCAATCTATGCACAGCATGCTTCCGAGGCATTCAATCAAAGTCTCGGTGCTGCTTTACGGGATTTGACCTATGAGGTTTCTCTTGCCCTGGGGGATAATCTTATTGCTCTGGTTTTAGGGGGTGGTTATGGCCGAGGTGAAGGCGGGGTCGCTTGCATTGACGGCTGTGAAGTTCCGTATAACGATCTTGATCTTTCCCTTATTGTCCGCAAAAAAAAGCCCAGCATACTTCCCCGGTTGAATTCCATCCGGGACAAATATTCCGATCGCCTTCATATCCATGTCGATTTCAGCTGTCCTCTAACGATCGAAGAACTTTCGCATCTTCCGCATTGGCTCATGTG
Source organism: Candidatus Omnitrophota bacterium (assembly GCA_020632475.1). GTDB lineage: Bacteria > Omnitrophota > Omnitrophia > Omnitrophales > Aquincolibacteriaceae > JACKFM01. The sequence continues at coordinate 46,741 of JACKFM010000009.1, read as the reverse complement.
GAAAGAATTAATTGAGGGGCATCAAACCTTATACGGCCCTGCAGATCTTTTAGAAAAATTCACTCCCGTTTATTTAAAAAAAGATCTCCCTCCCATTGAAGCCGCCCGGCTGCTTTTAAACCGCGGTGCCGGTCTGCTTTGGGCTTTACGGATCATCCGGGGCGTCGAACCCGCTCCTGACCAAGATTTTATTCCCCGCAATTATCAAAAATGCATTCTTTCACTCGGCGACGCTCTGGCTATCGCATGCCGTTGCCATCAAACCGCTTATAGCGGCCGGGAGGCTATTGTGATCCCCTTACTGCGGGATATTCCGGACCTGGCGGGAATTCATCTTGAAAACGATTATTGCAAAGCCCTGGAATTTAGATTTCGTCCCCAATTTTATGAGGCCGGCCATTACATAGAACAGGATCTTCAAGAGCTCGCGCAAAAATGGGGCCGGGTATTTCTTTATGTCGAAAAACTTCGTACAGGCAAAAAATGGACTTCTCTTGCGGACTATATTCGCTGGAGCGGTATTCGTGAGCATGCCCAGAACCGATTGAAAGACTGGCCCCGTAACCTGGTTAAAAACCTTGAAAACGGCCGTTTTTCATTAAAATACCCGCGCGAGTTCCTGTTCCGGCAGCTTCCGGGTCTACTTGGTTTAACAAACGGTTCCCATGAACTTTGGGCTGAACATAGCCGTTATTTTATGCAGATGTGGGAGCGGTATAACTGATAGTTTTAAGTTGTAAGTCGTAAGTTTTAAGACCCCGTGGCTCAAAAGCATTTATGCCACTGACCACTTATAACTTATCACTTAAGACCTACACAACTCACACCAAGTGAGCAATTATGAAAATCCTTTTTGTCAATGAGTGCTGCGGATATATGGGGGGCGTCGAGCAAAACATCGCCGATGTTGTGACGGGATTAAGCGCCCGCGGTCATGAATGCCATCTTGCCTACGGCATTGTCACTTCAAGTCATGTTGAAAAATACTCTTCTCTTTTTGTTTCTTGTATCCGGATCAGAGAGCTATGCACCGCTCCCTCACAGGCAACCTCCGGAACTCCTTTTGAAGAAACGCTGCATACCCTTCAGCCTGATGTAATTTATCTACACAAAGTTCCGACGCTCAAAACACTCGGACTTGAAAAAACAAACATTAAAACCGTACGAATGATTCATGATTACGATGTCACCTGCCCGCGCAAACATAAATATTATGCGATGAACGGACAAATCTGTACGCATAAGGCCGGGGCCATCTGCTGGTTTGATCTGGCTTTCATGGAGCATGCCCCTTTTTCAATGTTTGGCGTACATTTTGTTAATCTGCCCGAAAAAATACATGAAATCCGCCGTCAGAATCAGATTCATGTCATTATTGCAGGCAGTACTGCCATGCGTCATGAACTTATCCAAAACGGTATTGATACAAACAAAATCAGGGTTCTGGCGCCCGTTGTTCCGATGATAGAGAAAAAAATGACACCCCCGCCCAAGGACTATTCTCTTCTCTATGTCGGTCAGTTAATTCGCGGTAAGGGCGTCGATCTACTGCTGAAATCATTGGCAAAACTCACCATCCCTTTTCAGGTCACGATTATCGGCCAGGGTAATGCCTCAGATCGCCTGCGCACATTAACCAAAAAACTCGGGCTGGACCGGCAGGTAGAATTCTTAGGCTGGGTCAATCGTGAGGATATCCATAACTATTACGTCAATTCCCGAGTCGTTGTTGTGCCGTCACGTTGGCCGGAACCTTTTGGCATGATCGGGCTTGAAGCGATGCGCCACGGACGTGCGGTTGTTGCCTTCAATGTCGGAGGTATCCCCGATTGGCTTGAACACGAAAAAACCGGACTGCTTGTGGCACCTCAGAACACTCAAGCCATGGCCGATGCCATTGAGCGAATTCTCACCCAACCTTCCCTAGCTGAAACTTACGGACAAAACGGCTATGAAAGTGTGCATACCAAGTTCGGTTTCGATCAATATATTTCGGAGCTCGAAAAAGTCCTACAGCCGTAAAAGCAGACCAGAGATTATTTTTTTGCTCTTTGCGTACAACACATCACCGGCCCAATGGGGTGAGGAAACCCTGCCTCCGCCGGATAAGTCCGTTGACCGCGTATACTTATCCCGATGCGGAGGACAGGGTTGGCAGGTAGAGGGGCATTCGCACCCTCCTTTTGCGGGTCTTATAAATTATCGATCCCCTGCAACATATGGTCCCGTATCATTCGTAAAATGACCGGGGTCGAAATGCGCCATTGTCTCCCCAATTTAATGGCCGGTAACAACCCTTTATTGACCAGTCTCAAAACCGTCATCTCAGAAATTCTCAGATAGCGCGCAGTTTCTTTCACCGTCAAAACATCCTGATTGATTTTTGTTGTATGTGTTTCTTCCATCTCTCTCACCTTTTTTGCCCGCTCACCACGGGAAGATGTCTTACAATTCCAACCTTACCTGCCGCAGCTCGGCAAAACAACGGCTTCAAAAAAAATACCCGAAACACATCTATTATTAATAACTATTAAAACTTTTATAAGTAGATTTTCAAGCCAAACCCGTTGATATATAAAGAGTTACGAACACCTAGGCAATATCGATCCAAGCGTGAAAATCGCTTGCCATATCATGCTGTAGATCGATAAAATTGAGGCTTTACGAAAGGAATTTCATCTTGGATCTATTTATTTGGAGCGGCGCTTGTTCTTTTATTGCCAATACCCTCATCGGTCTTTTCGTTTATACCCGCAATCCCCGCAGACCGGAAAATACTCTTTTTGCGTTATTTTCAATTGCCGTCAGCGGCTGGAGCGTCGGTTCAACGACTGCTAACATCATTAAAAATCAAGAGTTGGCGTTAACTTTTGTACGCGGGCATTATTTTTTTGGAATCTGGCTCTCTCCCCTCTACCTGCACTTTATCCGAACGCTCACGAAATCAAAGGATCGTTTCGGGCGCATTGCTAGTCAGGCGGGACTATTTTTTTCAGGCCTTTTGACTCTCGCCCTGTTCAGTCCGCAATTTATAAAAGGCCTCCGTTTAATCCCGGGAACTTCTTTCAGAATTTCAAATCCGGGGCCGATCTATTACGCCTTTTTTCTATTCTTTGCCATTTATATGGGTTTGGTCATTCGCGAACTGTTTATTTCCCTACGGTCCAATATTGGAATCAGCCTGTTTCAATTCAAATGTCTGATCTTGGCCAATTGCATTGCAATCTTTGCCGGCTTTGAATACTTCTCAAGAGTTTTCGGTCTGTTCGACACACCTCCTTTTGATGACTTTATTCTGGTGTTATATGTCTTTGTGCTGGCCTTTGCAATTACACGTTATTACCTTTTCGACCTTGAAACACTCACCGAGGCATTGCACCGCGAACGCCTTGCAACCATCGGTCTGATCAGTGCCAGCATTAATCATGAAATTCGAAATCCTCTATTTATTGCCAAGGGACTTCTGCAATCACATCTTGAACTTCACAAAGACCGCCTTGATCCGGAAACCGAAACAGCCCTACAAAAGTCAGTCCGACAAATTGATCGTGTTTTCGATATGATGCAAAGACTCAAAAAATTTACACAAGCCTCGACGAAATCAATTTCCGAACCAGGAACCTCACAAGCCTGCATAAAAACGGCCTTGGAGATTGCTTTAGAGATGTTGTTACTTGAATTATCTTCTAAAAAAATTACCATTGAGCAACAAATTGCTGACGGACTCCCCCCTGTGGAAATTGATCAAAAAGAACTTGAAGGCGCTTTTTTTAATCTTATGTTGAATGCCTGTCAGGCGATGCCAGACGGGGGATGTTTGGGGATTACAACTCAAACACTTAAAAACCAGATTGTGGTAGAAATAAAAGATACAGGGCAGGGTATTGAAAGAAACCGGCAAAAACGTATTTTTGAACCGTTTGTTTCAAGTAAAGGTGAAAAGGGTACGGGACTTGGGCTTTATATCACAAGACAGCTCATTGAAAACCATGGGGGGAGCATCAGGGTTGAAAGCACACCCGGCCTAGGCACAACGTTCAAACTTTCCTTAAAAATATATTCCTCTTTGCCACACAATGGTAAGACAACTCGCAACGAATCACGCGCGATAAATTAAAGAAACCGGTCGATTTCTTCTCTCAGGCGCTCAAGATCGAAGGAGCTTTTTGAAATATTCCAGCACTTTAGGCAGGGCCGCATAAACTTCTTCGGCTAATTGCTGGTCATAAATGCGGGCTGTTTTGTTTCTTAAATCCGTAATATCCAACCAATAATTATCATAGTCCAAAATGCCCGCCGTATAGGCCTCGCGAAAACAGCCCTTCGGAGAGTGGCAGACGATTCCTTTTTCCTCTTCAAGACGGGCCTTTAAAAGCTTCCATGCAAGATCAAAACTAAATTCAAACCTCTTGATCGTCGCATCGCGCACGAGATCATTTTTTTCTTCGTTAAGCGCTTCTTCCAGCCTCTCAACGGCTTTTTGGTATTGCTGCATAAGAGTTTGTAGTTTATTCATAATGATTCTCAGGGATAAAACTGTTCAATGTTTTGGCTTGCAATTTGTTTAAAAGCATCATCAGCTGTCGAAAAATCAACCAAATCCATCTTATAAAGTACAGGAAGATTGGAAATGTCCTCTTTGATGGCCTCAAGAATATCCGCTGAGACTTTAGATTTCCCTTCAAGACCGATATCAATATCTGATCTTTGATCGCCTTTTCCAGCCACGCGGGATCCAAAGAAGAAAACACGGAAGTCTTTGAGATTCAGATATTTGGCAAGAATGCCCAGGATCTTTTCCTGCAATGCTTTTTGCTGTTCAAATTCAAGCCGCATAATTTAAAAACCTTAACATGCTGGACAGATACCGGTCAACTTTTGCTTTTAACACCAAGGTGTGTCTTAAAACTCACAAAAACCGGTCGATTTCTTCTCTCAGGCGTTCAAGGTCGAAGGGCTTGGGCAGGTAGGAATCACGCCCCAGAGACTCGGCTTCATCAATCATTTTTTGATCGACATAGCCTGTTGAGACAATAACTTTGGTGTTGGGTGAGATTTTTTTGGAGACCCGCAAAACTTCAATACCCAGCATATCGGGCAACTTCATATCCAGGACCATCACATCGGGGCGGATTTTCTCCACAAGCTCAATACCGTCCTTGGCTGTGTCAGCGATGTGGACGTCATAGCCTTCATCGATCAAATATTCTTTGACCTCTTCGACGATCCCCACCTCATCATCTACAATTAATACTTTTTTCAACGTTAGACTCCGTTGCTTAACAGTTATAAGTCGTAAGTGATAAGTTATAAGTGGTCAATGCTACGAATGTTTTTGAGCCAAAGCGAGTCTTAAAACTTAAGGCTTACAACTTAAAACTTATCACTTAAAACTAAAAATCAGCTTCCCGTCCTAATCTCCTGCCCGCCGATCAAATTCGTGCTGGGTTCTTCATAAGCCGGAATGGTCAATTTAAAAGTCGTTCCACGGCCTTCAACACTGGTGACCTGAATATCCCCGCCGTGCAGCTCAATAATATACTTACACATATAAAGACCAAGCCCCGATCCCCGGCCCGGTGGTTTGGTCGTATAACCATAATTAAAAATCTTTTTGCGCGTTTCCTCACTCATGCCCTTACCGTTATCGGTAAAGCTGATCTCCACCATATTCGCATCACGGGCAAAATCAGCCTGCACAATAATTTTGGGATTACGGCGGCCTTCCATAGCATGATAAGCATTGATAAATAAATTCAAAAAGACTTCCTGCAAACGTTCCAAATCACCGCGAATCAAGGGCACATTGCCAGGCACGTTAAATTCCACCTCCGTACCGGCCAGGTTATCCAGATAGGTCTGGAACTGCACGAGCGGCAGAGTCTCTTCCAAAATCAATTTAAGCGATAACGGTTCAAACTTGCCTTTCTCAGACTTTTTAAGCAGCCCCGTCAGCGTATTGACCACGGCTTTAATGCGGCTGATATTCTGTTCCATTTTCTTAAAGATATCGAGAATCTCACCCACTTTTAAATCAGCGTTCTTTCGAAATTTCAAAATTGCACGAGAAATATTCATTGAAAGAATCGTGAGCGGATTATTCACTTCGTGGCCTACCGATGCAGCTAAACGGCCCAAAGTTGCCATTTTCTGTTCGTGAATCAGTTGGGCCTGGGTATCCTGCAATTGCTTATTGGCCGCCTCGGTTTCTTCAAGCGCGACGGTCAAGCTTGATTTGGCATGCTCAAGTTGTTTATTAATTCGTTCCAGCTCACGTGATTTGTTAATTGCCTCATCATAAAGACGCGCGTTTTCAATGGCAATAGCAGATTCCTGCGCCAACGTATAAAGCACGTTATGATCTTCTTCAGTGTAGATATCCCCTGATTTTTTAGGCCCAAGAATAAGAATATTACGCAGTTCCTTACCCAAAAAGCTTGGAATGCAGCAATGCGCTTCAAGCTCCTCCATCTTCTGTTTAATCGCCGTATAATCATATGAAGATGAAGATGTATTTTTACCGGATTGACGCCCTTTATTTTCAATCAGTTCTTTGATCTGCTCAATGTCAATCGCATCTTTTTCAAGGGTTAAATACTCAATAAAAGGATGATTCTCTTCAACCTTATATTCCAGATAATTCTTTTTATAGCCTCGCTGATATCCCAATTTAAAAACATGCTCTGTGGATGAACGCGTCAAAACACCTGAATTTTCAACACGCATGCGCATCGTAATAAAGTGCACCACCAAACTCAAAAGATGATCCAAACTCTCAATCTTGGAAATACCTTTGGAGGCATCTCTAAGTAGTTTTTGATAGTCGTATTTTTTCTGAAAAAGAAATTTATCGGTCATATCGACAAGAAGATTACGCAGCGGATCATACGCCAGCACAATCACAAAAATACTGATCACATTAATCCAGCTATTATTGAGTTCAAAGTAGCGGTGTAAAACTTCGGTAACAAGGAAGGTCGATGTGGTAAAAACCCCGAAAACAAACGTGATCAATCCCGCGAAAACAAGTGTCTTTTTTAAGATAACTTCAACATCTAAAAATTTATATCTATGAATTGAATAACCAATCAATACAACATACGCTAATATTAAATATACTCCAGTAGTTGGAATAGGCAGTTTAAATCCCTGAAATAGAAGTGTTACTCCGCCAAAATAAGCAATGCCTGTCGCTAACAGAAACAATGTCATGTGTGTTTTTCGCAATCCAACAGCCTTCTTATACTGCAAAGCCACAACAATATATGAATGCAGTGTACACCAAATAAAAAACACTACGAATAAACCGTACAGCGGGCCACCTAAGGGTTGATAACGATATGGGCCAAAAGACCACAATCCTTTGACATAAAGCGGGGTGAAAAATAATGCAGTTGCATTTGTAATACCTAAAAATAGGTATATTTTAAAAATTTGCTTATTTTTATTATCAAATTTACCAGCGACATCAGCGCTAAATTTAAAAAAAAACGGCCCTATCATTGTCGCCATTGCTTGACAAAACCGATTCCAAATCAGAGTCGCTTCATAAGAAAAAGCTCCGGAAAGAGTAACACCATAGCCAAAAGACCATACGGTTATAAAACAAGCCCATCCAAAGTATGAACGCGCTAACGGGGTAAAAGAGCCCCCCATGAATATTAGCGTCCAAAATACCGTATTGACTATTGCTATTAAAAAAGCCCCAATAGCATCAATATGCACATCAACCTCTTATCAACGTAACCATTTTTTTATAAACAAGTTTTCACTGATTAAGCACGGGGATGATTAAATCTAAAAAAAATTGCGGTACTGCGCACAAACCCTTTAGCTTTTCATCATAAAAACCAATTTTCTGCATTCCTTCACCAATCAATAATTCGTTTTTTATATTAAAATATTTAAAATTCAACAAAAAACTATATTTTAATATGTTTTTTGAGGTAACTTCTATTCTAATCCTGTCGCCAAGGTATGCATTATTTTTAAAGGTATGTTGAAGAGAATGAGTTACAAGCCTTAGCGTAGTATTTTCTCTTAGAAACTGCTCGCTGTTAGGATGTTCCAGAAGAAACTTCTCTCTCGCTTCACCCTGCCATTCTATAAAATTTGAAAAATATGTATTCCCAAATATATTTGTTTGCTTAATAAGAATTTGCTTTTCACATATAAATTTACTGTTCGGATACTTCCATTCGCGGGTCATATTCTAACTCACCTTTATTTCCATAACATCAATTAGACGAGTTGCTTTGCATGATGTAGGTAACGATATCGCTTATTTTTTTCTTCGTTAACATTTCTTGTGCCTCAACTGTAATACCAAAAACATTTTCAATCTCACCCACAATATCCATCGCCTCAAGGCTATCTATACCAAGATCCTCATATATATCTGTATCCATTGTTATTTCTTGTTTCTTTTCAGCACCAGTGACGCGTGAGAGTTGTAAGAATTTCTCTATAGTTTCAACCAATTTCAAAAATGCTTCTTTTTCACTCATCATACTAATCCTCCTTACACTAACGAATTTTAGCAAACGCCAAAACTGCATTATTCGAACCGAAACCGAATGAATTAGAAAGGACAACAGACAATTCCTTTTCACGCGATTGATTTGGCACATAATCCAAATCACATTCTTCATCCACAGAGTTTAAATTTATAGTCGGCGGAATACAGGAAGAGTCAATAGCAAGACAGCATGCTACCGCCTGTATCGCCCCAGATGCGCCTATAGTGTGTCCTATCATGGATTTAATACTACTAACGGGTATGTCCTTGGCATATTGACCAAATAGACTTTTTATTGCTTGGGTTTCAGCAAGATCGTTTAGTTTTGTCGAAGTCCCATGAGCGCTAATATAATCTACGCTATCTTGGTTCAATCCGGCGTCATGCAAAGCCAAGCGCATTGTTTCTGCAGCATCTTCACCGGACGGATTAGGCGCTACCATATGATAAGCTCCACATGTAGAACCAAAACCGACTACTTCTGCGTATATCTTAGCCCCTCTATTCCTCGCATGCTCCAATTCTTCTAAAATTAAACACGCCGCACCTTCCCCCATCACAAAACCATTGCGTGTTTTATCAAAAGGACGCGACGCTGTTTTCAAATCCTCTCCCAAAGGACTTCCCAACACCATCATCGCCTGATACATAGCCATATTAACAATACTTATTGTAGCTTCAACCCCACCTGTGACAGCCGTATCGATCTCTCCACTCCTAACTTTTCTGAAGGCTTCCCCTATGGCTTGCCCACTTGAAGAACAGGCTGTCGAAATCACTTGATTAGGTCCTTTTATTTTATTTTGCAAAGCAATATATGCGGACACTGCGTTAGGAGTGATTCTCGGGACAGAACTAGCTGGCACTTTCTTAGGATTACTCGTTTCGATCAAGGCGAACATTGCCTCTTCATGGAAATTCATACCGCCCAAACCAGACCCAATAATTACCGCGGCTTTGGTTAAAGCCGAATCATTTTCAGATAATCCTGCATCGTCAATAGCCATGCGGGCAGTTGTAACACCAAATTGAGCAAAACGATCTGTTTTACGAGCAACTGCCACCGGCATATGCTCAACCGGATCGAACCCCTTGACCTCTGCAGCGATCTTTACATCCAAATTTGAAGCGTCAAAACGAGTAATCGGACCTATGCCACTGACACCCGAAAAAATTGCTTCTTTAAACGCAGCAATCCCATTACCATTAGATGCCAACACACCCATTCCTGTTACAACAACACGCCTTTTCTTCATAGATATTCTCGTATGGTGACTAATAAATGATCGATATCAAAAGGTTTGAGGATAACCTCACCCAAAATTTCAGCTTTTAACTCATCGCTTGACTCAGCATATCCGGTTATAAATATAATCGGTATATCTTTAGATGAATAACTGTTTACAGTGCGTCGTATTTCTCTAATAGTTTCAACTCCGTTTTTACCTGGCATTCGTATATCCGATATAATTAGATCAAAAAGACTCTTTTCAATTGCTTTAAAAGCTTCATCCGCATCCCCCGCGGATGTAACGTTATATTTCATTCTCTTTAAAATATTCTCAACGCTTTTTCTGACCAACGGGTCATCATCAATCAATAATATTTTTTTTGCTTCCGTATCCATGTAAATAACCTGCTGAATTTCAATATTACGAATCTATAAGAGCGGTTTCAATCAATGGGAAATTCAAACTAAAAACTGTCCCGTGCCCAACGTCAGATTTCACCTTAATCTTGCACTGATGTTTCTCTAAAATCCCATAGGTCACAGCCAATCCCAACCCAGTTCCTTTTCCTACTTCTTTGGTCGTAAAGAAAGGGTCAAAGATCTTGTTAAAATTTTCCTTTGGAATCCCCGGGCCGTTGTCTATTACATCGACATTTATATAGGAAGCATTGATAGCCCCCTTCACTTCAATGACCCCTGAGGGTTGTGAGCATGATACTATAGCATCTCTGGCGTTTAAAATTAAGTTCGTAAATACTTGTTCAAGCTCACTTATAATACCTTTTACAAAGATTTTATCAGGCATATCCACTGAAATTTCAATATTCTGCTGCTTGAGCTGATATGAAAACATACCTACCACATTATCAATTGCACGTTTCAAATTCACATCACCCATCGCTGCTTCCAGAGGCCCCTTACGTGCATATTTCATCAATTTTTTAATAATCTCCTGACATCGTTTAGCCCCCTGCTCAATCAGATCTATCGTTTCTGCATCCTCCGGATTGGCCGTCATTTTAAGGATCTGGGCGTTGGTCAGTACGGCAGTCAATGGGTTATTAATCTCATGCGCAATCCCCCCGGCCATAGTACCGACTGTGGCCAATTTTTCAGCGTGAATGAGTTGCTTCTGCGTTGTTTCAAGTTCTTTCGTACGCAGTGCCACACGGTCTTCAAGTTCCGCATTCCATTTTTTAAGTTCCTGGGCCATGTGTTTTACTTTAAGCAGAACCGCAATTCGAGCCATCAGCTCTTCCTGATGAAAAGGCTTTGAAATATAGTCATTGGCACCGATACCAAGCCCGTAGACTTTATCCCCCATATCCGTCCGTGCCGTCAGCATAATAATCGGTATCTCTTCAGCCGGATGAATTTCACGCACCTTTTTACAGAATTCATATCCGGACATGCGCGGCATCATTAAATCAAGGATAATCAAATCAGGTTTGTGTTCTTCGACCTTTTCAAGTCCATCTAAACCATCAACCGCTTCCACAGTGCGGTATTCATACATCTTTAAACGGGTTTTCACCACTTCGCGGTTCACCGCATTATCGTCAATGACCAGAATGAGCTCCTGGTCACCTTTCAAAGCTTCCTGCATTTCGTTGTCTTCGGAGATAGATCGTGCAGGCATAGGTTCGGTCGCATTTGTGTCACCGCCTCGCAATGACACCGTCCCTTCTTGTTTCGCATCCTCTTCGGTTGACAATGACAGCGTGGAAGGGTCACGCAATGACACAGCATCCGGCTCATCATGCTGTTTCTGTTCAAAAGGTTGTTTGGGTAAATAGAAACTAAATGTGCTGCCCTTACCCATTTCGCTTTGCACCTGGATCTCACTCTGATGCAGCCCGACAATTTCAGCCGCAATCGAAAGCCCAAGCCCGGTACCTTCAAACTGACGGGTCTCACTGCCGTCGGCCTGTCTAAAGCGGTCAAAAATCACCTTTTGATCTTTTTCTGAAATGCCGACACCCGTATCACGAATACAAACACGTACTTGGTCATCCTCATCATCAAGTTCAACGGTTACATCACCGGTGTCAGTAAATTTAATCGCATTCCCCACAAGGTTAATCAAGACCCGCTGAATCTTCTCAGGATCACCATAGACATCAGGCAAGTTGCGGGGAATCTGACGTTTCAACTGGATGCCTTTTTTGCGCGCAACGCCCTCAAGCAGAACAAGCACCGAATCAATCACATTGTTCAGATTAAAGGCCTTAATATCCAGACGCGTCTGGCCCGATTCAATCCGCGAAAGCTCAAGCAGATTATTAATGAGCTCCTTCAAATTGGCACCGCTTTCAACAATCATGCGCAAATGTTTTTGCTGTTCGGTGTTCACATCTCCGTCTGCTCCGTCGAGAATGGATTCCACCAGCCCGATAATACCGTTCAAAGGCGTGCGCAGTTCATGCGAGGTATTGGCCAGAAACTGGCTCTTAAGGCGGTCCAATTCTTTTAAACGGTCATTTTGAAGCTGCACCTGATTATAGAGACGCGAAATATTTTCAAACTGGGTTGAATTTGAAAAGGCGATCGTCACAGGTGATTTGATTTTCTGCAGGAAATTGATTTCTTCGGCCGTATAGCGCCTGAGATTTTCTTTGCGTCCCAGATGCAGCATCCCGATCAGTTTACCGCCGATCACAAAAGGCACGGCAATAATGGCTCGCACTTCACGAAAATAAGAAGCAATTTGATCTTTAAAATCAGCGACGGCCGGATCACCGTGAATCAAATAAGACAAAACAATCGTGTCCCCGGTTTTAATCCATTGTAAAAAGGGATGGTCAAGGCTGACCGGCTTTAATCCATACCCACCCTTGACAATCGCGGGCACCAATCGGTTTTCATCTTCATCATAAAGATAAACCGAAATACGGCGCACATAAATCGTGGCTCGCAGCATACGCGCAAATCGCTGCAGCAGATCACGCAGATTTTTAAGATGCACCAGATCCTGTGAAAATCGTTGCTGCGCGGCCTGCAAATCCGCATGGCGGCGGCGGAACAGATGATCAAGCCGCGGCTGAATAATGCGAAAATAAGTATAAAATGCGATCATCACGGCCATGCCCAAAACAGTCATTTCAAGGGGTGGAAGTTTCTTAAACCATTCCTGGGTCATGTTAATCAAAATGGCAAAGGGCAGAATCGCCACAAAGGCCGTGGCCATCCACATCAGCGTTTTATGAATCACCGTTTCAACTTCCATCAAACGGTAGCGCACCACGCAATACCCCATCAAGCTGACAAAAACAAACAGCGGAACATACGCGATTGGAAAAATCGAGATTTCATAATTGGGCAGGTATTCCACCGAACCGGTAAAGGCAATGATAAAGGCAATGAACATGAGTCTTTTGTTCTTGCGCTGAACCGGTTCCTTTTCCATACGGTATGTTTTGGCGAAATTGATAAACGCAAGCGTCATCAAAACATAAAACCACAGAATAAAAACCCACTCAAATTTTCCGGCGTTCGGATAAAAGCCATATCCGTCATTCCACAGCCCCTTAACGATATGCGTCGTGGTGACACAGAGAACATAAAAGACCAGTGCGATCAGATAATTGACACTCACGAATCGCTTCTGGCCCCTGAGGGAAGGATCAAGCCAGCAGGCGGAAAACATATAGATGGTAGGGTTCACAAAGCAAATTCCAAACCAGGCATAATAGCGGCTCCAGAGAATTGAAGTCTCTTCATTCACGCAGGAACGCAAAAATCCCACTCCGGTGAGCCATACAGCCAAAATGAACGCGGTTAGGAAATAAGCCACCGGCAAAACGGACTGTCTGGTCTGAGACAGAATTAAAATACCTTCTAACAGCACCAGTCCGCCGACGATAAAATAAGGCAGGGCGTAAATGTTGAAATAATAGTTGGCCGGATTAAAAATAAAGCTCATCTTCTGCAATTCCCCGGTGAAAAACTTCATCCAGAATACTGATGTAGCGTTCTATTTTTTCCTTGGGGCCTTTGATGCTGACCACACAGGCTTTGCCGCCGTCTTCAGTCGGTGTTGTAAATTTGCTCAGAGCAATAAAACCATTCGAGTGAACATCACTGTATGGCGCCATAAAAATCTCGGATTTCTTAATAATGGTCAGTCCGACTGACCCCACACTTTCATGCATGCCGTCTTTCAGGACACTGGCGGTCAGGGCATACATAAAAGGAGGCGCCAGCGCCAGACGGTTCAACAGACGCCATCCCACACTTTCGCGCCGGCGTGTGGCCAAAAGCTGCTGATTAAACTCATGCTGAAATTTAAAAAATCCGCGATCAGGACGGTTTTTATCAAAATAAGCGCTGGGCCGGATAAACACAAATCCCAGTGTACGCCTGCTTGTCTCGGTCGTCATTAAATCAACGGGCAGCACAAACTTAATGTCTTCAAATTCACGAAATTCCGCAAGCTTCCACATCAAAAGTGCCCCTGCCGTGATCGTGCGCCTCGGTTTTGAGGCAAACCGGTTGTTAAGTGCTTTTCTGAATTTTAAAAAGGGCCTGAAATCAAAAAACTGCGAAATATAATAAGCGCCTTTCTGCCCATCCTTTGTTGAGCAAAGTTTAGCCTCAGGTTTGGGACGGTTTTCAATCGAGGGAAAGCGCAGTTCTTTTTTTCTTCCCCACTGGAGGATAAGCCGGTCGAGCATTTCCTGAGCCGGTACGCCGTCAATCGGACTATGCTGAAACTGAAACCAGAGATCCGCATACTCCAGATCTTCAGAAAAACGGCAGACAATATTAAGCAGCCCGAAACCCGGGTGTTTATATCGAACAAAATCGGGACACTCAAAACGCGGCGCCTGTTCAAAAACAATAAAGGCCGCTGAAAGAATACGATTCACCAAAGACCTGTTTGCACCGCTTTTCAGTTTAGACAACTGTTTCTTCAGGATAAGCGGGCGTTTTTTGTCCGGCAGGTCTCGGGTCTGATTATAAGCCGCTTTAATCACCTCAAGCAGTTCGGATGAGACCCCGTCAAAATGCGGTTGAATCCGGATAAGTTGGCCAGAACTGTCAAATTCGGCTTCCACAAGATCAACCGATTCTTTTTTACGGTAATCGGATGAAAAAATATTCCAGGTGATTTCGTAATGTGTTTCAGGAGATTCTTTTAAAAATGTCTGCAGACGCTTGATTAAATGAGTCTTAGCCGCCGCCGATGCGCGGCTACTGCCTGGCACATCCTTGACGGATGTGTCCGGCTTAGCATTCGACCAAAAGTCAAGCCCCATGGCCGTAAGACCGAATTTCGATTCTTCGGTTCGCAAATAACAGCGGGTAACCTTTCGCCAGCCGTCTTCTTTAGCCTTAACACCGATTGTTTCAAGCAGCCCCAGTCCCTGCCCGATTAAAAAATAGGACAAAGTTCCAAACGTCAATTTGTCGGTCAGTGTGTGCATCCCGATTGCGCGCATAAAGCTGCGAACAAGTCTGGAGCCACCCGCCTTGACCCGAAAATAACCACGCGGACCGATATAGGCATTTTTACGGTACCAGCTAATGGCTTTACGAAGTGTCTCTTCGATCGGTGCGGCTTCATAGCCCAATTCCCTGACCGCCTTGGCGGTATCAAAACGCATCGACATTTTGCAGAAATGCACACCTTCGGTGGGTAAAAGCGGCTTTTTATGCAGCACCGTATGAGAGAGAAATTCGTCGATATACACAACGGCTAAAAGAACCGGAAAAGGGATTTTAAGACGCGGGGCTTTGATCCCTGAAATTTTTTCCGCAATCTGAAAAATTTCTTTCAACGTGTAGTGTTCCTGGTTACAAAGCACGTAACGTTCTCCCGAACGTCCGCGAGTGATAGCGGTAATGTGGGCCCGGGCAACATCGTCGACATCGGCCACCGCCCAAAGGGTCTCAAAATATCCCGGATAACTTTGATTCAGAAACTTGACAAGAACCTCTCCTGAAGGAGTCGGTTTGTAATCTCTTGCGCCGATCACAATCCCTGGATTGAGGATGACACACTCTAAACCTTTTTGACAGAATTTCAGAACTTCCTGCTCGGCCAGATATTTGGAACGCGCGTAGTGGCTGGCCCCTTTAAAATTAAAGGGCGTGGTTTCATCCGAGGGTTTTCCGTCTTTGCGTTTGCCGATGGCCGCAATCGAGCTGGTGTGAATAAAGCGCTTGATCCCATGTTTGAGAGAGGCATTCAGTAAGTTGACAGTGCCCTGGACATTGACTTTGTAAAGGGACTTGGCTTGTTTTTCCCAAAAGGGGTAGAACTGATAGACCGAAGCGACGTCAAAGACCACATCACAACCCTCGACGGCCCTATCCACTGCCTCGGGATGTGTGACATCACCGTCAAAAATTTCAACGTCTAAACCTTTGAGGATGTATTGAAATTTTTTGCGGCGGACAAGAATGCGGACTTCGTAGCCCTGTTTGAGCAAATGCCGGGTCAGTGCCGAGCCGACAAACCCCGTTGCTCCGGTGACGAGGACTTTCATAGATTATCCCGTTTTCAACTTTGCGATCTTTTCAACTTCTTCATCCGGAACAATGCGGTTCCCCCAGAAAAACGGAGCCACATCAAACCCATGTTTTAAACCCACTTCACGAATGTAGCGAATCCTGTCGGGCGTAATGCTGCCTTTCCCCCATGAAAAATTTTCATAACGTTCTTCAAGATCAAGCAGGATGGCTTCGGCAAAACAGCCGTAGAGAACATTCTTTTGAGGGAGCCCCAGGTCAAATCCGAGGCTGAATTCAGAAGGGATTGAACAGATTCCGCCTGAAAAGATAAGAATATCGTCGCGGTCACAATCCGTATAGGAAATGTTTTTGGGGTACCCGACGTCACAGACAATCACACCGGGTTTAAAACATTTAAAATCGACAATAGTGCTAGTGCTGCTGGCTGCGGCAATCACAATGTCGGCATCTTTAACCGCTTCATTATTATCCAGACTGGTTGAAATACGGGCCGTGCCCATATCCGCCAGAATACGCCCTTTAATCATCAGGTTACGCGGATTACGGCCCGTAATCGTCAGTTCTTTCACCTGACGGCAAAGCACTCTTGCGCAAGCTCCGCCGATATCACCGTTTCCGCCGATGATGGTCACTTTCGCATGCTCAAGATTTACGCCCATCAAACCGGCCGCTTTTTCAACTCCGGCAATGACCATCGCACTGGTGAAGGTGTTTCCGGTTGTAATCGGAACATGTACCGCATCCAGTAATGTCTGACTAAACCTTTCACCGGCAATGGATGTAAATCCGCCAAGGGTCACAATACCAACGCCGTGTTCTTCGGCGATCTTGCAGGCCTGAATCACTTTTTTGAGCACCTTGTCGGCATCAAGCACCAAACTCGCCGGTATCATCGGACACATGACAAAAATACCGTCGACTTCCTTACCTGTCTTGGATTTAAATCCCTTAATCTGCGAAGAACTGTAGGACGGCGCCATATCAAAAATTTTCAAAAGGAAATCACGTGAAGGCCCGATAAAATCGGGATTGTAATATTTAATAATCCGTACAAGATGCTGCATGTTATAGGGGTGCCCGATCACGGCAAACCCTTTAATATCACTAATCGCACGGTTCTTAATATTCTTATAACGCCGCAGCGTTAATCTCTCGTTAATGGCTTCAAGCATTAAATCAAAATTTTTTCTGAGCTTTTCAGCAATCTGTCCGCCGATCACCTCTTCAAGAATAGGAATACCCAATTTGACGCTGGCTTCGACCGTTACTTCAGTTCCGCCGCCTTCACTCTCGCATAAAATCCACGAACCCTGAAAACGCTCAAGATCACCGCTAATGAGCTTGAATTTAATCAAAAAATTGGGAATATCAAAATCATCCTGCTGGCGCCAGGTAAAGGGCATATTATCAACTTCAACGTTCCATTCGGTCACGGCCCCACGAAAACGTTTTTCGACCACATCACACTGCTTAACATTGGGCATGTATTGCGGAAACTCTTTAATGCAGGTAATCAGGCGCAGAACCTTCCAGCGAGGTGCGTTGATCAGTTTTTTCGTTTTAATCTCGATCAAGGTCGTTTCCTGTGTACTTAATAGTTTTAAGTTGTAAGTGGTAAGTTTTAAGACGTGATAGTTTTAGGTTCTAAGTCATAAGTTTTAAGTCACGTTTTGTCCCAAAAGCATTTGTGACACTGCGTACTTAAAACTTAAAACCTATAACTTATGACTATACGCCGTACGCATAAGTATCGGCCAAATGGCCTAAGTCCTGTAGGGATTGAGGGTTATAACCTCACCACCGGTGCTGCTATAGAGTATGATTAATTATGCCATAACTCATAAAGGCATCCTATTTAGAAATGTTTTTATGAAGTTAACTCTTTACAATATAAAAGGTTAGGAAGAATGAAGTACCTTTGGAGGGGATGCTTTCAACACGAATTTGGCCATTATTGCGCTCGACCAGCTGTTTGGTAATATAAAGCCCAAGACCATTGCCCCGCTCTTTAGTGGTCCGGAAAGGCTCAAAAAGCACCTTTAAAATCTCATCCGGTATCCCCGGCCCGTTATCGGTAACGACAATCCGGCCCTTGCCGTCTTGAGAGGATGCGCTTATTTTAATCTTGCCCCCGGTTGCTTTCATCGCCTGGCAGGCATTCAGGATTAAATTAAGAAAAATTTCCTCCAGATGCCCGGCTTCCACAGCCAGCGCAGATAATGGTTCGAGCAAGTCCATTTTTAATTCAATTTTGTCAAATTCCAGTTCATAACGGATAAAAGGCAGTATTTTTTCGATCACCTCATTAATCCGGGCATATTTCACCCCGGAATGAGTGTCTTGCTGCCGTTTTGAAAAATTGGAGAAATCCTGCATGATCCGCATGGCACGATTGACCTGCTCCTGGGTCGTTTGAAGTGTCTCCTTTGCCTTATGCAAAGCTTCCCGGTCATCGGCATAGATATTATTTTCAAGCGCATTCAAAAAAGACTCGGTTTTGCCTTTAATCACAAACAGCGGGTTTTTGATTTCGTGATTCATACTGGCTGTAAGAGCTCCAATCGCCGAAAGCTTGGTCTCATGAATCAAATCGGCAATTGCCTCAATATCAAATAAGTTACGTCTAATCATGGCATATGCCAGGAGCATTAAAAATAAGGCGACCGAAATATTCGGCACCGGAGGAATCGGAATGTCAAACCATAGAAACCAATTTGTAAGCCCGCCCAACCAGACAAAAAGCGTTGTCAGCGTCACCCAGCGAAGCTGCCAACGGCGGATGCCTGTAGATCTTGCCCATGTTTTAAAGAGCAGGATAAAACAATAAGCGATTATCCCTGTAAAAATAAAAATCCAAATCTGCATCAATAAATCAGGGATCGGCCAATATTGAAATTGCAATCTCGGCTGCACGTCTTTGATCATCAAGGGTGAGAATTGAAACACTCCTACAAAGGTGGGAGCAAGAAAATAAACTGGCCGTACCGAAGTAGATCTATCCTCAACCACATCCCGCACAAACCACAAAAATCCAAAGGGAATATAATTACAAAAAAGCATGGTCAAACGGATATAAAACAAAGCGGCTTCTTTCTCTGTCTGCATCTGCCACATCGCATAAAAAATACCCCATAACGCGACACCAATCATAAACATCGCCAGACTTCGGTAGATCTTTTGGCGAACTGAATTTTTTAAGGCGTAGATACCAATTAATAAAGCGATCAGTCCGTTACAAAAGCTGACAATCGGATAATAAAGCGGCATCTTATTTCATCTCCGTTATATTAAATTCGAGAATAAACTTTGTGCCCTGCCCTGGTTGACTCTGAACTGTAATTGTTCCGCCATTTCGTTCTACCAGTTGTTTGGTAATATAAAGCCCAAGACCGGTTCCTTCCTCTTTAGAGGTATAAAAAGGATCGAAAATCTGGCTCAATTTATCTTTTGGGATTCCCGGGCCTGTGTCTGAAATCATGATCTGAGTTTTGTTATTTTGAAAGGTTGCTCTTAATTCAATTTTACCCCCTGCTGCTTTCATCGCCTGGCAGGCATTGATTAAGAGATTAAAGAGGATTTCTTCAAGATGACGGCGGTCGACACTCAACATTAAGCTTTCGGGGATATCGACTAGCATCTCAGCTTTATCCAGTTTAAGCTCATAATCAATAAGCGTTTGAATATTCTCAAACACCTCCTTTAAATAGACTTCCTCTATTCTCACTTTACGGTCATTATCCTTTTTGGCAAACTCAGAAAAGGTTTTCATCAAATCAATCGCTCTTTGCGCCTGATCAAATGATGTCGCTAAAATCTGATTTGCTTTATCCAGCGCCTTTTCTTTACTGGCATAAATTCCTTCTTTAACATTAACAAGATGCGTCTCAGCAGCCCCTTTGATAATAAATAGAGGATTTCGAATTTCATGATTCATGCTGGCTGCAAGCGTACCAATCGCTGCCAATTTATCTCTGCGTGCAATCTGCAGGACCTCATCAATATCAATCAACCGGTGTCGGATAATTGCATAAGCAAACAAAGCAAACATAATTCCAACCGTAAAATGGGTTGTCGGCGGCACCGGAATATCAAACCACAAAAGCCAATTCACCGACCCACCGCCGATACCAATCAATGACCCCGCAAGAATCCATTGAAGTCGTTGCTTGTCTGCCCTGCCGGATGAAAATGTTTTTTGAATAAGCAGATACATACTATAGCTCATCAACAATCCAAAATAGATTACATGCGATAAAAGAAGCTTTCCGGGGGCAGGCCAAAAATCAAAAAACACCACCTGTTTAACTCCGCTAACCATTAAAGACGTATGGCAAAGCAATGAATAAAACACGCTAATGCCATAGGAAATTTTTAACAGGCTTCTATTTAAGCGTGTTTGATAAGTCAGGTGGTAAACAAGATGAAAATAAGTCGCGGGAATAAAGGTCGCAAACGTCATATGTAATCGGATAAATTTCTCAGCCTCTGCAGCACTGGATGCGTATGCCCAAAATGTGTAAAGAAAACTCCAGCCGGATATGACAATTCCAAAATACAAGAAGCTCCGGCTAAGCGGATCTTTTTTGTCCCGCAAATAAATGTAATAGACCAGGAATAAAGCAATCAGCCCGTTAAAAAATGCCGACGATGCGTAAAAATTCATCTCTTCTCTTTCGTGGTTAAATCTATCTGAAACTCAAGAATAAACTTTGTTCCTTGGCCTGCTTGACTTTCAACGCGAATCTTGCCGCCATTCACATCCACCAATCGCTTGGTGATATGCAAACCAAGCCCTGTTCCTTCTTCTTTGGTGGTATAAAAGGGCTCGAAGATTTTCTTCACACCTTCGGGTGAGATTCCGGGCCCATTATCCTGAATACAGATATTAGTCTGCTTGTTTTTAACACCGGCATAAATACGAATTTCTCCGCCCGTACCTTTCATGGCCTGACAAGCATTCACAATAATATTAAAAAGGATTTCCTCGAGATGGCGCCGATCTATTTGTAACAACGGGAAATTTTGCGCAACCTCCACTTTAAGTTCCACTTTTTCGAGTTTAAGTTCATATTGAATCAACGGCAAAAGTTCTTCGATCAAGTGTTTCAGATCAACCGATTCGGGTTTAGGCTCTTCACTGCTGCTTCTTTTGGCAAAAACAGCAAAATTACGCATAATTCGCATGGCTCTATCAGACTGAATAACTGCCTTTTGCAAAATTTCATTTGCCTTGGCAAACGCCTGTTTTTCATCGAAATAAACTTTGTCATTCAGATTCGCCAAATGCCCCTCGGCCAGTCCTTTAATAATATAAAGCGGATTCTTAATTTCGTGATTAATACTGGCCGCCAGGGTCCCCATGGCTGCCAACTTGTCACGGTGCGCGGCATAGGCCAGCTCATGTTCATTGAAAAGGTTTTTCTTAATCATGAAGTAGGCTACGATGAAAGGATAAAAAGGCATGAGGAATAGATTATATTGAGGAAATATCACATCATACATGAGCGGGATACCTAATCCGCCACCCACAAAACCAAACGCAGAGGCAAGCATAAATCCTCTAATTTGGTATGTCTCGGGCTTTGAAGAAATTTTGATTTTTTTATAAAGCTCATAAAAACCGGCTGGTACGAGCGTGCAAAATAATGCGGTAAACACATTACAGGCCATCCCGCCACGATAATAATATTTGAACTCAACGGCAGGGGCGACTGTTCTGATTCCTAATTTTGTCAAACCAAAACACATGGCAGCTACACTAATTACATAAAAAGTAACCACCCAAAATTTAAACCGGCCCACTTTCTTAACATAGATAAGAACAAAATGAAACCAGGTTACGGGGATTAAATAAGCCGCAGCATGACCAAACCTCCCCCAAAAAAGGGCATTTTCGTATGAATTGCCCTCACTAATCATGATCGAAAAGCCGGACGCCCAAAGGGTTACAAAGAAAGAAAAGATAAAATACTGCTTCCCGATATCATCAGCACTTTTCATCCAGATTAACAGTCCAACGAAAAATGTGCAGAAAGCAAAAATAAGTGTCGCGCAGTTATAGGGATTCATAAGCCTCCAAACTCTAATCTCTATATATCGGCTATTCAAAGACAGGGCTCAAGCCGGCAGAGATTGGGACAGAAATCTTCTATCTATTGCTTTTGAGTCATTGAGAGCTCATCCCTCAGTCCTCCCGCCAAACGGAAGGCGGGCAGGCAAACCTCAGTTCTGTTTTTTCAGGGCTTGTGCAACAGCGGCTTGAATATCAAGGATGGAAACGGACTTGTCAAAAAGGCCGTCAATATAGGGTTGGACGGATTGAATGGGGCTATCTTCGGACTGGTAGGCCGTAATAATAAAAATTTTAGCACCCGGCAAAATCTCACGCATATGCCGGACAGCGGTGTCTCCGTCCATAGATTTCATTTTAAGGTCAGTAATAATCACATCGGGCCGGACACTGCGGCAGAGTTCAACCCCCTGCAGTCCGTCAGCGGCGGTGTGCACTTCGTATCCGCGCAGGCCGAAATGGTCTTCGAACATCATCAAAATGTCAGGTTCATCATCAACAACGAGTAATTTAGGCATAAAAAAATAGTTTTAAGCGATAAGTTCCGGGTTATAAGTGCCCAAGAAAAAGAGTTATAAGTTTTAAGTGATAAGTTATAAGTACTCAGCAGCACAAATGCCTTTGAGGCACGGCATCTTAAAACTTACGACTTATCGCTTAAAACTATTTTAATCCTTGCGGCCTTGCGAAACGCCTTCACAGCGCTCTCAGCAGAGTAGTTTTTACCCCACGTCGTCGCCCCATATTCTTCAAAAAAAAGTTCAACCTGCCTGCGGAAAGAAGTACACATTGTCGATCTTGGGCTTTTCCGCAAGGCTTTTCCCAAGAGAGCCGCTAATTTTATAGGCGATGTTTTTGTCTTCTTAAAGACATGGATCATATCACGAACATCGGGTGCAAGAAAACGGGTCATTTTTCCGATTGCCCAATAAAGCGGATCAAGCAGCCGAACCTCGATCGAACCAAACTTTTTAAAAAGAATGGTGTGTTTTTGATAATCCAGATAAGTAATTTGAGACCACCGGTCAATATCTTCTGCATACTGAACAGCAATGTTTGTACGCAATGTGACTTCTTTGACCTTTTCTTCAAACTCACGCCAGTCTGCCTGTTTGTTTTTTTTCGACCGGGACTTTAAAACCAGACAAAAATCAATATCCATCGTTGCGCGGACATTTCCATAAACGGCACCTGCTCCGGCACCGGTCAAAATCACCGTGCACGGCCTGTGATATTCCTTTGAAAGGATACGAAAAAATCGGCTGATTTGTTGTTTGTTCATAAATTCTTATCTACACGATTCAGGATATTCTGAAATTCCTCATGAGTAAAAAGCTGTTTTACCCTCATCAGCGCCTGATCCTCCCGGCGGGCTCCCGTACGAAGGCGTTCTTTACCCCGGGCAGATAACTTTTCTTTAGTACTTACCAGCGGAATAAAAAGCTCGGCTGCTTTTTTCTCGTTTGGGTTCAACTGAATAGTTTTGCCGCACAAATACAAGGCAATGTTGTCCAAGCTTTCACGGGTCCATGGTTTTTTACGTACATAAGCAGACGGTGCAATGCCGTCGGCCAACAGGCCCGGACGTATATCCAAAGCTGCAGCAATTCTTCTGAGGGTGGAAAGATTCAAATCCCTGCCGCCCCGTTCGATCACAGAAAGGTTGGGTCTGGGAATACCGGCCTTATCCGCCAATTCCTTTTGGCTCATACCGCGTTCAAGGCGCCAGAGAGTAATAACACGTCCTGTGGGAAACATGTAAGAAATGTAGCATATTTACTACATTCTGTCAAATTAGAGGGTTTTAGTACTGGGTTCTAAGTGCTCAGTTGTACAAAGACTTTTGACTCAAATGGGTCTTAAGACTTACAACTTATCACTTAAAACTGTTTTTTTAGACCTTCTGTTCGGTTCCTTTGCGGGCGGCATTGACTTCCATGTAATGCTGCAGTTGAGTTCTTACCTGGGGTGAGGCAATAATGGCATTCTGCATCTGAACGATGGCATCACGCATGGCATCAAGCACGGCCTGACGGGGCCCGTCCTGGGCAATATCAAATTGAGGGTTAATGGTAACATACCCTTCGCCGCGAAATTGTTTTTGCCAGAAAATCACGTCATCGCGCGGACTCTTCATGGCCACCCCCAGGACCACATCGCTGCGGTAACTGGTGGCCTCGTTATAAATATCATGGGTCATGTCCAGGATTTTGACTTCGAAAATTGCCGGGACATCGGGTTCACTCATGCTGATGCCGGGGCCTGACGGGGCCATTACCACCTGCCCGAACATATCCTGAAAGGCACCTTCAATAACAATTGGAAGGGTGTGCAAAGTGTGAAATGCCTGAAGATCGCCCGGGTCATAACCTGATCGAACGGCCTGAAAATTCTGGGGTGTATTATCCACTCGCAACATGATTTTCTGATTAAATTCGGGCGGGGTATCAAGCTTACTCAAGCCGTCAATCGTGGCACAGCCGGTTGAAAAAAGAACCATGATAGTAAAGAATAAAACCAAAGGCTTTAAAACAGACTTTGTTGTCTGACTGTTCTTTGAATATCCCCGATCCATATTCTATCTCCTTGAGAGTAACCGATTTGAGCCTGTAACAATTTGCTTTGCGAATTTAACAGATTCGAAGCTCTATCCCCTCAATCGCTATGCGATTTCGGGACAAGAGCCTGTAACAATTTGCTTTGCGAATTTAACAGATTCGAAGCTCTATCCCCTCAATCGCTATGCGATTTCGGGACAAGAGCCTGTAACAATTTGCTTTGCGAATTTAACAGGCTCTATGAAAAAATACCCCGCAAGCCTAATATCGGCAAGCGGGGTATCTTTTTTAATGCTGGCAGCAACTGATGCCATAACATCCGGCTTTATCACCGGATATTCAAAACCGGATTATTCGTTTGAAAGAGCAATCTGATCAACAAAAATCGTTCCGGTCTTAGGATTGGAATTGATATCGTCAAAAATAATGACGAACTCATTCATGCTCTTCCAATCACTGATACGGCGAAATTTCTCAAACGGAATCGTGATCTTCTTCCACTGATCGGTGATACCGGTCACAATGTAGGGAGAAGGCTTGTTGCTCATATCTTTGAGTTCAAGCTTGATTCTCTTTGTAAAACCGGCGTTGTTATCACCTTTAATGTAGAAGGTTAAAGTATTATAGGCAGTAGCATCTTCGCCGTTGAGTTTCATCCAGAAACCGTTATAAGCGGGATTCGGAGAATCAACATCATAATCAAGGCGAATGGAATAACCGGCAGGATCACCCAGAGCATCATCCGGCTCAAAGCTCAACTGGGTCGATTGTGTTTCATCGTTAGGATCTTTATCCCAACCGCCGAAATCACCGCCGATATTATTAGGTTTATCACCTGTATCAAAATCCGCAATTACAAGCTCACCCGCATAAGATTTCGCAGGAAGCACAACCGCAAAAGCAAGAACAACAAAAAACGCTGCAAGCAACGTATAGAGTTTCGATTTCATGGTACTACTCCTTTCAAATAAGCTGACTAATTTTAAGTCCAGGGTCTTTGTATTGTAGCCAATTTCATTTCTATTTCCACTACTATTTGGCCCTGCCTTAATCTGCTTGAATTATAGTAAAGTCAATATTAAAGAAATTTAATAAATGGTGGTTTTTCGGTATTTTTCTATTTTATAAGTTATTTAATATCAATAAGTTATAAAAAATATCGAAGAATTTAAATATTTTTATAATATCTTAAAAAATTCACCTGCAAATTGAGTCGAATGGTTTTTTCTAGAGAGTTACAGTTTTGTGATGTTCGTCGAAATCAGCGCGGGGTGTATCGTGGTAAGCCTGGCCAATGATGTATTCAGGATACATAATCGGCTCATAACCCGGGATGGGAAAAGTGACTAATTCAAAAGCACCTGTCAGCGTGCGTGCAGTTCCGTAGGCAACGCCTTTGACTAATCCTCCAAACAAAGCAATCGGCCAACGGTTGTCTTCAGACATTTCAACCGTCTGATGCACAATCTCGTAATAACCGGTTGTGAGATTACCGAAGCCGCGCCCCGCTTTGGTCCACATATCATCCGCAAAGGCCGAACGTGCAGTAAAAATAAGCGCGGCAATCCACAGGAGAATCAAGAGGATAAGATGCTTGTTCATCATAGGGATTAACGGCGGATCTTGAACAGAAATTAACTTTCAATATTGCTACGGACACTTGTACCGCAAACCTATAAAATCAAACTTAACGCGGTGCTAACGGCTATCCGAACAATTCGTTGAGATTAATCTTCGAAAAAGCGGCGGCGATTTCAGGGTCTTCCATCAGTTTTTTAATCTGGGGGCTGGATTTGATTTTTTCAGGGTCATTGCTTTTCATGGCTTCAACAAATTCGGGATCCCGGGCCAAGGCCTGAAATTTGGGATTCATGAGAAGATTACGCAGGTCTTTATTCTGCATCAGTTTTGCCATGAGTTTTACTTGATCGAATTTTCCGCTGATTCCGTCAAACATGTTTATTCTCCTGCTTCAATGATTGTTTTCAAATTTTCAATAGTAGAAACGATTAACGATAAATTCTTAAATACCGGCGTGTCAGACCGATCAAAAAAAGCGGCATGAGAAAAATACCGCTTAAAGATTCGGCCATGGCGACCCACCGGGCCCACCCCTGCGCAAGATAGTCTCCGTAGCCGACGGTCGTAAAGGTGACAACACTTAAATAAAAGGCTTCAAAAAAAGACCCGATCGATTTTCCGCCTGCAAGCACGGCCTGTCCGGGCTGCGCATAGGCCAATGAACTCAGCGCAATCACGACAAAGGCGGTCATGACTGTTCTAAAAGGCCGCTCGCCATATCCCCAAAGCAGCCAGCCGAATGTATTGAGCAGCCAGTCTTTAAAAGCATAGACTCGCTCCCCCAATCCGGCATTTGCACAGAGCAGGCCCTGATTTCCGGCTTTTTTATTCAGTGCCGTCAGCATCTGTCGTTTGGCATAAGCGCGCTGTGAAGAGACAAAACAAACCGAATAGTTCTCGGCATCGCCCTCTTTTTCATATAGATGGGCGGCCTCCTGATAAAGAGACTGGGCATATTCAAAATGCTGCGCCTTCATGGCAGCATCGGCCCCGGCATGATTGCGCGTGGCCGCATGGTGAAGCGGCTGCCAGCCGGTATGGATATTCCAGCATGTGGCAGCCGATGCAAAACACATGGCAGCCTTTAAATGTTCACCCGCTTCCTGATAAAGTTTGGCGGCCCGGTCATAAATTTCAAAGGCATCCTGCGTTTTATTTTGTTCCCGCAAAAGCTCGTAAGCTTCGCGTTCCAACTGCAGTGCATGATGAATAATGTTTTGAGATGCGGAAGAGTTGCTTTGCTGAGTCATTACCGTGTCACCCTCCGCGTTTACCGGAACAGAGAAACAACCTGATCCACAGCAGTTTTAGAGGCCTCGCCGCTTGAGCGGTCTTTGATCTCGACAAGGTTTTCTTTGAGGTTGCGCTCACCGATAATAATCTGCTTGGGAATACCAATCAAATCGGCGTCGTTAAATTTGACGCCTGCGCGTTCATCGCGGTCATCGTACAAAACATCCACACCGGCAGTC
Source organism: Candidatus Omnitrophota bacterium (assembly GCA_020632475.1). Taxonomy (GTDB): domain Bacteria; phylum Omnitrophota; class Omnitrophia; order Omnitrophales; family Aquincolibacteriaceae; genus JACKFM01. Next base: position 18,834 of record JACKFM010000009.1, on the reverse strand, counting down.
TTGAGGTCCGCATAAATTTTCTCGGCCGCATTGCGGATCTCTTCAATGGCCTGATTAATCGTCACAATCACGACCTCAAACGGAGCAATCGCGGCAGGCCATTTAATCCCCTTATCATCATGATGTTCTTCAATTGCCGCAGCCAGAATACGGTTCACACCGATGCCGTAACACCCCATAATCATCGGAACTGTTTCGCTCTTTTCATTTAAGAAAACCGCATCCAATTGGGCGGAGTAGCGGGTACCGAGTTTAAAAATATGGCCGATTTCCATCGTCGTCACAATTTCAAGCGGCCCCGATCCGTCCGGCGCCCAATCCCCCTTGCGCACAAGACGGATATCACCTGTCACTGCCGGTTGAAAATCACGGCCCGGATGAACGTGTTTAATGTGTTTATCTTTTTGATTGGCACCGGTCACCATATCGGTGCGGTTCATCACGTCCCAATCGGCATAGACCGGAATCTTAAGCCCCACGGGACCGGCAAATCCGACCGGAGCCCCGGTCGCCTGCTCCACTTCAGCCGCATCGGCCTGATGCAGGGCTTTGGCTCCGGCCAAAGCCCGCAGCTTCACTTCATTAACTTCACTGTCACCTGTGACCAATGCCGCAATCAACTTTCCGTCTGCAACATAAATCAAGGTCTTAATCATTGATTTGGGTTTCACCTGATAACGGCTTGCAATCTCTTCGATAGTACGCGCATCGGGTGTATCAAAAACTTCGGGTGTTTCCGCACAAGGTTCGACTTCTTTTTTAGGCGGCTCGGCGCGCCTTGCGATTTCGACACTCGCCAGCGTTCCATCTTTTGAAATCGCAACACGATCTTCACCGTAAGGACAAATGACCATAAATTCCTGGCTCATCTTACCCCCCATCATCCCCGAGTCGGCCTGCACCACTTTAAAACTCAACCCGCAGCGGGAAAAAATGCGGTGATAAACCTCAGACATCAGGTTATAGCTCTTATCGAGTCCCTCTTCATTGAGATCAAAACTATAGGCATCTTTCATGATAAATTCTTTGGTGCGGATCACACCGAAACGGGGACGGGCTTCATCACGAAATTTGGTCTGAATCTGATAAAGCGTGATCGGAAGCTCACGAAACGATTTCACCGTATTGGCCACAAGATCGGTAATGATCTCTTCATGGGTCGGCCCCAAAACAAATTCATGGCCTGCACGGTTTTTAAAAGAAATTTTATCTTCTCCGAGAGAATCATACCGGCCGGTTTTTTTCCAAAGCTCAGCGGGATGGAGCGCCGGAAGCAAAACCTCTTCGGCTCCTGATGCCTGCATTTCTTCACGGATGATATTAATGATTTTATTGAGAACTCTGAAACCAAGCGGGAGATAGCTATAGACTCCGCTTGAAAGCTGACGCACGAGGGCAGCGCGCAAAGCGAGCTTGTGGCTTGCCGCTTCGGCATCCTTGGGAACATTTCTTAGAGTTGTAATTAATGATTTTGTCCAACGCATATTAAAAACCCGTGAATCGCGGCTAAAAACTTTACTATGCCGCGTAGCGGCTCCTGAACTCTTAATTATTCATTTTATCTTACTGTCCGAACATACTCTTAATTTTGTTCAGGACATCAAGATTGACCAGATCATTGTATACGATAAAAACCATCAGCACCATGAGCAGCACAAATCCTGCCTGGGCCGCTTTCTCCTGTGCTGCAAGGCTGACCCGTTTTCTGCGGATGCCTTCGATTAAAAGAAAAAGCAGATGACCGCCGTCCAGGGCCGGGATAGGAAGAAGATTTATCACCGCCAACGATACGCTTAAGGTGGCAGCAAGCTGCAGCACATAAGGAAGCCCAAGCTGCGCGGCGCTGCCGGTCATTGCAATAATCCCTACGGGACCGGCCATGGTCTTTAGCGACATGCGGCCTGTGATCATATAAAAAATCGCTTTATGGGTCATGGCCGCCAGCGTCCAAACCGCTTGCGCGGATTTTTGAAGCGAAGGGAAAAAGGCATAGCGTTCAAATTCATTGGCCTCGGGATGAGGGGTAATGCCCAAGCGCCTGACTTGAACTTCTTTGCCGAAAACGTCTTTAACATCTTCAACGCGGGCCTGAACTTTCACGGAAACAAGTTCGCTATGCTGAGCTGAACTCTTGCGGTCAACCAGCAAGAAAAGCTCCGGCGTTGCAGACGTTGTAATCGCTTCGGTCAATTCATTCCAATTTTTAACCTGGGTTTGATTCACCTGGACAACACGGTCTCCTGCGACAAGACCGCTTTCTTTAGCCGGATAGCCGTCAACAAAACTGCCGATCGTGGTGCCGGGAATGGGACGCCCCATCATAAAGACCGACGTAAATAAAACAAAGGCCAGAAAATAATTCATGATCACCCCGGCCACAACGATCAGAATTCTTGAGGCAAGCGGTGCCGACAAATAATCTCCGTCACGAGAACCGGTTTCTTCCACTTCACTGACCGATTCCCCCTGAGGTTTGACAAAACCACCCAGCGGGAGCAGAGAAACCACATAGCGCGTTTCTTTGCCCTGCCAATGAAAAATTTCCGGACCGAACCCGATTGAAAATTTCTCAACTTTCACCCCGGTCAGACGGCAGGCAATGAAATGTCCTAATTCATGAATAAGAATTAAAACACCCAATACAATTAAGGTCGGAACAATGGAAATAAGAAAACTCATAACTTCACGCTCTCTTTCTTAAGAGTCTATACATTAACGAATTAACTTTATTGCCTGCTGTCTTGCCCAGACATCGGCTTCAAAAACCGATTGAAGATCAAATTGCTTTTTTACACGGTGCCGGGCCATTGTTTTTTCAATGATTGCGGCAATCGCCGTGAATTTAATTTTATGATTCAAAAAGGCTTCAACCGCAATTTCGTTGGCGGCATTTAAAACCGCGGGCATGGTTCCTCCCCGGCGGCTGGCCTCATACCCGAGTTCTAAACACGGGAACCTTTTTTTATCCGGCCTTTCAAAATGAAGACTTTTCAATTTGACCAGATCAAGCGTCGGCAGATGATTCACAAGGCGTTCGGGATAACTGAGTGCATATTGAATCGGAAGCCGCATGTCCGCAATACCGAGATGGGCCAGATGCGATCCATCAACAAACTCGATCATCGAATGGATGATCGACTCGGGGTGGATGAGCACATCCACCTCTTTAAGCGGAACGTCAAAAAGATTTACGGCCTCAATGACTTCAAGCCCCTTATTCATCAGGGTCGCCGAATCAATCGTAATCTTTGGGCCCATCTTCCAGTTAGGATGTTTCAAAGCTTCACTGGGTTTAATCGCTGCCAACGATCCCTTGCGCGTTCTAAAAGGGCCTCCCGAAGAAGTTAAAATGAGGCGTTTAACCGTTTCTTTCGGATATCCCTCAAGACACTGCCAGAGAGCCGAATGCTCACTGTCAATCGGCAGAACAGCGACACGGTTCTTACGGGCCTGTGCCATTAAAAGGCTTCCGGCCATAACCAGCGGCTCTTTATTGGCAATCGCAACGTCTTTACGGGCCTTAACGGCTTCAAAAAGGGGTTTCAAGCCGACGGCACCGACCACCGCAAAAACCGCCACATTCACTCCGGCAAGCGATGCCACGTGCGCAAGTCCTTCATCGCCGGTTACCAAACGAATACCGAGAGGTCTTAATTTCTTTTCAAGCGCGGCGGCATTCTTCTCATCATACAAACAAACACATTCCGGTTTAAACTCACGCGCCTGGTCATAAAGACGGCGGGCATTGGTTTTAGCGGCCAAAGCCTTGACCGAAAAACGCCGGGGATGAGTCCTCACAATTCTCAGCGTATTGACGCCCACCGAACCGGTCGATCCTAAAATCGAAATATTTCTTTTCATTTTAAAAGGAACTTATGCTCCGATGTGCAAAATATTGACGGCATAGTAATAGACAAACGGAACGGTCAAAAGCAGGCTGTCGAGAACATCCAGAAAACCTCCGAGCCCGGGCATCTCTCCCGAGTCTTTGGCACCCGCATTACGCTTAATCATACTCTCAATTAAATCCGATACCTGACCGATCACGGCGATACTCGCTCCCATAATCACCAGATGCAGCAGACTGACGTTCGGTAAAAAAGACTTTGCCACCACGGACAAAACGACAGAGGTGATAAAACCTCCGATGGCGCCTTCAACGGATTTGTTCGGGCTGATATGTTCGATCAATTTATTTTTACCGAGCAGTTTGCCGCTAAAATACGCTCCGGCGTCGCCGGCCTTGACCAGCAGGACGACATAAAACACCCACCAGGAGCCGTCCGGCAGGCCTCTGAGCATGGTCGTATGACTAAAGAACCACGGAATATAAACCAGTCCGAGAACCGTTAAGGCCGTGCCGGTCAATCCGTGCTGTGTGGTTTTGGGATTAAAATACGCGACAAAAATAATACCCGTTGCTGCGGCAATCATCACAAATTGGCAGGAATAGAGAACTGCCAGCGGCAGGAGCAGCCCCAATACAAGCGCCAGAGTGCGATGAATCACTACGCCGCCGCGCGAGACCAGGCTCAGGTACTCTTTTAAACTTAGAAAGATTAAAAGCTCCATGACGCAGAAAAAAAGCCACACGGGCGCATAAAAAATAGTCGCCAGGGTAAAGGAAATTAAAAAAGCCGATGAAACGAGTCTTTTCCCGAGTTGTCTCATTTTCTCCTTTGCTAGAAGCTACTGTTTAGAGGACACTGACGTGCGGCCGAAACGCCGTTCGCGTCCGCCGAATGCCTCTATGGCTTTGACCAATTCTTCTTTCGTAAAATCGGGCCAGTATTTTTCGGTTACATATAGTTCGGCATATGAAATCTGCCATAAAAGAAAATTGCTGATCCGCATTTCACCGCTTGTGCGGATTAAAAGATCCGGGTCCGGTAAAGTACCCGTATACATTGACCTGGAAAGCAAATCTTCATTGATGTCTTCCGGTTTAAGCACACCGTCCACAACTTTGCGGGCAATCAAACGGCAGGCTCTTGTGATTTCGGCGCGGGCCGAATAACTGAATGCAAAGGTTGCGACCAGCCCGGTATTTTTTTTGGTTTTCTCTTTGCCCTGCGCAATTTTTTCCTGAATCGGTTTGGGCAGATCACCGATCTCACCGATCGTATTAAAGACCACATTATTCCGGTGCATTTCTTCAAGTTTCTGGTCGAGATAGGCCGCCAAAAGCCCCATCAGAAAGGAAACTTCGTCTTTAGGACGCTGCCAATTCTCTTTGGAAAAGGCATAGAGCGTAAGGTATTTAATGCCAAGTTCGGGTGCGACGCGGATAATCTCTTCAACACGTTCGACGCCGTGCTGATGACCGCGGATTCTGGCCAACCCCCGTTCATTGGCCCAGCGGCCGTTACCATCCATAATGATGGCCACATGCTGAGGGATTTTGGGATTATTTGGGGATTGATCGGCCATTTTTGAACCCACAGGATATTTCTATCCTGAAAGGATTTCCTAATCAGATATTTTTATAAGAATACGGTTTGATCTCTTTTGCTGCCGACAGAAACGATTTTGATCGGAGTCTCAAGCAGATCTTCAAGGCGCCGAAGATATTTTTTTGCGTTGACCGGGAAATCTTTCCACTTTTTGACACCGGTAATATCCTCCTGCCAGCCTTTCATCGTTTCATAAACCGGTTCGCAGCGAACCAGTTCATATTCGGAGTGAGGATAATTTTTAAGGATTTTTCCGTTCATTTTATAAGCCTTGGCAATCTTAACTTCCGGCAATCCGGAGAGCACATCCAGTTTCATGATCGCCATTTCACCCAGTCCGTTAATGCGCACGGCATGCTTAACGATCACGGCATCAAACCAGCCGCATCGGCGGGGACGCCCGGTCGTTGAGCCGAATTCCTCGCCCTTATTACGAATTAACTCCATCATCGGACCTTCAAATTCCGTCGGGAACGGACCTTCGCCGACACGCGTCGTATAGGCCTTGACCACTCCGATCACGCGGTCAATCAAGGTCGGACTCACTCCCGAACCGATGATGGCACCGCCGACAGACGCATTGGAAGAGGTGACAAACGGATAAGTTCCGTGATCCACGTCCAGCAGCGTTCCCTGAGCACCCTCAAACAGGATATCTTTTCCGCGGCGGGCCGCCTCATAAAGATAAAGGGACGTATTACAGGTGAAATCTAAAAGACGTTTACGATAACTTAAATATTGTTTGGATAGTTTCGCGAAAGAAAGCGGGGCATCCCCGTAAATTTTGGTCAGCAGTTCGTTTTTCTCACGAATCACATAGGCCAGACGTTCTTTAAAATACTGCGGATACTTAAGATCTCCGACGCGAATCCCCATGCGGGCCATTTTATCCGCATAACACGGGCCGATTCCTTTCTTAGTGGTACCGATCGTCTTTTTATTTTTATGCGATTCTTCTTTCAGACGGTCAAGCTGGCGATGGTAGGGAAAAATCATATGCGCCTGTTCTGAAACAAAAAGGCGCCCTTTCACCTTCACACCTTCCTTCTCAAGCATTTTGACTTCCTGAAAAAAAGCTTCGGGATCGATGACCACACCGTTACCGATCACACAAACCTTCCCGGGATGCAGAATACCGGAAGGGATCAGATGCAAAATGAATTTTTTCTTTCCGAATTTAACCGTATGCCCGGCGTTATTCCCACCCTGATAACGCACGATGACATTGCTCTTGCGAGCCAATACATCAATAATTTTCCCTTTACCTTCATCACCCCATTGGGCTCCGATTAGAATTCTATTCATTTAACTCTCACCTTTGCTCTTTCATTTCTGATGCAGCGAATTATAAATTCACGACCTTCACGTCAATAATCGGCGGAAACGATTTAATTTCCTTAATCACTTTTGCAGACACGTCGTTGTCGGTATTGATGATTGTCATGGCGTAAACTTTTTTACCTTTATGCACGCGGCCCAAAGACATCTCAGCAATGTTGATTTTATTTTTCCCAAGAATGGTTCCGACTTTACCGACAACGCCGGGCTGATCTTCATTTTTAATAAAGACAACTGTGCCCACCGGTTCGACGTCGATCATATATTCATTAATACGAACAATGCGGGGAAGCTGATTGCCGAGAATCGTTCCCATTAAAATCACGGTTTCTTTTCCCGCCGGAACTTCAAGTTCAATATAGTTAGTGAAATCTTCGGTTTGATTACTCCGATTTTCATTCACCGTAATGCCGCGTTCTTTGGCAATCGACTGAGCATTGACATAATTGACCGTTTCACCGCACATCGGCGTAAGCAGCCCCTTCATCAGCGCAATCGTTAACGGCGCAAGACTGTGATTGGTCACCACGCCGCCATAACGGATATTCACGCTTTTGAGCGAACCGCCGAAAAGCTGTGTATAGGTCAAACCGATCTTTTCGGCCAGGTTCAGCCAGGGACGAAGTACATTATAAGCTTCGGGATCCAAACTGGGCATATTGACTGCATTTTTAATCGCACGCTCGTGCAATGCATCCAAAACCTGATAGGCCACATCCACGGCCACGTTTTCCTGTGCTTCCTGCGTCGCTGCACCCAAATGAGGCGTGCATATCACCTGAGGAAGACTGACCAAGGGATTGTCGACCGGCGGTTCCTGTTCAAAAACGTCAAGTGCCGCACCGGCCACTTTACCGGACTTAATGGCCTGATAAAGTGCTTTTTCATCCACGATACCGCCGCGCGCACAATTGATGATGCGCACACCGTTTTTACATAATTTAAAAGCCTTTTCATCGACGATATGTTTTGTCTCTGGGACCAGCGGGGTATGAACGGTAATGTAGTCTGCCTGTTTAAAAAGACTCTGCAGGGGTGCAAATTCAACCGGATAATCCACCTGCACAGCCGAAGAAATAAAAGGATCAAAGGCCACAACCTTCATTCCAAAGGCCGCGGCACGTTTACCCACCTCACGTCCGATACGGCCGAATCCGATAATTCCGATCACTTTGCGGTTTAGTTCGGCACCAAGAAATTTTTGACGTTTCCATTCACCGCCCGCAACGGATTGATAAGCCTGCGGAATATTTCTCGAAAGCGCCATCAACATCGAAAAAGTATGTTCCGCCGTCGAAATCGTATTGCCGCCGGGAGTGTTCATCACAATGATTCCGCGTTTTGTCGCCGCAGGAAGATCCACGTTATCCACACCGACACCGGCGCGCCCGATCACACGCAGTTTTTTGGCATATTCAATGATATCCGCAGTCAGTTTTGTTCCGCTGCGGATAATAATACCGTCATACTGTCCGATAATTTTTTTAAGTTCATCGGGTTTTAATCCCGCTTTTTCATCTACCTTGATGTTTTTATCTTTTGCCAGGACGGCCATGCCGGCTTTACCCAGCGGATCGGAAACGAGTACTTTCATCATGGTCTTATTCCTTTAATACTTGTTATTTTGCGTTAACCGTTAATTCTTCAATCGTTTCTTTCAACACAGCAATTCCTTCGTCAATATGTTCCTTACGGATGGCACCCATGTGTGCGATGCGGACGATTTTCCCCTTCAAGTGCCCCTGTCCGCCCGCAAGCGTCACGCCTTTTTCATCGCGCATCACTTTAACGAGTTTCTCGCCTTCAATCCCTTCGGGGACGAGCGCGGCCGAAACCGTTGCCGAGGGTGCATTCGAAAATACCTGCAGTCCCAATTTCTTGAGTTCACCGCGGGTATAATCACCGAGTGAAGAACAGCGGGCAAAAACGTTCTCCATCCCCTCTTTCAAAATAATGTCGAGGGCCTTATCGAGCGCAACCACCAGCGTAATGGCCGGAGTAAACGGAGAATCATCGGCCTTAAGCGCTTTGTCATAAAGTTTCAGATCGAGATAGAATTTCGGAAGATTGGAATCGGCCATTCTTTTGCGCGCCTTTTCGCTGACGGACAAAAAGGCAAGCCCCGGAGGAAGCATCAGTGCTTTCTGGGATCCACTGATGACAAGGTCCGCATTCCAGTTATCGGTTTCAAGACGATCGGCTCCGAGGCCGGAAATCGCGTCCACGACTAACAAGGCATCGGTTTTAGCCACAACCGCACCGATGGCCTTAATGTCATGAACAACCGCCGTTGAGGTTTCACAAAGCTCAACGCAGACAGCTTTGATTTTAGGATTCTTTTTAAGCGCCTCTTCAATCATTGCCGGCGGAACCGCATCGCCGTATTCGATTTTGATGACCGTCTTTTTCAGGCCATACGCATCTGCGATATCTCCGAAACGTTCACCGAATTTTCCGGCATCGACGACCAGCACTTCATCGCCCAGATTATGAAAATTGATCATTGCAGCCTCCATGCAGGAGGTACCGGAACCGGTAAAGGTGTAAACAGTATTTTGGGTTAAAAAAACATCTTTAATACGCTGAGACACGTTTGCGAAAATCTTGCGGTACTGCGGCGTACGGTGGTGAAAAATCGGTTGACCTAAAACATGGAGAACTTCTTCGGGAACGGGTGTGGGGCCGGGGGCCAAGAGAAGATTGCGTTTCATACGAAAATCCTTTTACTCATTAAAGAAAACCCGAAATGCCGGCGGGATCGAATCCGCCGGCATCTTCGTGTTTTGATCATTCAATTCTCGGTTAAAATCTTTCGCTGGAAAGCTATACGGCTGATTACAAATTATTTTTTGCTGTTTGGATCAATCCCTCCAACAATCACTTCATCCACCACGCCATAGGCTTTGGCTTCTTCAGCGTTCATGAAGTAATCGCGATCCGTGTCTTTTTCAATTTTTTCAAGCGGTTGCCCCGAGTTATCGGCCAGAATCTTATTTAATTCGGCCTTCATCTTCAAAATCTCGGTTGCCTGAATACTGATATCGGAAGCCGTTCCCTGGGCTCCGCCCCACGGCTGATGAATCATCACACGTGAATGCGGCAGCACATACCGTTTTCCCTTTGTTCCGGCGGTCAAAAGAATTGCTCCCATACTGGCGGCCTGTCCGACACAATAGGTTGCAACATCGCATTTGACAAAACGCATCGTGTCATAAATGGCAAGGCCTGCGGTGACCGAACCCCCGGGAGAATTGATATAGACATTAATGTCTTTATCCGGCTGTTCCATCTGAAGGAATAAAATCTGAGCGATAATCAGGTTGGCAATCGTATCATCAATCGGCGTTCCGATAAAAACGATGCGGTCTTTTAACAATCTCGAATAAATATCATAGGCTCTTTCACCGCGTCCCGTCTGTTCAATCACCATAGGTACTAAATAGCCGCTCATCTTATCCTCCTGTTTTTGAAATTCGGACATCCTACTTACCCTTAGCCTGTTGTTTTACAAATTCAATGGCCTTCTCACTACGAATCTGTTCGACTAAATTATGAAGGGCATCTTCTTTGTCTTCATAATATTTCACAATCTCTTCAAAGGGACGTTTAAACCGGTCCGCCGTCTGCTGCATCTTATCTTTAACATCCTGTTCTTCGACTTTCAGCTTCTCCCGGTTGGCAATCTCATCGAGCAGAAACGCCGTATGAACCTGATGTGCAGCTTCTTTTTCAAGCTCCTTGGCCATCTCTTTTTCTTCTTTTTTAAAGTCCTCTTCCGATCCGCCGCGGGCCATAAATTCCTGCTTGGCCTGATCCGTCAAATAGTTCAAACGCCGCTCCACAAGTTTTCGGGGAAGCTCGATTTTATTGTGCTTAGCCAACTCTTTAAGCAATTCTTTTTCATAAAGCATCTCGGCTTCGGCATCTTTATTCTTGGTCAAATCATCTTTAATCTTCTGTTTTAATTCATCCAGCGTTTTAAACTCACCGGCGTCTTTAGCCAATTCATCATCCAGTGCAGGTAATTCTTTCTGCTTAATTTCTTTAACCTGCATGGTAAAAACGCCTTCTTTACCGCGCAATTCCGGGCGTCCGATTTTTTCGGGGAACTTGATCTTCACTTCACGTGTTTCGCCGCCCTTGACGCCGACCAACTGTTTAGTAAAGCCCTGCAAAAACTCATCTTCACGGATCTCAAGCCAGTCGCCCTCGCGCTTATCCACTTCATTACCGTCCACCGTGCAAACGTAATCGGCAATCACAAAATCGCCCATCTTTGCAGCGCGATCTTCCACAGCCTTAAATTGCGCATACCCTTCACGGATGCGGTTAAGCTGCTCCTGGATTTCTTTGTCACTGACTTCGGATTTTTGTTTTTTGGCCGAAAGCCCTTCCACTTTATTGATCTTAATTTTGGGACGGACCTCCACGTTCGCTTTAAATGAAAGCTCTGCCGGTGTAAATTTGACATCCTGGATGTCGGGCATCAAAAGAGGTTCGAGTTCATTTTCTTTAACGGCCCAACGGTAAGACTCGGAAATTAAATGTTTAAGCACTTCTTCGCGGGCTTCCTGTTGATAGTGCATTTCAAGCACTTTGCGGGGCACCTTGCCCTGACGGAAACCTGAAATTTTGGCTTTCGGAGCCATGGATCGGTAAAACTCATCGTATTCGCGCGCGATCAGATCCGCATTTACGTGAATACTTAAGAGTTTCTCACACCCTTTTCCATCTTTAACGGTCGCTTTAAAAGAATCCGCGTGTTCGGTATGCGTTGCATCAGACATTCTTATTCACCTCTAATATTTAAAATTGAAAAAAACACGTATCTTCCGTTCTTCAACGGGCCTGACTTTTACAAAGATTTAAGGGGATACCTTACATCAAAGAATTTTGCTGCTGAAGGCCGAGCACTACGTTCTTATTAATTTTGTGGCGTGGTACCGGCAAAGCACAACCTCTAAATCTAAGCGGGAAACCGAATGAATATTGTGCTGGGTTCGATTCCCGCGAAACTCACTTTGTCAAAAAGCGAGTGGGGGGAATCGGTTCCTTCGCTCGAAATGCAACTTTTGCTGCCACAAAAGTTTTCTTCGCTACGGTAACCTCCCGCATCCACCGACAGGAGGTCGCCGCTTCACGTCTCCATCATAACGCGGTGGCTGCTCCCTTCGATTCCCGCGAAACTCACTTTGTCAAAAAGCGAGTGGGGGGAATCGAACCCCCGTAGTTGCCTTGGCAAGGCAATGCATTACCACTATGCTACACTCGCAACACAAAAAAATTCGTCCTAACTACTGGAAAGGCGGTATTTTAGAGAAAGGCGCCTCTTTTGTCAATCAAGCAGGGATCCTTTTTTTATCCCAGGAGTTCCGATAAAGCCGAACACCTTTGTATTAAACAAGTTACGCCTGGAAAAAAGAATGATTCTTTGGATTGAATGGTTTTAAAGAAGTTCATGAAGAGAACGAATAATCAAAAAATCCCGGTTTTCGACTTGTCCCTGCGCAAGGCGGTCGTGACGATCCAGTAAAACGGGACGGATGCCGGCACGTCTGGCGCCCTGGACATCATCGGAAAGACTGTCTCCGACATGCAGGGTTTTTGTCCGGCTGATTCCGGACCGGCGCAGGGCCTCGTCAAATATCTGAGTGCTTGGTTTTGCAGCTCCAAAAACCGCGGAGGCCAAAATAAAATGAACATGTTCACTTATCCCGAATTCATCGCACAGATGCATCAGACGGCTGTCCCAGTTGGAGACGATTGCGACACAGGCCTTAAGCGATTTAAACGCTTTTAAAACTTCGAGAGTTTCAGGGTAGAGACGCCAGACCGCCGAAGTCGCGAACAGATCATAGAGTTCGGAAAAAAATTCATTAAATTTATTCGATTCCGAAAAATCCCCGAAGACTTCCGCGACAATGCGGTGCCAAAAATCACGTTCTTTTTTTTCGTCCGAATGACTCTGCAGTTCAGACAGTCCGTCATGCCGGTGCCAGACATCTTTGAAACTTTGATTCAAATCCCCGGCGTCCCGGCGGCAGCCGTATTTTAAGGCCACTTCAGCGTAGATCTCACCCACCGACGGATACGGATAAAGCAGAGTTCCTCCCGCGTCTAAAAAAATGGCATCATAGTCTTTCAGCATATTCTTCAAAGCTTAAACCTCATCCCCTGCAACGCACTCCGGTTATAAATCCATTTTTTCTTTGGCCTTACGGTTCATGAATTGCTCAACCAGCATTGAGGCCACAAACGGAATCGCGGCAACAGCCGCAGCACTCTGAGAAGGACTCGTGCGTGAAAAACTGTCCGCATGACTATAGGGGGAAAATCTAAAACCCTGCAAATAGGCCAATCTCTGGTCAGCAATCTGACGGGCCTGCATTCTCTGCCGGTCGTCTTCGCGCAGTTCTTTTAAATCTTCAATCGCATCGCGAATCTCGGGGTTGGTATAATCTCTCTCCCGTGCCGCCAGATAGGCATCTTTGGCATCATCGAAAAAACCCTGTTCTTCATAAGTTGCGCCTATCTGCATCCACGCCTGCGGGGCATCGGGGTCTTTTTCGAGTACCTTTTTAAATTGTTCGCGCGCTTTCTCATATTCTCCCTGCCGTTTATAGACCACGCCTAAATTATAATGTCCGGCAATGTCATCGGGCCGGAGCATCACCGTATTTTCAAGCGATTGAGCTGCCAGATCCAACAGTTCCCGGGCCTTGGGATGATTCTTATATTTCCCCCAGGCATCGTAGTGCGCTGCATAAATCTTTGAAAGTTCAAGGTGGTAATCGGAATTCACCGGTTCTTTTTCCAGCGCCCTGCGCAAGGCCGCCTCGGCCTGCGTATATTTCTGATCTTCGCGCAGACGGATGCCTTCTTCAAAATAAGCCTGTCCGGGATGAACCTCTGCGGCGAATCCATTGGCAGAGACTGGGCAGACAGAGACCGTCAGCATTAAAATACCGGAAAAAAAACGCCTGATAGAAAAATATTTCACTTTTTGCGGTAGTTCTCAAGACCCACGGGAGGCCCCGAAAGCCGGACACGGGCAACTCTGCGGGCAAGTAAATGGCCTGAAGTGTTTTCAATATAGTCAATTTCAACCGGCTCCTCCGGCGCAAGATCGCTCAGATGGATGGATTCACTAAAACCGGTTTCGGAATTGATGGTAAAAAGCATCGGTTTGATCTCTCCGGTCGCGGGATGCCGGAAAGCGACCGACAACTGGCTGTTTTCAGCATCCGCACAGATCACCTTTCCCCCCAGGGTTCTCAACAGCTCGGCGAATACCGTCCTTACACCGCCGGCCAGAAAAAACAAGGCTAAAATGACAATAAAAAACGGCAGACAAAATGAACGCTTTTTTTGTCTGCCGTTTTCAGATGAATCGCTGCCGCCGCGTACCATTCAAAGGCTCCTTAAACCGAGGCTCCTGACTTAAGCACGGCCAGGGCCTTGTCATAATCGGGATGCTCGGTCACCTCTTTGACGTATTCGGCGTAAGTGACGGTACCTTGGGGATCAAGAATAAAAATTGAACGCGCCAAAAGGCGTAATTCTTTAATCAGAACTCCGAACGCCTGCCCAAAAGAGGCTTCGCGATGGTCGGAGAGACACTGAATTTTATCGGCATGGGCTGCGCCGCACCAGCGTTTCTGTGCGAACGGAAGATCAATGCTGACGGTGACTACCTTAATGTTCTCCGGAAGCTTTGAGGCCTCTTCATTAAATCTTTTAGATTGCAAATCACAGATCGGCGTATCTAACGAGGGAACAACACTGATTAAAACCGTTTTCCCGGCCAGGTTCGCTAATTTAACTTCGCTCAGATCTCCGGCCAAAACCGAAAAATCAGGGGCCTTATCGCCCGCTTTAATTTCGGGTCCGACCAGTGTCAGAGGATTTCCTTTAAAGGTGACAACTCCGCGTCTTTCTTCTGTCATAATCAACTCCTATCGGTTGCAATGATTCCGTTTAAAGATCTTTGGTAGTATATCAAATATCCATTGGGGGTAAACCCTCGGCTTTTTGTAAGGGATCAGGCAAGCACCCGGCCGGCTGTTTCTCCTTCATACTGCCCTTTGCGAACAACCGGACGCCCGCTTAAAAAAACCCATTCAATGCCGCGGCTCATCTCGCGGGGATGCTCATAGGTGGCCTGATCAGAGACCGTTTGAGGATTCCACAAAACGAAATTGGCCCGGTATCCTTCACGGATTTTTCCTGTGCGTTTAAGCCCGAAAAACTCTGCCGGAGCCGAGGTCATCTTGCGCACCATTTCTCCGGTGGAAATAAAATCTTTTTCATCCAGTGTCTGTCTGAGCAATTTTGCAAATGTTCCGAACGCGCGCGGGTGTGGAGTGCTGCTGCCGTCGGCAATGCTGTCGGAACCGATCATCACATAAGGTTTCTTTAAAACACGGCCCATGACTTCCGGACTTTGAGAAAAGAAAAATGCGCTGACTTTAAAATCATTCCGGGATAACAGGTCAAACAGAACTGCTTCGGAAGATTTTTTTACTGCGGTTGCGACTTGAGCAATGCTTTGGCCTCGATAGTCTGAACCATACAAACCGTTAACGGTTCCGATGCGCACAAGATCCCAGTCACGCGTTCCTCCGTAATAGCCGGTGAGTTGTTTGATAATCTCCTGCCGGTTTTCGGGGTTTTTAAAAAAAGCAAGGCGGTCTTTGCGCTGATACAAAAAATCAGGCAGCACCGCCGCAAGCTCCGCGTATCCGGCAGTGTAGGGATAAGCATCGGCCATGACCTGCAAGCCTTCCTGCCGCGCGGTTTCAATTAACGAAAAAACCTGATCCATTTTGATCCAATTGTTTTTCCCTCCGGCCTTCAGGTGTGAGATTTCAGTTTTCACTCCGGTCTGTCTTGCGACCGCAAGCACCTCTTGAATCGACTCAATCAAAAAGTTACCTTCACTGCGAATGTGAAAAGCACAGATACCATTATGTTCTTTAACCACTTCACACAAAGCTTCGATTTCAGGCATAGCCGCAAAGGTGCCCGGCAAATAATCAAGACCGAATGATAATCCTCTGGAACCGGCTTCCAGTTCATGGGTAAGAAGCGTCTTCATTTTTTCAAGCTGGCGCTCAGTAGGCACGCCAGAGTCAAGCCCCATAACGGCCGTACGCAGATTTCCATGTCCGGTCAAAACCGCAAAGTCGGTTTGCATTCCGGCCTTTTCCAGGACATCCCGGTATTGACCGAATGTCTGCCAGGTCAAAGAAGCCGGAATCTCGACTCCTTCACGGGCCCAAACCGCATGAATCTGTTTTTCCTGCCGGCCTAAAACAGGTGTGGCGGACATGCCGCAATTGCCGACGACTTCGGTCGTCACCCCCTGCAGGAGCTTATTGGCAAGACGCGGATAGATCAGAGGATTAAAATCCGAATGGGTATGCGTATCAATAAAACCGGGGGTTAAAATCCATCCATGCGCATCAATCAAAACACCGGCCTCATCGGCCCGGACAGATCCAAGTTTTACAATATCACCATCACGAACGGCGATATCGCTTGTAAACGGCTGCTCCAAAACACCGTCATAGATTGACGCGCCGGTGATGGCATAATCATATTTAGGGGATTCACTCAAAGCAAAAGGGGTTAAAAAAATCAGAAAACCCGTTAGAAATAAAACGGCTTTGAAATCTTTACGGGTAGTCGTGTTGCTCTGCGGTATAACGCCGATGGGGTAAGGCCTCATTGGCCAAGCATTTTTTGGATGGTTTTAGTGAGGAGGTCGATGGTAAAGGGTTTTTTCAAAACGCTGCAGACATTTTGATAATCAAGCAGTTCGGGCGCGATCTTATCGTTAACACTGGCAATGATCACGGGAATGTCCGTATAACGGTCATCTCCATGCAGTTTGCGCAAAAAAGTTTCGCCGTCCATGACCGGCATGATCATATCTAACACAATTAAATCCGGTCTTTGCTTGGCAATCAGCTCAAAAGCCTCCTGGCCATTATAGGCCTCCATCAATCCGAAAGAAGCGCCCTTTAAATAAAGACCGTAAAGCGTATGCAACTCATCATCATCATCAACGATTAAAACCGTTTTTTGACTCATATCAATGCAGCTCCCTTTCACATTAAACTAAACTGCCAGCGGTAATTCTAATACAATTGAAGTCCCTTTGCCTAGCCCCGGACTTTCAGCCCAGATAGCACCTTGATGCAGGCGGGCAATATCACGACAGATGGTCAGCCCGACTCCGATCCCGAGCGAGGAGGCTGTTTTTTGGATAAAACGGTCAAAAATAGATTCCAGATATTTTTCTTCAACCCCGATGCCGGTGTCATTGACCTTAATAAGAATTTTTTCACCGGTGTTTTGCGCGCTTACAACGATTTTCCCCTGATCAGTAAATTTAGAAGAATTACTGACCAGATTGGCAAAAAGGCGGTAGAGCATGTGTTTATCCCCCATCACCGGAAGAGGCTCATCTCCTAAGTCCATTTCAAACCGCAGGCCCTTGGCCTTGACCATCGGATCCATATCCTGAAAAATCTGTTCAAGCACCTCGCGAAGGTCAAATTTAATCTTTTCAATTTCGTCCAGACCCGATTCGAGTCTGGATAAATCCATAACACTTGTAATCGTGTGCATCAGACGGTCTGTATTATTTTTTAAAATTTGCAACACCCGTCCATAGCGTTCGGTTTCGTCACGGCTGGCCAGATCTTTTTCAAGCCAATCCACGGTCATTTGAAATTTCGCTACCGGCGTCTTAAGCTCATGGGCCACGTCACGAACCAGAGATTCTTTCATCATCTCAATGCGGCGGATCTCGGTAATATCACGCATCACCCCCTGAATCACCCTGATCTCTCCGTCGGAATTGAGTACCGGAGTTAAATTTAATAAATAGAAAATTTCTTCTTTGCGTTTTTGATGTAAATGGGTTAACTGAATATTGTTGACCGGTTTTTTATGAAAATGTATTTCATCCAGGGCCTGGCGCAAAACTTTCTGTGATTCTTTGGTATTCAAGGACAGAAAAAGGCCAAAACCCGTTCCCGAAAAAAAACTCTGGCGGGAGCATCCCGAAAAGCCTTTATTGAGCAAGATCAATTCGTCATCAACTGTCAGCGTAAAAATAATATCACTGGCATTCTCGACAATCTGACGATATTTTTCTTCCGATTCCTCAAGCGCCTCCGTGCGAAGCCGGAGACGATCCATGCTATGTCCTAATCGGGAAACCATCTCATTGAAGGCTTCTGAAACGTCCTGGATTTCATCAAAAGAATGAATGGATGCCCTGGCGGATAAATCGCCCGCCAAAATTTTGCGCACAGTCTGTTTTAGAACCAGCATGGGGCGTATGGCCAGCCAGGTTATGCCCATCGTCAGAAGAGCCAGCAGAGCAATCATGATAAACGCCATCAAAACACGTTCCTGAAAAATGCTCTTCAGCTCAAGGTTAAAACCGTATTGAGAAAATTGCACAAGCACACGCCCCAGTCTGCGGCTGCCGACTGTGATCGGCACAGCTGCAGCTGAGGAATCTGCGCTGATCGGATAAACTCCTGAAAAAGACTGGTCTAATACAGTCTCGGGAAAATGGACTGCGGGATTCATGCTGCGCTTAATTTTTCCGTTTTGATCTTCAAGCCGCACCTCCATAACATCCGGACGCGTCACCATCCATTCCATAATGGCTTCAATGTCCTGGTCAGCACCGAGAATCATAGGAACCTTCAGAGTCTCGGCATAGACTTCGGCTGTGGCCAGAAGACGGCTGTTATTTTTTTCAATGACGAGTTGACGAACAAGACGAAAGGTTGTCTGAAAAAGAAGAACAAACATGAGGGTCACAAAAATAAGAACGGGCAGAGTCAATTTAAACCGCAGCGAAAGACGCAGCGGAATAATCAATGAGTCAGACGCTTGCTTTTCCTGTTGAACCGCCATAAAACTCCTTAACGCATCGAAATAACGTCAAAGCCCCTAGATGCTGTTTCATAAGGGGTGGCCGAAGTCAAAGAAGCGGGAGAAACGAAGATGGCTAGGC
>JACKFM010000008.1 GCA_020632475.1 Candidatus Omnitrophota bacterium | reverse complement strand
TGTTGTCAGCGTACTGCGTGAGAATCCCCGTTTTAAAGATACCCCGGTTATTTTTATCACAGGATTATGTCAGGGAGAGGAGCGTTCCGAGGGAGGATCCCCGTCAAATGTCTGTGTCCTTGCAAAACCCCTGGATTCGGATGAGTTAATCGAAAAAGTCAATTCATTGCTTCAAGCGACTTAACGGGGTTTTTCAATGGATGCCCCTCACACATCTCACTCCGGCGATTCGCAGCTGATCGAGCGTCTTAAAATTTCAAACCACCAACTTGAAATGTTTGCTCTTTCCGCCTCGCATGATTTGCGTGAGCCTGTCAGAAACATTTCGCGGTTTGTACAGCTGCTTAAAAGACAGTGTGCTGAAAGATTGACACCCGCTGAGTGTGAACTTCTGGATACCCTTGAACGCAACGCCGAAAGATTGACTCGCATGATCCGCGAAACGCTTGCGAGCTGCCGTTTTGAAAAAAAAGACGAAGCCGTTCATCCCGTTCTTTGTTCGAAGATTATTGCCCAAGTCTTAGAAGATCTTAATATTCGAATCGAGGAGAAAAAAGTCTCGGTTTTTGTCGGGGAACTTCCGGTTATTCAAGCGAATGAAATTTCGATGAAACGTGTTTTTCAGAATCTACTCATCAATGCGATAAAATTCTGCGACGATCATACTCCTGAAATCCGTGTTCGACTCATTGAGGCTAAAGACCTTCTCCCTGCAGCAAGTGAGAGTTTATTTGATGTGGTTGACGATAATGAGGCTTTTTGGATTTTTGAAATTCATAACAACGGAATCAGTATTTCTCCGGATCATGCCCCCCGTATCTTTGAACTTTTTTACCGGGGAAACGCTTCCGATTCCGAAGACGGAACGGGCTTAGGGTTGTGGATTTGCCACCGGCTCCTTGAAATTCAAGGGGGGAAAATAGCGGTTCTGCCTTCCTCGGAAGGAGGAACCTCCGCTTTTTTTACCCTTCCGAAGCATTAGACCACCGCCTGCTCTTAATCATTCCTGATCTTTTTTAATCATTTCTCCCTAAAAATACCCTTCAAACAGCTCTTCTCAGAACCTTCTGTTCACAAAAAAGAACTCTGTTTTTTTGACAAATTGAAACTCATAAGTTATTTTTTATCAAATACTTGCGTGCTAGGGGATAAGGGCTTTTTTCGGCCGGATCATCATGAAATTCCATAAAACGAAAAAAATCATTGCGATGAGTGTCGCTCTATGCTTTTTGTGTTCCGGCATAGGGCGTGCTGCACCTGCTTTGCCGATAGAAGGCCGAAGTTGGAAGGTAGAAGCGACAAACGGAATAAATGAATTATTTTCCGCGTCTAACTTTGAATTGCCGGACGGGTTAGGGACTCTTGACGATTTTTATATTTCGAAAAAAAACGGACGCTTACCGATTCCGTTTGTCTTTCAAATTCAAACCATCCATGCCAATGCCGAAGCTGCATTCAAAATCAAAGAACTGATCACCTATTTAAATGCCCGCTATGGTGTCAGGACGGTCTTTACCGAAGGGGCCAGCAAAGATTTGCATCCTGAATTTTTGAAGTTCCTTCCGGATCGTGATCAGAATCAAAACGTGCTAAACCTATTGACCCAAAACGGGGAGTTGACCGGTGTTGACTTGGCCCTGGCGGACAATGCCGGACTGCAAACGGTTGGGATTGAAGCACCGGAACTTTACCGCAAATCCTATAGGCTTTTTCGAAAGGTTATCGAAAATCTTCCGGAGGGCGAGCGGGTTCTTGAGAAGCAGAGACTGCTTCTTGACCGTGACGCATCACATAACCTCACGGGGGGGCAGCGGGAACTTATTCGTCAGTGGCTTGAATTCTCATCTACAAAACACGATTTTCTTCAAACGGTCAACTACCTCAAACGTAAATCAACCGAAAGCCTGGCTCTGGATTTTAGCGATGCTTTTTCACAGTTTAAATGGCCGCAAATGACCCGGTTGATTCTTCTTCAGGAACTTGAAAAGCGTCTGAACTCGGAGGTTTTGGCGCAGGAGAAAATTCAGTTGGAGCTTTGGCGGAAAGAAAACCATATTCGGACGAGTTTGCCTTTTGAGGGCCTTTTGGAAGAAGTTCAGACGTCGAATAGGGACGATACACGTAAACAGGCCGAAAGATTTCTGGCCGAAGCCGCCTCCAAAGGGTTCCGGATACGGGACTATCCGCAAACAGCTTATCATGTGGCGCTGAAAATACTCCATGCGGAAATTGACTCTAAAATCCTGTTCAAGGAAATCTCATCTCTTTTTGAAAAACTTCTGGAAAAAGAAGTTGTCTCGGATGCGGAGCGTGCCATTGTTGAACATTACCGCCGATGGCTGCTTCTCAGCAAAATGCTGCGTCTTGAGTTAACTCCTGAAGACTGGGCTGAAGTTAAAACCGCTGACTGGGTGAAAGGGAGATGGCGCGATGGGGAGAATGCTGAGGCAATAGACAACAGACCTCAGGCAGCAGACTTGGAGACTGGGCGACCGGGTGATGGGGGGAGTGAGACCACAGATCACAGACAGCAGACCGCAGACAGGAGACCTCAGACTACTGTCATTCCAGCGGAAGCTGGAATCCATCGAGACACTGAGCGAGAACAACAAGACCCTGATGCTGAACAACTGACTGCTCAGTCCTCAGTCCTTAGTCCTCAGTCCTTCAATACAAGGCTCATGGACAATGAACTATCAACTGTTGTTCGCAACGCCATACAATTCTACCGCCTGATGGATCAGCGTGAGCAGGTCTTTTTTAATAAGATTGCTTCGGCGAAAGACTCGAGCCTCGTAATGACCTCAAATTCATCCGGTGAGTCCTCCAACTTACAACTTCAAACTTCAAACCCGGTTGTTCTCGTGACGGGGGGCTTTCATACACCCGGCATGAAAGAGCGTCTCCGTAAAAACGGTATTGGTTATGCGGTGATTAGTCCGCACATTGGCGGAGATATTGACAGTTCGCTCTATCACAAGATTATGCTGCGTACGGCGCATATGGAAAAACCTGAGTTTGCACAGTCTGCAGCCGCGATTGCCGCGCAGCTGCCCGGTGATACCGCTCAACTTTATCTGGCATCGGAGTTGAGAGCAGTAGAAGAAACGATCCGGTCTGTGGTTGGGCGTCGGGATCGCAGCGGAGAATATTTTACTGATCGCAAGCCAGGCCGAAAAAAAATAACAGAGTTCCGGTCAGAGCTACGGGCTGCTTATTTGCCCGAACAGCAGTTTATCCATTTAAGTGTTCATTCTCACTTAAATGTTTCACAGGCAGATGACGTTGAGCAAATGCTTCAGGCTCTTAGTTCCATGGGGCTGCTGCATCATCAGGAAATAAAGGTGGTGGGAGATAAACGCGATGAAGTGCAACCCCAAGTGATTGATGCCCTTAAGCAGTTTGAAAAGCAGAAAGAATTACGTTTTGTCTTGGATGGGGCTTTTCTGGATGACTGCTGCCGCCAGGCATGGACTCCGATTTTAGAGGAAATTCATCAGAGAAAGGACCGGACTCTCGAAATTCATTTTCCAGTGGATTTAATCAATTACCCTCATGATTTTAAAGGACAATCTGATCCGGAGGAAAAGATCGATGCGTTACACCGGCTTTTAGAAATGGATGCCGAGTCTTACAAGCTGCCTTTTGAGATTTATGTCGACGGCAAACCGGTGGCTGCAAGATGGGGCGATCAGGCACCCCTCGATCAAAGTCAACCGGCGCGTGCCCGTTTTTATCTCTGGTCTAACAACCAAAATTTGCTTTCATCTCAAAGCTCTTCCACGGCGTTTGATACAAGATCGGATGGCACGCAACCGAGTGCCTCTGGCGATCGTTCTGAGTTGCCTTTGATGCACGACGCCCCCGACGCGGCGGACAAGCGCACTGAGTTGCGTAGTCATAGAAAAGAGGCTGTCAGGCTGAATCTAGAGGCCATCCGTGATTCGCTTTTTGAGGTTCAAAGAAATTTTTCACAAATTAATGCACAATTGACGACCGTAAGGGAAGATTTTTTAGATCTGGTTTTGGCCGGTGTGATGCGGGGTTATACGCACGTGGATGCTGTTTTGCGTACAGGAGTGGAGCTCAATCCACGAACGCTATTTAATTTAAATCTCCAGGTTCATTTTCCGCTTGATGACGTGGCGCAGTTTATGGTGAATGAAAAATATGTCATTGCAAACAGAGAAAAATTTGATCGCTATATTGATCCTCTCTGGAAATGGTACAAGCGCCACAAGTATGGTAGTCCCTGGAAACTGGCGGCGGGCGTTTATGTGCGTATTCTGGCTCGCCCTCAGCTTTTTATTGAAGGAAATCACCGCACAGGTGCGCTGGCCGCAAGTCTGATTTTAGCATCCGCCGGCCTGCCGCCTTTTGTTCTTTCAACGGCGAACGCCGTAGCTTATTTTAATCTTTCCTCGGAAATTAAATTTCCCAAAGCAAGTTCCCGGTTCAGAAAGGCCGTGGGCATGGTCTGGCCCGAAGAAAAGGCCCGGATGAGAGATTTTCTTGAGCAATCTGCTGATGCCAGGTTCACGCTTCCCTTTAGCGAGAACGATGGTCATGCCGAGTTGAGAAGTGATGTTTCAGTAGCGCAATACACACTTCTAACACTTGATCAGATTGAAAAGGATTCAACGAAATGGATTTCGGTAAAAAATATTGTGCGAGAGGCTCTCCAGCATGAGACTGAATTACTGCCGGATGAGATTGAAGAGAATCTGGCTCAATTTGACAACTTAACAGGAGAACAGCGCAGCAATTATTATCTGCTATTCGAAGGGGATTATCCGGTTGGATACTCGGTGATCGGAACTTTAGAAACGCCGTCGAGTGCTACTGTTTTGACCACTTACGTACGCCGGCATTTGCGTGATGCCGGTTTATTTCGAATAATTGCTGATAAAAGAAATTATAATTTGCTGCAACGAGGAATTAATACATTAGTAATTTCGGTTTTACCATCTCCATTTTCATGGGGCGCCCACAAAAAAATCCTAGCCGAACAATCACAGACTGTTTTTGATATTCAGAATGATCCGCAAGGTAACCCGAAAAGCTACAGGCTGGACCTGAGAACGTATCAGTTTTTGGCGCGCAATGCAGAAACAACAGGGGATCCGGATAATGATGTGGCGGCCTACAGTGAAGCTCAGGATATCGATACGCTGCCGAAAATAGTGCAGGATAACTACCGTAGAATTGCCCGTGAACTCATTTCTCTTTTACAGGTAAATTCTGAAAAGCCGTGGCGTGTTTTTATGGATGGAATGCCGGGGACCGGTAAATCAACCCTGCTGGCCTTTGTGCTTGGAGAATTGCAGCGTCATGGAACAGAAAACCTTCGTCCGCCGGTGAATATTGCTTTGTGGATGAAATCGATTGCTGACCGGCGTGTTATTGAAGATGAACTCATTCAAGGGAAAGGCCCTGAAAATTATTACAGGGCATTTCTTCAGATGGATGCTTTAAACGATTTCTTTAAATTTCTCTCGGAAGAGCTTGCGTCTTCTGAAGGCAATGCTTTATTCAATTATACCGTTTCCAACGCGCACACCCGTGGAAAAGAAACGCTGGCTCCCAAAACACTTTATTTTGGCCGTCAAAACCCGTTGTTTTTCGAAGGAGGACAATCGTTTGATTTCAGCCGCCGGTTTAAAGGTCAGCCGATTATCCATGTGCGAGTTAAAACAAATTTTGACGCAGCTAAAGAACGTTTTGTTGCACGGACCATGAAAAAACATCAGCTTGACCGCACACATCCCCGGATTCAGCGGCGAATCAACACCTACGCCATTAAGCTTGAACATTTTAAACAATACGTCCGGGAAACAGCAGCTCTTGTCGACATTGAAATCGATTTATCTTCAGATGATCCAGCCGAATGGTCTGTAAAAGTTGTGGAAAAATCTGAGCTGCCCTCTGCGTCTGTCACGCAGAGGACCCTTGAGGATGAACGTGACGTTCACTCTGAGCTGCCCTCTGCGTCTGTCACGCAGAGGACCGTTGAGGATGAACGTGACGTTCACTCTGAGCTGCCCTCTGCGTCTGTCACGCAGAGGACCGTTGAGGATGAACGTGACGTTCACTCTGAGCTTCGACAACAATTGGGGGAATCGGAATACAGACCTAATTATAAGCACCGGGTACCGGCCTTTCTTCTTCATAATCCCCAGGAGACTTCCGCATTATTTGCATCCGGTAATCTGACTGAGACTGAAATCAATGTTTTGAAACATCGATTAGGATTAGACGGCGAAATCGCTAAAACCATGGAGGCTGTCCATAAGCATCTTGGGATTAGTTATGCAACAGCTGGAAAGGCTTATCGAAAGGCACGGGAAAAGGCGGAAGCTTTTCATCGGAAATGGGTGAGACAGTTTGAAGGGAGAGCCGAGCTGAGAACAGCGGTCAACGATCCGGCCAATCTGGCTTTTGCTCAGGCTGTCCGTAAGATTGATGAAAAAACGCCGTCCGGATACCAGCTTTTGCACGTCATTCGCAAGCTGCTTGCAGAATACGGCGGCCGTGGTTTTCAGGAATTTAGCGATACGATGAAACTTATTGAAGCTGATGGAGAACTTTTAGAACAGGCGCAAGAACGCGTCAGACGCGATATTGAGGGTTGGACCACTCAAGCTGAAAGACGTTTGGGTGATGCTGACCTTGCGGTTGTGGAAGAGCATCGGCCGGAGGATCCTCTTGAAGCGGGTGCTTTGGAGCATTTTCAAAACATGCAGCTCATGAATCCGGCCATTCTTGCAGAAGTAGGCGAGGCCAAACAGGACCGGAGACTCAAAGATTATCTGGACAGTCTGTTTCGCATTGATGAGACAGACGCACTTGCCAACGAATGGCTGGTTAAAAAAATTCGTCAGGAATTGGTCGAACGATTGCATGTGCTTCAAATGATTGCTCCTGATGAGGGTCCTGCTGAAGTTAAGCTATCCCGATCTTCTCTGGAAGAGGTTTTTGGTGAGATCCGGGATCTTCAAACCACTATTAAAGAGCAGGTGATTGCACCAGACAGTGAAGATCATGTTGTTATTAGCGATCTCAATGGACGCCTGATTGATCTAGTCGAAAGGGGGTACGGCGCGTTAGTTGCCCGTATGCTTCAGAGTTTGAGACAGAGCCATGCGGAAAAAATGAGGGGGCTGCTCTCTGCTGAGGATATTGAAGGTATTGAACGTCTTGCGGGGCGTTCTGAACTTCGAACAAGCCAGGACTGGCTGAACCGTCTGGAAACACCGCTTCCAGCAGAACAGCGGACTTTGCTGATTGACGGGGATGAGATCCTTCTGCTTGAAGGGGTACCTGCGGAGGAACGGGCTGAGCTTTTACAGCGCGGCGGAAAAATTCATCAATTCGGCGGCCATGATTACTTTGTCGGGCCAAATGCCAGAGACTGGGATGTGTTTGCGTCACAATCGGATGCTGTGGATGTGACCTTTGAGGGATTATTGACCGATTCTTCGGTCTCTCAGTTTATTCGTGAGGCCGCCCAAAAAAGAAAAGAGGCGGGGCAGCCGTTTACATTGTTGGATTGGGGGGCCGGAACCGGACATTTTCTGTCGGATTTGAATCTTGAAATCCCGCCTTTCAGCAACCGGACATTAATCGGTTTCGGCCGCGATTTTTATGCTTACTGGTCAAAGCTCTCTCCGGATATCACCATGATCTTTGATGATGCGCCGAATCTGCGCACTTATTTTGGCGAAAACGGACGCTTTGATGGAACGAAAATTGATTTTCTTGTCAGTCATTATGGTCTTCAGCATCATTTAGCCAATGACCCCGAATATTTGATCCGCGAAGTTTATCCGCTGTTGAGTGATGATGCCTATGTCTTAACCCGTATCCATACGGCTGTATGGCAGGCTCAGGGATCTTCAATTTCCGAATACTTTGACGTCATTGCCCAGAATCAGGAATATCAGGAGGACATCCCTTTACCGATTGATGTGCTGCTTAAGAAAAAATCCGAGTTGCGGTTGGTGGGGAAAAAATATAGGGATTTGACCGATGAAGAGTCGCAGCGCCTAGCATTATCGATTTTTAATTCACTCGGAGGGGGTGAGGCTGCCACAAAAATGATTTTGGGGCAAGTTGTCGTAGGTTTTTCTACACGCCATACGCAAAATCCTTTTAATCTGCTCAGCACAGGAACCGATATCGCGATCAAGCAAGTCGGTCCGCTTGTATTTGTGATTGCCGATCAACTGACGCCCCAAGCCGTGACCGAAATTAAGCGGAGATTAAGCCGGCAGTTTCGAAACTATCCGGGCAATATTATTTTGACTGAAAAAGGGGTTTACCTGAAGGATGGGGTTGATTTGGGGCACTATACGGAGCATATGATTGCCGCGATGTTGAAAAACGCCGATGCTTTTCAAAATGCGGTTGTGACTGATTTTGGTGCGGGAAACGGTGTTTTATCTCAAGTGGCTTTAAAAATCGGCGCTCAGCAGGTTATTTTGTCCGACAATCGGGCGGAGTATCTCAGCCGGGCCCGGTTTCTGCTGGAAACTCAGAATGCCCTGGAGGATCCAAATCATCCTGCACAGCAAAATTTTGAATTTCATCTGCTGGATTTTCTTGAGCCTGATCATGCTGAGCGTTTGCTTCAGTTGGCCCGCCGTGGTGATGTCGTGCTTGTGAACATCGGTCCCTGGGATCAGTATGCCGAAGCCCATGACAATGTGATTCAAGCCTTACAGGACCCGAATGCCCGTTGGGCACTGCTTTTAAACGGAGGGTTTAACGGTGCTGAGCAGGGACATAATCAAAAAATCAATCTGCTCTATGATGATTTTGAACGGGCGGGCGCTGATGTTGCTTTGATGATTTTAAATCAGCAGCGTAGTTCAAAAATTCTACGTGTCAGCCGCCGAATCGAGCTTCGCAAAGGCTTATCAGGTAAATCTCACCCAGTCACAAAAATCATGTTTTTGTCCACGGCTTCTATGCTGGCCCTTCTGGAATTAGGGATATGGAATCCTTTCAAGCTGACTTTTGAGCATTACGCCTGGACAGCTATTGCGGTGGGTGTCCTCGGTTTTACCGCTTCGTTTTTTATTCTCTTCACCGGCCGTGATATCAATAAGCCGGATCAAAACAGAAAAACCGAATTAAGAATGACCGAAGGTTCGCGGAAAGTAAGCGCCGTCATTCAGAATCGATTTGGATTTAACGCTGAAACAACCGTCCGGACGCTTAGAATTAGAAAACGTTTTTTTGAAGAAAATATTCCTGCGATTTTGGCATCCGGGGACGGTCAGATTGAAATTCTGGCGTCAAACCGTAATTCTGAGGGGCGAGATTTATTTGATCGGGTCAGGGTATCCCTTTTTGGATTTATCCAAAATATTTTACGGCGCCTTCGTTTTGCCTGGCTTCTTCCTCGTTTTATTTCGTTCCGTTTAATGCGATTGGCGGATTTCTTTTACATTCGACGCGGAGAGTTCTCTAAGGAATTTACCGATGACCTTGAATCGCGAAAAGATGATATCAGGCAAAGGGTCCAAAATGTTTTGTCGCAAATATCCAATCCGCCTGAACAGGTCGTTGTGTTGCCAGATGAATTGGTTGAAGCCGGTTTTCATGCTGAAATGCGGGTTGTGGATGAGGATGTTGCTGCTTGGGCCATGCTGGATGCGATTAAGCAGCGAATCGGCGAATTGCAGGAGCGTATCAAGCAAAACCGGATGAAAGGACTCCTGGCCGAAACGAAAGATTTAAAGAGTCAAATCGAGGCCTTGCGCCGCAATTATGATGAGAGCGGAATCCCCGCAACGGGTTTGAATTTTGAGCGTTTTCTGAAAGACCGTGAGGAAGAATTTCAACGCCTGCAGGATGAAGTCAATAAGGAATTTAGAAATGAGAAGTGGAGTTCCGTGGTGCTTTCCGCATTACCGGCGGGGATTATTGCCGGGATGGTGGCTTCTCAGATTGAGGGACAGCCGTCACTAAATACGATCTACGCGATGTATTTTACCGGTGCTCTCTTCGGTTTCTTGGGGCACTGGATATGGAACCGTCTACGACAAGCCTTCTGGAACCGTCCATTAACCGGTCAAGAAAATATTCATGGCATTATTGAATCAATCTATGGGGCGCAGAAGTCCGCCGGATTTAAGCAGGAGATTGAACGCCGCATGGTTCCGCTGCTCAAGTCACTGGGAGAAGACGAGGCCACTCTCAGTGATACGCTGCTGACGCAAACGATCCGGAATTTTGGTGATTATCTGGATGGTCAAGAACCGGTGACGCCTGAAAGGGTCCGTCCTAGTCCGTCAATTCGAAACCAGAGGACTTTGGCTCAGGGCTTGTCCTTTCAGTTTAAAAGCAATGGATGGTTTTTTGGAAACCCGGCTTCTCTGACGATTAAGCCGGCTCCGCCCGGCACCGGAATTGTTTTTGTCCGCACGGATTTACCGGGTTCACCTCAGGTGGCGGCGGTGACCGATAATCACAATCCGGTATTTAAAACCCTTTGGCTGCGAAGAGGAACCGCTGAGGTCTTTACGGCAGAACACATTCTGGCGGCATTGAAAATAGCCGAAATTGATAATGCTTTTCTGGAGCTGACATCCCCGGAAGTTCCGATAATGGACGGAAGTGCTCTTGCGTTTCTAACTTTTCTATTGCAAAAGAATGTTGCGGCTGAACAGTCTACACGGCGAAAACCGGGTATAAAACTCAAAGAACCGGTTATTTTTTCAAAACCGATAACTAACGGGATTGTGATCGCATATCCCGATCCGTCCCAGGAAATTTCGCGTGTTACGTATATGATTGATTTCGGACAGGATAACGGCGTAGGCGCTCAGGCAGTGACAGTGCCGTTGACAAAAGAAA
Organism: Candidatus Omnitrophota bacterium; assembly: GCA_020632475.1. GTDB lineage: Bacteria > Omnitrophota > Omnitrophia > Omnitrophales > Aquincolibacteriaceae > JACKFM01. The sequence goes on along the minus strand of JACKFM010000008.1, from coordinate 43,690 downwards.
ATGCCGCCCGGTTGCTGGCTTTTTCTCAGACATTTATTGTCGATCCCCCTGAAAACGAAAGTTTGATTAGGGGGTTTCTCCCAGGACAAACCGCCATGCATTATCCGAGAAATGCGGAGAATAGCCCCGCTGAATGGGGCTCGCTGCGCAAAGATGCTCCGGTATTGCATAAAGTGCTGGATTTTATCGGCGATATGTCTCTCGTTCAGGACATTGAAGGTCCTGTTCACTTTGTGGTGATTGAAGGCGGTCATGCGGATCATGTTAAATTTGGGAAAAAAGTAAGAGAATTTAATCAAGGCCAAACTCCGCCCTATAGCCCTGAAGATATTCTGCGGGCAAAGCGGAAAATTCAATCTTTCGCTGAGCGGGGCATCCTTGATTCGCAAATTGCTCAAGAAATCTTGACTGTAATACAAAAAGCAGAATACAGCAAATTAAGCCTTCCGGAAAAAGCACAGCTGATTTTTGAAGAATTCAGCCGTCAAACCAGCTCTGATGCAGTGCATGCCTTAGCCCTTGCAGTCACCCAAGAGACTCGGGAAGAGCGTTTAAATATGCCGGGCATTAAAATACTCCGTGCTTTTATCCGTGAGCACTTTCCTTCATTTGATTCCGAAGATCCCGACTTGCTTGATGCTGTGCTGAGCCATGCGCGGGCTGAGCTGCGCCCGAGGTCCGTTACCTCGGGGACTATTCGGGACGAACTTGATGTTTCCACCACGGCAGACAGGCGCTCCGATCAAGAAGTTAGATCTGAGCTGCCCCCGAGGTTTGTTACCTCGGGGACTGCTCAGGAAGGACTTGATGTCCACTCAGAGCTGCCCCCGAGGTTTGTTACCCCGGGGACTGCTCATGCCGGGCGTGACGCCCGCAATGAGCTGCGCCCCGTCACCAATGTGCCGGGACTGGAAAGACGTTCCGATCCAGAGAGTAGATCGGAACTCCGCGATATTTTACCGCAGGGAAATTTGGGTGGTCCGAGGCGCCGTATGATTAAACAGCCAAGTGATATGGTTACAACGTCGATGATTGCAAAAATCCGGGCAAATATTTCAAAACTTAAACAACGCTATGGTGATATTTCAGCCGATATTGTTGCGGATCAATCCCGTGACCGGATCTATCATGCACTGGCGGCATTAATTCGTCCCTTGTTCGAAGATTTAACCGAAGCATTTATCATTGAAAATATAGCTGTCACTGCTTTGCGTTATCTGCGAGGGGATGACGAACCTGTGGTCGATTTTATTTTCGATACATTTGACTCCACCGAACCCTTTGTCCGGGATCTTGCACGGGCTGCCCGGGCTCTTCGGGCCCAATCCCAAAAGCGGACTGAGCTCCGCCAAGTCTGGGAAGCAACCAGGGGGCTTCACGAAAACCTTCATTCCGAGAGGAAACAAGGAGGCCAAAAGCCGTTTTTTGAGAGGTTGAGACGGGCTCTTCGGGCAAGAGTGAAAAGACTTCAAAAAAGCTGGGGTTTTACAAAACCCAGACGCTTAGATCCTCTAGTTTCCATGAAGGTCACAGCCCTTTTGACTCCGAAAATTTTAATGCGCACGGATATGGAACCCTGGCAGGCCGTGCAGCTTTTTCTCGATCAAATCGCTTCGTCTATTTCTAAAACACTGGCTCAAGACGGTACGGCACAATTTATCGATCCGGTGATTCAGTCCTGGATTTTAAAACTACCTTTTCTCCAAAGTGCAGCTAACGGGGCAGAACCCGTTCGCAATAAACCAGGTAAAGAGATTTTAGTGAATGCGCTTTTTGAAGCATTTAAGGGGCGAACTTTTCAAATTGCTTTTGAAGAATCCTCGTCTAAGAATCATTGGAAGGCGGCCGGAGTTGATCATCGAGATCCTCATAACACGATGATGAACATTCATCTGCCGACACTTAGACGCTTCCGTGAATTTGAAGGGATTGCGCAGCCCTGGCTGGCGGAAGTTTTCTTCGGCCTTGCGTTTATGCGTGAGGTCGTCGGAACGATTGTCCCGTCCATTCCGGATGCCCGATCCGGTCAAAGGCGTATCCCAAACGAAGAGGAACGTAAAGCCATTCTCTATAAAAATGCAGTTTGGTTTTTGAATTATCTGGATCGTCATGAGAAACTTCCTGCCGGACGTTTTTCCAATTATCCCAATATCGGGCACCGCAAAGCCCTGCTGGCCTTTCAGCGGGCTCTCTTTTATTCGGGAATTCATTTGGATTGGAATTTTCTGCACGAACTCCATGACCAGTTGAAAGGGGTGATTGATTCCGATAAAAAGTTTTCTAAAAGGCCCCCGACTCCCTTTGCGCGGACGCGCCACAATGCAGGAAGTCTCCTTCAGGAAATTTTTGGTGATATCGACAGTGAAACGGACGCGAAAAAAATTCCGCTTAATCGCAATAATATTCGTGCCGGATCCGGTGTCGGACCCGAGGCGGGTGTCTTTGTGTTTGATGATGGGGTGCCGCATGGAAGCGGAGGGTTCGGAAGTGTCTATCGGGGCACTTATCGCACGATGGAAGCGCCGGTTGCAATTAAAGTCAGTCATGACCCCGATAACCAGCAGCAGCGAATCGGATTGGGAAGAGCTGCGGAAGCGGCGCGCATGCTGCCTCCGACTTATACGGCGGTTGTGCTCTACACGGACCTTAAAGAAGGTTATCAGGTGACGAGTTTTGAAGAAGGTAAAAATCTTACCGAAGTGATTAATGAACTTAATCAGGACCCGGACCAATACAAGGCCTCAAAGCTTCGGCTGCTTCTTATGATTTTGATCGGTAAAGGACTTTTGCATTTGCATGATTATGGGCTGATTCACAGGGACTTTAAGCCGGATAATGTAATCGTTCAGGTTAAAGGAGGAGAGCTTCAAATTAAAATTATTGATTTAGAGCTTGCTAAGCATATTTATTATGATGAAAGCGTATTGAATTACGAACCGACAGTTTTTGCCGGTAGTTCTCCTGCGGAAGTTGCCCGTTCGATGATGGGGGCTGAGGATCAGCGCCGTTGGGTAATGGAAGATAATGCCATGACGCGTGATGGGGCTTTGACGGGGACACCGGCATATCTTGCTCCGCAATGGGTAAGAGGGAATCTGAAAAAAATGGGGCTTCCGTCTTATACCCCCATCGACCGTGATTTGAGATCACCTTCAACCGATCTGTATGCCTGGGCCATGACCAGTTGGCTTTTAGCGGTCGATACAAAGTTCCCTGGTGATGATGGAAGCGCCTCGTTGACGGTCAAAGATCTGATTCGAAGACATGCGTTGGGCAACGTTCCGATGCCTAGCGAAAGAAATCCGTCAATCCATCCGGTTCTTGATTACTATATCGGTCGTGCGCTTCAACCGGCATTTCGCGGTCAGTCCAATCATCTGCTCGATTCCATGATTAAAGAGGGGACTTTCTTTAGAGGCTATGATGATATTGATCATAAGTGGTATCCCATTGGCGCCGGTGATATTGCTCGCCGGGTACACAGTCAGGAGCTTCAGCGCAATGAAAGAAAAACCGATGCAATGCAGAACTCATTGGGCCTTGTTTTAAGGCCGAATGATCTTCGTTCGACGGTTATGGCATTGGAGCGGTTGTACCATGAAGTCACAGATCGCAGTCCTGACGGATGGAATTTGCTGATTGCTCCCAAAACGGTTGCGTCCCGACTTATGGAACAAAGCTCTTTTATCAATCTTGATTATAGCGATTTGGATAGCCTGGATCTTTCTTTTCTCGGGGGTGATTCTCATCAGATTGAACCTAAATTCCGTGTTGAAATGCGTCGTCCTGATGATCTATCTCCTTCGGACGGGATTGATCCCGAAAAAGAATGGCAAATGCTACAGGATAATTTGACCAAGGCGATTCAACATCTAAGCCGTTTTCATCGGGCACCCGAAAGTGATGGCGCCGTTAAAGAAGCCACGGACTTGATGTTTAACAACGTTTTGCTCATTTATGAAGAGGCTATTGGAAACAACCCACCGGTATCGAGGGCTTTTCTTGCACTGCTTGAAAGAATTAGAGACCAAAGACTTCGCCCAATTGCCAATGATTTGCGACAGTTAAATTCAAAAGACCCCGCGAGCCAAAAATTTCTTGTTAAGCTTCTCGGTTTTTTGCAGCAAATCGAAGAAAATATGAATAGGATTCTCAAAGCAGCCGACCGTACGGCGCCGGGTGATTGGGACATAGTTGATCGCTCTCTTAAGAAAGCACTTGAAACTGTGGGCACGCTGGAGGATCCGAATGCAAATCTTCAAACCAATCCATATAGCACCATTTCTTCCGGCTTGACCGTAATTCACTCCGTGGATATTGCGCCGAACTTACCCGGTAAACCGGGAGCCAAGCACCTTTCATTCGAAGAACTTCGGAATATCAGACACAAAATGAGTATTGTTCTTGAGGACGTTGACTTATTACTACAACCGGGTGGTCCTATTGAAGCAACCAGAGAACTTGGTATCACCCGGGAGTATATCGAAACCGCAATTCAGGCCATGACGAGAATCCTCCGGGAGAGACAGCGCATTATTCAAAGTCCACTTTCAGACACGGACTCGGACCTTCGAGGAAAACTTAGTCTGGATCAGACTGTGGAAGATCTTCGGAAATTCCTTGATAGGGATACGGATGAGTCAGGAAAATCAGAACTTCGTTCAGACGGAAATCTTACTCCGGAATTTATTTGGAAAGAAATTAATCATTATTTAATGTCCGCAAGAGCAGGGTTGGAAAAACTTACCCATGAAATTTCCGTGCATGATGCTGGTTTTTATGCCCGGCTTGCAACACAGGTTCATCATATCCATGTTGATGATGTCCTTCCTAATATGCCAAAAACCCGCGGCGAAAGAGTTATCTCAATTGACGAATTGATAAAGGTTAAACAGAAAATAGTCAACGTGCTGGAATTGCTGGAAAAAATAGAGCCGGAAGTCGATTCTGAGGAAGAACGGGAAGGCGCTGCCGTTTACAAACAGCTCAATCTTGTGATGAGTTATTTCATCCGGCTAATTAAAATGCAGCAGGATGTCGGCCGAAATCCGCTTGAGGACACTGCTCAGGACATCCTCAGCGACCCTGCACTTAACGAAACCGTCCGTGATCTGAGGGATTATCTTGATGAACGCTCAGAGGTGCGTACTTATGCGGATTTTAAGCAGATGCTGTTTGACGGCGACGTCACATCGGAGACAATTCGCAATTTGGATGGTGCAAAGCTTCGTGATTCGGGCTTTCTGGACCAGATTGCTTTTACGGACCCGCGAAAATTTTCGGAGGAGGATCAAATACGCATTCGTGATTGGGTTGCAAAAACCGAGCTTTTCTGGACCGTTGCCGGAGAAAAAAGAACCGAGTCATTAACCAAGAAGCCGCGAAGAATTTCGGTTTCATCAATTAGCGAATTTCAAAAAAGGCGAGAGACTCTGTGGAACCGGCTGTTTTACGCTTATATCCTGCTTAACCTTGTCCATTTTGGAGTATTGATCACAGGGTTGGGTTCGTGGTCATTTACACAGGATCAACTATTAACTTATTTGACCAATCCTCAGCTGGTAGTTCCGGCTTTTTTTGCGCTTAACTTGATAATCCCCATTATTCGAAAAACGATGACTAAACCCATGGCCGCAATATTTCATTTTAAAAGTTTTCCGACGACTTATTTATGGGTTTTACCGAGAGTTCTATGGCAGATGCTTCTTGGCGGTGTTACAGGGCTGGTCTACTTCGGTTCAAAACCTCTTTTAATGTTTCTTGTGCTTGCGGTATCTGTACGATCCGCTTTTCATTTTTTTAACCTCGTATCGAAAGATGATTTGCGACACTCTAAAAGATTTAAAAAGGGGATGGTTTTATCTTTGTATCCGAATTCTATTTTTCTGGACCCCAGCTCTAAAGATTTCCCCCAAAGCCAGCTAAATATGGTAGTCATTGAAGAAACAACGCATGATTTGCTGCGGGGGCAGCAATCAGTGTTTTGGGTACAGTTGGGATCGGTAGCTGCGCAATACCTCAGCGGAGTAATGCCTTACAGCGATGATGCTTTTCAAGCCGGTGCCCGGGAGATGTCGAATTTCTTAGCCGGGATAAAAGAAAATACGACTTTTCGTAATGAACTGGAATTGCGTTTTAACGGAAAACCAGGTACGCCCGAAAACTATGACTTTGCCCGCTTTGTGCTTGGGATGCTTGATGAAATTCAGAAAAAGTTCGGAACTAGCGCTTCTGATGCCACGCTGATTTCACTCGCCAGCGGCGGATACGACTCCTTTTTTAAAACCTTGGGGTCTTTCAAATCGGAGCTGCGTCAGCAGATGCGGAGTTGGGACGATGGCAGTATACTCATACGGAGCGAAATGACTCATGATCTGGATGAGCTTCTGCAAACCACAGGGCCCGAAGGATGGATTATTGTCTACACGACAAAAACTCATGGCATTCAGGTTGAATACGCAAAATCGGCCAACCCTAAACGTGACGGACTTGCCGCTTCTGCTCAGCGGCGGTTTAATCAATTACTTCAGCGCCGTCCGTTAAATGGTCCGAGGGTAATGCTGATTGGCAGACAAGGAATTAAAATCACCGACCAAAACGCTATGGCAGGACGGCAATTTTTACGTATTTCAGGGAGGCCTTATTCTCAGCCTGTGCCAAGCTTTTATATGCAGCTTCCCAAATGGGTCCGGCAGCTTAATCGGTATGGTTCTTTAAGCTACCAAAGCATTCCCATTCCTGTCCAATATGATGCGGTTGATGATACCTTGATTAGTGATCCTGCGGAACGGTTTGATGCGATTGAGACTGCTATTGAATTATTTTGGAACACTCCATTTCAAACTGCCGGACAAAAGAAATCTTCCCGGCCCGAACTGCGCGCTTTGCATCCGTCCGATTTGATTACCCCGGCATTAATAGACTCCAATGTGGTTTTCCCTGGAATGCGTTATGAGGATTTGAAAATGGACGGCCGGATTTCAGGCAGAGAAATTAACCGTATTATTTCGAGCGTTGTTGCTCTTCTTAATCGGGGATATGCGGGTAAAGGAGCTCATTATTCAATACTCGAAAAGCGGATTAAAAGCGGGATGCTATCCCATATTGGTGAAATTATTAATCATGAAGACGGCAGGCAAACACCTCTTGTCTTAGAAGTTCCGGCGTATTTTGATGCGATTCCGGAAGGAACCGGGCCTATGGATACACGGATTTCCTCAGCTGAAACGGTTTGGCACAACTACCTTATTTTTGAGTATTATCACAATTTAGGACGGACCCGCTTTTTGCCCAAACCCTTTGCTCAGTTGAGAATAGGACACAGAATCGAAAGTGGAGATGTGGCCGAGGTGCCCATTTCAATTCACGAATATTTTCAGAATTACGAGGAACTTAATTACCATATGGGGCAGCTCAGGCATTGGGTAGTTCCGGATGAAAATGTTATTGATTCTCATTTTGCTCCCTATAACGCCTTTCAAACAAGAGATGTGTTTGCCGAAACGGTCGCGGTTGTGGTTTACCATTATATTGAAGGTAGCGGGATTTTGATTACCGACACCAATTTTAACAGCGGTGATTTTATCATTCCGATTCAAAAGACCTCGAATTCTCTGGAGAGGGCCCTAAAAGACGGTTCTTTGGGAGTTAAGCTGATCACAGCACGAAGACTCATTGAACACGTGACCATTCCGGAGCTTGTGCGCTCATTATTTCAACTTCATGCCGGTGAGGAATACGGAACCGATGAAGAGCGATTTTCAGGCGCGCCGAGATTGGATTTTGTTGTCCCTGCTTTGGTCTCGAGTATTCCCATCACGATGGAGGGCATAAGACGAGGGCTGTTTTACCTTGGCCTGGATTTAAAAAAGTTTTCCGGGGAACAACCCTTATCGGATGCGGATTATGAAGAAGCGTGGCGTCACGCCAATACAAAAACACTTCAGTGGATTGAAAGATTTGAAGCTTCGGAAATAGGACGGCCTTATAAACCCTTGCTGGAGGAGTGGCGGGAAAAATTCAAAGCCCAATGGGACCAAGAGCGGTATTTTGAACGTCTCCCGGTTCCTTACAGTGGAGATCCAAGGGAAGGTGACCCGTCACCGGATGCGTTGGTTGAGGCGAGTCAAAATTTAATCGCGCAAATTCCGAGAATCGTCTTAGCTGCTCCCGAGATGATCCCCACGGCGAAGAGTTCTCTTGCGTTGTTGAATCGACGCCTTTCCGGCTTACGCCCGCGGGAAGAAGAAAAAACGGTGAAACCATCTGCACCGCTTAGCCGAAGCGAGGTGGTAGAAATTTTGGATGATGAGCTCGGAGGTCTTAAAGACCAAACGATCGCCCGGCAAATTAGGACCGAGGCTTTGGATCGAACCTGGGCTTCGACCGACGAGTTGATCGGATTTCTCAGAACCCGCTATGACGAATTATCAAAATCGGAATTACGCCCGATGTCGGTCACCTCGGGGACTGCTCAGGAAGGACTTGACGTCCACTCAGAGCTGCCCCCGATGTCGGTTACCTCGGGGACTGCTCAGGAAGGACTTGATGTCCACTCAGAGCTGCCCCCGAGGTCGGTTACCTCGGGGACTGCTCAGGAAGGACTTGATGTCCACTCAGAGCTGCCCCCGAGGTTTGTTACCTCGGGGACTGCTCATGCCGGGCGTGACGCCCGCAATGAGCTGCGCGAAACTAAATCAGCGTCGGATGAAGCTCTGCAGACTCGTTCCGTGATAGCTGTGAAACAATTTGTCTCAGATCTGACCGCAGGTGATTTTGTGACCGGGTTCCTTAAGGCCGGAGATATTTCAGATTTCTCATCTTCTGACGGGGTATTCTGGGTAGCTGCACGTCGCTTTCCGAACTCACGTCACGGTGATCTTCTGGTGACCCTTGAAGCCTTTTACGAAACCCCTACGAGTTCCGAACCTAAATTCTTAACCTTACGTGCTCGTGACTGGACAGAGGGAACGCCATTTGCCCGTACTGCGGCATCGGCCTGGAGCCTGGCTCCGAAATTAATGAAGCATAAGTCCTGGAACGACGAACTCGTATCCGGACTCTTTGATCAGATCGGCCATAAGATCGAGAGTGTGTCAATGCTGGCCGACTCGCTCAAATCCGGCCGCCTTGAACTTCTTAGGCAGCTTGGAAGTTACACCGAATTGAGTGAAGGGAACTCCAGCTTAGAGTTCACCGGAAAAACATTGGAGGAGAAAGTTCTGGCGTTTAAATCGGAGCTCGATCAACTTGACTTTTGGGATAGTAACTATGTGATTTCTGATTTACGCTATTTTCGTGACGGCAAAACCCTGCAGTTTAATTTAAAAGTCGACATTGATAGCTTTCCCAGATTAGGAGTAATCCATTGGGACTCCAATATTGAGATCTCCTACGATGCATCTGACCCCCATAAGATTACAGCCTTGAAAACAAAAGAGCTTTTTCCGAAGGATTCAGGTGCAAATCAGAAAATTTTCACGGGGTTCTTGAGGTGGCTTTATCAACGCGGTTTCCGGCACGCAGAGCTGGATATCCTTAGATCCGGCGGGGGTGAAGCCTTGCGTAGATTTTTGACTTCTTTGGGCGGCGAAGAAGGAAGCGGAAAGGCTTTTGAAATTCATTTGTTCGATGAACCACAAAGACGATTGATCGATTTCGATGATCTTGATGGATCGGGATATGAGGCAATTTACGGGACGATCAAAATCAGATTCGACCAGCTTCCGGCACTGTTGGCTGATCAAGTCACATTCGATGCAGAGGGTTTGGAAGTGCCAAAAACAGAACTGAGGATACTTTCTTCAGACTCAGCCGTGCGGTTACCCGTGTTCCAGTCCATCGATTTACCTGCAGCAGAGGAGAGAACGGAATACCAGGCTGCCGTATGGTTTGCCTTGGGTATGGCCGATCTTCGATGGGATGCGGATACCACGACGGATTACCGTCTGGCCCTGAGACGTATGGTCGAAGCCCGTAACAGCAACTCAGGTATTGCAGAACAGAATCTCGATTCGGTCAGGCAAAAGATCGCCTTGCTGCAGCAGAATAGAAAAATCATTGCACCATTTGTTCACATTAAACATTCAATTTTGAACAATTCGGAAGCCCGGCAGCAGATTTTTGAATCCGCGCGGGCGCTGATTGAAGCCAATGCCGCACGTGCGCATTACACTGTTTTGATTGCCGATACGGAGCAGGACGCCGAAGCTCTTCAGGAAAAGTTGATGGATTTTCTGTATAAAATCTATCCTGCGGATGCCCGTAGACGTAATCAGCTCTATGCCCGCATACCGGTATTTACCGTTTCTAACCGCTTAATCAGCCATTTTATTCCCAAAAGTGCGGCGACTGCCTGGATTGACTGGCCGGGTGAGTTAAATCAGGATCAAACCGCAATTCCTCAACCGGCCCAAAACATCCAAATTCAGGCTGATCGTTTGCTGCAGGGTGAGAAACTCAAAAAAGATTCCGCGAATTTTTACGGTACACCGCTCACTCAAGCGGCTTTGCTGCTCCTGGAAGGGGTGAGTGACAGCGGCCTCATCCAGGCCGGTTCGAATGTCTACGTTCAGCAAAGTAATGAAAGCTTTGCCGGCTTTCAGGCTCTGGTCTCTAATCTCCGCATAGTTTCCGCCTCGGCCTAATTCGCCTAACTCAAAAATCTTAAAGCCCAAAAACTTCTTTGACATCAATGAAACTGTATATTCTAATAATTATATAACCCTGCGGCTTAACTCATATTTCAGGAGTTGCGCCGGAAGGGTAGGATGACACAAATGCCATGGCAAAACTTAATCACGAATACCGTAATACGGTTGCAGAAATTGTTCTTGGACGGCTTAGAGTTACCGCGATAGCGGGGGCTATATTATTTTTGTTGGGTTCGCTGATGCTGGATCTTCCCGCCAGTCCGGCAGAGCTTTTTATCCCGTTATTTCAAACCCGTGTAATCATTTCGATTGTGCTGCTCGTCATTGCGTTTTTGTGCATGCTGCCCGCTCTGAGACCCTATTATGCCTGGCTGGCCGATATGGGGATGCTGTTTTCTGCAGCGGCTATTTGCTGGATGGTCTATATCACCGGAGGAGCGGCAAGTAATTATTATCAGGGCTTGTATATTGTGCTTTGCGCCATGTTTGTGGTAAACAGTTATTCCTTTCGGCATAATCTGGGGACCGGTCTTTTTCTTTTTGGATTATATTTTTTGTCAGTGCTTACCACGGATATTCCGGAACACCTGGCTCTGGTTTTTTCAAACTATTTCTTTCTTACCTCGGTTTTGGTGATGGTCCTTCTTATTACACTTATTGTTTCCCGTCAGCATCATACCGAATATCTTCAGAAACAAAAAATCATAGAAACCGAAAAATTAAAAAGCGAATTCTTTGCCAATGTTTCGCATGAACTTCGTACGCCTCTGACCCTCATCCTAAGTCCGCTTGAGGCGCTTACATCCGGTAAATACGGGGGGATAAGCGAGGATTTCAGCCGTCTCCTGGAGACAATGCATCATAATACAATCCGGCTGCTCCAAATGGTGACCGGTTTGCTTGATTTTTCAAAGCTGGAATCAAAGATGACTGAAGTCAAACGCGAAGCGGTCGATGCGGTTCTCCTGACTAATTCCATCGTTCATGATTTTCAAAGTATCTGTGAAAGGAAAAAACTGGAATGCCGTTTTTTGGCATCAATTTCAGAGTCGTCGTCGTATCTGTTAGACCACTATTTATATGAACGGATTTTATTTAATTTATTAAGTAATGCCGTCAAATTCACCCCTGAAGGAGGGCGTATCGAGGTCGGCCTGCGCTATGAAAAGGATCGTCTTTATTTGCGGGTGAGTGATACCGGTATCGGTATCCCCGAGCCCGAGATCAAAAACCTTTTTCAAAAATTCAGACAACTGGAAGGTTCTTCCGTTCGCCGCTATGAAGGAACGGGTTTGGGATTAGTGATGTCCAGGGAATTTGCCCGATTGCTGGGGGGAGATATTTCAGTCGAAAACAATCAGGGGAAGGGCACTTCCTTTGAAGTTAATCTTTATGCGCCTTCTGTAAAAGATAGTCCGAATACGGTTCAGACGCCCAAAACACCCATTCGTGAAGCAAAACACGCCCTTCCCATTTTTGCACAGACTCAGGCGCGCTCACGCCCTAAAACAGAAAAACTCTTTAATGAAGCTTTGCCGCAGGTACTTATTGCTGAAGATAATGACGAGCTCGCCCAGTACATTTCAACCCTGATTCGTCCGATTTGCCGGGTTATTCATGCGGCAAACGGAGCAGAGGCTTTCAAACTGGCAGAGGAGAAAATGCCGGATCTGATTCTCTCGGATGTGATGATGCCTGAAAAAGACGGGTTTACGCTCTGCTCCGAGTTAAAACAAAATCCTTTAACGGCCCAGATCCCGGTTGTTCTTCTGACGGCCCTGACACATCGTGATGCCTTAATGAAAGGCTGGAAAGCCGGAGCGGATGAATACCTTTTTAAGCCTTTTCATCCGGAAGAGTTGATTACCCGCATTCGTTCCATGCTGAATATTGTCCGGTTGCGGCGTCAAGCCGTTACGATGAGGGCTGAAATGGATCAAGCGATGGCGCATGTCCTTGATGCCTCGGCGCGCTTTAATTCGGAGGGAAAATGTACCTATGCCAATCGTGCTTATGCCAAAATTTTGGGTTATCAGCCTGACGAGATCATGGCCGAATCATGGTTGTTAAGTGTAAGCGATACCGACCTGGAAAAAGCGCAGCAGACCCGTGAAGAAATGCTCAGGAGCGGTCTGGCCGAAGCGGAAATGCGCGGGCGGCGAAAAAACGGTCTTTTTTTTAAGATGCGGATGGTTCTCGTGCGAACCGGAGATCTCGATCAAAAATGCGGCTTTTACGTTTTTCTGAAGGATGTCACAGAGGTCCAGTATCAGCAGGCTCTGGAAATCAAAAATGAAATGCTGTCCACGGTTTCTCATGAATTGAAAACCCCGTTGCATATTCTGAGGGAAGGAACACGTATTCTTCTGGGGTCTCAAGTGGGTCCTGTCAATGCAACCCAAAAGGATCTCCTGGAAACATCCATGCAAAACCTTGAACGGATGCTTCGCCTGGTGAGCAGCCTTTTGGACTATCAAAAAATTGAAACCGGAATTGCGCAATATCAATTTCAAGAGCTTTCCTTAAATGAACTCATAAGGGAAGCCGCCAAACAAATTCGAACCGTGGCCGCCCCCAAGGATTTGAGGATCGAAGAAGTCTTAAACGACGAAATTCCCAGTATCGTTGCGGACCGTGATAGAATCTTTCAAGTAATCAGTAACCTGCTTGATAATGCCGTAAAATTCACACCTGAAGGTAAAGTGACTGTGAGGTCGATTTTGATGCGGCAAGAAAATGCCGTTCGCATTGAGGTGGAAGATACGGGGATTGGTATTGAAGAAAAAGATCGTGGACGGCTGTTTAAAAATTTCAGCCAACTGGAAACCGGAAAGATACAGGCGCCCTTCCGGGGAACCGGCTTGGGATTAGCCATATCCAAAAAGATTATCGAGGCTCATCGGGGAAAGATCGAAATGACTTCGGTTTTTGGCCAGGGCAGTCTGTTTCGTTTTGAACTGCCGCTGATGAGTGATATCAAAAGTGACCGGTGAAATCCATGTCGAAACGCATATTAATTGTCGATGATGAAGCTGCTGTTTTGAAATTAACCGTCTTAATTCTGAAGCTGGCTGGACATGACGTGATTACAGCTCAGGATGGGCAGGAAGCTGTTCAACGTGCCGTGGAAGAAAAACCGGATCTGATTTTACTGGATATCCGGATGCCTAAAATGGACGGTTTTGAAGTATTTAAAAAACTTCACAGCAGCGCAGAGACACAAAATATTCCAGTGATTTATTCGACTGCCGATTCCAGCATTTCGTTCGAGGAATTACCCAGCGAACTGAAGGCTGAGGATATCCTGTTGAAACCATATACCGCCGATGAGCTTTCGCAAAAAATCCAACGTTGGCTGAAGTGATTTAGTTTAGATCAGTTTTGAGATGCCGATAATCTTTCAAGGTGCCAGGCGCCTTTTAACTTTTTGGCGCAGGGTACCTTTCTTTATCTACTTGGATATTTGGAGCAAATATGACAAAAGTACTTGATTTAAGCAGTCCGGCCGTATTCATCGGACGCCAGGGCAACGGGGTGATCAGTTTTGGTTCGGGACAGCCTGATCTCCCGCCGCCTAAGGAAGCCATTGAGGGGGTCAATATCCGTGCGGATCTTCGCTATGGACTGATCCAGGGCGAACTGCCGTTAAGAGAGGCCCTTTCTAAAGAATATCCGGGTTCAACGGCTGATAATTTTGTGATCACTAACGGTGCTTCCGAAGCGCTTGATCTGATTTTTCGTGTGTTGGGCAGGGGGAAGGTCCTTTTGCCGCGTCCTTATTACTACTCCTATCCTCCGATTGTCACCATGGCCGGTATGGAGCCTGTCTATACCGATTTAGTGGAAGGCCGGATCAATATTGATGATTTCCGCGAAAAAGTCAAAGACTGCAAAGCCGTTTTGATTAATTCTCCCTCAAACCCCACGGGACGCATTGAAAATATCTCAACGCTCAAAGAGATTGAAAAAATCACGGCTGAACTTGGCATCTATGTGATTTCCGATGAAGTTTACAAAGACCTGATCTATGAACGTGAAAACTATCATATTCATGGCGATCATGTGATTACGGTCAATTCTTTTTCCAAAACTTATGCCATGTGCGGGGTTCGTGTGGGCTATCTTTGGAGCGCGGATCAGCGGATTGCTGACCAGGCCATTGAAATTAAAACGCATACCTCCATGAACACGAATTTGGTCGGTCAGGATATGGCGCTTAAAGCCATGAACGTCCCGAAAGAATATATTGTAGAGCAGCAGAAAATCTGGCGTGAACGCAGAGATTTGATCTATGACGGATTCTGCCGTTTGGGATTTGAACTGTGGCGCCCTGAAGGGGCCTTTTACATTTTGCCCAAATGTAAGAATCCGCGTGAATTTTTGACTGTACTTTATCAGGACTATAAAGTGATTACCTATCTGGGGGAGTGGTTCGGAGCTCCTGACCATATCCGGTTGAGCTACGCCCTGGACACCAAACTCATAGAAGAAGGTCTCAGCCGCATTGAACTCGCCATGAAAAAGGTCAAATGTCTTTGACCCTTTTTTTAGGGTGTACCGCCCAATTCTCATCTTATTTTCTATAAGATATTTATTACCAATGAGATAGAAGAATGCCAAAATTTGATTTTTTGAGTTTTATATGGTACATTTTTTAAATCTTTTCTAATCTTTTTAATAGGAGCTCCTCAGGAAGATGAGTCGTATTCAAAACAAAATCACCGCAATGATCGCCGTGGTCGCGATGATTTTCAGCCCCTTATACGGAATTCCCTCCGGCATGGCTGCTCCGGCAGTAGAAGTCAGCGTCGAGACTTCCTTTCACCTGGATATTCCTGCTGAACTGGGTACGGTTGATACCCTCAGTGCCGGGGCGGGCCCTGTCATCATCCAAATCCAGGAAGCCCACGGAAATTATGAAGTCCAGAAAAAAATTCAAGCCATTCTTCATCATCTTAAAGATAAATATCAGATCAATCTCTTACTTCTTGAAGGGGATGCAGACCGACTTCATCCGGAACTTTTGGATTTTGTTCCCGGGCGTGCGGATCTGAATCTGCAGATTGCCGAAGAACTCGCAAAAAAATCGGTCCTGAGTGGGCCCGAATTATTTTTGGCAAAAGAGCAGGAGGTTGAAGCCTACGGAATTGAGGAGCCTGACACCTATGCGGCGAATGGTCAGGCCTTTGTCAACGTCTTAACTCAGAAAGAGAAAACACAGAATTTTCTGGATGAGATGAACTTACAGATCGAACGATTGACCAGTCCCTACATGAATAAGGACCTGCGGCATTTTTTAAAACGTTTGGATGATTACGAACAAGGATTCATTCCTCTGAATGAATGGCTCAATTCACTGAAAACTCTGGCTGAAAAAAATCTGAATCTCAATTTGAACAACCCGTGGTTTCAAACCGAATGGCCGCAACTCCTGCGCGTCTTTACCCTACAGGCCTTTGAAGATAAGATTGACCGCAATGCACTGGAAAATGAACAGAAAACATTTTTGAAAATTACCCGTCATTTCCTGCCTGAAACTGTTTATGCTCAAGTTCAAGAACTTCTATCTGCACCGCTTTCACAAAACCATCTAGCCGATCCCGGTACCCGGAATCTTTTTGAACAGATGATTTCATGTTTTCCTCCGGACTTTGCTTTTGAGCGCTATCCGAATGTGAATCTTTTTATCGGACACCTGATTCTTCAAAGTGAAATTGATGGCGTCAAGCTCATGAAGGAATTGAGCCTTTTGACGGATGAAATTTCGGACAAATTGTCTCATGATGAGAAGGAAAAAGAGATTGTGCTAGCGCTTAAGAAATATAAGGTGTTGAAGCGGCTCTTTCGTCTTGAATTAATGCCTGATGATTATGAAACCGCGTTTATGCCCGAGATGCGTCCTTCAGCCATGACGCTTAAATTTAGTCATTTGAATGATGATGCGCGGGTGCGTAATGCGGGTTTCGTCCATCTAGATGACATCGATAAACTCTATGATCAGGCGCTTGAATTTTATCGTGGTGTGAAAGAACGCGATCAGTCGATGCTGAAAAATATTGAATCGATGCTTAAGGATTCCGAGGACGCCAGAGCGGTTGTCATTACGGGAGGATTTCACACCGCGCCGTTTAGAAAATTTTTTAAAGATCAGAACTATAATTATGCGCTGATTACACCCAAAATGACCCAGATCGATAAGTCGCAGCCGGAATACGTTCGTTCTACAATCGATCATTTTATGCCGCCGCAGTCTACGGTCTCCGCGACCCGGCGTTTAAATGATACGGGGATCAATTATCTCGCAATGTTAGCCCGTTTGGCCTTTGATGCAGGTCCTTCCGTGCTGGCAGTTGCGAATGTGATTTCACAGATTGTCCCTGCTGCGGGATTGGATGCCGCTCAGGTACTCAACCATACGTATGCCGGCCAGCTTGACGCGCCGCTCCAGACATGGATGGATTTATCCTCAGGCCATTCGCGCCTGAGTGTCGGATTTGCATCAGCGGGGGAATTCGGTAGCATTAACACCACGACCGGTAAATTAAAGGGGTATGATCGTGCCGCTTTTCAATCTCATGTAGTCGAACCTGAAGTGGGGCGGCCCGAACTCAGATCTGGAGAAGCAAAATTTAGCCGGAGACATCTTTTGCAGGCCGCCGCAGCGGCTGCAGCACTTCTGATACCCGATATCGATCTTGGGGCCGAAGAATACGTAAATTTTAATCTGCCGCAGACTAACCGTAATTTGGATCGCCCGATTTTAAAGCAGGCGCACACCGATATTCAGGCCGGGATGTACCGCATGCGTGTGCGGGACGGTCTTCCGATTAATCAGATCAATTCGACCGAGGTGCCTGAACGGGGAGGCTGGGTTCGGGCCGGTGATTTTCGCTATCTCTGGAGCTCTCAAATCGCGATGGCTGCACATCACGGTAAGTACCCCGTGGGCCGCAGCGGGAATGAAGCTTCTGCCCCAAAGTCTGTTACTGCGGTCATCAAAAAGTCGCTTGAAAAATATGCGGATTTAGTGAATCGATATGGCGTGGACGGCATTCTGCCCGAGGTGCTTGTATATGATAACACCGGTAATCTTCGCCAGGAACCCCGTGATGTGCCAGGAACCGGACGCGGAATGGTCTATGCTTCCTATGACGACGGCTTGACCAAAACCGAATTGCTGCGATTAAGGGAAATCTACAAAGGCGGCATTATTCCGGGTCTTCAGGACCCCTCAATTGTTAAACTCGCCGATGATATTCTCAAGCAAACAAGTTACGAAAAATTCATCGACGGCGTCAATCTGCACATGACATTTCTTAAAAAAGATAACGGTGAAATCGTACGCCTGCCGGGTACGATCGACAATAAAAACACCGAAGCGCTTTTGTTTCTTCCGCTGATGGCCATGGGGCATCTGGGTGAAAACGGTCTTGAGATCTGGCGCAATATGTATTTTGACTGGGAACGACGTACTGTCGGCGGACAGACCTTAGAGATTCCGGTTGCAGACGGGGGCGGAAGCGCCTGGACGCAGCTTTATCTGCTGCCTTTTGATTTTGAAAACCTGACCCCTTCTTTGTGGCGCGGAAAACTTAATTACATCCGCGGCTACAGTGCATTGGCAAAGCAGCGAGGAGATAAGATCCTTCTTTCTACGGCGGGAACCGGACGGATTGTCGATGCCTATAATCAATTTGGTGACAAAAATCCGGCCATCATGGTGACCGCAGGCCCCTTTCATGGGTTGATTCTTGAAGCAGGACAGCGCAATGCCGAGACTATGATTCAGTTGGGACTTGCGCCGGGCAGCCGGGGATATGAAAGCGGCTGGGGCCCTGTGGATGCTGTTGACCCTGCGACCGGAAAAGCTTTTTCCGGTAATGCCAAAAGAATTTATATGAATCTGGGCATTCAGGTTGAAGCCCTGGCGCTTCCGACTAATATTGCCATTGAAAAAGCCATGCCCTGGTATAAGGTCATGCTTGGAGAGCTTCAGCGTGAAGACAAAGAAGCTGCTTTAGCGTTTGAAGCAATTCAAAAACCAACGGCTCAGCGCGCCGCGCAATTGGCCGAACAGGTGCCTCTGACCAATGCCGGTTACCGTATCGTGGCCGGCACCGGTGATGTGGATGCCGTCAAAGTTTTTATCCGGCGGCTTCTGTCACGCGTCGATGAGGGGAATTTATCGGGCCTTGCACTGTTTTATACGGCTGAGGTCGAAGGTGTTGAGCGTCCCGAAAAAGGCCGGGGCAAGCAGACTATCTGGCGTTTGGTCGAAGAGCTCGACGGATTTGACTGGGCTGAAGTTCGTCCCGAAATTCTCAAAATTTTCAAGCCTGCACGCGAAGCCGAAAAAACATCTTCGACCGGTAAACCGCAAACACCTCAATCCGCCAGGGCATTGGCTGAAACAGCACCGCTCACCGAAACCGGCTATAAAGATGTCTCCAAAACCGGTGATGTCGAAGCCGTCAAAGTCTTTATTAAACGGATTGCGGTCATTACCGATGAAGGCGAACTTTCCGGCCTTGCTCCATTTTATACACTACCGGTTACCGGGGTTTCCAACCCCGAGCCGGGCAAAAGTATGCAAACACTGCGCCGTTTAAAGGAAGAATTGCAAACTAAACCCTGGGCCCGGCTGCGGTCTGAGATCAGAGCAGATAATCAAACACCGCCGGCCGGAATAAAAAAATACATCCCCCAATTTTCGCTGGCAACCCTCATGGTTTTGATGGGCGGAGCAGCAACCCTTCTGGCGGTTTACCGGTTTCTGGATGAACATGCAAAAACATGGTCCGAGTTCAAACTTATAGCGATGAATTTGACCATCGCAGTCATTGGCGTAAACGCAGCGCTCTTTGGCCTGTCCTGGCTGATTGACACATTCATACGAACAAAAAGACCCGTCGAAGACAGTCCTAAAGGAATCCTAAGACGGCATTGGCTTCATTTTGTGCTGACGGGAACGGTGCTGGGGGGTGTTTTAATCTATTATTCAGCACGGGTCACTAAAATCGGCTTGCAAATAAAACAATCTCTAGAGGTTCGGGCATCTTCGCATCTACAGAATGAATTTACACAGGCGGTTGATTATCTCAGAAATCAAAACGCGTTGGATAAAGTATCACTCATGGATGTGCAGTACACAGGATATGAAATCGGGGAGTCGCTATTTTCGAGTTTTGTTGCGGATGAAACGCAGGTTAAAGATGACAGGGTTATCATTCGGTTTGATTATACCGCTTTCTCAAGGGCTGCTCAGAGTAATCCAGCACAAGGCTGGGTTCCTGAACCCATCTTCGATGAGTTGGATCAATACATTCTAGCCCCCAGAAGTTTTAATATCGAAAATCCCCAGGACCGCGCGGCATTTATTTATCTGGGTCTGCTTCGCGTGATGGAAATAAGGTACACCTCGCATATTTATCCCGGTTCGATCGAAGGTGCCGAAATCCACGATCCTCTCGTGGATCTTTTCCCGACACCGCAGGCTCTTCTCGAATATTTGGCCTCTCCGCAGAGTTCAGATGTCCAACTCACTATGGAAGATTTGCAAAAGATCCGTTTCCATGCCTTTCGGATGATTCTTTATAAGAATCTTCTGATGTTCGAGCACATCGAGGACGATCCTGAGCTGCTTTTCCCGGAAACTAGGGAAGCATGGCTCCTCGTTTTCAAGGAAATTAAATCCGGCGGAGAAATCATAGGCTGGTCCCATAGGAATAATGGGAAACGAAGACTCAGTTCATTTTCCTTCAGGAACCTTCTGACTCCCGAAGACAAGGCAACACATCAAATCATTGACGGGCTTATTGCCGATACCGAGAACGGCCGCCTTGACCCTACGACTCCGGAGGGCGTTAAGGAAATTCAAAGACGGCTGAGAGATTATTTAACGGAAACGATGAACATTCCGCCACGGCGTACGGAGATGCGCAGTGAAATCAGGCCCGCACAGAGTTTTCATTATCCGGCCGGGGATGTCAATGTCACAATCACAAATCCGAATCAAAATCAGGTCGCAACGTCCGCGGGAGTGATCTCGGTCGGCATGACGATGCTTAATCGCAATTTGGCGGCGGGGAGCGAAGATGAGTTTCCGAGTATTTTTGTGACTCCGGCAGGGGATCAATGGACCGGCGCGGACGGCAGCAATTTGGTGCAGTTTTATTTTGCGGCTGCGGCCAACTGGCATTTCCATAAGCGTAAAACCAAAATTGTGGTCAAAAGCCAGGCTGAGAAAGACCGGATCTACCGCTATTTGCAATTAGGCAACCCGTATGAGTTGCCGCGGGTTAAAGACTATGAATATCCGAATGAGATTTATCAGCGATTCAGGCGAGAGGCGATCGCGATTGCTGACCGGGGTGTGATTGATGGAACGCTTCAGATGATTACGCCCGAAGAGAATATGGTGGAATTTATTGTTTTGGACAATCAAACCCATTCCGCTCAAATCGGTGATGTCACCATTACCTATCATGACGATGCACAAAACTATTCGGTTGAAGATGCGGCGCTGACGGAACCGGTAACAACCACGCTTCAGGCTGCAAACCTAAAAGCCTATGATGTTCAAATTGACAAAGTAGAACCTCTGACTGAAAAACCCGGTTTTGGACTCACTTTTCTTGGAACCAGCGGAGGGATGGATATCAAAGGTCTGACCAGTAACCAAGTGGTCTGGGCCGGAGGTAAAGCAACGCTCATTGATGCCGGGGCACCGACGGTTGCATTGCTTGAACAGCTTCAGATCCAACCCGCCGACATGGCGAATATCGTGCTCACCCATATGCATGAAGATCATGTCGCAGGTGCGTTGCAGTTCTTTGAATGGATGAAACAGGCCGGACAGGAAGTGAATCTGGTGATGGAGGCCGGAATTGCCGAGTTTTTCATTGAACAGGCTGAGCTTATTCTCAATAAGAAGCTTGAAGCGGAATATCCCAATGTCCATTTAAAGAGAACAAAATTTTACGCAAAGATTCGACTAGGCGATCCGGCAGATCCTCTGCAATTGACCTTAATCCCGGCTTTTCACGGCACGCCGACACCGAGTATGCGTTTTGATTATCATCAGGAAACGATTAGTGTTTCAAGCGATACGACGATGGCGCCGATCCGCCTTGATGCCTTTTCAACACCCGGCATGCCGGGAATTAAAGACGAAGTGAAGGCTGACCTGCTGCGTTTAACCGATTATCAGGAAGGGGATATTGTGTTTTCCCGCGATCGTGCGGATGAAATTCAAAATGCCTTATTTGCCCCTAATGAATGGGGGAATAAACCCAAGCTGGTTGTTTTCGAAGTGGGATTTGGCAATCCCCAGACCGTGGATGCGCTCAATAACCATACCTATGCGGGGGACTTAACGATCTATCCCGAAGCCGATCAGCAGGTGATTGTGACAAACCATGCGGCCGGCTTACCCGCCGATCAGCAGTTTCTTTTTAGACATGCGACACCTTTGAACACCATCCCGATTCGTACAGAATTGCGGCTGGCGCTGACCGATGCGGTACAGATTGCCGATAGTCTGAGTCAGGGACCCGTAGGCCGGGTCGCTGTCCAATACGGTAACCGGCTGGTTTCGCCGCTTGTTGCCGACGAATACGGATTTCCGGTTTTTCAAAGTGTGGTCCAACAGCTGACGATTAATCTCCGGCCCGAAGACAATCAGGGCCAAAATCAGACACTGGCGCCGTGGCTTTCAGCATTTATAGAAACGAATCTGCCCGCGTTGAATAAAATCCGTCACAGTCTACAGACCTTGGAAGGGGCTCAGGCCATTCTGCACAATCCTCTGCATAGAGACGGGGTTTCAGCGGATGACCAATCGATTGTCAGTGATATTACACCGCAAAGTATCATTCCGGTTCTGATGCTGATTGCCGAACAGAGCCAATTGGATTATACGGTGACTTTAAAGAGTGAAGAAGACGCGCGTGCTTTTCAGGCGGAACTTGAAAAAATCCAATCTGAAAGCCATCTTGGTTTTAATGCCCTTGCCCTTTTAGGGAAAAATTTTCATCTCAAAGTTGCCGGCAATGCACGCAGCTATGTTTCATTAGTCAATCAACCGCTCAGTGACGAGCAAATCCCGGTGGCTTCGGTCTACGGCCAGGATGCGATTGGTGAACGTTTGAATGCCCGCCAGGGGTTGGCACGGGTGAGAATCAGGAAAACCGGTAACGGTGTGCCGGCGATCTTAATGACCGCCGCTCTTCTGGGTAAACTGACCGAGAATTATCTGCAGCGGTACGACGATGAATCCCTGGCCTCTGAATTCGGGGTCTCCATGTCCCAGCTGATTAAAGAACTTTCCATTCTGCAGAAGAAACTCTTCGAATCTGCCGCGTAATCGACTTTTTATTCCTTTTATCCGGATCAATCTCAGGTTTCAGATAGCGATACCCCATGGGGTTGTGTACAATACTTACCGTACTCACAGCTATTATTGATGTCACAAAAATTGCGACAAAGGTGCTGCGCCATAATTCGTTTGAAGTCAAAGAGGGGTGTTTGTATGGGGAATGTAAAAAATGGAAAGTCGATGAAAAAAAATAAACCGGTTAACCTGGAGCAGGCGGTCAAAACACGTTATGCTCAAGGCGCCAAAATTAGAGAAGAGGCTCTGTGCTGCCCCACAAGTTATGACCCCCGATACCTTAAGGTTATTCCGCAGGAAATCCTTGAAAAAGATTATGGTTGTGGTGATCCGTCCCGTTATCTCAAAGAAGGGGACGCCGTTTTAGATCTTGGCTCCGGCGGCGGAAAAATCTGCTATATCGCGTCACAGATTGTGGGGCCCAAAGGAAAGGTGATCGGTGTGGATTTTAATCCCACCATGCTTGCGCTGGCCCGTAAATATCAAAAAGAAGTGGGAGCCCGGATTGGCTGGCACAATGTCGAATTTCTGCGCGGGCGCATTCAGGATTTGAGAACAAATCTGGATGCTTTGGATCAAAGCCTGCAGAAAACGCCTATCTGTTCCGTTGAGGATTATCTGACGATGCAGGAATCTTTGCCGCATTCTCAATTAGTCCCGGATGACTCAATTGATGTCATTGTTTCCAACTGTGTGCTCAACCTTGTTCGTCCGGAAGATAAACGAGGGCTTTTCAGCGAAATGTACCGGGTCCTTAAAAATGGAGGCCGTGTCGCTATATCTGATATTGTCTCAGATGAAGATGTCCCCGAAAAACTTCAGCAGGATACAAAACTCTGGAGCGGTTGTATCTCAGGGGCCTTTCAGGAAAAAGCATTTCTCAAAGCCTTTGAAGAGGCCGGTTTTTATGGAATTAAAATCGAAAAATTTGATGAAAGACCATGGCAAATTGTAAAAGGGATTGAGTTTCGTTCGATGACGATTACGGCCTATAAAGGTACAAAAGGTCCGGGGCTGGAACGAAATCAGGCTGTAATTTACAAAGGGCCGTGGAAACAGGTGACTGATGACAACGGAAGCACCCTGAAGCGGGGTGTCCGCACAGCCGTTGGTGATAAGACTTATCAGACTTATTCCCAAAAGCCGTATCAAAATGACTTTATTTTAGTTCCGCCGGCCAAAGACATTCCGCGGTCAAAGGCAAAACCCTTTGGCTGTTGCCGGGCTGATGAACGGGATCCCCGTCAGACAAAGGCTAAGAGCTCTGAAAAGACGACGAAACTACAATCTTCCTGTACGGGTGGCAGCTGCTGCTAACTTATTTTTGAGGATTGTGATGAATTGTTTTCAGGAAAAACTTGGTTCCCTTGATTTGCGGCTAACCAAAGGATCTGTCGAAATCCTTCAGGTGAATCTTGGAAAACTCTGCAATATGAGCTGTACCCACTGCCATGTTGAGGCTAGTCCCGCCAACACAACAGAGAATATGGACCGATCCACGGCCGAAGCGGTTGCCGCTTATATGAAAAAGTCCGGGGTTAAGACGCTTGACCTCACCGGCGGGGCACCTGAGATGAATCCGAACTTCCGGTATTTAGTTTCAGAAGCCCGCCAATACGGCATTCATGTGATTGACCGGTGTAACCTTACCGTCTTTTTTGCGGACGGGCAGAATGATTTACCCGAGTTCCTGGCCAGCCATCACGTGGAAATTATTGCTTCACTGCCGTGTTATCTGCAAAAAAATGTTGACCGGCAGCGGGGCAGAGGCGCTTTTGAAGATTCGATTAAAGCACTTCAGAAACTCAATCGGTTGGGTTATGGTAAGCCGGACACGCATCTTGTTCTCAATCTTGTCTACAATCCCACCGGCCCATATTTACCGGCTGCGCAGAGCCAATTGGAAAAGGACTATAAAGAGCGGCTTTTTCAGGATTGGACGATTGAGTTTAATAGCCTTTACACCATTACGAATATGCCTATTACGCGATATGAACAATATCTTAAAAGACAGAATCAATATGAAACCTATGTGGAGCTTTTGATCCATAGTTTCAACCCCGGAACTTTGGACGGACTGATGTGCCGTAACACGCTTAGCGTCGGTTGGGACGGGAAACTCTATGACTGTGATTTCAATCAAATGCTCGAAATGCCTCTTGATAATCGTCCGGCCTTAACCATTCAGAACGTCTCCGAATCCGATCTTACCCGTATGCAAATCCAAACGGCCGAACACTGTTTCGGCTGCACGGCCGGAAATGGCTCCAGCTGCCAGGGTGCCCTTCGCTAAAGAATAGTTCAATGGCGGCTAATATCTGATTGCAATATTTTTCTTTTTTAAATATACAAAGACTGATGGCGTTTTTGCCTCCCGGCCGTAACTCTGTTACAATACCCGGTCCAAGTAAGCAGATAAACATTACCCATGAGTCGTTATGAATAAAAAGCTAAAAATTTCAATTAAAACGTTTGGGTGTCACTGCTCCAATGCGCAGGGACGCTGCATGACGGACTTGATGTCCGTCTATACTGTTCGAATGGAGCCTTGTTATGGATAAGAAATTAAAAATCTCCATTCGAACCTTCGGGTGACCGCTTGACGTGGTATACACGATCCGCAACTAAAGTATTGGCATGGAGCTATGATCTCGCCTAGGAGTGGGAGCAGGCTTTTTAAGCTTGTGATGAGATTGATCAAGGTGCCTATCGATAAATAAATGATACACAAAATAAAGGGGTCCGAACCCCTAAATTAACTAGCCCTTATCTCCCCGAACTTAGTTCCAAGAACTTACCTTCCAGCCGGCTCTTACGGCTCAAAAAATAATAAATTCGAAGGAAAGACCGCTTGATAATGCATTTTGTCTTTAAATTTTGAAATTAGAGCCCGCAGGGCATTGCGAATCTCGCTTCTAAAAACAATGGTGTCAATGGTCGTTAATAATTATGGACATGTATATCCATAATGCGTTAGTATAACCTAAATGTATAAATTTCGCTTGTACTCTAAAAGCTGTGAATATGTCATCCGAGTTATCGGATACATGATGACGCAAAAAGGAGACAAACGTTTTTTGGCTGCAAAGATTTGCAAAGCTTTGAGAATTCCGGAGTTTTATACGCGAAAGGGATTGCAGATTCTTTCACGGATAGGTGTTTTGAAATCGATCCCAGGACCTGGCGGCGGTTACCAATTAGCAAGGGATGCGGGGCGTCTTTCGGTGTTTGAGATCATCTGTGCGGTTGATGGTGAGAACAGTTTTAACCATTGTGTTATGGGGATGCCGCACTGTAATCAGAAAAATCCTTGCGCGATTCATAATGTTTGGGCGGGGACAAAGCAAAAACTGCTGGATGACCTCAATGCCGTTAAGTTGGGCGATTTGGGTGATGGTAGAAAAAGAAAGAAAATTTTGAAACGTATAGGTAACTCGAAGGCCTTGAATAAATAGAGAGATCCTATTTTGAAATTAAAAGTTGAAATTCCTGATACGCAATATTGGAAAGATCAAATTAAATGCCAAAGCGCCTGCCCTGTGCATACCGACGCACGCGGTTATGTTCGGGCCATCTCTGAAGGAAAATTTGAAGAAGCTTACCTTATAGCACGTGCACCCAACCCATTAGCATCTATTTGCGGCAGAGTATGTGGCGCACCCTGCGAATCAGCCTGCCGCCGTGGCAGTATAGACCAGAGTATTTCCATTCGGGCGCTTAAGCGTTCCGCCCATGAAGAAGGATTCCCCTCTGACCTGAAAGAACCATTGACTTTGCTTAAGCAGCTTCGCGAAACGCTTGAGGACCGAATGTGTTCAGGTTCTGAGGATTTGGGGAGTTTGTGGGAAGGTGTTGAGCATCATCCGAAGAGTAAAACTAAAGGGAAAAGCATTGGTATTATCGGTTCGGGGCCGGCGGGTTTGGCGGCGGCTCATGATCTCGCTTTAATGGGATTCAACGTGGTCATCTATGAAATGGAACCTGTGCCGGCTGGAATGCTCTACTTAGGGGTACCAGCGTACCGATTGCCTAGAGAAATTATTGAAGCAGAAGTGGCAGTCATCCAAGCGCTTGGAGTTCAAATTAAAACAAATTGTGCAGTTGGTAGAGATATATCGTTTGATGACTTGAGAAAAAGACATGATGCTGTCGTGATTGCGGTTGGGTGTAAAAAATCACGGAGAGTTCCAATTCCCGGTCATGATGCAGAGGGTGTCTATGGAGGCGTAGAATTTTTACGGGCTGTCGCGCTCAATGAGCCTCATCATATGGGTAAAAAAGTGGTGATTATCGGAGGTGGGAATGTCGCTTATGATGTGGCGCGAACGGCCTTGCGCAGACAGCAAATGGATATTGTTGGAACACTGCGCAGAGAAGAAGCGGGGGTCGAGGCAACGCTCTGCTGTCTTGAGCCACGAGAGCAAATGTTGGCCGATGAGATCGAGATTCTCGAAGGTGAGGAGGAGGGAGTAAAGCGAATTAATGGGTACGGGCCTCAAAAAATACTGACTGAAAAGGGCAAAGTAAAAGGTGTTGTTTTTCACAAGGTCATTTCTATCTTCGACGAAAATAAACGGTTTAATCCTCAATATGACCCTAAGCAGGAGTTGGTTTTAGAGGCCGATGCAGTTCTTATGGCTGTCGGCCAAAGCTCCGATATTTCATTCATCCAACCTGAAAAGCATTCCATCAAAACTAACGAACGAGGAATTGTGATTTGTGATCCTAAGACCCAGGAAACCACAGCGGATGGCGTATTTCTAGCTGGTGACTTGGCGCATGGACCTAAATTAATGATCGATGCGATCGCAAGCGGAAAGAAGGCGGCTCGTTCAATATTCCACAAGCTGACGGGTGAGAAGCTTAAGTCTCAAACCGTTGAGCTTCACATTCCTATCGAGCAATACGGTAGGGAAATGGGGTATGAAAAGCTAAAACGCCAAGCGCTTGCAAGCGCGCCTGTTGAGCAAAGAATAATGGGCACGCAAACGCTCATAGAAAAAGGGTTTAGTTGTATGCAAGCGCAAGTGGAAGCTTCTCGATGCCTCGACTGTGGAGTCAATACTGTCTTCGATGGGAATCGTTGCATTCTTTGCGGCGCTTGCGCGGATATTTGTCCTGAGCTTTGTCTTAAATTGGTTCCTGTTTCCGAATTGGATGGCAACAAGGATTTTAGTCAGTTAACCGATCTAGTCCGAGAACAAAAGCAAACCGATGAGTTATCGGCAATTATAAAGGATGAGGAAAAATGCATACGATGCGCGCTGTGTGCGATTCGTTGTCCGGCAGATGCAATTACCATGGAGCGGTACTCTTTTAAGGAGTGTTTTGTATGAGCAATGTTGACGCAGTTAAGGGAACGTCTGCTTATGAAGTCGAATCGATGAGCCGGCGTGATTTTCTTACGACGGTTGTCTATGGGGCTGTGGGAGCAGCATTAAGTTTTGTCTTGTTCGGGTTATTGAGGTTCCCAAAGCCTGCTCTGTTTCCCGATATTCCGAAGATTTTTAAAATTGGAAGAGTGGAAGATTTTCCTGTGGGCGCAGAAAAAATATTTGAGGATAAAAAGGTTATCGTAAGAAGAGATGCAGGCGGGTTATTTGCAATTTCTCTTATTTGTACGCATTTGGGATGCATTGTCAGCAAGCACGCAGGGCTCTTTGAATGTCCCTGTCATGGATCCAAGTTTGATGAAAATGGGAAGGTAAAAATTGGGCCTGCGCCGAAAGCGTTAGAATGGCTCAAGGTTTCTCAGCTGCCGGACGGAAAGCTGATTGTGGATACAATGAGAAAAGTTCCGATAGGTACCCGATATGCAATCTAAAAAAGGTAAAGGCGAGATGGGGTTGCGTGATTATTTTAAAAATATTCTGAGATTGCCAAAAACATTCCTGGAATCGTTTGTTCGGCACGGGAAGCCCAATTCTGATCGAGCGCGGTCACAGACTGTGATGAGTAATATCTTTTTGCATATCCACAGCACTCGCATTCATCGTTACACTCTTAAGAAGACCTTTACATTTGGTTTGGGTGTGATTGCAGCATCCTCATTTTTTATCTTGATCCTTACGGGAATCCTGCTGATGGTGTATTACAAACCGTCCGTTGATCTTGCTTATGATTCAATTAAAGACATCCAATATGTGGTTCCTGGCGGGCGTTTCATTCGTAACGTGCATCGGTGGGCAACCAATGTCATGATTGTGAGCGTCATTCTTCACATGGTGCGAGTTTTCTATACGGCTGCTTACAAAGAGACCCGATCGTTTAATTGGTTGATGGGAATGGTTCTCTTTATTTTGACGCTCGGACTCAGTTTTACGGGATATCTTTTACCTTGGGACCAATTGGCATATTGGGCTGTAACGATTTGCTCGAATATTGCGGCTTCACCTCGGGAACTTACGGATGCGTTGGGATTGACTCCTTACTTTGATCCGGGGGGCTTTATGAAGGTGCTCCTTCTTGGATCTGAAGAAATTGGGCAGGATGCGTTAACACGTTTCTTTTGGCTGCATTGCATTGTCCTTCCTTTTTTGATGATCATGATTTTGAGTGTGCATGTCTGGCGCGTCAGAAAGGACGGGGGCTTAGCAAGGCCCGATAATATTAAAGAAAAGGATCTGCAAGGTATAGAAGAAGATGGAAATACCCGAAATGTCTTTGAAAATGCTCCGCAAAAAACCTATGGCCTGATGTGCCTAGTTCGAGGAAAAACGCCTGCTGTAGGACGAGGGCCGGAAAATACGATCCCAAGCTGGCCGACGCTATTTATTGCGGAGTTTGCTCTGTTTATGCTTACGTTTGCCATCGTATGTACCCTTGCCTATTTCTTTGATGCGCCTCTTAAGGAACTCGCAAATGCGGCGGTCCCGGAAAATCCTGCTAAAGCTCCCTGGTATTTTTTGGGTCTTCAAGAACTTGTCTCGTATTCGGCTTTTATGGGAGGTGTTGGAATTCCAACGATTGCCATTCTTGGGCTTGCGCTCATTCCCTATCTGGACCGGGAAAAACAAACTCTCGGGAGGTGGTTTGATAATCGCACGGGTCGAAAAGTCGCTCGAGAATCTCTCGTTTATTCAGCGGGTGTGACGATCGCGCTCTTGGCATTTACAGTTAAATTTGGATGGCTGCGAAATTGGTTTCCGGATATCCCTCAGCTTGTGATTATCTTTATAAATCCGGGCACCGTTTTAGTTTCTTTTTTTGTATTTTGGTCATTCCGCTGTCTTTATAAATTTGATTCGACCCGAATCTCGGCGATTGCCTTGTTTACGTGCTTTATCGTGTCTTTCATTATTTTAACTTATTTTGCAACCTATCACCGCGGGCCAAACTGGGACTTCTATTGGCTCAAGAGCCAATGGCCTATTCACTAATATGAATCGATATTTTAAATGGATCATTATTGCTGCCAGCGCCGTGATTGTGCTGTTCCTCGCAATGGAAGCCATGCGCGAGAACTTAAATACCGATTGGCAGCGGTATCAAAATAAATATAAGTCTGAGCTGAAACTGATGGCAAAAACAGAGCAAGAGCGTGAAATAGCTGCGGATTATGAAATCAAGATGCGGCAAATCGTTGCGCCTCATCTAGGGCGAAGCGATCGGTGCATTAGCTGTCATGTTGCAATGGAGGACAGCCGAATGGTGGATATGGAACATCCTCTTAAATCACATCCTGGTGATTACTTGGACAAACATGATATGAATTTTGTCGGGTGTACAAGCTGTCATGACGGACAGGGGAGGGCGATCACGGCTGAGGCCGCACATGCGAGAGGATCAGAGCATTTCTGGGAAAAACCGTTACTTGACGGCTCCTTCATAGAATCAACCTGTACGAGATGTCATGCTTCCGGTTTAGATCAATCGCCACATTACAATTTAGGAAAACAACTATTTAATCAAAAAGGTTGTTTTGCATGCCACAGTGTTGGCGATGTAGGCGGCGTGAAAGGTCCCGCACTTTCCGATATTGGAGATGCGAGCTTTCATGTAAAGATGCCGACACACGAAAATCGTGAGAGATTGCTTGATAAATTTAACCAAAACGTTAATTTAGCTTACATTTATGAGGCAATCACTGAACCCGCCGCACAGCCTGAAGAAACAGAGATGCAGAAAGTTGAATTTTTGGAAGACGAAGTGACTGCGCTTATGGTCTATTTGAAAAGTTTAAGTTCGGACAGGAGAATGATGGACGTAGGGGTTGCAGATTCAAGAACGGCTGAAACGGGCGTCGTGCTGCCTGTTCAAACGAAAGCGTTAAGTTCCGCTAAAGTTTCAGGCGGGGCAGCCAAGGGCTACTTATTGTTTCAGAAAAACTGTATTGCTTGTCACACCATTGGTGGCGGCGATCGTGTAGGGCCGGATTTAAAAGGTGTTACGGAACGACGTGAGGGAGAATGGCTGAAAAAATTTATTCAATATCCGACTGACATGATCAATGCAAAAGATCCAATTGTCATGGATCTGATGAAAAAGTACCCGACTCCCATGGTTAACATGGGATTAAGTGAAGAGGATGTCGAGGAGATTCTAAAGTACTTGAGAAATCCTGAGGATGTAGAGGTGGAGGAAAGTGTGGCAACAACTCCGGAGTCAGCATCCAAAATCGCACCGCGTGCCCAAATCAACAAAGGACTTGATCTATTCAGGGGAAAACAAAGATTTCTTAATGGGGGGCCGTCCTGTATGGTTTGCCATCATGTCAGAAACGCATCCTTGTTTGGCGGCGGATCCTTAGCTAAAGAAGTCACCACTTCCTATTCCCGATTGGGGGATGCGGGCGTAAAAGGTATTTTAAAGAACCCGCCTTTTCCGTTAATGAAGGAAGCTTATAACGGTAAACCCCTGACAGAAGATGAAGTTGATGCGCTTACAGCTTTCCTGCAGGAATCCGATCGTGAAGAAGGCAATCAAAGTCCTAGAGATCATAAAAAAATAATGGTTTTGGCGGGGGTGGCAGGGCTTGTCTTCTTGTTTTTGCTTCTAGCTGTCGCGGGAGCAAGACGGAAAAAGGATTCTGTGAATAAAAATCTATTTAACCGCCAAAAAAAATCAGAAGATGGAATTTAGAGGAAACTTATGACATGGATTAAAGATATTATTTCGCCAAAAACAAGACAGTGGGAAGAGTTTTATCGCAACCGATTTCAGCATGACAAAGTTGTGAGAAGCACCCACGGTGTCAATTGTACTGGCGGATGTTCGTGGCAAATCCATGTCAAGGAGGGCATTGTCGTCTGGGAAACGCAGCAACTGGATTACCCTCTTTTAGAAGATTCCATTCCTCCGTATGAGCCTCGCGGATGTCAGAGAGGTATTTCCTTTTCCTGGTATCTCTACAGCCCTCTTCGTATTAAATATCCTCTCATTCGCGGGACACTTCTCGACATTTACCGAGAAGCAAAAGAGAAACACAAGGATCCCTTGCGGGCTTGGGGAGCCATTCAAAGGAATCCGGAATTAAGAAAACGTTATCAAGAAGCGCGAGGCAAAGGAGGCTTCAGGCGGTCATCCTGGGATGAAGTTCTTGAAATCATGGCGGTGGCCAATATCTATACTGCAAAAACGCATGGTCCTGATAGAGTTTGCGGGTTCTCTCCGATTCCGGCGATGTCCATGATGAGTTATGCAGCTGGTTCAAGGTTTCTGCAGCTTTTTGGAGGGATTAACTTAAGTTTTTATGATTGGTACTGTGATCTACCAAACGCTTTTCCTGAGATATGGGGTGAGCAAACGGATGTCTGTGAAAGTGCCGATTGGTTTAATGCAAAAATGATCGCAGCTATGGGTGCGAACCTAAACATGACTCGAACGCCTGATTGTCATTTTTTTGCGGAGTCGAGACATAACGGAACAAAAGCGGTTGTCTTTTCGCCTGATTTTAGCCAAGTCAGTAAATATGCGGATCAGTGGATTCCTCTTCATGCAGGAAGTGATGGTGCGTTTTGGATGGCTGTGACTCATATAGTGCTTAAAGAGTACCATCATGAGAAAAAAAATCCATACTTCATTAAGTATACGAAGCAGTACACAGACAGCCCCTATCTGGTAAAAATTGAAAAAGAGGGCAACCGATTTACGGCGGGCCGTCTTCTGCGTGCTAATGAGCTGCCCCAGTATCGGGAGATTTCTAATGGGGAGTGGAAGTTTGTGAACATCGACGAGAAATCTGGAAAATACGTTGTTCCTAAAGGAAGCGTTGGGCATCGATGGGATGAGAAAAAGGGAAATTGGAACCTCAAATTAGAAAACTCAGAAGGAAATGGAGGGTACGATCCGCTTTTGAGTTTTCTGGATGACCGTGATGAAGTTTTGCAGGTCGATTTTTCGGAATATGGGCTGGATAAACATGTAAAAAGAGGCGTACCCATAAAGTATGTGGATACAGTAAATGGGAAGGTAGCGGTTGCCACTGTGTATGATCTTACGATGGCTCAATATGGTGTCGAGCGTGGCCTAAAAGGGGATTATCCAAAAGATTATGGTGATTGTGACGCCGCTTATACGCCAGCATGGCAGGAAGTCTTTACGGGCATTGATTCTAAGACCGTGCTCCAGTTTGCGCGTGAATGGGCAGATACCGCAAGTGCGACCGAAGGTAAATGTATGGTGATTATCGGCGCTGGAATCAATCACTGGTATCACAATAATCTCATTTACCGTGCCGCAATTATGACACTCATGCTTACCGGGTGTGTCGGGAAAAATGGCGGCGGGATGAATCATTATGTCGGACAGGAAAAGCTGGCGCCGATGGATTCCTGGGCGACGATTGCGTTTGGTAAAGATTGGCAGGGTGCTGTGCGTTTGCAGCAGACACCGATTTGGCATTATATGCACACGAGTCAGTACCGGGTGGATGGTCATTTTAAGGATTATAACGTCGTTCCTAAGAATGAGATGACCGAAGGGCATATGGCAGATCATATTTTTAAAGCCGTCCGTATGGGGTGGATGCCTTTCTTCCCGCAATTTAAACGCAACACTTTAGAGCTTGCCAAAGAAGCGAAGGAAAACGGCGCTAAGAGCGCTGATGACATTAAGAACTACGTTCTTGAAAAGTTGAAATCAAAAGAGCTTGAATATGCCATCAGTGATCCTGAAGCTCCCGAGAGTTTTCCGCGCGTTTGGTATATTTGGCGAGGTAACGCCATCGTAGGAAGCATGAAAGGGATGGAGTATTGCCTGAAACACTACTTGGGCACGCACCACGCAGTCATTGCGCCGGATTCTGAACAACACACTGAAGAGGTTAAGTGGCATGATGAGGCGCCGACGGGCAAGATGGATTTAGTCGTTGATCTGAACTTTCGAATGGATTCCTCAGCGCTTTACTCGGACATTGTGCTGCCAGCGGCATCTTGGTATGAAAAAGCAGACCTCAACTCAACGGATATGCATTCTTTTATTCACCCGCTCTCGAAAGCTATTGCACCGGTCTGGGAGTCTAAAACCGACTGGGAAATATTTAGTTTGCTTACGAAAAAAACTTCCGAATTAGCCAAACAATATATTCCGGATCCGCAAACGGATATTGTGACTGCTCCGATTGCGCATGATTCTCCTGGGGAAATTACGCAGCCGACCATCAAAGATTGGTATTTGGGGGAGTGCGAAGCCGTACCGGGAAAAACCATGCATAATATTGCAGTTGTTGAGCGGGACTATACGAAGCTCTATGAAAAGTATATCGCACTCGGTGAAAACGTAAAGAAAACCGGTCTTGGTGCTCATGGCAATAGTTATATGTGTGAAGATGTGTATGATGAGATGGTGGCTTCGAATCATTTTCCGCATCAAACGTATGATGGAAAAAAGCTACCTTCATTAAAAGAGGACATTGAAGCCGCTAATGCGGTGATGAAACTTTCGACGCTCACAAACGGGAAATTGTGTGTTCGCGCTTACCAAAATGCGGAAAAGAAAACCGGGCTGGTCTTAGCTGACATCGCCGAAGGCAGTAAAGATGTGGCGATTAATTATGCCGATATTCAGGCTCAGCCGAAACGTTATAATTCGTCTCCTTTGTGGTCCGGGCTGATGAATGACGGAAGGGCTTATTCTGCTTACACCTATAATGTTGAGCGATTAGTTCCATGGCGAACCTTGACAGGCCGGCAGCATTTTTATCTTGATCATGAAATGTATATCAAGTATGGAGAACATTTGCCTACGTATAAACCCAATCCTAAACCGGAGGCCTATGGGGACTTGAAAGAGACCATAAAGCAGGGTCGAGCGCGGATCTTAAATGTCCTGACGCCGCATGGTAAGTGGCATATTCATTCGACTTATGCTGACAATTTAAGAATGTTAACACTTTCACGAGGATGTGAACCTTGTTGGTTGAGTGAAACCGATGCCGAAGCGATGGGGATCAAGGATAACGATTGGATTGAAGTTCATAACGACCATGGTGTCTTTAGTACTCGCGCGGTGGTGAGTTCAAGGATTCCTGTGGGGGTTTGTATCGTCTATCATGCGACTGAACGCACGGGAACGCCTCAATCTCAAGTGAGAAAAGGTATTCGCAGTGGAGGGCTCAATAGTTTTACACGTGTTCATTTAAAACCCAACTTATTAGCCGGTGGATATGGGCAATTCACGTATCATTTCAATTATTGGGGGCCGACCGCCGTCAACCGCGATACACATGTGATTATAACTAAAATGGATAAGGTGGTTTTCTGATGGATATTCGAGCTCAAGTTTCAATGGTTTTTCATCTCGATAAGTGCATTGGATGTCATACATGCTCGATCGCCTGTAAAAACATCTGGACCGATCGTAAGGGTGCAGAATACATGTGGTGGAACAACGTTGAAACAAAACCTGGTACCGGTTATCCAACGAAGTGG
This sequence comes from Candidatus Omnitrophota bacterium, assembly GCA_020632475.1. Lineage (GTDB taxonomy): Bacteria > Omnitrophota > Omnitrophia > Omnitrophales > Aquincolibacteriaceae > JACKFM01. The sequence goes on along the minus strand of JACKFM010000008.1, from coordinate 7,778 downwards.
GAAGACCAAGAAGTTTACAAAGGAGGGTGGGAGAGGAAAAACGGTACGATTGAATTGCGCGGTGCGGGTAAATCGAAAGGTCTTCTTAATATTTTTCATAATCCTCACATGCCAACCATCGACGATTATTATGAGCCCTTTACGTTCAAATATCTGGATTTAATTGAGTCTCCTGAAAAGGGGGTTCAGCCGACGGCTCGGCCCGTTTCCTTGATTACCGGCAAGCCCATTGACATTAAGATGGGGCCGAACTGGGATGATGATTTAAGCGGTACTCCGGATTTTGCAAGAAAAGACCCCAACTTTAAAAACATGACGACAGCAGAAGCGGAGGCCATGTTTCAGCTTGAAAAGATGGCGCTCTATTATCTTCCGCGAATTTGTAACCATTGTCTTAATCCAGCATGTGCTGCTTCTTGCCCTTCTGGAGCTATTTATAAACGAGGAGAAGATGGAATAGTTCTCATTAATCAGGACGTGTGCCGTGCTTGGCGCATGTGTGTGACAGCATGTCCTTATAAAAAATCTTATTACAATTGGAATAACGGCAAATCTGAAAAATGCATACTCTGTTATCCCCGTATTGAAGCTGGTCTTGCACCGGCCTGCATGCATTCCTGTGTTGGGCGCATTCGGTATCTCGGAGTCATACTTTATGATGCTGAGAAAATTCTCGAAATGGCATCTGCGCCTGAACATGATTTAGTGGAAGCCCAATTAAACATATTATGTGATCCAGAGGACCCTGAAGTCATTGCATCTGCAAAAGCAAATGGAATCGCTGATTCTACGATTAAAGCTGCTCAGGATTCGCCGACGTATAAATTTGTGAAATTATGGAACTTAGCATTGCCGCTACATCCCGAATACCGCACTCTACCGATGTTGTTTTACGTGCCGCCACTACTTCCGGTGATGGCATCCGTTACCCAAGGTAAGAATGAGGATCAGAAGAAGAAGTTGCATGAAGTGTCAAAAGTGTGGGATGACAAGTGGCTCTACGATACCAGCACAGAGGATATTTGGGGAACCATTGATGAAGCGAGGTTCCCGCTTAAATATTTAGCCAGTCTTTTTACTTCTGGTGACGAGGACCTGGTCAAAGGACCTTTAAAGAAGCTCATGGCAGTTCGGATGTATCGTAGATATAAAACGGTTGGGGATTTAAGTAAGGTACGGGCAGTCGAGGCTCTTAATGAGACGGGGCTTACAGAAGAAGATGCAGATAGTATTTATTATTTGACTACCTTGGCAAAGTTTGACGATCGTTTCGTCATTCCTGCATCGCACCGCGAGCAAGCGCTAGATATGCTTGATTTTCCGGGCGATGAAAAGGGAGGCGCTGGATTTGGTGGTTCCAAACCAGCAGTGAGAGGTCTATAAAAAATGACTATGAAACAATATGAAATTGTTGCTGATTTGTTTCGATATCCGGAGAACGACTTTCTTCAGCATGTTGAATATGTTGAAGGAGCATTGCTGAAAGATTATCCGGATGCAGCACAAGAGATCGATTTATTTTTGCAACAAATTTCAAGCTGTAGCATAGATCAACTTGAAGAGTTATATACGCGGACTTTCGACGTGCAAGCAGTGACGACGCTTGATGTTGGTTATGTGCTCTTTGGAGATGACTACAAGCGCGGGGAGATTCTATCACACTTAAATGCTGAACATAAAAAAGCTCAGGTTGATTGCGGTAAGGAGCTCGCTGACCACTTGCCGAATCTTTTGCGCTTGGTATCAAAGCTAGATAAATCTGAATTGTGCGAAGATATCGTTCATATCCTGCTTGTTCCGGCTCTGAGGAAAATGTTGGCTGAGTTTGGAGCTGAACGGGTTACGGTGAGGAACAGGCTTTACAAAAAGCATTACAAAACTCTCCTTGAAAGTGTTCCAAACCGCTCGGGGGCCTACTATCACGCGCTCTCGGCCCTCTTTGAAATCGTGAAAAGTGATTTTGATGTAAAAGATGGACCTGCGGATGAATTGCTTAAGAATGATTTTTTAAATTCGGTGAAATCCGAAATGGACGTTGAAAAAGTTTCAGAGGAATAATGAGGTTCTAAGATGAGTATGATTCACAATTTCTTGTTTATTGCACTTCCATATGTGGCCTTAATTGTTTTTTTAATTGGGACGGTGTATCGCTATGTATGTGCATCTTATTCGGTTTCTTCCATGTCTTCCCAATTTCTTGAGAGTAAAAAACTTTATTGGGGATCAGTTCCGTTTCACATCGGAATGATGGGAGTCTTTTTTCTCCATTTAGGAGCTTTTTTAATTCCTAAAGCAGTATTAGCCTGGAACGGCGAACCTCTCAGGCTTATCGCATTGGAAATAACCGGTTTTGTTTTTGCATTGAGTTTTCTTTTTGGGTTAATTGTTCTGTTCATACGCAGAGTTGCCACGCCGCGTATCCGCGCGGTTACCACTTGGGTAGATATCGCAGTTGAACTACTGATTCTTTATCAAGTTGTCCTTGGCTGTATTATCGCTGCCAATTACCGGTGGGGATCCTCATGGTTTGCTTCCGATCTTTCGCCTTATCTGTGGTCGATTCTTAAGCTTGATCCACACATCGATGCAGTGATTGCAATGCCACATGTGGTCCAAGCTCATATTGTGGGTGCTTTTCTCCTTATACTGGTTTTCCCTTTTACCCGTCTGATGCACATGCTTGTAGCGCCATTCCATTACCTGTTACGTCCTTATCAGCAGGTGATTTGGAACTGGGACCGAAAAACAATCAATTCAGCCGAATCAAAGTGGAGCCAGCATAGGCCCCGAAACAATTAAGGAAGGGTGTGATAAAAAATGCAAGATAAAGCAACGGGTACATCGCATAAAGTTCTTTTCTTAAACACGCTCGCATTTACTGTTTGCTTTGCAGCATGGATGCTCAATGGTGTCCTCGTTACCTTCCTCGCTAACAACCGAGTATTTAATTGGGGGCCAGTTGAAATCGGCTGGCTGATGGGAATTCCTGTGCTGACCGGATCCGTTTTTCGGCTGCCGGCAGGAATGTTAACAGACAAATTTGGAGGTAAACCCGTTTACGGCACGTTACTCTTCATTTGTGCAATTCCAATGTACTTGCTTTCTAATGCCACAGATTTTTTTGGTTTTGCGCTTTGTAGTTTTGGTTTTGGTTTAGCTGGCGTTAGTTTTTCTATTGGCATCGCTTTTTCTTCAGTTTGGTATCCTAAAGAAAATCAGGGGACGGCGCTTGGCATCTTTGGTGCAGGAAATGCGGGGGCAGCTTTAACGACGCTTATTGCACCCACGCTTCTTAATCGTTTCACCGAGAATGGAGCGAGTCTTGAAGGCTGGAGATTGCTTCCCAAATACTATGCTTTGATGCTCGTTGTCATGGGAATCATTTTCTTTATTTTCTCAAATAACAAAAAACCGGCTTCAAGCGATAAACATTGGCGGGAGATGCTTTCACCGCTTAAAAATATTCGGGTATGGCGCTTTGGCCTCTATTATTTTCTCGTTTTCGGGTGTTTTGTGGCATTTTCCCAATGGCTTGTTCCGTATTTCGTAAATGTTTATTACATGCCTCTTGTTACCGCAGGTGTTTTCGCGGCGTTATTCAGTTTTCCTTCGGGGGTCATTAGAGCGTTAGGGGGATGGATGTCCGACAAATGGGGAGCGAGAAAGGTGATGTATTGGGTTCTGGGGACTTCTACCCTTATCAGCTTCATGTTGGTTGTTCCCAAAATGGATATTTATTCTCCGGGACAGGGAATTATGGCGAAAAGAGATGGGGTTGTGACGGAGGTCACTGAGTCACAAATTCATATCGGCACGGATACATATCATTTGGTTCAGAAGCAGAATAAGTTTGAACATGTGGATGATCAAGTCCTCATTTTCCCAAGTAAGGAAATCTGGCAGGAACCCGTTGTTGCAGTCGGCCAACAGATAAAAAGAAAAGAATTGTTGGCCAAAGGAGTGACCCGTATTCATTTTCAGGCGAATGTTTGGATTTTTGCAATTCTGGTTATATTGCTGGGAAGTATATGGGGTATCGGGAAGGCTGCTGTCTACAAGCACATTCCCGACTATTTTCCAGAGGAAGTGGGCGTGGTCGGTGGAATGGTGGGTGTGTTGGGTGGACTTGGAGGCTTTTTCTGCCCCATTATTTTTGGTTACTTGCTTAAGGGGACGGGGCTTTGGACCAGCTGCTGGATGTTCATGTTCCTACTCTCATTTATTTGTATCTGGTGGATGCATACGGTTATTTCTCGCATGATGAGAGAGAAAGCACCGGAAGCGGCAGATAAAATTGAACTGCACTAAACATAAGGAAGAGGCGCATAATGCATCATGATCCGGAAGATCAGATTCGTAGAAATGTCGAAAAAGAAAGTGTTCAAGAGGAATGTTCTCCCATGGATCCTCCTGATGCTTATAATCCTCCCGGGAAAATCACAGTCAATATTGAAGACATGCATCCTTTTTTAAAAGGGCTCATTGATGATCATAATGAAATCAAGGGGGCTCTTGAGGGTTTTGAAACCGCTGTGCGAGCTATTCGAGAGACTGGCGTAACTCCGGATTCGAACAGAGCGTTCGCCCAATTTTTTAGAACCTTTGACGATGTCTTTTTAGCGCACGATAAAAAAGAAGAAAAGTATTTATTTCCGGTACTTGAATCTGAATTGATCAAAAAAGGAGAGCATAGTAAGGGTTCTGTAGTTACCACGGCCACGGATGTCATGGAGGAGGACCATGTCAGAATCATTCAGCTGGCCTCTGTCATATTTAATTTTTTCGGATTGGCCTCTCGTTTGACCGACACCGCCTCGAGAAATATCGTTTTGGATGCTGCATTAAGCCAGGCAGATGAGCTTATTGAGCTGATGCGACTTCATATTTTTAGAGAAGATACTATTGTGTTTCCTCTGGCTCACCAGCTGATTGATTCGAAAGTGTTAACGAGTTTTATGATTGAGCATAAGTGATATGACTAAAATAAAAACAAACATTGAAGAATGGGACGTAGAAAATACGTCTTTTTGGGATAGCTCAGGCAAGGTGATTGCTAACCGCAATCTATGGATTTCGATCCCTGCGCTGCTTTTAGCATTCGCCATCTGGTTGATGTGGGGGATGGTCATTGTTCAAATGAAGAAATTAGGGTTTACACTGGGGCTTCCGCACCAAACTCCGGAAGAACTCAAAGTCATTAATGAACTGTTGTGGACCTTACCGGCCATTGCGGGTCTGGCGGGTGCGACTCTTCGAATACCCAACTCTTTCCTCATCGCAGTGGGCGGTGGGCGTAATGTTATTTTCCTAACAACGGGACTGCTGTTAATTCCGGCGGTGGGGGCTGGTATTGCGCTTCAAAATCCAAATACGCCTTTTGTCGTGTTTGCACTCCTTGCCGCTTTATCCGGATTTGGGGGAGGCAATTTTGCGTCCTCTATGTCTAATATCAGCTATTTCTTTCCAAAGCGTGTTCAGGGAACGTCGTTGGGTCTGAATGCGGGGTTGGGAAATTTGGGTGTGAGTGTAATGCAATTTCTGATTCCTTGGGTAATCGGAGCAGCTATCTTTGGCTCGATTGCCGGAAAGGGGCTTCCGCTCGTTGAGGCCGATGGGACAAAAGCGGTTGGAACCCTTGTCTTTATCCAGAACGCGGGATGGATTTGGGTACCCATGCTGATTGTTTCGGTTGCAGCTGCATTTTTTGGTATGAACAATCTTAAATCTGCGACACCTTCACTCGGAAACTTTGGTGCGGAAATATTTAAGATATTGCTTCTGATTCTGTTTGGCGTGATCGCAGCGGGGGTCGGCGCTTGCCTCTTGATCGTATTACACGTTAATATGTGGATTGTGCTTCCGGTCACCGTGGTTCTAACCGTGCTCCTTATGAAATATTTGTCACCCGGAGAGTTAAAGCAGAATTTAAACCGACAATTTTCAATTTTTAATAATAAGCATAATTGGATTATGACCATTATCTATACGATGACTTTTGGGTCATTTATCGGATATTCGGCATCGTTTCCGAAACTCATACAGGATGTTTTTGGATATTTGCCGGGCGGGATCGTGAATCCAAATGCGCCAAATCCTATGACCTGGGCCTTTTTGGGGCCTATGGTGGGAGCTCTTATTCGTCCTATTGGCGGATGGCTTTCTGATAAAGTGGGTAGCGGGTCAAAAGTGACAACCTGGAGCACAGTAACGCAAGTTATTGCTGCGCTTGGCGTTTCGTATTTTATTATCCAGGCTAAAAGCAGCTCGTCTCCGGAGATTTTTTGGTGGCCCTTTTTTGCTTTGTTTATGGTTCTTTTTTGTGCGACCGGCGTGGGAAACGGTTCGACATTTCGTAGTGTTCCATACATATTCAATAAAGAACAAGCGGGACCCGTCTTGGGCTGGACCTCTGCAATTGCGGCCTACGGTGCATTTATTATCCCTAAGGTATTTGGCGAGCAGATTGTAGCGGGGCATGCGGAGTATGCTCTTTACGGGTTCACGGTCTATTATTTGATTTGTTTGGTTTTGAATTGGTATTACTATGACAGAAAGAACTCAGAAGTTAAGTGCTGAGTAAAAAATATCTCCGATTTTGAAAACCTAAAGCTGCGGCCAAGGTTTTTAAAACGGTGGGTGAGAGTGGAAACGCGATTGCCTTTCGATCCCGCTTTACAGTTAAGTGGGTGAATTAAAAAGGAGAAAGAAGTGGAAAAAGAAAGACTCGTCGATTCTTATGGTCGACAGATTGATTACTTACGTATATCCTTAACGGACCTTTGTAATTTTCGCTGTATCTATTGCACACCCGCAGAAACTCTCCCGTTGGTGCCTCCGGCACAATATCTTACCCGGCAAGAAATATTACGTTTTGTTCGCATTGCAGGCGGGCTTGGTATTTATCGAGTTCGACTTACCGGAGGTGAACCCCTTCTCAGGAAAGATATCCTCGAAATTGTAAAAGCCCTCAAGGATGTGGAAACCGTTAGAGATCTTTCTATTACAACGAATGGAAGCCGTTTGAAACCCTTCCTGAAACCGCTCAAAAAAGCGGGGCTTGACCGGCTGAATATCAGCTTAGATAGTATGGAAGTTTCACGATTTGAGGAGGTGACACGGGTTAAGGCTTATCAGGAAGTGATGGATTCTGTTCTCGCGGCGCTTCAGCTTGGATTTCCAGTCAAGCTTAACATGGTGGTTCTCAAAGGATTGAGAGAAGATGAAATTATTCGTTATGTGAATCTTGCCAAAAATCACCCTCTTGATGTTCGCTTTTTAGAGTTTATGCCTTTATGCGGAACAGGTTGGAGGCCTGATTTAGTTCTCCCCATCAGTGAAGTTCGCTCGATTGTTCATGAGAAATTTAATCTGATACCCCTACCTCGTGGTAAAAATGTTGCTGAGGAGTATCAAATAGGGGACGGTATGGGGAAGGTGGGTTTTATTGCCTCACTGACTGAATCTTTTTGTAATGAGTGTTCGCGCATTCGACTCTCCTCTGATGGTCTTATTCAACCTTGTCTCTTTTCTGATAAACAAGTTTCTGTCAAAGATCTTTTGCGAAGCGGTGCGACGGATGGAGCTATTGAAGAAGCGATTCGTTACGCGGCAAGTATTAAACCCAAAGGGAATTATTTTCTTGATGAGCCTTTCACAGGACATGAAAAAGATTTGGAAAAATATGCGAAAACTCCTTTGATTCGGAGTATTGGAGGATAAATGAAATCAATCTCAGAAAAAACAAATACCTTTCGCGAGGCAGTTGCGACGAGTGTGAT
>JACKFM010000007.1 GCA_020632475.1 Candidatus Omnitrophota bacterium | reverse complement strand
ACCTCGTAATAGTAGAGATCTTGAGCGGCCGGATTTTTACGGGTGGGTTTTTTATTGATTTCAAAATAGGTCGAAAAACCCAAATCATAATAAAACCTGCCGTTCCACTTCTCAAAACGGCGCACTCCCGGCTTACCCGGTTTCAGATCACCGTCATTGCCGAAGCTTCCCACACTGTCATCCCCGAATGCTCGAATCGGGGATCCGGTTTTCACCTTCTTAATCTCGGTCCTCAGCTTTTGACGCGTCCAGTCACCTGCCACAGCTTCTCGGGCAAGCTGTTTTCTTTTCTCAGGTTCATTCACAGCCAGTAATTCACGATAGGCCGACCAGCTCAAATCTGCCGCCGGCGGCAGATTTGAGTATGTCCGGGCAAATTCCACCATATACTGCAATTCCCGTTCACTGATTGAAAGATCTTTGGCCAACCTAACAATAACAGACTGACCGTAAGCACCCTTCTTGCGGTTAAGCAGCACATACTCAAGAATCAGCTTACCGATATTCCAGCAGGTTCGCACCTTCTCACGTTCCACCGCACGCATCGCCCTGTCCTTACCCAGAACGATTTCAGCACGAACCGCCGATTTAAGAGAAGCATAGGTTTGAAGAGAGGGAGATTTTATGAGTGCAGGCATGCGGGATTATAACAAAAATAGCATTTAGCGGATAGCATTGAGGCATTAGGTCACTTGTGTCGAGAAAAAGCCCTGTCCGTCCCTAACTGAACTGAGGGCTTTCCGCCAAGTGCCCAAGGGATCTAAAAACTGACCGCTTATCGCTTAACGCTCTCCACCAGCGCTAATGATACTGCGCCATGACCAGACTATTTTTTCTTCTCTTTAGGCAGGGGTTTGATTTGAAGGCTCTTGAGGAATCGTTCGGATTTGCGGCGGTCATAGCGGCCGTCAATAAAGGCTTCGTAGGTGCGGCCATCTTCATAATGGATTAAATAGATGCGTCCGCTGCGGTGAATTTCCTGGGTTTGCCCCTTATAAGTAACAGGCGGAACAACGCGGATTTCATCTCCGACGCGTACCCATTGACCGGTTGAAGAGGTATTGCGCCGGGTGGGTTCAATGGTCATCTCCAGGGGGATCGGTTTCCAGTTCTGTGTAATGCGCAGAACCTGTTTACCGGAGCGGGTATCATCAACACGCCCTTTGGAAATTTTTCCGAGAAAGGTGCCGTCACCGATAGGACCGGGTTCGGCCCCGCAGCCTATCAGTACGGTCATCGCTAAAAATAGAAAAAGGTATTTTACAGAACAGGGACCCGGTCTTAATTTCTTTTTGTCCATTGACCGCTCTCCCTTTTTTGCCGGATATAAGCGACAATCTCTTCATCCGTATAACCGGCCTTGTCCAATTCATAAATTTCATTTTCATAAAGGCAATAGAGCCATTGGCGTGCATATTCGAAATCCCGGTCTTTTCTGAGCGGAATCGGATAAAGAAAACTCTCCTGGCGGACCGATTCATAAGCTTCTCTCAGGGCCTCATCATAGACCTGCTTATAGTCCGTGCGGGTCTGTTCAAATTCTTTACGCCGGGTCGGTTTTTTAAAACTGGGCGGCCGCTTGCTGGCAAACTTGGAATAAACAGCCCGGGCAGATTTCACCTGAGGTTGGGTTTCAACCAGCCGGGGGTTGGTCAGATAAGCGTTTTTACGGCCGGGTACAAACCAGGTTCCTTTAACAATATCATATTCAGCCTGACCGAGTTTTTTAAGATTCATAAGTCCTCATGCTTCTTTTATTTTCTCTAAAGTATGATTCACTTTGAGGAGTAAATCATATAAGTCCTTTTCTCCGACAATATGGATAATACGTTTTTGGGTCTCTCTCCAAAGGGGATAGGCCTTCGCTAAAAGCTGGCGGCCGTTTTCCGTCAATACGACCGATCTTTGGCGGCGGTCTTGGCCCCGGGTAATCCGTATGAGTTGATCCCGCTCAAGGAGCTTAAGGTTGCGCGTTAAGGTTGTGCGATCGGTATCAGTTAATGCCGCCAGTCCCGTCACCGTGACCGGCTGATTCTGATTAACCACACCCAAAAGGGTAATCTGTGTGGCTTTATACCCTAAAGGACGCACCACTTCATCATAAATTTGCGTAATGACCCGTGCCGCCTTTCTTAAACTAAAGCATACGCAGACTTCTTTTTCTTGGATATTGTTTTTATTTAATCCCTGATGGGGCATTTCAAACCTCTGAGCATCGTACTAAGTAATTGATCGAAATTTCAACAGGACGAAAGTTCTCTCGACGCGAGTTCCGCAGGCCCGTATGAGCCGAGGATGTTTGAGCGTCGGAGAGAATCTTTGCGGACTGGTGAAATATTCAAAAACTTATGACACTGTGACTTAGGTGACAGAACAATAGGAGTATATGCACTTAATATACCCCTGTCAAGCTCCTCCCCCATCAAGGATCCATCGGAGAACGGGCAGCTGCGGTTTGGTCAAAATGATCCCCGGCAGCGTATAAACTGCGCGTACGGATGAGAATACGCAGGCTTTCAATAAAGGCACGGTCTGTTTTCTTCACCGAATAACGCGGTTCGGGCAAAACCGGATGGTCTTCGGCCGGAATAACGTTCGATTTTTTTTCATAAGGCAATAAATCCGGTTGTGTTTTGTTCTCGACTTGTGCGGGAGTGATATAAAGATAGGAAATCCCTTTTTGCCGAAGTGCCGTCAAAATTTGATTGGAGAGAAATGATCCGGCCAAGACTCCCAAAGAATCCGTCTGGCTGTGCCGCTTTAAGACGGATTCGACAAAGCGAAGACTTCGCTTACGGCCGGCACTGTAAAAGTCATCACAGGAAGTAAAAATAACGGTCCAATCGTCCGCATTAAAATCCCGGGAAAAAGGCCCCTGCTGAAAAGATTCCCAATAAGAGAGGTCCTCAGGAACCGCCTTTAAAAGCAGCATGCGCCTGACATGATAGTAATCAATCAAGGCCTTGCTGAAGGCTTCTTCGGAAGGGGTGCGGCTGAGTTTTTGGATCATCTGCTGCATCGCCGTATTGATTTCAGATTGCAATTGCTGAAGCTGGATTTGATTTTTAAGCTCAAGCCATTGAACATAGCGCCACACATGAGGGTAATGCTCAAGCCTTTTTTCAGTAAGCTCCCCGCTTTCGACAATTTCTTCAAAACTTGAAAATCTTTTTTTATAGGCTTTTTCCAGGCGTTTGATTTCGGATTGAAAATTTGGTTTCTTAATTTCGTTTTTTAAACCATAGGCTTTTTGAGCTAAAACCCATTGAGGAAAACCGTCCATATCAATCTGATAAGTTTCAAAGGTGCGCGAAAGTTTGATTAAAAAATCCTCGGTTTCCTGATTGTCGTAAAAAATATCTAAGGCTGAATCCAACGCATAGAGATCAGGATTTAATTGCTCTTTTTTCTTGTAGGCCAACTGGTCTTCAAAAGCACTCAGGGATGAGCGGATAAAATCAAACCGGCTCGTTAATTGATTTAAAGCCTCTTTGGCCCGTGTGTACATTGCGGGGTCTTCGGCTCCGGTTAAAAAAACGGGTGTATGCGAAAAAAGAGAGGCATAAACACTTCCGTCAATCCGGCGACTCTCAAGAAGAAAGCGTGCCAGCATATTTTTTTCACGGATGTTGGGCAGCCCCCAGCTTTCGGGCAAAGAGGTCTGGCCGCTTTCCCCCTCAATCATGACCCGGTTCAAACCGTAGCGTTCATTTAAATAATCGATTACCGCAGCAATGTTTTCCTGAACACCGGGTTCGGAAGAACCGTTACGAATCAGGATTATCCAGCCTTCGTCCTGATCTCCGGTGTAACGTTCGCTGATTTCACCCAGGGAATCGGGAAGAACCAGATTGCGCGGAGAATCCGGTAGAATTTTTTGTGCCCAAACAGACGCGGGAAGAGTACAAATCATCCAAAGAATGGCGACTATCTGCAAAAAGACTCTGCGGTGATGAGCAGAAAAAATCTTCATGCCCAGAGGGATTGGATCATTTCCGGGTCAAAACCGACAACATGCCGTGCGCCGTCGGTAATGAGGGGGCGTTTAATGAGCTTTCCGTTACGGGCTAAAAGCTCAAGCGTTTCTTCTTCGCCCATGGAGGGTATTTTGTCCGCAAGTTTCATCGCCCGGTACATAACGCCGGAGGTATTGAAAAGCTCTTTCACTTCATAATTACCGGACTGCAGAATATGCTCAAGAAGATCTTTTGAGGGGGGGGTCTCGATAATATCCACAAAGACAAAAGGAATGTTATGCTCTGAAAGATATTTTTTCGCCTTTACACAGGTCGAACATTGAGCATAACCGAAAAGCTGGATCATTCTTGCGGCTCCTGAAATTTAACGGCCCCGGCAGCTTCCATAAGTTTTTGATAATCTTCGATAGAAACTTCTTCATCCCCGTCCAGTAAATTACCCTTAGCGTCAAATCGCTGGATTACCTTCAAGGCATTATTCTCAAAGATAATCCGGCGTTCCAGATGCCCCGAGGCATCATAGGTCTGAACCGGGCCTTTCACCAACCCGTCCTGATAAACGCCTTCTTCACGCAAAACACCGGCCTCGTCAAAGAATTTAACCTTGCCGTCCATGACTTCACCTTTCATCGGGATTTCAAGTTTCACGCCGCCGCCGGGGTAATATTCATAACGCACTGTTTTAGCTTCGGCTTTGCCGGCATGCAGAGTACAAGGCATCAACAAAAATAATCCTAAAAGGATGACTGTTTTATCTTTCATGGGGCAATTAACTTTCCTATCTTGCGCAGAAGATCCGCGCTCTCATGATAATCCAGGACATTTTCAAAAGGCACGGCCTGTGCCGCATCAATACTGAGATCCTGAGTCACAAACGTAAAAAAACTGATTTTTGAAGATTGCGGTATGTGTTTATAGTCTTCGTATAATTGGCCGGCATTTAAAACCTCAGTGTCTTCCCAATATTGCACAAAAGCAAAACGGGGTTTTAAAATCGATAGTTTTTCCAGCAGATCATGTCCGTCATAGGCAACAACCACCGAATACCCCTGTCCGGTTAAATAATCTTTGATTTTGTTCAAAATAAACGGCTGTGTTCCAAGCAAAACGGCGTTATCTTCTTCGTGAGGCTGCCCGGCAGCAGAATTCTCCTCAGGTTCTTTAGTCGGGGCAACGGCAAGAGCCGTATCCATGCCAATGGCCGCCCGGATTTCAGGAATAATGTCTGCCGCTTCAAAGGGTTTGGGAATAAAGGCATAAATGTCCGCGAGATCAAAAACATTAGCCATGGAATGCTTGGCCGACATAATAATAATCGGTATATGGGCGATATCCTCCACGGCCTCCTTCATTTTCTCGACCACCTGAAAGCCGGTCATGCCGGGCATCAAAACATCCAGAAGGACCAGGTCGGGTTTTTCGCCCGTCACTTTATTCAGGGCATCAATACCGTCATTGGCCGTAATCACCTGAAAACCCGCTGCACTCAAACGTGATTTAAGGAGGAGAACAATACTGGGCTCGTCATCGACAACAAGGATCTTATTCATCTTTTAACTCCAGAAATGCTGGCATTATAGCATACTGCAAAGATAAAAGGGCATGACACTAGGTCACTCGTCACTAGTGTCCTAGTGACTTAAAGCCTCAGCTAAACACGATTCATCCACTACGCCGATAGAGCCACTACGATATTAGATTCATATTGAGCAACGAGTTCACGCAGCTCACTCTTAATCATTAAAACACCAAACAAATCGGGTTCAAAATCCATACGAAAGGCGCCGTCCGCTTCACTGAGGGCATAGAGCAGTGCTGCCGCAGCCAGCCCTTTTCCCCGGTCTTTTTCATCATATCTCAAAAATCTCAGCTCTTCGGGCGAAACCCCCTGAAATTCCGTCTTCAGGTTTCTCGACTGTTTGGATAAATGAACGCTGACCATTCCGTCAAAATCTTTGATGAAATCACGTTGAGTATTTTCAAAGGCCTTCATCGCTTCAACCGTGGTTATCCAGACATTATGTGATTCATCCCGAAGCTGTCTGAACGGTTTTAATTTTTCATGCAGAGTATCTTCGGCGCCATAAATCACAATGCGTATTTTTTCAGGATTATGGTAGGCCATCCCAAAAAGCTCTTCACGCTGTTCATCTGTGAATTGATTTACCAGATCATCATAAGAGACATACAGCATTACCGGCGCATTCAGGTTTTCGAGTTTATCTTTGACAGTTGAATAGGCTGTCTGTCGCTCGCCGCTCGTCGCTTGAGGTTCGTCAACCGCAAGACTTTCGGTCTGATGACGCAATTCAGATTTATCGATCCCCATCATCTGTCTAATTAAAGGAACAAAGGGCCGGTCCGTTCTTTCAATAAGCGGCTTCATGACCTCCGGGGTTTCACGATAACGGATGTCCAATAGGGTTTCATCAAGGTTGTTGATATTGTTTTCGTCGACCTGCAGGGCATCAAAGCTAAAAAGCGGGTTCTCCAGTTGATCATAAAAGAAACCCCTCAAGAAAGCCTTCCGAAGATCAATCAACCCGGCTTGCTGTAGAATATTAAAACCCCCGCCTCCGGGTGCTAATTCACGAATGACTATTGACATTGCAAAAGCCAGTGCGTAATAAACATATCCAAAAGCCTGAGCCCTGGGCATGTTTTTATCACGGTCGGACTTCCACAAACCGGTATCATGCCACTCCAGAAAATCAGGATAGACCGCGATATTCCCCATATGATGGTCAAAGGGATAGACCGGATAAGCCGCGGGGTCACCGGGCAGTACAAGCTCGCGGACTTCCCTCCCATAATGTTCGAAATATTGCTCAAAATCGTATTGTTGACTCAATCGGGTTAAAATCTCTGCCTCATTACCGGCCCCGGAAGCTCTAGCCGCTTGCGATTCACGCCTCAGATCATCGACATACGCCAGCATCTGATTTCTAATCACGGTATTTAACCGTTTAGGAGTATCTTTTCGGACAAAGGTGATAAAGGCCCCCAAAGGTTCCCCGTTCTTGGTCACATCCATAAATTCGGCTTCACCGATGCCCGCCGGACCTTTAAGCCCACGTTCACGAAAAGTAATCTGTGAATGATAAAATCTTCCGTGCACTTCTTCCCATTCCATGCCTTTTAATTGTGGAAAAGAAATGGGGGTCATGAGCGGTTTTCCATCCTCACCGATATCTAAGTCAACCGCATCGGCAAGTTCCTGATCTGTGGCCTCGGCCATAGTCCGGTTTGTGTTGGCAACGGTTGAACCCAGATAGACTTTCCCCAAATCTTCTTCTTTAAATAAAACACCGTAAACATCAATTGCATCCATCCACTCCCCGTCGATCTCAACCGGTTCGGGAAGTCTGATGCGCAGTGTCCGTTTATCCGGCTGACTGCCGACAAACTCCTCATTCTCACGCAGCTGCCAGTCCTGACCGGGATAACCGGAAATCACTTCTTCAATTCTTGCCACAATGTCAGCCGGAATTTTGGCCAGAAAATTTTTATCATAAGTCATTCTGGCTGAGCGGCTGCCTTGAACTCTCTTTATCACCAGATTTTCTTCTAAATCCGAATCGGCTTGCGGTGCTTGCAATCTCTGATGCAGGGCAGCCACTGCATCCTCTTTCAGATCTGATGCAGTAAGCGCCACCGCATCACCGGCTTGTGCAAGCAACCCGGTTTTTAGAGCTTCATCTGCCCCATCGCTAAAAATCACCACCCCGGGCTTAAAGCCATCGGCAAGATCATTGCCCGCTTCATCAAAAGAACTGCGGCGACGAACTTTATACCCGGCCGCACTCAAAGCTTTCTGTGTCTCCCGAAGACTATTATCCGTATCCACCATCAATATATTGAGAGTTTGTGCAGTTTGAACAGCAGGTATTTCTTCCGGCACATCAGCATAGGCGGCCGAGGCATCAATCGGTTTTTCAGCCACAAAGGCAAGCATCGTGACATCTTCGACCACATAGCCGTCAGGCACGGTCAAACCAGCATCGACCCCACGCATCCCTACGCCTAAAGAAACCTGACCATGTGAAAGCTGATAAACGTCAAACAAATGGGTCAGGTCATCAGATAAGACTGCCTCTGCCATTCTGGCAGTATGCTGTGGACCCAGGTTTACAGCCAACCGGGTTGAGACTACCGGATCCTGCAGGAGATTAAATTTTTTCTCAAGCAGGCTTTTCATGCGAGGCAGAAAAATTTCAAGGTTCATATTAAGTCCGTGTTCACGCGCAAAAACCTTGAGCCGCTGATCGCGAAAAGGACTTTGAGGGTCGTCGTCATTTTCATGCAATATCCGTACATAGAGTCTTAAAAATTGCCGAAGGGTTTCTTCATCGCGAAAATACTCAAGGGGCGGAGTCGGAGAGACCTGAATGCCGGTTTGCTTAAAGGCTCCTTCGGCATAACTTCCGAAAAAGAACGGATTCGGATCGACACGTAGGGATTGAAAAACGATTAATTTGCCACCGGGTTTTAAAACGCGGTAGGCTTCATCAATGGCTTTCTCCAACTCTTCAAACGTATCAAAACTGTCCATCCCAAGCAGGACATCAGCGCCTTCGGGAAATTCGGATTTCAGCGCAGTGTTCATATCATAGACTTGGCCTTCAAGGGTTGTTTGAGCCAGGCCTCTTGAACGAATTTCATTTAAGAACTGCGGATTCAAATCATACGGAACATAGCGGCCTTGCACTATCCACTCTTCGGGCAGCAGGGACCCCAAAAAACCATGCCCGGAACCAATGTCAATCATACGTGCATCCCGTGGGACATGTTTTTCTAAAACATCACGTACGATTTTCTGAATCGCATTGCGATAGGTTTCACGACCTTCACCAATTCCGTATTTCTGCCGTTCGGGCACCCATGAATTTTCAAAATCACGTAACCAAGGTCTAAGGATCTCCTCTCTTTGTTTAATGAGGCGATCCACAGCTCTTTCCACCTCCTCATCACTCAACGGCTGACTTCTCAACTCACTTTTGCCGATGACGTTTTCAACATGAGCCATCCATTTTCGGACCATTTGAATGGGCTGTCTTCTGAAAGAGGCGCTGCGAAAGGTTTTCTTATCCCCGATGATAAACAGAAAATCCTCAGCACGTGAGGTGCCTACATTAATACGGTTTTCTCCGTCAAGCGGACTGCCCAAAAACCCGACCGAACCGTTTGAGTTGGAACGCACCATCGAAAGAATCACGGCCTGATATTCGTTACCGATGGAGGAATCCACGGTCAATACTTTGAAATGCCCTTCTTCAACGTCCTCAATCGGAATAAATTCATACGGCAGGCCCAGCAATTCCATGACTTCTTCGGCTGTTTCGGCATTCGGATTTTCGATCAGTTTTTCGAGCCGGTGTTTAACACGCCGTACATATCTTTCTTCCGCCATTTGCCGCTGACCGGAAGGGGCTCTTTCATAAGCATTGTCTTCGGCCGGTAAAATCAATTGGGCAATCTTGGTTAACCATAACGATAAATAATCCTCAGAGTCCGTAAAATCCGTGCGGTTCAAAATCGCCAGAATCTCACCGGCTTCCACATAGTCGCTGGGCCTGTCCGTATCAATGATATGCGCCACAAATTCATGAATTTTTGCAAAGTCGGTGACCGCGGAAAAGATCTCATCCACCTGTTTGTTGTAGGGAGAGATCACCGCAATGTCATTCGCGCTCAGGTTGTCAAAACCGGTTTCCCGATTGCGGTACCTAGGACCGTTCAACAAACCGTTGATTTTGGCGATGACCTCGATCACCTCGCCGGGATTATAATAGCTTTTGTTCACATCCTGTTTTTCAGGAGATTGGCTTTTAGTATCGATCCATTCGACAACGCCTTCAGAATCGCGTTTGGCTTCAAGCAGGCCGTTACCCTGCTCGTCGCGGTAGTGAAAATTACTGATCTCGACAATTTTCCGTCCCGAACGCCGCTGTTTATTAAAAAAATGGAAAGCGGGCCTGGTCTGCTGAAAGAAACCGCCGCCGTCAGTTTCAAAAAGCTGATGAACCTTCTCGAAAAGTGAAATACGAAAGCGTTCCTGTTTAGCTTTACTGAAGATGACCGTCACGCTCCGGTCTCCAAAGGGAGTGTCCTTAATACTCAACATCCCGGCCTGTCCGAGTTCCTCAATCGCCTGACGAGCATCTTCTTCACTAATCCCATAGGCCGGAAGCTGGCGATGATCACCGACCAAAAAGATTTTGGTCACCCCCGTAAATCCGCCGACCGCGGTCAGGGCTTCAAACGCCGTCGCTCGCGAGGCCTCATCCAAAATCACCACATCGGCATCCTGCAAAGTGACCATGGACCTGAGGTCATTATCATTTAAAATCCCGATGCCCGTTCCGAGGATCAGACTGGACTCACCGGTCATCTTGGCCTGGGACATCGCTTCAAGGAGTTCCTGCTTTTGAATCCAGATGGGCATGATATCCACCGCCACTTTCTGATCAGCATTGCCCACGCGCACAAAAGGAATATCTTTGGCCAGAATGCGGCGCCCGATATTATCCAGTGCTTCGTTCTGCTGGGCAACCACACGTACATGCGGTTTGCGTCCATTGGCTACGCCTGACAAAATCTGCACAAGCCAGATAATGGCGGTGGTTTTACCCGTGCCGGGAGGCCCCTGAAACAGGGCATAACTACTGCCGCCCACGGCTGCTTCGATCAAGGCCTCTTTTTGTTCCGAATCAAGACGGATCTCTTCGGCGTCTTCTTTTTCCCGGATCCAGGCTGCTATTTTTTTGCGTTCACCCTCCTTCTGTTTTTCATCTTTCTGTTTTTCTTCCAAAAACTTCGGCATTTTGATTCGCAGACCCAGCATATCGTCAATGGCCTGATACCCGGCTCCGACCGAGGCCATCTTCGGCAAGTTCTGCGGATCCAGGTGCTGAACCGTGGTCTGATTGAGCGCAACCACTAAAGGTTCGGTTTTGGCAAGCTGGGTTTCCCACGTACTGTCTCGGATATGATGAAGGGTTCCGATCTCTTCACCGGTCGTTTGTGCTTCGGGCGAAAAAAGCCTCTCTAATTCATCCCGGATATATTCATAGCTTTCCGGAATTTCCGGCAATTCCAATTCCACAAAATCCGTGCCGCGCTTAATGACTTTAAAGGCCGAAGGCACCAGCGTGTTTTCGGCAATGTTTGAAACCATAAAGTTGTCATGAACACGAACGGAATTGAGCATGTCCGCAGCAAAACCGCTGACCACAAAACTGCGGGCTTTCATTTCAAAATGTTGAAACCGGAATTCAATGGGCGCATTGGGATCAAGCCCCAATCTCTGACGCTGTTCTTTTTCACGCAGCTTGGCCAGTTCATCCATGCCTTTCACTATGAAATAATCGTCTTTCAGTTCAGGCAGCCAAATGTTCGCGGCCGATTGAGAGATAAGCACTCGTGCCTTTTGCAGATAACCGGTTTCAATTTGAGGTGTGGCTTTTTCTGTTTTCTTCTCTTTTTTTCCGTTTCCGGGTCTGCCATTCGCCGTTTCAGGCGCCGGTTGAAAAATAGGTTCATAGCGAGTGGCCACTTCAAGGACTACCCTGCCGAGTTGAAAGGCCCGCTGATAGGCTCGGCGGACATCCTCGGCACTCTGAGCGGCTGCCTGATTAAAAATCTCAAAACCCTGGGCGAGCAGCCGGTCAAAAACCTCCTGACGGTGTTCGGGATAAGCGGCCAGAGCTATCGCTGTTTGATAAACCTGTTTGACTGTCAGATCTCTTCGGTTGATTTCTGTTTGAAGCCTCGCAGTTGTCTCACGGGCTTGAGAAATCCCCTCACGCAAATTTTCCAGTTCTTCCTGTTCGCCGTTGATCTCAATCCCGCCCATGGCTGTCTGCAGAGAAACCAAAGCCTCATTCAAAACGGTTTCGGCTTGTTGATAGCGATTTTGTGCAAGCAGAAAAGACAAAGCCTCAAGCGTGGCCTCAAACGTGCGAATCGCCTGAATGTGTTCCTGAAGATGGCTGTCCGCCCATTGCGGATGTGTTTTCACATAAGCTTCTAATTCATTGCGTGCACCAGCCCATTCGCCTTCACTGACATAATACCGGGCTGCAAGCAGCGCATCGGCCTTAGATTGAACTGCCGGCATGGCCAGATCACCCGGATTCATCTTTAAAACGTCTTTGGCCGTTTCAGAGGCGACCTCGTAATCTTTTTCGCCATAAGCCTGAATAGCCTGATCGGCGAAGGCCTTGACCGTCTGAATTTCCTCCTCAAGTGTCGTTAATTGCTGATGGATCGCAGCGTCAGGTGTTTTCCCCAACCGCTGGAATCCGTTCCGAATTGCAGACAGGGCGGTATCATAGGCGCCTATTTGATATTCCCGTTTAGCTATGTCGAGATAGTCTTCCCCCGTAAAAAGTTTGGTCAGTTCTTTTTGAACACCCTCAAATCTCTTTTTCAATCCGCTGTGTTCCGCTTTAAGCGCATCAAGCACCGCATATAAACGGCGGCGAGTGCCGGGTTCATGCGCTTCGGCGGCAACGCTTTCAATCAAACGTAAATCACGGTCACTTTGGAATAAACCGGGCTGCTTTGCGACCGTTTCAAGATGTTCGATCATAATTTCCTGAACGGTTTGCGGATGTAAAAGGCCGGCGACTTTCAGGGCCAGGGATAAATCCTCGGCCGGCATGGGTTCTTCAAGCGCTCTCTGCATAATCAACTGAGCCATCGTCAAACGCCAGGGCATCGGCCACACGGTTGCAAGATAAGCCACATGAGCAATTTTCAGCGTTTGTAAATCGTTCTGAGAAGCACCTCCTTCACGCTGCATGGCCGGATCGCTAACCAGGGCATCATGCAGACCCTGTGCTGCCCTTTCAGAGTTGCCGTCCTTTTCATCAAGGAGTGCGCCGTAAAGCCGGAGCATGAAATGATAGCCTTCCGAAGGCACGACTTTCGGAAGCATCCCGTCAACAATTGCCCGGCCTTCTTCGGGATGCCCGGAGACTATCGAATGATAAATCTGAACCGAGTTATAAACAGAGGCCAGGCCGCTGTCCATGGCTGCCCTTTCCACCAAAGGACTCATCCCGTCATGAACTTTTTGAATCTGTCCATGGATTTCATCTTCAGTGGCTCCGACCTCTTTACCCTGCTGCACCGCATAGAGTAATTGGTTTAAGACTTCCCACTGCCTCAAATAACGGTTAAAAGCGATGGTGAATCTTTTGGACACTTCCTCTTCGTCGGGAAGAAGCATGTCCTTCCAATATTCTCCGGCGACCGTCTGCAGGGTCTGATCGTCATCTAAAAGCCAGGCTAATTGCACCAGAACACGGTAACGGTCAGAGTCTCCCTCCTGCTGCATAGTCGAATCACTCAACATCACAGTTAAAAATCTGCGGACAATCTCCCGGTAAGGACTCTGAGGTGCTGTCATCCGGACCCGGTCAAAGTAGCTTAATTGAATTATTGATTCCGTCGCGGCCTCGGCCACAATCGTTTTCATATCTCTATGGGTAACTGATTCCGGATCAGAGCTGTCCGGCTGCCGTAAAAAATTAGTGGCCGCGCTCATCGCAACCGCCCAAAGCTCAAAGGCCGCGTCTGCCGTCTGCTCTTTACCCTGCCATCCCAGGGCAAAGTTGTATTCGGCCAGAGATTTCATGGCCGTGGGCAGCACATCTTTGTAAAAATCTTTTTTGGCTTCAGGCTCGGCAGGGACCTTAATCTGAAGATCATCACGATTACGCGATCCGATGACATGCTGCGTTTTAAATTCCTGGATAGTACTCTGAAGGAATTTTAAATGCATTTCATCATCGTCGATCAGATTGGCCAATTCGGCTAAAAGCCGGTAGACAAACATTCTGACACTTGCATTGGCACCCGGATTTTTGAGTGAGAGGACCGCAGCATATTTTCCCTCAAAGGCCCGCAGAAGCCGGCGAATCCCTTCGGCGTAGCGCTCTTCAATCTCCTCATCCAGGGATCTCCAATAAGAGCGCAGAACATTGGTAAAGGTCATAAAATAATTGGCGCTTGCACTCTGCACACCAAAGAGGGCTTCATTCACATCCTGATAAAAACCCGCGACAAGCTCCATGGTCTTCTCGGGGTCATACCGGTTAAGGATCAAATGCGCATCAAGAATGTCGGCAAACATCAAATGCATCCGTTCAAACTCACCGTCTAAAAGTCCGCCGGCATAACTGGTCATATAATAGGCTTTAAAATGATCCAATTGATTGACTTCTTCCTGCAGCCGGGAGGTCATCTGGGCTGAAAGCATCCTCACAGCCACCGGTTCTAAATCTTGCAGGGATTTTTGTAAGTAGAGTGATACATGGGCCGTCTTGATGGTGCTTGCGTCATAAAAAGGATCCAGTGCTGCAAGCAGTAAGTGTTCTTTTCCTTTCAGGGATTGGCCCGCTTCAATATACGCATCAATGCCTTCGGTCCATGCGTGCATGGCTCTTGCGGTGGAGGCCTCGGCAAAGATAATCATGCCGGCCAGCTCTCTCATCATCTCCTCATCATCAGGCCATTGGGCCGGATGATTTAAAATTTCTGCCGCCAGCTGTTTGACTGTGCTTAGTGTTGAAGGATCCGCGCCTTCATAGAGATCGGAAAATCCCGGACTGATCATTCCTTTTTTGCGCAGGTCCGCAATACTCTGAAAAGTAATACGCATCCATTGCACAGCCCCGTCGTGGTTACCGGAACGCTCCAGAGCCACCGCAAAATCAGAAGCGGCAAGCGGCCGCAAAGACTGGACTGCATCTGTGTCGTCTTCATCGAGATCACTATTGAGGCTTTCCAGAGTCTGCATTTGCCGGGCCAAATCCCCCTGGTCTTCAGCCCAAATGGCCTCTTCATGACGAGTCCAGTAAGCAGCCACTACAGGGCCATAAGTAGGCTCAATCCTTTCATGAATATAGCTCAAGACCAGTTCATGGGCCTCTTGCAGTAATTGCTCAGCCTCCTGGCGGCGATCGGGGCCCAATTGACGCGCTAAGGCTCTTTTAAAATCAGACTTTAATGCGGCATAAACCACGGGTTGTTGTACGACGGCTGCAATCTTTTCAATCATTTCAATCGCCTGGCGAAGATGCTCTTCGGTTCCGAGCTTTGCAAGAAAACGTGCAGAATCACTCATCAGCTGTATTTGATCCGTATAATAACCTTCTTTCCAGGTGTCTCCCTCACCATAGATTCTCTGGCGGTCTTCAGTGCTGGTTCTGCCGCCCGCTCCAAGACCCGCTTGAATGACCTGAATCACATTCTCGATTTCCTCCCGAGTCGCCGGATAAAAATGATCCCGGATGAGACCTCCGTAACCGGCGGCTATTTTAAAAGCAAGAATCGGTTTGATATACGGATCATTCACCGTGAGTTTGATCATTAACCGGCTATGATTCCAGCGCGAAATTTTTTGCAAAGCATCATTTAAAGCATAACGGGCATTGGCCCTTTCACTCAGGGGCGCATTTCCGACATCGCCCAAATAGCCTCTGAAAATTCCAAGCACACTCATGAGCTGAACCTGATTATTCACCATCTTAAGCGCTGACTCATCGCTGCCCTCGCGAAGATAGAATTCCTGTAAAATCAATAAGTTTTTGGCATAGGCATTCATAGCGGCGTAGAGACTGTGTCGCAAACTCCTTCTCACCGGCTGCCTATTCCGCATCACTGTTTGCAGCTGTCTTATTTTCTGATCGGCCACCGGCCGCACAAGAGCAACCGCGGATTCAGCCGCACGAACAACGCCCGGAACATCTTCAACGCGGTCGGGAACTGTAATTTGATTTCTGAAAGGCTCGGAAATATCTCTGAGGATCCGCAAATAGTCTTCTTGTTTGTCCGGTTTAATTCCATCAAAAAGGAGAAAAAGGTCATCGTCCATAAAAAAATCGTCATCATCCGAAGTCATTTGATCCAGAACTGAATTCGGCCTGTCTGCTTCGTCCCCGTCTCCCGGAAGACCGAACAACGGACGTTTTCGGGCTTCGGATCGGAATAAGACCGGAATTCCCGCCTGCTCTGGAGCTCCGTTGGACAAGCGTGGTTCGTGATTCCCGCCGAAAGAAAGGCGGGCAAGCGTGATTCGTGCAAAAGACGCCTTGTCCCCCCTTCTCCCCGTCTCCCCATCCGTTTGTCTGCGCAATTCGGATTTAGCGGCAAGCTGAGAAAGAAAAACCGCCATAAAGGCCGGGTCCCTCAGCATAAATTTTTCCGTCCCGTCCGGCCAGGTGAGTTCAAATCCCTCTTCATTGCGCTGAATAATCCGGCGTACGCCCAGGGATTTTAAAATCGCCTGGAGATCCGCCATTTCATAGGTCGAGGTGAGGACAAAATGACGGTGTCCGTCAATTTCGATTTCCAGCATATTTCCCACACCCACGCCGGACAAACGTGCCACGGCCGGTTCCTGATCACTCAGACTCCGCAATGCCTTTTCGATCATCTCTTGATTGTCCAACGACACGGCCGTATCTGCACCCAATCCATGAGTGCTGCCATCAAAAAGAATTCCGTTTGCCTGCAGACGGACATTTGCGGCACCATAAAATTCAAAAAGGGTTTTAAGGTCATCCGGGGTCACCACGTAATGCTGATAATCCCTCATTTCAATAACCCAACCCTCGGGCTGGCGTCCCTGTAAATACTGATAAATCCGGACCCGGTGGCCCTGGGCTCCGGCATCAAAGGTCTGAATACGGCCCTGCGAGATCAACTCCCTCTCACCGGGATGTGCAGGGCGGATTTCAGCACGGATTTCACTGCGGTTTCTACGGTATTGATGGTACTCATCAAGACGGCGAAGGTCTTCGGGTAAATGCTTTCGGTTCTCGGCATCCAGTCTCTTAAGCAACGCGATCATCTCCCGGACATCTTTATTACTTTCAGCCAAGGTTTCCACTTCCTGCCAGAGGATGCGCACGCTTTCATCAGAAATGCTGGGATGCATCAATTGTGTCCAAAACTCGTTGGCAAACTCCGGGTTTTTATTCTTGGCCTCATATTCATAAGAGGTGTCTTTGAACGCCAATAAAATGGATGTGTAGTAGATCTCATCCTGGATAAAGGCCTGATAGGCCTTATCACGCAGCGAGGCTTCTTTCTTCCCTTCAAGACGTTGGTGGAGACGTTCATGTAGAACTTGAAAACTCGTTGTTTCCGGTGAAAGTTGTTTATCGCCTAAAACAATGACATATCCGGGACCATACCAGGTTTCCACGGCTCTGCGAAACTGGTCCGGATTTTTTCTCATCCAATCATATAAAGGCTTTAAATACCGGGTAAAAAGTTCGGGGTCTAATTTTTCAGAACTCAATAGGGCCGAAAGGATTTCCTTCGCCTCTTGAACAAACTGCGCGGCGCTGACACCGGCCTCCCAAAGATCCTGATCAAAAATCAGAGCGGCCCCATCAAAGGAATCAAGTTTAAAAAAACGGTTAAAATCAAATTCCGTTTCCGGATCCACAATCGGCGCCCGGGGATAAGAAAAACCGGGACTGGCGATCCTGATATTCAAAGAAGTGTTCACAAGCACCCATAATCTCAAAAAAGGATCGCGTGCAATAAAAAATTCATCATTCATAAATTCACCGAGTAATTCCCGGCGTTTTTCAAATTCATCAAAATTTTCCTCCGGCAGAAGATAAAAAACATCACTCTGAAATTTCTCAATTTCTCTCCCCAACCCGGGTATCGCCCGCATTAAATCCTGATAAATCGATTCTTCCGAAGAAATATCCACAAAAATGGTTATCAGCTTGTCCTGTTTTCGGCGGTTACGAATATGCACGGTTCCGCGCTTCTGTTGTTTTCGGCTGGGCACGATACGCAACACCACCTTATTTTCTCTAGAAACCACAAAAAGCGGGTTGAGACTGCCGTCAGCATCCCTGTCTTCAATTCGGCTCAAGGCTGCCAGAACGTCCCGGCGTTTCGCCTGATTCAACCGGCGTGTTTCGACATGTCCGGGGAGTCTCAAATCATAGGCAATGCGTTTAGCCCTGGCGTCTGCCTCGCGCAGAGCCCGTTGACGTTGATCCTGTCTTATCGCATTGTTTATGACTTTAAGTTCTTTGACGGAGGTATAAAGGCTTAAGGATAAACCATTTAATAGAACACCCAAAACCACCCACACAATCTCAACCGGTGTGACGCTGAAATCCAGAAGCTTTAAGGAAATCGCTAACCAGACCGAGGCCGTAACCGTTAATCCGTATACAAAAGCCTTTAGCGCATGACCGATTCGTTCCTGTCTGTATTTTTGCCTGAAATCAAGCTCCGCATTACGCCATGAACGCCGAGGCCGTAGGCTGGGTTGGTCAGAATCAACTAAACGCAATTCAGAATGAGCCGGCTCTTGTACGGATTGTGTTTGCCGCGGAGCATTCACTGTACGTGCTTTAAGTTTCTGACGGATCGCAACGGGATCAACCGTTTCCCGCCCGCCGGGTCCGTTTAATTCACGGATAATATCCGCCAGTAAACGGATTTCACTATGAAAGGCCTCGGCATCGGCGGGCCGGAGTTCAGCTTTCTGAAAATCACTAATCAGACGAGCCTCGTCATCGGGCATTCGAATCGGCCGGTCACCCTCAGCCATTTTTCTGCGATAGAGCTGCTGGTGATCGGGACTTAGGGTTCGAATCCCGGGAGTGATCACATAATAAGAAAGGCCTTTGTTTCGAAAAATACTTTCCAGATTTTCCTGATGGAATCCGCCGTAAACAACGACTGCCGTCTGCTCCTGAGAATTTTGCAGATAATTATCCAAATGATTTTGAATCACCAGGTCTCTTTTTTCAGCGGTCTCATAAAAATGCACGGCGGTTTCAATATTTTTTTCCCAAAACCGCGTTAAGGCGACCGAACGATGGGCATTTTGAGCAATAAACTCAGCAAGCTCCCGGGTTTTGACACTTTTCAAATAAGCTTTTGCCGCTTCAAATTCCGACGGGGTCACTTTCATGCGGTTCAATTTGTAAATGAGATAAATTCCTTTGTAGTATTTGAGAATATCACGCTCAAGTTTCCGGGTCAGAAATTTTGAAGTAATCTCATTTTCAAGCCTTTCCATTTCCCGGTAGAGATCTTTGATGTTGATATCGCCTGCTTCTTTCAAAGCCTCCCGGTCTGTACTCATCGCCGCTTCAAGCAACCTGAAAAGATCCGGGTAGGCCTCGCGGTAGGCTTCGGCGACCGGTGTCATAATTTGCGAAGTCGGCAAACCCAAAAATTCAAATGTCCGCTTAAGGTAATCACTCAGATCCATAGCCTGCCGGTCCAACCGATTTTTATATTTGAGCCACTTTCTGACCGGAGAGGGCAAATGCCGACTGGCAAGCCGTTTGAGTTCTTTATAAATTTGTTTTAAGTCGCGGTCCGTCTCTTCGGAAAGCTCGGTGTTTTTCTGATACCAACGGATATTCTCAAAATGTAATTCGCGGCTGTCAGCCCCAATCAGATAAAAATCCTTAGTCCGGTTAATATGAGCATACTCGGCCCCGCCGATCTTCAACCTGTCCATCAGGTAATAGGACACCTCTTTTTTCACAGCCGGATCTTCAACGGAGCCGAAATATTTATCCGAAGGAACACTGCCTTCATACCCTTCTTCGTACACCGTCTGTACGTTTTGGTGCTCAACAAGATAATGGATCATGTTGGCTATGTTCTCCTGTGCCTCAATAGAATCGTGGGCATCTTTAATATAAATAATGGTTTTATCTGAGGTCCCCTGATGATATTTTTCAACCCGGCCGTACTCGGAAGGGATCAGGCTTGAGGACTGAGGGATGAGGACTGAGGACTGAGTATTAAAAGCGGTATTAACCGCCGCTTCAGTGACTGAAGTAAAACTAAACACGATACAGGTAAACAGTGCAACCGTCCGTAGAGAGAAGTGCCGCCTCTTGTTAACGGGCATACACCACCTCCGGCTTTTGAGAAACTGACTCACATGAGGGACAGGTCTTTTCCGCCGAAGGACGGATCCGCCTTTCGTGTGGCGGAAGCCCTGTCCCTCTGGCACTAAACTTCTCCAACACATCCGCCCTGAGGAAACGCCAATGCTTACCGAACTTCACGCCCGGAATTTTTCCTTTCTGGGCAAGGTCATAGACCGTTGACACAGGAATTCTCAGGAAAACACTGAGCTCCTTAATCGTCATGATCGGCGGTGCGGATATTTTTTCGTTTTTTTCCATTTTTTTCAGTTTTTACGGGTTATTACAACCCATAGATAAAATCCATCCCTTGTGTGGTGTTTAAGTAACGTTGAACTAAAGGGTTCCAAAAGGTTACCCGGCAGGTTTTAAGAATACAAATTGGGGTGGAAAAAATTTATGCAAATACAGGGGAATGTTTTGAAATGTTATAACGTGCTAGTACCGTCTGACATTTGATTTTATTGGTAGACGGTACAGTACTGCGAACCCATAAAATTAATTGTCGCGCAGTACTAGTGCCCCGTCAATGCCAACGGCATTGTTACGAGCACTTGTGCCGTTCAGCCATCTTCGAATGGCTGAGCGGTGCTAGTGGATTTTGTGCCCCTGAGGGACAGGGCTTAAGCCCTGTCCCTCTTTTGGTCAGCGGCTGATTTTACAATATTGCTCACAATTTCATAGACATCGGGCGAGAGATTCTTCTGGGCCAGAATACGCTCAAGCTCTTTACGCATCGCGGCCTGCCGGGCAGCATTAATCCGTTGATATTTATTAAAGGCCCTGGCCAGACCGGCTGCGGATTTGGGATTAAATTGATCGATTTCAATAATCTGATCTGCAATATAAGCATACCCTTGTCCGGAGATATGGTGAAAATGAATCAGGTTTTGCGCAAAAACGCCGAAAAGAACGCGTATTTTATTCGGATTTTTTTTGTCAAAGGCCGGATGGTTTTCAAGCCGTTTTACGGATTTTAGAACATCCGCATTTTTTGAAGAGGCCTGCGCGGCAAACCATTTATTCAGCACCAGTCCGTTGTCTTTCCAACGCTCATAAAAAAACTCGATCCCTTCTTGTTTTTCATGACTCCGCATTTGGCACAGGGCGCTTAGAGCCGCTATCTGATCGGTCATATTGGAAGCGGTCTTAAGCTGCTCAAGAATCAATTCGGCGTATTGGGACGTTTCGAGTATCGACAGATAAAATAAGGACCGGTTCTTAAGACTTCTTTTGCCCACGGCCTCAGACGTCACCTGATAAGGTTCGCCGGGACAATGCAGTGTCTCATACATTCGAAGGAATTCAGCCTCGTATTTTTTAGCCAGCGCACTCAGAAAAAATTCACGCGCAATAAAAGCCGAATCAAAATCACAAATCGGCATGGGTTCGGTTAAAGCGGTCAGGCTGGGCATGATCAAGGCCTCGGCCTTAAATGCCGGATCAATCCCCTCATCGGTGATCAGTTTTCCAAAGGCCTCAAGAATACCTTCATCGATCGAGGGTTCTCCGGCGTTCTGGAAAACCGTAATCAACCGGTTCATGGCCGAAGCGGCCAATCTCTGCCCCGCCTCATAACGGTTGAACTCATCACGGTCATAGGCCAATAAATGTACCAGATCGTCCTGTGCATAATCGTATTCAAGCCGCACGGGCGCAGAAAAATTACGCAGCAAGGACGGTACGGGTCTTGAAACTAGATTTTTAAAATAAAAATCTTCTTCAGATTTGCTGATACACAAAACACTCGCGATGGGGCTGTCGGACTTACCTTCAAGTTCCAGGGGAATATCACGACCCTCCCTATCCAAAAACCCGGTAACAAGCGGAAAATAATAGGGTTTTGTCTCATGGCTCACCGACACTGGAGGCCGTTGTTTAACATTAAGTTTATAGGTCCGGGTCTTTTCATCATAATCGGAACTGACTTTGCAAACCGGTGTCCCGGCCTGGTCATACCAGTTTTTAAATTGTGTCAGGTCCCGGCCTGAAGCCAGTTCCATGGCATGCACAAAATCTTCAGTCGTAACAGCCTGGCCGTCATAAAGCTCAAAATATTTTGTAATCCCCTTACAAAAAGCTGCACGGCCGATCAGCGTATCAATCATGCGGATCACCTCAGCCCCTTTATTGTAGACCGTTGCCGTGTAAAAATTGTTGATTTCAATATAAGAGGGTGGTTTGATCGGATGGGCATTAGGCCCCGCATCCTCAACAAACTGGTAGTCTCTTAAGATTCTTACGTCGGCAATGCGTTTCACGGCACGTGCACCCATATCACACGAAAACTCCTGATCTCTGAAGACCGTCAAGCCTTCCTTCAGCGTAATCTGAAACCAGTCCCGGCAGGTCACCCGGTTCCCCGTCCAGTTATGGAAATACTCATGTCCGATCACGCCTTCAATCTGCTGATAATCAAGATCCGTTGCGCTCTCGGGCCGGGCCAGAATGTACTGGGAATTAAAAATATTAAGCCCTTTATTTTCCATGGCCCCGAAATTAAAGTCATCCACGGCAACAATCATGTAGGTATCCAGGTCGCATTCAAGACCAAAGGTGTCTTCATCCCACTTCATGGCCCTTTTCAAAGAGCCCATGGCATGAGCGGTTTGATCCTCTTTTCCGTGCTGAACATAAATTCTCAAATCAATGTCACGGCCGGATTTTGTTTTAAAGACGTCCTGATGCACTGCCAAATCTCCGGCGACAAGTGCGAATAAATAACACGGCTTGGCAAAAGGATCTTTCCAGGTTACAAAATGCCGTCCGGATTCAAGATCCCCGGAGCCGACCGGATTACCGTTTGAAAGCAGTACCGGATACCTTTTCTTATCCGCACGAATGGTCGTGGTAAAAGTCGCCATGACATCCGGACGGTCCAAATAATAGGTGATTTTACGGAATCCCTCGGATTCATTTTGCGTACAAAAAATTCCGTTTGATTGGTAGAGCCCTTCCAGGGCGTAATTCTTCTTCGGATCAATCTGAGTCACGATTTTCAGCTCAAACGTTTCGGGAGGATTGATCAGAATCAGGCGGGTCTCGCTCAAGCGGTAATGCGTTTGATCCAAAGCCCGGCCGTCCATTTCAACCGCCAGAAGATTCAGTTTTTCACCGTTCAGGGCAAGCTCGGTCCCCGGAGTTATGTGTTCGGCTTTTTTGATTTGAAGACAGGATTCGACAAGCGTTTTATCCTCATACAGATCAAAACATAAATCCGCATGCAGAATACGATAAGCGGGGGGGCAATAATCTTTCAGATAAATTTCTTTACGAACGGATTGATTCACGCATCACTCATTTTGAAAATTATTGAGACAGGAATCCATAACCCGGATGCCGTCTAACCCATAAACTTAAGTGTCAGACGATGCTAATTGTCTATGGATTTCAGAGGCTTTTTGCTTATGTCCGAGCCGGCGATAGGAATCTTCTATCATTGCGGCAAACACCTCGCGCCTGTCGGGTGATTCCTGTTTTAACTGCGTTATTAATGACGGGGCGACTCGAATTACCTGTTCATATTCTTTTTTCTCGTAGTGGGATTGTAAAATCAATAAACGCCATTCATAACGGGTCATCGGAACATTAATCTGTTTCTCGCCCTCAGGTACAAGTTGGATGCTGTGAATCGCGGCAGGCGCGGTAAAGCCCTGGTCATCGGGTTGTTTGAACCAATAGAGGACAATCGAAACAACACCTAACAGTCCGATTAAAAAACAGATGAGTTTTGACGTCATAGTCTTCTAAGAGATTTTCCCTCTTATCAAAAAAGGCCGGACATGTGCACGCGTTTGGTCCCCACCCTGTGAATAGCGGATTTTGTCCGTATTACACAGAACTTTCCTCGACGTGCACAAATGCCCGGGTAATTTATCAATGCGAGTCTATGGTCGGTTTGATCCTGAAGCCGGCAGAAGAAATGCAAGAAACGAATTGGGAGCATAATTTTTAATCTGTCGTATAAAAAGATGAGAAATGAATTCGGCCCGTTAATGAAAATTCTTCATCCGTTATGTCTATCTCCGCCCGGAGATCATTGGATGAAAATATTTTACGCTTCCAGAATTTTTATTCAACATAATTTCGCCGGATGGGTAATAAATTTAGACAGTTAAAACGGACTATTGTTTTACGCGCTCAGCTTTTCCATGGCCATAGCCACTGTTTTTTCCAATTCATCCATGGTGAAAGGCTTTTCCAAAATGCCTAATATTTTCTGAGCGTCAAAAACATCGGCAACCCCGGTCTCACCCGTCATCACAATGACCGGAAAGGCCTTGGAGTGATCAAAAAAAGGTCCCAGGTGATGAAAAAGTGAAATCCCTCCCATTTGCGGCATATTGACATCCATCAGGATCAAATCAGGGCGCTTCTCCTCAACTATTTTAAGCCCCTGTCTGCCGTCGTGGGCAGTCAAAATTTCATGTCCCTTTTCACGCAGCACCAAACGAATTAAATCCACCACTGCCGTTTCATCATCAATCACAAGAATGGTCTTTTTTTCATCTGTCATGGTTATTTCCTTTATTAAACCTGCAAGGATATTTCCCTTACATCACCCGGTCAGGTGCTGATCGTGCAATCCCCATAATAGGTGATTGAACCAAATTTTTCCTGTAAGGTTTCCATATACTCGCATTTGCCCTTATCAATGTTAATTTTCACAAATCCTTTTCCCGTATAACTGACAAAATTATCATAAAGACCCGCCGGAACGTAAGCCAGGGGCTCGTATTCTTTGGATGCCCAGTAAATTTCTCCCCCTTTTTTTAAAATCCACAGGGAGGCACTCTGCCCCTCTTCGGCGGAAAGCTCATAGCGTTCTACGTGCCCGGGCCATACTTCGGATTTGACCTGGGGAACTCCCTTGATTTCCCGAAAATTTTCAGGAATGTCCGCTTGAGCAATCAGTGAATACGTCATGATCCCAAGGATAAAAACCCATATTCTTCTTTTCATACTGCCCTCCTGTTAGAAAGCAAACTGCCGTTGCCGCAGAAACGGTCTATGGGAATCAGCCTTTCGTCCGTTTGCGAAACTTAATACTCTTAAGGGTATCCACTAAAGTGGCCTGCTGACTCGCCTGAGTTTTTTTCGCCGAATAAACCGGTTGCGCTGCCGCCGGGTCCATCCGTTTAAATTGATAAATTTCAAAATAACCCTCAATCGCCCTGGAAATCGCAATAAAATCTTCCCCGATCACGACGGTTTCAAAACCGTCCGCATCCTCTGTCTTGCCGATGGCCTTGACAATGAACTGCTTCTTAAAAGGATCCCGCCCCTGATACACAATATCGTAGACGATGGGCTTTTGAGTATTCAGCGGACGCGTATTTTTGCCGGAAGGTGAACGGTAAAAAGATTCACGACGAATAATTTTTTCAGGCATATTCACAAAAAAGGTAATGCGGTCACCGCCTTTATTCCTTTTTAACTCACCCGCATCAAAAGTATAGGAAGTCTGCGACACCCCTTTAATTTCAAGCGTCTGCTCGGGGCCGATCATCTTAGCCTCCGCTAAAGCGGCAGGCCATATCAATAAACTGAAAACAAAGAGCCAGGCCGGATTCTTACCAAAGATCATGTGTGACCCTTTCTTTGGCTTTTAACCGTTTTTCCCGGAAATGGATGCCGTCACTGTCGGTGCGGTCATAATGATAGAGTACAAAATATCCTTTGGTTGAGCGTGAGGTCGTAATAAAGTCCTCACCGATGATGAGGGTTTCAAAGGTGTCCGATTCACCGGCCTGACCAATCGCTTTAATAATCAACTGGTCTTTCATGAAGTCATGATCATATTGAACAATATTATAAACAGCGCCATCGGCCTGTAATCCGGCATTGGGCCCTTCTTTAATACGAGGATTGTACAAAGCAATACGTTTGACGGTTTTTTGCGGCAAATCAATTTCGTAAATGACCTGGTCATTATCTTTGTTGGATTTGATTTCATCTCCATTCATAAAAAGGGAATTGACGGCCGTCCCCTTGACCTGAAAGACGGGATTTTCCATTGCCTTTTGCAATAAGGCCTGTTCGGTTTGGGCATTCAGCATCGCCGGGGCGAACATCCATAGCATCAAAAAAATAACACTTTTTCTCATTTATTTTGACCTGTCATCTTCTCAAGCTCGGCCGCGGCCTTCACGGCATCTTTCCATACAAAATACTGAATAATTGCAAAAATAATACAAATCATGCCTGCCTTCATCAAAAAACGGCTTCCGTGACTCAAAAAAAGAATGCCCCCTCCGGCAGCTAAAAGAACCCAGCCTAAAATTGCATTCGATTTTATACTCTGCGCCTTTTGCCGGAGCTCTTCGGTTTTGATCTCTTTAAATTCTTCTGCAGCCTCCCGGTTGTCAAGTTCCTGCTGTTGAAGGGTCTCGCGCGTTTCCTGATCAAGATGCGAAGCATCAAGGCCCTCATCGGTTAAAAGCGCTTGGGCCTGGTCAAGATCCTGAGAACGAACCATTAATTGAATGGCGCTGCCTTGTTCTCTAATTAACATCGCCGGGATCGCATTGGCATCTAAAAAATTTTTAGCCAATTCAGCTTCCATGGAGTCAGGATACGTCCTTATACAAACCAAATCGTTCATCATGATTTTTCCAGAGTTTCCAGCAATTCACGGTTCGTAGGATATTTTTTCAGAGCCTCGACCAAATAATGTGCCGCATCCACTTCATTCATCTCAGCCAGAGCCTGACGAAGCCTGCGCACCCCCTCCATTTCGGATGAGGAAATGAGCAGCTCTTCCTTGCGGGTGCCTGTGCGATGGACATTAACTGCCGGATAAATCCGGCGATTGGCAATCTCACGTGACAGAACGATTTCCATATTTCCTGTTCCTTTAAATTCTTCAAAAATGACCTCATCCATCCGGCTCCCGGTTTGGATTAAAATGGTCGCCAAAATCCCCAGGGACCCGCCATTTTCAATCTTACGCGCCGAACCAAAAATTCTTCTGGGAATCTGCAGTCCCTCGGCATCCACCCCGCCGGAAAGTGTACGGCCCCGGCCTCGTACCTCGCTATTGTGAACTCGCGACAAACGCGTGAGGGAATCCATTAAAATCATGACATCCAAACCCCGGTCAGCCTCGTCATAGGCCTGAGCCATAAGATCTTCGGCTACTTCGATATGATGCTGATAGGATTGATCCGATGAAGACCAGCGCACATCCGCTTCAACGTTGCGGCGGAAATCAGTCACCTCTTCAGGCCTTTCATCGACCAAAAGGCAGTAGAGTTTAATCTCCGGTTTTGCTTTAACAATGGCCTGGCACAAATGCCTTAAAAAAGTTGTCTTGCCCGAACCCGGCGGAGCCACAATCAGACCGCGCTGACCGCATCCGATCGGACATAAAAGATCCATGGCTCTCATCGTCAATTCAGCTGAACCCGATTCCAGACAAATCCGTGGTGAAGGATCGATTGACACCCGCCTTAAAAAAGGATGTGAACTCCTGGCCCTGTGGCCGGCCTCAGCCCTGTGGTACCCCTCAGACCCGCGGCGGTGATCACGGTGAGAATGGGTATTGGGGTGTGAGTCTGACGGATGCCGCCGATGAGTATTCCGGCGCCTCTGTGTACGATCCTGGCGCTGTCGTGGGTAATGATTCATATTTTTAGTCGCTCTTTCAAAAGCCGGTTAGGACCCGTTTTTTATTCTGTGCCACTCTGCGATTTGCAGACCTATTTCCTGTGGAATATTTTCCGGCAGATAAAAACCTGCTTCACCGCAATCAATCACCGATAAATTTTTAAACCGGCCTCGGCACCAATCGGCAACGGCTTCACTGATCAGTACTCCGGGATGCACCCATAACAAAAGCTTGGGACAATCGGAGGTCATTAAATAATGCGTATAATTGCGGACGATCTCCGTGACTGCTTCGGGCTGGTCATCGATCGGCATATCCTGAAGACATTGCCAAACCGGTTTTCGGGTCCATAAATCTAAAAACGGCTCTTCAAAATATTCTTTTTCAAACTCACTCATCGGCCGCATAAGCCATTCAGAATATTTCTTTTCGACAAAAAGATTATCCCGGATGATTCGCACCGGCCCCTTCACCGGATCACGGGCCTGCGCCAGCCATTGACGGTATTCTTCAGGCAATTGAGCGCTTTCAAGCGGTTTGACAACGGCCTCCATAAAGACCAGCGCCTTGATCTGATCCGGATGTCTTTGGGCATAAGCAAAGCCCAAAAGGCTGCCGTATTCGTGCATCACCAGCGTCATCTTTTTCAGATTCAGCGCTTTAATCAACCCATGAAAAAAATAGAGTTGATCCTGCAGTGTATATTCAATATCAGGCTTTTCCGACAACCCCATGCCGATAAGGTCCGGGGCAATACACCTGACACTTTCGCTTAAATGCGCAATCACATTACGCCACAAATACGAAGACGTCGGATTCCCGTGGATAAAAACGAATGTCTCGCCTTTTCCTTCGTCCACATAATGCATACTGGAGCCGTGAACCGTCACAAAACGCGATTGATAAGGAAATGCATCCGGAATTTGCTCTTGAGCCATAACCAAGAGTTTCGTTTATAAAACGGCTTATGACCTTTTAGGTTTTTCAGGTATAGATGAGTTCTTCGATTTTCGACACTAACTCTTCAGCAGTAAAGGGCTTGGTGATCACCGCATAATCGCCTAAAGAATCTTCTTCAGTGTGTATTTGCAAAGCCGTAATTAAAATAATCTGGCTGCGTGAGGTCGACTCGTTTTCTTTCAAATTACGGGCAACTTCGGTGCCGACCATACCCGGCATCATCACGTCGAGGATGGCCACATCCGGAGGATTCGAAAGCGCCAGTTCAAAGGCGGCCTGACCGTCTGAAGCCGTCATGACTTCAAACCCTTTCTTTTTTAACAGGCTCTCAATAAGGGTGATCATACTAACATCATTATCGGCAACCAGTATTCTTTTAGCCATAACCACTTACTCCATCTTATTGATTCGTGATAAGTGTAGCATATCAAAATCCTTCAGGAAAGGTGCTAGTACCGTCTGACATTTGATTTTATTGGTAGACAATACAGTACCGCGAACCCGTCTTTTGATCGTTGACGCAGTATGAAGGCTCAGCCTTCACAGTCGCGCACCCAACTTTGACTCAAATAAGCCATTTGATCCTGATGTTCGAGACTACGCTTTGAAAAACTTCCGAGTTTCCCCATTTGATTTTTCAGATACTGACAAAACTGCTCGGCCGGCATCTGATCACGCGCCTCATCCACCTCTTGCACAAAAGCCGTCCACAATTTTTGATCTGTATTCTGGTCCATAGCGCTTGCGGCAGGATCACCGTGACGCTCAGCCGGGGCAGACGCCCAACGAACGGCATCACCAATCTCAAGGCTGCGTTTATAATTATCATAATACCCATCCGCCAGGACATAGATAAAGGCCATCAAAAATACCGCAATGAGGACTTTACCGCTATAGAGAAATGAATGAAGTCGGTCGCCGAATGTTATCTGTGAGTCAGCCGCTGAGCGGCGTGAGTGCCTGCGCTTTCTGGGCCGCAAGTAAGAAAATTCAAGAGCCGTCAAAATAACAAGCGCAAAAAAAAGTATCTTGATGGGATCCATACTATCATCACAAAGCGTTTGTCCGTCTCCGGCGAAGATAAAATTCAACGCGGTAAACAGATCCTTCGGGCTCTGGCGTTAAGCACAGAACCGGGGAAGGTTATTTTATTTTCAAAAGAACTTTATCGGGTATCGCCAGTGGCTTTATGTGCGTAAATTCGTCTGTAAATGCTTTTCAATTTCCGCAAGCAGATTCTTGGACAAGAACGGCTTAACCATAAAATCAACGGCTCCCTGAACCAGAAAAAACTCGCGCATATTGGCTTTGGCCGTCAACACAATGACGGGGATATAGTCCAAATGGCCTTCGGTTTTCATTCTTTGTAAAAATTCGCTGCCATCCATGCGCGGCATCATAATATCCAACAAAATAAGATCCGGTTTTTCCGCCGTTACTTTTTCCAAAGCATCCAGACCGTCACAGGCCGTAACCACACAATAACCACTGGCCTCAAGACGCGATCTTAACAGTGTCCTCGCGGCTTCTTCGTCATCTACAACCAAAATTTTTTTCTTCTCTTCCTCCGGCATTTGCTTTTCCTTCACTGCCCCGCTTCAGTCTTTCGGCCGCTTCTTGGCCGGAAATATCCGCTGCCCCCGGGTTTGATCAAAAGGCACATGATATTTAAATTCCTCACCAAAGGCCTTGGGTAAAGTGGACTGATATCCTTTTATCGGCTTAGGATGCTCAATGGTTTTGTTTAAAATTTCGCCGAAATTCCTTTCCCGAAATTCGCCCTGATCCAGTTCACTTTTGGATTTTGAGATGCTGCGGGCTTTCTTTTTTTTAATTTTCACGGTTTTTTTTGAAATTTTCATAAATGCCCGTTTTTTCTCAGGAGGCCGAACCCTGAAGGTTGGTCTGGTTGGCTTGTGAAACAATATGCAAATCCCGCTGAGGAAAGGGAATGCTGATTCCGGCTGTTTGCAACCCTTTAAAAACGGCTAAATTTACCGCATAACTGGTCTGAAAATATTTATTCGTCGGAACCCAATAACGGTATCCGATATTCACTGACGAATCGCCAAACTCCTGCACACCGATTTGCGGGCCGGGCTCTTTGGCCACAACTTCAAAACCGGCTAAGATATCACGGATCGTCTTTACGGCTTTTTCGGGGTCATCCGAATAACTGATACCGACAACCGATTCGACAATTTTATAGGTTTTGGAATTATGCACAATTTCACCGACGATGTGTTTGTTCGGGATTGTGATCTTTACTCCGTCTTCGTTGGCCAAAACCGTACAGGCCAGTTTAACTTCCTGCACCACACCGCTGACACCCGCAACCGTAATCGTATCGCCCACAACAAACGGACGTGAAAGAATAATTGAAATCCCCGCACCGTAATTGGAGAGCGGACCCTGAATGGCAAAGCTTGCACCAAAAGCAATCGCACTCATGGCCGCAATAAAAGGAGCGATGGTAATTCCAAACTTACCCAATGCGATCACAACCGCAAAGGCCAGAACAAGGACTTTGACCACGCCGGTAATAAATTTCGAAAGCGTGATGTCCAGCTTCTTCTTGGCAAATGCATTCAAAAGCAGCCCTGAAATCCAATTGGCCGCCAGCACCCCGATCACAAGAACAATCAGGGCTCCAAGAACCTGAAAGCTGTAATTGACGCAAAACTCTATCACGGTATTAAGCAATTTTTGTACTGCACTTAACTCTTCCTGCACAACACACCTCCCGGCATCAAGCGCTCTACGGCAAACGAAAGTTTAGGTAATAGTAATAAAAAGCAAGAAATTCTCTGAAGATTTGAAAAAGATCACTGGGCTTGGGATTCATGCGCGCATGTGCGGTATAGACATTTTCAATGCCGTATTCCTTAAAAACAAAACGTGCACGCATCATTTGATAATACTGCGTTACGAGGATAATCGAATTCAGATTATAGGTCGCCATGAGTTCCTTCGTGTTGTGCGACTTCATATATGTGTTATAACCGGCTTTATCTTCGATCACGTCTTCTTTCGGAATAAAATGGCGGACCAGATAATCATCCATGGCCTCAACCTCGCCGGCCGCTTCTCCGCTGACGATGAGCTTTCTGGCGTATCCCCCGTTATAGAGGTCAAGACCTCTGTCCAAACGGCTTTTGAGTTCTTCAGAAACGGTTCCGCTGAATTTCGCCTTTGTTCCCATAATCAAAACCGCATCCGCTTTCTGCAGATTATCCGTAAAACCGGTATAAATCGTCCAGGCCGAATGCATCAAAAACCAGGTAATTAAAAAAATACAAATCCCTACCAAAAATTTTTTCGGTGAGATGATTTTAATTTCTTCGTTCATATAAAACTCCGTATTCCAATTACTATAACCGCTTATCCCGGCTCTCTTTTTCAGCTTTAACGGCCGAAAGAAGACGATCAAGCCTTTGATTTAATTCAATGACCTCATGCTGAGGAGTCTTCTCAATCAGAGGTTCTATATGATGACTGATGGTTTCTAAAAATTGGTCCTTATCAAACGGTTTTAAGAGAAAATCGGTAACACCCAATTGAACGGCCTGCTGGCGTGTGTCATGCGTGTCATAGGCAGAAACAATGATAAAACCCGAGCCTCCCACGCCGGCCTGATTTTGGAAGTCACGGATATGACGGATCGTCATCAAACCGTCCAGCCCGGGCATACGCACATCACACAAAACCAGGTG
The DNA here is from genome assembly GCA_020632475.1 of Candidatus Omnitrophota bacterium. Classification (GTDB taxonomy): domain Bacteria; phylum Omnitrophota; class Omnitrophia; order Omnitrophales; family Aquincolibacteriaceae; genus JACKFM01. The sequence continues at coordinate 30,032 of JACKFM010000007.1, read as the reverse complement.
AAAAAAACCGGTTTTTGCCTTTTTGACCCCCTCATAACCGTCCACGGCAAGATCCACAAGATAACCTTGCTTTTCCAGAAGATTCTTTAACGTCTTACGCAATAAAGGGTCATCATCAATAACAAGAATATAGCCTTTTTCCCGATTTGTGATAACTCTCTCCTCTCCCTGGTCTTATCGCGGGAATAAGGTATAAGTATAAAAAATAAGCCTCAAACTCTCAAGTTGTGTTTTTGACGCCGTACCATGCACAGATGAACATCGATGAATCAACGCAAGATGAGCTCAGATGCCGGTCCTATTTAAGCTTATCCTATAAAGACCATCTTTTTTAGCGGTAAGCCCTTAAATAACGGCGGGTCAACGCCACAATAAAAAGCGGTGTCATAAAAAGACCGGCATAGGATTCCACAACACTCAGGATGCGGGTCCAGCCTAGCGGTACATAATCGCCATAACCAAGCGTCGTAAACGTCACACCGCTCAGATATAAGGCCTCGCTAAAATGAATATTTCGAACGACCCCGGCCGCGGCCACTAATCCCGATGTCCAGTAAGCCACAGCACAAACAAGAATAAGGATACATGCCGTTAAAAAAGGACGGAACGGCTTCTCACCATACCCCCATAAAAAACGGCTCAGCAGACCTAATCCGTATTCCAGCACGGCTGAGAAACGCCGGACCATAGGCATCGGTTTATCCGCCTTATTTTTATCCTGTCTTCGCCCATGAAAGATCATAAACAACAAATGCCGCATATGCGCATTTTGGGCATGGATAAAGGCGTCGGAATACCGCTCAAAATCCCCCTCATTTTCAAAGAGGAGCCCGGCTTCGCGAAAAAGCCACTGGGCATAATCATAACGTCCGGCCTTGAGAGCCTCGCGGGCGGCATAATCATTTAAAACGGCCGCCTCAAGCACAGATTCTTTGCCTGTCCTGATTTTTTCACATCCGGCCGCCGCAGCAAAACAATGGGCCGCTTTAATATGATCTTCATATTTACGGTAAATAAGGCCCGCTTCCTGGTAAGCGCTGAAGGCCTCTTCGATCTGCTTTTTCTTAAAAAAGTCCTGCGCTAAATGTTCAAGTTCCGCAGCTTCGTCGATATCATTTTGATGAGGATTCGGTGTCTCTGTCATATCTTTCTATGGTAGGATAAGTTTATTTTTCAGAACTATTTCAGTAATTATCTCAAAAAAATCGGTATGAGTATACGTTCCCTTTTACAAAATCAATGGGTCCGCATCCCTTTGGCCGTCATTCTTGTCTTGCTGGGGATCGTCGGTCTCTTCCTCCCCGTTCTACAAGGCGTTCTTTTCATTTTGGCCGGTCTTATGCTCTTAGGTAATGATGTTCCGGCTCTGCGTGCATGCTTATACTCCATCTACCGCAAAGCGCCCAGGATACGTAAGCCGCTGCGCAAATGGCTTTTGTTAATACGCCGCAGCGCATAGTAGAAATTTGAAAAAGAAAAATATTGCACAGAAACAATGAGTGCCTATTGCCGAAACGAGGAGATCCACTTTGCCTTTAAGACCCTGTGGGCAAAGTTAGCGCCGAGCGAGGCGGCACGTTTCGTAATAATATTTTTCTTTTTCAAATTTACCGCTTGTCCGAAACAGAACAGGTTTTCTGCTGATCAATGACAATCCTTCTAATTCCCGCGCAGTATTCAAAACACTCTTCATCGCGCCACTTCATCGGAAAGTCCCTGCATTGCTGAGGTTTTGCTTCATGAACAGAACATCCGCCGGTATCTAAGAAAATACAGGCTTCATTCGGCTGAACGTTCAATGCCCATTGTCCGTCCTGCTTACGGCAATAACGCTCAGTAAATTCTTCACGCGTTATACGGAAAAATGTGCTCAACCGGCTCATATCTTTCCCGGTCAGAAAGACAAATCCCGGCGTCCTGCAGCAGCGCTGGCAGCGCAGACAGTTAAAATCCTCTTGTATTTTTCGAATAATGATTTTACGTCTCATATAAATTTAAAAGAATGTTACAGGCCTCACGCGGACTTGCCCCGAAACTGACGAGACCCTCCTGATGCCCTGCCATCACAAATATTTTTTTTGTTTTTAAATCCGTCTCCGCATAAAGCCTTTGTACTTCAACGGCCATTGCCGGTGTTCCGTAAGCCACCTCTTCGCGTGTCGTCGGAATGCGATTTTTAAACCGTTTCCATAAACCGTTATGATGAGCGTGTGCCACGGCGCGGATCGCCGGATTCATCCCATAAATCATGGCATGCGTCAGAGATTCCGAAGAGGCCTGGACCGGCCCCTTACATTCCACACGATTATGTTCGATATCATAGGCGGTGACAAGAACATACCGGTCTTTGGAAAGTTTTTCAAAATGCCCGGTTTGCGTACCCGAAATCAGAAAACGTCCGCTCTCGCCTTCACGCAAGCTGATATTGCCATAACCGATTCCGTCTTCATAAACACCAATCAATTTCCGGGAAAATAACTCATCCCGGCACTGCATCAGTTCTTCCACCCCTTCAATAGAACATACCGGCGTCTTTTCCCAGCGGCACTCAAATTTAATCACTCCCTCGTCGTGCATAAACAAATCTTATTTCCTTTCCGGAAAAAGCCTTAGAAGTCCTTCGCGGGTGGCCGGACAAATCCCCCGTTCGGTAATCAGCCCGGTAATCAACCGTGCGGGAGTCACATCAAATCCATAATTGGAAACAGGGGATCCTTCGGGAGTCACACGCACAGCCAAGCGCTCACCCCGGTAATCCCCCTCGACATAGATGACCTCATCTGCGCTACGTTCTTCGATCGGAATTTCATCCACCCCGTCCGAAAGGCTCCAGTCAATACTTGATGACGGGGCTGCAATATAAAAAGGAATCTGATTATCGCGGGCGGCCAGGGCCTTCAAATAGGTGCCGATTTTATTGGCCGCATCGCCGCAAGCGGTCGTGCGGTCCGTTCCCGTAATCACCATATCCACCTGCCCGTGCTGCATTAAATGACCGCCGGCATTGTCGACAATCACCGTATGCGGGACTTTAGCCTGCAGCAGTTCCCATGCCGTGAGCCCGGCCCCCTGATTACGCGGCCGCGTTTCATCCACCCAGACATGAATCTCGATTCCTTTTTGAAAAGCCTGATAAATCGGTGAGGTGGCCGTTCCCCAGGCGACACAGGCAAGCCAACCGGCATTACAATGAGTCAGAATATTGACAGTTTTTCCCTGTTTGCGGCGGGCAATCTCTTCAATCAACGCAAGACCGTATTCGCCGATTTTACGGCAACACTCAATTTCCTCTTCCATCACAGCACGGGCGGTTTCAAAAGCAGCTTGTTGTTTTTTTTCACGATCTTCGGTCTGTTTCAAAACCGCAAGCATACGGTCAACAGCCCATGCAAGATTAACTGCCGTCGGACGGCTTTGTTTCATTTGAAGAGCGGCCTGCCCTATTTTTTCTTCAAAGTCTTCTGCTTGCGCAGACTCTAAAACCGCCAGCCACATGCCGAATGCCGCCGTCACGCCAATGAGAGGCGCGCCGCGCACGGCCATGGTCGTAACAGCCTCAACGGCCTCTTGAAAAGTCTTCAAATCCCGGGTCACAAGCCGGTGCGGTAAAAAACGTTGATCAATCATCCGCACGACAGGCTCCGTGTCTTCGGTCAGCCACAATGCCCGCGTTAAGGTTTCCTGTTTCATACCAATGTCCTTTTGGAGTAACGAAAACAATCGACGGTGTGGTCATTCACCAGTCCAACCGCCTGCATAAAGGCATAACAGATACTGGATCCGACAAAACGGAATCCGCGTTTTTTAAGGTCTTTACTCAATGCCTCGGAAAGCGCCGTGGTTGCGGGAATTTCTTTAAGCGCTTTAAAACAGTTTCGAATGGGCCGGCCTCCCGTAAAACCCCAGAGATAGCGTTCAAAACTTCCAAATTCTTTTTGGACCGCCATCAAGGCACGGGCATTGTCCACCGCGGCATTAATCTTTAAACGGTTACGGATGATGCCTTCGTTTTTCAGAAGTTCCCTTTTCTTTTTGTCCGTATACCTTGCAATTTTTTTATAATCAAACCGGTCAAAGGCCTTGCGGTAATTTTCGCGTTTTTTCAAAACCGTCAGCCAGCTCAGGCCCGCCTGCGCCCCTTCAAGGATGAGCATTTCAAAAAGCTTACGGTCATTGTGCACCGGAACACCCCACTCCTCGTCATGATACCGGATATAAAGCGGGTCCGCACTAACCCATGAACATCGTATCTTCTTCATCCGTTTTGGTTCGATCCGAAAACGGTTTTTAAGAGTTCGGTGACGCGGGCTTTGGGATCCTGACGAATTTTCTGTTCCTCATCGCCCATCAATTTAAACAGCCCGTCGATTGTTTTCGCTGCCACATAATCCTCGGCATCAAACAGTTTCGGCTTGGCGGCCAGCGGCAGTTCATTATATTTATGCACCAGGCCGTTGTACTGCTGTGTAATGGTGTATTCGTTCATCACCGCCTGGGCCTGTTGTTTAAAAACGGCCGTCAGTTTATCGCTGGTTGCGGTTTTAAAATAATCCGTCGCCGCGGTTTGTGAACCGCTGATGATTTTTTTCGCATCTGAAAAAGTCATCTGTTTCAAGGCATCCAAGACAATCTCCTTTGCGTAAGGTGCCGCTTTCTCAGCCGCACGGTTCATACTCAATTCAAAGGTATCAATCTGGCTGCCCAGTCCCACTTTACGCAAAGTTTTGTCAATCAACATCAGTTTTTCGGGAAAAGGGATTTTAATCTCAGGATTCTTATAAAAACCGTCCTCGACACCGGCATTCTCCACCGCCTTTTTAATTCCGATACTCAAAGCCTCTTTTAAGCCGCTGATGATTGTGGCATCCGCAGGGACCTGCGCCGAATCGGACGGCATCTGGGTTTTGGCGGAAATCGTTTCTTTTAATTGATCCAAAAAACCGGCCTCGGCTTTGGGTATCAACAAGACACAACCGGCAATAAACAGGGTTCCTAAAAACTTAAGTTTAAAACCGAATGAATAAGTATTCGCCATAAAATTTATCCCCCAAAAGTCTGCGTGCAAAAATAAGTCATGCATCCGGTACTGCGCGGCAATTAATTTTATGGGTTCGCAGTACTGTGCCGTCTACCGATAAAATTAAATGTCAAACGGTACTAGATTTAAATAAAAGTATATTTTAGCATAGCTTTTTTAACCTGTCGGCTTATTATACCCATATGCAAATTGAGACTAAACATCCTTATCAACCTGCGTGGTGGTGCCCCGGATCGCATTTGCACACGATCTTTGCCTATTTTTTCAGGCCGGCCCCCAAAACACCCCTGACCCGCAGGCGCATTGAGTTGGAAGACGGAGATTTCCTGGATATTGATTTTTTAGAAGGCCGCCAGGATGCTCCCCTTGTGATCATTGTTCATGGCCTTGAGGGCTCATCCGATGCACGCTATGTCCGTGGATTTCTCTCAAAGCTCCACGCCCTGGGCTGGCAGGCCGCATGCATGAATATGCGCGGCTGTAGTGGGGAGCCTAACCGGCTTAAGGTCTCCTATCATTCGGGCAAAACCGAGGATCTGGATCCGGTGGTCGGCTATGTGCTTAAAAACTGCACGATGAAAGCCGTCTACATGGTCGGTTTTTCTATCGGAGGAAACCTGGTCCTCAAATGGCTCGGAGAAAAAGGCGGAGATGCGGAAAAAATCATTCAAAAGGCTGCATCGGTTTCAGCCCCCTATGATCTGGTTAAAGCCGCCGAGGTCCTTGACCGGGGTCTTAACCGGCAAATCTACACCCGCAAACTTTTATTCACGCTCAAACGTAAAACATTTGCCAAGGCCAGACAGTTTCCGGGGTTAATCAACAAATGGAAGGTGCGTTGGGCCTCGACCTTCCGTGCCTTTGACCGGGAAGTCACTTCCAAAATTAACGGGTTTAAAGACGAATATGATTATTGGAAACAATCGGGCTGCATTCATGTGTTAGACAAGATCCGGGTGCCGAGCCTGCTTGTGCATGCCGATAATGACTCTTTCTATCCCGGTAAATTTTTTCCGCATACCCTTGTTGATTCGTCAAAATACCTGCACGCCCTGATCACTCCGACCGGAGGACATCTCGGGTTTGTCAGCGGATCATGGCCCTGGAAGATGGGCATGTGGATGGAAGACCGTGTGATTGAATTTTTGAAACCCCAGGCCAGGCCGCTCTAAAGACCTGTTACCCCTTGTTTCCTCTGCTATAATAATCCGCTAATGCTCCATCAGCGTTGAACTGTGGAGCCCGTACTGCATTCCAATTGATTTCATGGGATCGCACAAAGGAAAAATAAATGCCGAATATCGAAGAAGAGATTAAAAAACGCATCCTCGTCCTGGACGGTGCCATGGGCACCATGATCCAGGCCTACAAACTCGATGAGGCCGGATACCGGGGTGAAATTTATAAAAACCATCCACGCGAGCTTAAAGGCAATAACGATGCCCTCTGTGTGACTCAGCCTCATTTAATTAAAAAAATTCATGAAGCTTATTTTGAGGCCGGCTGTGACATTGTCGAAACCAACAGTTTTAATGCCAACCGCATTTCCATGGCCGATTACGGCATGGAAAGCGAAGTCTACCGCCTAAACCTCGCGGCAGCCAGAGTCGCTAAAGAAGCGGCCGAGGCTTATACTCAAAAAACCCCGGACAAACCGCGTTTTGTCGCCGGTTCCATCGGTCCGACCAACCGTACGGCTTCACTCTCACCCGATGTGAATGACCCGGGCTACCGCGCCGTCACCTTTGATGATCTGGTCGAGTGCTACTTGGAACAAATCAAAGGCCTGGCCGACGGCGAAGTCGACCTGCTTTTGGTGGAGACGGTCTTTGATACACTCAACTGCAAAGCCGCTCTTTATGCCGCATTAGAGTTTTTTGAAAAAAGCGGAAAAAAAATTCCTTTAATGGTCAGCGGCACTATCACCGATAAAAGCGGGCGCACCCTTTCGGGACAAACCGCCGAGGCTTTCTGGAACTCCATCAATCACGCCGGACTCTTCGCGGTGGGGCTCAATTGCGCACTGGGCGCGGAAGATTTACGCCCCTACATCGAAGAACTTTCAAGACTCTCTAATTGTTATATCAGCGCCCACCCGAACGCTGGGCTGCCCAACCAGTTCGGTGAATATGATCAAAGCCCGGATTACATGGCTTCAATCATTGACGGATTTGCCAGAGATGGTTTGATCAATATCATCGGCGGCTGCTGCGGAACCACACCGGCCCATATTCACAAAATTGCCCAGACCGTCAGCCGCTATATGCCGCGCAAAATTCCCGATGTCGCCCGCTACACACGCCTGAGCGGCCTTGAACCGCTCGTCTTAAGACCCGATAGCAACTTCACCAATATCGGCGAACGCACCAATATTACGGGCTCACCCAAATTTGCCCGAATGATCAAGGAAAATGATTTTGAAGGTGCGGTCAAAATTGCAGCGCAGCAGATCGAAGCGGGTGCGGGTGTCATCGACATCAACGTCGATGAGGGGCTGATCGACTCCGAAGCGGTGATGACTCAATTTATGAATCTAATTTCGGCCGAGCCCGAAATCGCCAAGGTTCCGGTCATGATCGATTCTTCTAAGTGGACGGTCATTGAAGCCGGTTTAAAATGTCTTCAGGGCAAATCGATCGTTAATTCGATCAGCCTCAAAGAAGGTGAAGAAATTTTCAAAGAACGCGCTTCCCGGATACGCCGATACGGCGCTGCCGTCGTGGTTATGGCCTTTGATGAAAAAGGTCAGGCCGATACGGCCAAACGCAAATTTGAAATCTGCAAACGTTCCTATGACATCCTGACCGTCCAGCTGGGTTTTCCACCCGAAGATATCTTTTTCGATCCAAATGTCCTGACCATCGGTACCGGTATGGAGGAACACAATAACTATGCCGTGGAATATATAGAAGCCTGCCGCCTGATTAAAAAAAATCTGCCCGGCGCTCATCTGACCGGCGGCATCAGCAATGTCTCGTTTTCTTTCAGGGGGATGAATACGGTCCGCGAAGCCATCCATGCTTCTTTTCTCTATCACGCGATTGGCGCAGGGCTGGATACCGGCATTGTCAATCCGGGCCTGCTGACCGTTTATGAGGACATCCCCAGAGATCTTCTTGGACTGATTGAAGATCTTGTTTTAAACCGCAAACCGGATGCCACCGAAAAACTTTTGGCCTTTGCCGAAACGCTTAAAACTGAAAAAAAGGATACGGTCAAAGAAATCAAGTGGCGTAAAGAACCGGTTGAAAAACGCCTTGCCCACGCCCTGGTTCACGGCATTACCGATTATATCGATGAAGACCTCGAAGAGATTATCCCGAAACATTCAAAGGCTCTTGGAATTATTGAAGGCCCTTTGATGGACGGCATGAAAATTGTCGGGGATCTTTTCGGGGCCGGCAAAATGTTTCTGCCGCAGGTCGTCAAAAGCGCACGCGTCATGAAAAAGGCGGTTGCGTATCTAACTCCGCTTATTGAAAAAGAAAAATCAGGCGGCAGGCGTTCGGCGGGCCGCGTCCTCATGGCCACGGTTAAAGGCGACGTTCACGATATCGGCAAAAATATTGTCGGAGTGGTCCTCGGTTGCAATAATTATGAGGTTATTGATTTGGGCGTAATGGTCCCGCTTGAAAAAATTCTTGATGAAGCGGAAAAAAACAATGTGGATATTATCGGTTTAAGCGGTCTGATCACACCTTCCCTGGATGAAATGATCCATGTGGCCAGTGAAATGCAGCGGCGCAAACTAGCCACCCCGCTTCTGATCGGCGGCGCAACCACGTCAAAAATTCATACGGCCGTCAAAATTGATCCTGCTTACAGCGGGCCCGTCATCCACGTCACCGATGCTTCGCGAAGCAGCGGTGTGGTCGGTAAACTGATAAGTACCACCGCACGCTCTGAATATGTTCAAACCCTTAAATCCGATTATGCCCAATTACGCACTCAGCATGATTCCGGCAGAGAAAAGTTCAAGTTTTTAACCCTTGAGCAGGCCCGTGCCAACAAAGCGCCGGTTCAGTGGAACTCTGACTCGATCGCACGCCCTTCCTCTTTAGGTCTGAATATCATTGACGAGCAGCCGCTGGAAACATTGCTCAATTACATTGATTGGACACCTTTTTTTCATACTTGGGAGCTTCGCGGCCGTTACCCGGACATTCTTGAAGACAAAAACGCCGGAAAAGAGGCTCAAACTCTTTTCAAGGATGCTCAGATCATGCTCCAGAAAATCGTCCGTGAAAACTGGCTTACGGCCAAAGCCGTGCTGGGTTTTTTTCCGGCCAATTCAACGGGTGACGATATCGAGCTTTATACGGATGAAAACCGGAATAAAATCCTGGCCGTTTTTCACACCCTGCGTCAGCAGACCGAAAAACCGCAGGGGCAGCCCAACCTGGCTTTAAGTGATTTTATTGCACCCAAAAATTCGGGCCTTAAAGACTATTTCGGCTGTTTTGTCTCCACCGCCGGAATCGGCATTGAGGAACATGTGCGGCGCTTTGAACAGAATCACGATGACTACGGCGCGATCATGCTCAAGGCTCTGGCCGACCGCCTGGCCGAGGCCTTTGCCGAATACCTTCATGAGCGTACACGTAAAGAATTCTGGGGTTATGCCCAAGATGAGAATTTCAGCAACGAAGAACTTATTAAGTCTAAATACCGAGGAATTCGCCCGGCGCCGGGTTACCCCGCCTGTCCGGACCATACCGAAAAAAGGATTCTATTTGATTTGTTGAGTGCGGAAAAAAATGCGGATGTCCGTCTGACCGAAAATTTCGCCATGTTCCCGGCCGCAGCCGTCTCCGGCTTCTACTTTGCCCATTCTGAATCCAAATACTTCGCCGTGGGCAAAATCGAAAAAGATCAGGTGGAAGATTATGCCAAGCGTAAAAGCATTCCATTTACGGAAGTCGAAAAGTGGCTCTCACCTTATTTGGCCTATAAGGCGTAACCCTGCTGAAATCCTTGTCCTCAAAGCTAAAAGATAAAAATAGTGTTACAAAACGTGCCGTCTCCCTCGGAGCTCTTTCGCCTACGGCTAAAGGATCTCCTCGTCTCGACAAAAGGCACTGATTGTTTCTTTAACACTATTTTTATCTTTTTTTCTAATCGCACTAAGGATTCCCAAAAACCATAAGGCATAACTTTCCCATGCCCGAACTTAGCGGTCGATTTTGATCCCTTTTTCGGAAAAATAGATCGCATATTCTTTATCAATAATCAGAATATGATGGATCAGCCAGGTTTGAAGATAAGAAAGCATCTGAGCTTCAAGCTTCTCGGTGGGCTTTGCTTGTAAAAAATCTTTGAAACGTTTAACCTCGGCAATGAATGCCGTATGTTCTTCGCAGTGGGATTTTAATTCGGGGTATTCATAAAGCTTCATGTATTTTTCCTCAGCGGAAAAATGATAATCCGTATAATCAATCAACCGGTCAACGAGATCTTCTAAAAAGGCTTTGTCAGTCTGACCTTTGTCAACGGCTTCCTGGAGAGCATTGATATAACCGATCAGTTTTTGGTGATGCACATCAATGGCGTTAATGCCCATGCTCATTTTTTCATCCCAATCGATTTTTTTCAAAGAAACGCCTCCTTTGTTGATCTACCCATGAGCGCAAATGATGTTAAAAAACAATCGTTACTGACCGGAGATTTTAGGAATTATAAGAATATTTTAGCGGCATGGAAAATCCGCGTCAAGAATCCTGTCCAAGGAGATCTGTCGCAGCCGGCAGGATTAATTCCGCCTGCCAGCGCATCAACCCGCTGGCTTCCATAATTTCCTGAACGGACCGGGCACGCTTTTGAATCACCGCTTCCATGGCAGCACGCGGTGCGATAAAAGACGGTTCTATGGATAATTTCCCGGCAATCTCTTTACAGGAGGCCGCCAGAAGATCCACCTGTTCATAGTCAAAAGAAATTCTGGGTTTAAAAGTTTTCTTAGGCAAAACAGGCCATTCGCTTTCTGATAAATTTCCAGCCTTCAGACACGCCTTTTGCAACCGCTCCATCACCTGGGCAGGAAGCTTCTTTAAAAACGGCAGCACCTGTTCAAGCGGCTGCGTAGGATTTTTAATCCGCCGTTCAGCCAAAGCAATGAGGTCCTCATTTCTCATAATCATAAACGGAGGTCTGTCTCTGCGCTGCGCTTCGCCATCGCGCCAATGCCAAAGCTCCCGGACAAAAGCAAGCGTCCGCGGCGGTAACTTTGAAGATCCCTTAATGCGCCAGGGTTCTTTGGTTTTAGTTTTCTCGTCCATGCCTGTCACCTCAACCATGCGTTCACAACACTGCAGGTGCCAGTCTGAGCGCCCTAATTTCGCGAGGTTCTGTGACAGAATCACCGCTAATGATTCCAGATATTTTACATCGTTGGCGGCATATTGAAGTAATTTAACCGAAAGCGGCCTTTGGGACCAATCGGCCTTCTGACCGGTTTTGGGCAGTACCACGCCGAAAAATTTTTCAACCAGGGCCGCAAGGCCGAATTTCTCATAACCCAGAACCTGGGCCGCAAGTTTTGTATCAAAAACTAAAGCCCGGGGAGAAAAATTAAATGTTTTCTTCAACATCCTGAGATCATAGTCCGATCCATGCAAAATGACTTCTTTGCGGGACAACACATCAAGGAAATCGCTCAGTGGATATCCGGCCAGCGGATCTACGACATAACAGGTGCCGCCACAACCCACCTGAATCAGGCATACTTTTTCAAAATAACGGTGCATGCCGTTGGCTTCGGTATCGATGGCCACGCGGGGCGCGTCACGCAGGGTATCCGTCAGCCGGGCAAGGTCTTCGGGGTTTTGAATATAGCCATAATCCGCATGCCCTTCAGAGGCAGGTTTCTCTTTCATGTCCGGTCCACCGTTATGATTTCGGGCTCAACTGTTTTTTCAGCTTCTCGATTTTGCGCTGGATCTTCATCCATTCGTCTTCGGCATTTTCCGCTTCAATCGTATGCGCTTTAATCTTATCGTTGCGTTCCTGTGAGAAATGAGCGGGATTTCGTTCAACCTCGCCTAAAAATTTATCCCGCTCTCGGATATGGTGCTGCATGCGCCTCTCGGCTTTACTTGCCTTGATATTCAGATCGGAAATCTCTTTTTTGATTTCTCGGTAATCACCGGGCGTCTCTTCATCATCGTAATCCTCACCGTCCCGGTCATCTGAATCCTGATCATCTTCCGCTTCCGCAGAAATGTTCTTTTTATTCTTCTTTTTAGCCGGCTTCTTATCACCGTTGTCTTCTTCGGGTTTTCCAAAAGAGCTGCGTGCCGAACTTTCAAGATAATAGACATAGTCTTCGTAGGTGCCGGGATAACGGGTAACGGTGCCGTCTTTGACCTGAATAATATTGGTCGCGATCATATTGACAAACGTGCGGTCATGACTGATAAAAAAGACCGTTCCGTCAAAACTTTTCAATGCCACCGCAAGGGCCTCGACCGTTTCAAAATCAAGATGGTTTGTCGGTTCATCCAAAAGCAGCACCTGATGTTTGGCCAAAAGCAAACCGGCTAAAATGAGACGCGCCCGTTCGCCGCCGCTTAAGACCGTCACTTTCTTTTTAACGTCATCCCCTTTAAAAAGAAAGCTGCCGGCCATATCCAGAACATCCTGCATACTCACACCCTCGGCCGCTTCCCGTGCCAAATGACTGTAAACATCGTCTTCGGGATGAAGATTTGAGAATACATGCTGGGCATAATAGGCAATCTTTAAGAAAGATCCCCAGCTAAAACGCCCCCCCTTGGTTTGAAGATTCCCGGCAATGGTGCGCAGGAATGTCGTTTTCCCCTGCCCGTTATCGCCTAAAACCGCCACTTTTTCACCACGATCAATCTCCATATCAATGTGTTCCGAAATAACTTTTTCAGGGTAACCGATTGCAAGATCCTCGCAACGCAGGGCCATTCCCGCCTTACTTTCAACCGGCGGGATTTTAATCCGTACGGTACTCAATGTATGGGCCACTTCAATCGTTTTTAATTTGCCGAGTTGTTTCATTTTAGACTTAGCCTGTGTGGCCTTAGAGGCTTTTGCACGAAAACGTTCAACAAATGATTCCAGCTGTTCTCTCTTTTTCTCAATCGTACGGTTATAGGCCAATGTCTGCGCGCGCTGTTCTTCTTTGAATTCAAAATATTCTTCAATGGATCCGGGATAAAGCGTCAGGCGGCCGCTTTCGATTTCAAGTGTATGATCACAGGTGCGTTTTAAAAATTCACGGTCATGTGAAACGATCAAGTATCCTCCGTTAAAATCCAGGAGGAAGTTTTCAAGCAGAATGAGGGTACTTAAGTCGAGATAGTTTGTCGGCTCGTCAAGAATGAGAAAATTGGGTTCGCCCAGAAGCATGGCCGTTAATTTGACGCGTGTCCGGTACCCGCCGGCCAAATTCGCAATCGGTTGATAAAGACGGTCATAATCAATTTGAAATTTTGCAGCCAGTTCACCGCATTGCCATTCTTCCTTGCCGGTATAACGCACCAAAAAATCCGCAACCGTTTCATCTAATTTGTAGGGGTCGTGCTGTTCGAGATAGCTCAGGCGTAATTCACTGTTACGGCTGATCGTTCCCGAATCCTGTTCTTCCTGGCCGATAATAATTTTGCACAACGTGGATTTTCCCGCCCCGTTACGCCCAATGACACCTATTTTCTGGCCTTTGGAAAACGAAGCGCTGGCATCATCTAAAATAGGGACCGGGCCATAATGTTTGCAGATGTTATTAACCTGTAATAAGACACTCATTTTCAACTCCTTGGAAAAAATTGATTCGCGGACCGGAATTCAAAATACGGTTATGTTCCCAACACCGATGTGTTGGGACAAGCGGCTGTAATCAATTCAAAGTGTTGCTCGGTTTTAATTGAACAGCCACTAAGAGCGCATCAAATGCCGTCCCAATTTCTGCATCAGATCCGGGCTGTTGTGGAAAGCAATGATACTGTCTTTCGGAAGATACTGCGCGGCTTCAAGACTGATATTGTCTTTACAAAACACAAGGAAACGGCTTTTTTTTAATACGGAACTGTTTTTAGCGTCCCGATAAATTTCCACGGTATTAAACTTATCACGATCATCCCAAAACTGACAAATAATGTATTCGGATTTTAACGATTCGGCCTGGCGCAGCGTATCTTCTTCACCGACGCCGATCGCAACCACAAAACCTCTCTGTTCAAGATAATCCCTGATCCTGCACACAACAAAGTCTTCAACCCCCGAGAGCACGACTTTGCGGCCCTGACCATTGATTTGCGCCATGGCCAGGTCCTCGCCCTCGAAGTTACGCGGTTTGGCACAGGCCGATTCAATCGCATTAATGAGTTCAGCGATTTCAAACGGTTTGATGATAAAAGAATGAATATCCGACGAATGGAATAAATCTTCCATCGTTTTCTTACCCGATATCACCACAATCGGCACCGTACCAATCCTGCCGCCAAGCTCCCTGATCTTTTCAACTAATTTAAAACCGGACATGGCCGGCATTAAAACATCCAATAAAATCAGATCATAATCGGCGGCCTTAATTTTTTCGAACCCTTCCAGGGGGTCGGCTAATGTATCTACTTGATAGTGTCCGTCTTTTTCGAGGTTAATCTTCACCATACGGCCCAAATCAACCTCATCATCGATCATTAAAATTCTTTTTGCAACCGCTCGCTTCATCATCTCTCAAACCTGCCCGGTTTATTTAAACGGGCTTTTCTTACCCTCATTAACAACCCAATAAAAGTCTGATCTGTTGGTATAATTTCTCGGAATCATAAGGTTTTGTCAGAAAGGCATTCGCCCCGGACTCAATTGCACAGGCATAGTCGCTGTCCAGGGTCTTACAGGTCAAAATCATCACCGGGATTGATTTGTATTCGGGATTTCTTTTTATCCGGCGGCAAACCTCAAGCCCGTCCGGAACCGGCATCATAATATCCAAAATGACTAAATCGGGTTTTTCCTCGATAAGCTTTAAGGCCTCATCACCGGTTGAAGCATGTAAAATATTATAACCCAACTGTTTAACACGATTAGCAATTAAGGTGCGAATATGTTCCTCATCTTCGGCGATTAAAATGTTTTTTGACATAGATAAACTTTACCCTAAAAAATTAAGTGATCCCGACAAAATAAACGGCGCACCGCAGCCGGGTGCGCCT
Source organism: Candidatus Omnitrophota bacterium (assembly GCA_020632475.1). GTDB lineage: Bacteria > Omnitrophota > Omnitrophia > Omnitrophales > Aquincolibacteriaceae > JACKFM01. The sequence continues at coordinate 14,813 of JACKFM010000007.1, read as the reverse complement.
TCATGCGGATTCCAGAATAACATGAATTGTTAAATCGATAAAGATCCGCGCTACCCCTAAAAGGGATACTCACGATTTCAATTTTAGGTATTATACACACATAACTCAATTATTTCCAATAAGTTAGGCTGTACTTTCCTGTTGGTTTAAAATCAAAGTTCTCACTGGCTCAAATTGGAATACAGCACCTAAAACAATTCTTTTTGCAGGCCGGGACGTAGAAACCCGGGTCTTTGCGGCATTGTGACAGACCGATTAAGCCCAAGCCGGCGGCAGGTCATCCTGAAAATTTTTTCCAGATTGTCCCAATAGGGCCCATGGCCTCGATGGCGATTTCCGAAAGTCGAATCATAGAGTTTACCGCCGCGCATGCTGCGCATGCGACTCAAAATTTTATCGGTCCGCATTGGATAAAGTTGCCGGATGCGCTCCTCAAAAACCGGTTTCACACTACCCGGCAGCCTGAGCAAAATAGGCTCGGCATACTGTGCTCCCCGGCGGGCAGCTTCTTTAAGAATAGACGGAATGTCCGAATCATTGAGTCCGGGAATCAACGGTGCCACCAATAAACCGACCTTGATTCCGCGTTTAGCCAAAAGCTCGACTGCTTCAAAACGTTTTCGGACCGATGCGGCATTCGGTTCCATTTTACGCGCGTCGCTTTCATTCCAGAAAGGGATGCTCACGGTCACAAAAAGATGTGTTCGTTCATGCAAAGCACTCAAAAGATCAAGATCACGGATCATTAAAAAAGATTTGGTGATGATACTAAGCGGATTGCCGAATTCCAGACAGACCTTCAAACACTCGCGTGTGAGCTCGTAGCAGGCCTCAAGCGGCTGGTAACAATCCGTATCTCCCGAAAATAAAATTTCTTCCCCTTTCCAGTTTTTTTTAAGAAAGGTCTGGCGCAAAAGCTCAGGCGCTTTTTTCTTGATCACAATTTTGGTTTCAAAATCCGTACCTGCCCCGAAATCCAGATATTCATGACTGGGCCTGGCATAACAATAGCTACAGGCGTGCGTACATCCGCGATAGGGATTTAAACTCCAGCGGTGGGTCAAATCGGGTGAATCATTACGGGCAAGAATGCTGCGCGTGGCATCTTCAAAAATCTGAATATTCGTCTGGGGCGTCAGGCCATCAAGGTATTCAATGCAATGCGAATGAAAGGGATTAGGAGGATTATTGACCGGCTTGAGCATAAAGACAATGAATAGTTAAGAATGAAAAATTTAAAATTGTGGTGTCTCGCCTGTAACAAGACATTTATGCCGCAAAGCGGCACAATTATGATTCATTTTTCATTCTTAATTTTTAATTGCGGTTTATTCTAGTGTAATTCGGATCAGGATTAAGAAGCTCATTAATATCCAGCTGCATTCCGTTGCGGCTTAAAGCGGCGATATCAAGAATCTGCGTATCCATGCGAATCGCATCTTCAGGACAGGCCTCGACACAAAAACCGCAATAGATACATTTACCCAGATTGATATCAAAACTGGCGGGACGTTTTTCAATGTTGGGATCGGGATGACCTTCCGCCACAATATAAATACAGCGTGCGGGACAAACTGTTTCACACATCATACAGGCAACACAGCGGGGAGAGCCGTCTTCGCGCTTGGCCAGCCGGTGGCGTGTTCTAAGCCGGGTGGCCAGATTACGTTTTTCCTCCGGATACATAATGGTCACAGCGGCCTGAATTGCCTTAAATAACCCCAGTTTGTGCATCACATGAAAAAACATGTTTTTCCAGAAATGCCGGGCCGTAATGCAGACACCCTTGATAATCTCGGGAAGATAGATTCTCTCCCAAAAGGTAAACTCGGGTCTTTTAATGACTTTGGTTTTAATCATAGGAATGAAATCGCGAAACAGACGCGAAAAAGAGATAACGCAAAAACGCATCCCTTTTCGCGTCTGTTTCGCAGTTTTTTAATTTCGCGCTATTTCGCGAATTAGGCTTTACCCAGAGTTTTTTCGCCGGGTTTCCAGCCGCACTGCACAAGTTCGCCGGTTTGAAAAGCCTGCAAAGTTCTCAAGGTTTCATCCACACTGCGGCCGACCGAAAGGTCATTGACCACTGCGCTTTTTAAAATACCATCCGGATCAATGATAAACGTTCCGCGAAGGGCAATTCCCTTTTCTTCCACCAGAACGCCGAAAGTACGGCTGACGTCGTGGTTGGTATCGCCAATCATCGGAAACTTCAGTTTTCCAAGCCCCTGTGCCTGCCAGGCCTTGTGAGAGAAAACGCTGTCGGTGCTGGCCGTCAAAACTTCGGCACCCAGTTTTTTAAATTCTTCATACTTAGCGTCAAAACCCTGAATTTCGGTCGGGCACACAAACGTGAAATCCAGCGGATAAAAGAAAAGTACGACCCACTTTCCTTTAAAATCAGAAATCTTAACATTTTTAAAAGAGCCGTCGGCGACAAGAGCCTGGGCTGCGACATCGGGAACGGGTTTACCAACTTTAACTGTTTCCATCTAATTACCTCCGGTAAGTACGGTATGAGTGAAGGTGTATGATAGCCGATATGTGCGGTTACCGTCCACGCTTTTCACACCTTGTGTTGTTGAATTAGGTTATGTTATTGGCACTCGCTGCAGACTCCGCGAAAATCCACGCGAAAATCCTCAATTCTGAAGTTTGAAGTTTTTGTATCAGGCAGGTTGATGCGTGATAATGCCTCGTCATAGACATCCTCAATACACCCGCAGACCTTACAAACCAGATGATGATGCGGATTTAAATTCGCATCAAACCGGGCCTTCTCGCCTGTCGGGCGGGTCTTAGAAACAAAGCCATGTTTTTCAAAAGTCTCAAGCGTTTTATAGACTGTTGCAAGAGACATCATCGGAAAATCAGGGACAATCAAATCATAAAGCTCCTCGACCGTGGGGTGCGACTTGGTCGCGGCCAGCTTCTTATAGACAGCAAGCCTTTGATGGGTCACACTCAGGCCCTTCTGACGGCATTCCTCGGAAAACCGCTGCACTTTCTGATTCAAATGGGTTTGACTCTCCACAGCATTCCCTTCCCAATTAAATAATTATTATTAAATAATAATTATTATCAAATTTTTAAATCTGTCAAGTTGATTTATTCAGGGACAGATCTTCCTGCAGTCCTTTCTATGCAATGGCTTAGGAAGACCTGTCGATATAGAACCTAATCTGTAGAAACTAAATTACCGGACCCGTCGGGCTGATGGGAATACGAAAACTCCACCTGAGTCGGAGGTCCCGTATCAATGGTGGTTAAATACATTTTGGCAAAAGTACCGGAACGCGTTTTGACGAGAAATCCGGGACCGCTTGTCAGCGCAAGCGTTGTTGAAGTGGGTTCACGGTCTTTTGTGTAGTCATTAAAGTTTGCAAGCGTGAGTGACGGAACCGCTGCAATTTTTGCACTTCCGTTGGTTGTCAAAAGCCCGGTTGTAAAATCAATGTAGAGATCCCCCACAGCCGGTGCCGGAAAGAAAAATGTTTCCGTGGAACCGCTTACAAAATTAAAGGCCCGGTGCTCGGCAGCTGACGAAAACATTTCTCCGGTTTCATTTTGCAAAACACGACTTGCCTGTGACGGATCATTGGCTCCCGTTTCTCCGGCGGCCTGATTACTGGTTACTTTCTGATTATCAAGCGTGCTTCTGCGTCCGGCCACGCCGGGAGTAATCAGCAGAACGCCCTGCAGATTGGTAATCCCGAAAAAGAGATCGCCCCGCAGTCTATGGAGCTCACTCATCCACTGTGCGGTACGGTAATCAAAATTTTTCGGATCGTTCAAGGCTTTTAGAATCGACTCTTCTGTCATCGCGACATGAAACACAAATTGCGTTCTTCCTTCATAAAGCCATTTTTTCCTCTGACCGCCCACCTCCACATCCGCATCACGATTCCAATCGGCACTCATCGATACCAGCCATGAATTGAAAGGTTCTGTCTGGATATTGTTAATGGAACGAATCTTAAGCCTAGGATTTATCAGTTCTTCAAAATCCGTCATCAACGAATTCTCAAGGTCTCCCGCCCTCTTTCCATCGCCGGAAATAAACTCTTCTGAAACCAACTCCATAAAACCGCTTAAGTCTTTGGTTTCATAAGAACGGATTAATTTCAAAAGCGTTTTCCGTGCTAATTGTTCCAAAAAACTTTTGGGAATTTGTTTTTCAATCCCCTGGATTATTTTTTCCTGTGCAGGGGTCATTTTTTCTTTTGGTTTTTCTTTCTGCTTTTGCGCCTGTTTTTTAAACCAGGGACTTTCCGGTTCATCGACGGGGTCATCAATAAAAAGCCGCTTAAAAAAAGATGCCGTTTTCTTTTTGGGAGCAACCTGGGCTTGCCCCCCCTGTTTCTCTTCAGCTTCAGCCGCCACGGTCACGATGTTTCCCTGGTCCTGATTGACAAAGACATGGGTTTCTAAGTTTCCATGAAACAGGGGTGCAATTTGTTCTTCCTCTTCCAATGCACGGTTCAATTCCACGCGAAAGCGTCCTTCCTCGCAGGCCCTGGTCGAACCCAGTTCTTCAGCGCGTCCGCCCCATTGATTCATGAGATGAATGCTAATTTCTCCGTCCGCAGTGTTTGGGTGGCACGCCCCTTCCACAGATCTTGTCCCTGCAATGACAGGCTCGTCAATCCGCGGCGGCCAATAATCTTCCCGGGGCAGCACCGTAATCCGCTCACTGGTCCTTGTGATGATTTCTCCGGTCCGTGGCAATCTTTCGGAATGTACGGCATAAATTTCATCCCCTGCCCTGGCGTCTTCAGCCAACCGCACATTAATTTCACCCTCTCCATGCGTTGTGACACGGGCCAGTCGATGCTCCTGCCTTGGAAGTAAAGGATCCGGCCCCAAAATCACCAGATTGTCCAACAAATCGGACAAACGGTCCATCTCAGGATCAAACGTAATCCGTACGTTTTCATCAAACGCATAGACGGGTCCAATAATTGCAGGTGCGGCATAATCTACAGCGTCCTCGGCTCTTCGCTCCCCCTGTACATCCACAGCCGGCCCAATATTTTCAGAAATTCGAACCCCTTCTTTAGTTGCGTCTCTTAATACGGGGAAAAGCCGGTCTCCGCCTTCAAGCGAAATCCTCAAAGGGATTTCAAACAATCCGTTTTCACAAGGCGCCATGCCACGGCTGTCCCGTCCGGGCCGGCCGTTGTCTCCTGCAAGGAACACGTGCACAGTTCCGCCCCAGGCAGCGTCACAAGTTCCCCGAACCGCTTCATCCAACACATTCACCGGCTCTTGGATCACCGGAGACTGAAAATCCTCCCGGGGTAGAGCCCGTACGATTTCACTCATCAGTCTCAGCGTTTCTCCTTCCCGTGTGATTTCATGGACCGCGATCAGGCTTTCACCATCATGCACCATCCCAAAACCGTCATGCCTGACCTCAACCAAACTTCCCTGGGCGAGTGAGCTCCCCGTCGGCATGGCGTTGATGTGACCGTCTCTGCCAACCCGGAAAATCCGAATCCACGAGCTCTCATCCGCAAGCACATTGAAACGCTCGTCACAACGGACCCTAATCAGCGGATCCCATGCATGCACGGGTTCTTCGATGACAGGCGGCGTGTATCCGTCCAGACCGCGTTCATCCTGCTGCACGGAAATTAGAGTCTCACTGTGGTTGTTATTCTCATTTAGTTCCTGGATCTGCCCTTCGTCATCCACATCCACCCAAGCCCGCTTCTGTCCCGGATGATCATACGTCACACCGCTGAAAAAAAACGTCTGAGAGTCCAGGGACCGCAACGGTGTTTCATTTCGCCGGGTGACAGGCATCGCGCCCTCTTCAGGATAAAAGGCCACGCCAAAGTCAGGAATTGTTTCCGACCCGTTATTGGTCACCGTGACCTGAAAACTCGCCACCTCACCGGTAAATAATTCCTGAGCCGGCCTGTGTTCAAAGACGTTATCAGCGAACAATTGACCGGCCATCAAGTCATGCCCCTGACGCGGTAAGACCCGCGTTCCGGCGCTGCCGAAGTTATTGTCGTCGACGGTCTCAATTACCTCATTGTCCGGATCCACCTGGGCATTCAAAGAGAATACTCCGGCTTGGCTCGCCGTGACATAGACGTCTCCGTGATATAAGTCGCGCCAGTCAATCACGTGAGACTCGCCGGGCTCCAGACCTTCCACCACATGTTCGTACGTTGCAAAGGCTCCCGCGCCCTCGCCTCCGGGAATCGGAGCCGCATAGTTAGTCATCCTCACTCTGAATTCTCCGGCCGCCCGGTCACCGCTATTGGTCACACGCAGCCACGGATAAATCCGCTCACCCACGTGCACCGGGTTGGGGTCCAACCTGAATTCCGCGATCCCGAGTTCCGGCCAACGCATCGGTTCCAAGGCGCCTTGTGCTAAGACCAACACCGGCATTGCACGCTCATACAGGTTGTTGTCCGTATTGGACTCTTCAATGCCCTCAGGCGGCATCACCCTGACGGTGACCGCATGTTCCCCTAAACCCAAATCCTGTGCGGGCACGTTAAAAACAATCGAACCTCTGCCGTTTTCAAGACGGACGTTTTCTTCCGCACTCCAGTCACCGACGATAAGCCTTATACGGGCACCTTCCAAGACGGCTTCCTGCGTAATGGGGTTGTAATCGTTATCACGAACAAACACTTCTAATCCAATATTTTCATTCAGATTAACTTCCCGGAAACCATTGCGCAAGGTGCTATGCGGCGTTTGAGTGACAGAGCTAATGTAAAGATCATGGGTATCGGCATAAAAGGGCATCGTCAGATCCAGCCGCCTTGTCAGAGAATTATTCTCCTCGTTTTGTTCCTCCACGCGATTCCATAGGTCCGCGGTGACACGAATGCTCTGAGGATGAGAAATGTCTGACCCTGCGATGAAGGGGGATCTCGCGTTCCCCTCAAAAACTTCTCCGGCATTTAAATTTTCAACACTCACACCTTGCTCGCGATCCGCATTGATCCCCACCGTAAAATAACCGGAACGGGCATTGCCTGCGTTGCGCACCCTAAAACCGACTGCGACGGCGTCACCTCGTCTGGGTTCAGCCGGCGTAAGGCTTAAAGATTCCATAACCAGATCGGGTCTGGGCTGGAGTTCGTAAGCTCCCTGTGGCATGACCCAAAGCCGGGTGGGGTATTCATAACGGTTGTTCACCTCGTTGCTTTCATCAAAATCCAAATGCGGATCCACCTCCACCCGGATGGGCCAAATCCCGACCCCCGCCTCATCCGCAGGAACCCGAAAATGCAACCAACAAGTTTCATTGGATAAGATTTCTTCAGATTCACCCTGCCAACCTCCGGCGATCATACGTGCCTGCACCCGGTCGGCACGGTCCTGCCCATAAACAAAGTCGTTATCACGGATCTGAACTCGGAATTCGATCGTGTCCCCGAGATTCACTTCATGGTAGGCGCCCGCCACCACGTTTTCCGGATACCGTTCCACGTGATCCACATAAAAATCTCTGGAGTGAATATCCCCCTGCGCCGGGACCTCAAACTCCATCCGGGCTGTATTGTTTTCCTCATCGGATTCCACAACCCGTTCGTACTGATCCGCTTCTACGGAAAATCTCTGGTTTCTGAGGGGTGATGTGATCATGATGTGTTTACCTTCGAGACGCGTTTCAAGACTTTGCCCGGGAAGCAGATTCGGCGTCTCGAACGAATGCTTTTTTCCCGTAGGCTCTGTCACGGAAGAATAAAATAATCCCGTTTCACCCTGACCGTCATTTCGTAAACGGACAATGGGGGTCACATAATCCCCACGCACCGGATGTTCGGGTTCAATGCGAATGGATTCAACGCGGATATCGGAAAGCTCAATCGCCTCGTCTCCCCGCGGAAGAATGACAATGGGCTCTTCCAATTCCAAAGTGTTGTTGGCCGTGTTATCTTCGAGAATCGTCCCCGTATCGTTAACTTCCGCGACGATATGTTTTTCTCCGGTCCGAACGAAAGGATCTCCCGTATCCAGTTCAATCCGAAAAACCCCCACGTCTTCAAATCCGTTTTGAATCTGATGAATTCCGAGTTCGTTGACAACCCGCAGCCCCGCTGCCACGGAACGAAATACCTGCCCCGGCTGATGGGTTTGGTTTACCACCGTAACTTCAAACGTCAAACGTTCACCCTTCCGGTAGGGACCCGGATGGCCTGTAACGTTCCGTATGTCGGTCACGGTCAAATCCGGCTTGGGCTGCCAAAAATCCGAAGGCCGAGGGCTGCGGAATACCGGAGGTACAATCATTTGAATCGTCCCATCCATGTCCAAGGTATTATTGTCCTCGTAAAACTCCTCAACATTGTCCAGGTCATCAACCTCGGCTTGAATGTGTTTTTCTCCGGGCCGAATGTGTCCACCCTCCGTCATGACATGAAAACGCACCACCGTTTCTTCTTCCAAAACCGGGACCACCTGGCTAAAACCCATCTCATTGACAAATCTCAACTTCACCGGAACATTCCGCAACACACCTGTCCTGGCAAAATTCTCATTGCGAAATGTCACATCAAAATCCAACGGCATTCCCAGTTCGTATTCCGGCCCGGGTATTTCAGACACATTCTCGATGTGTTCGACAATCAAATCCGGAAGATCCGAATCAATCACCTGGCGCTCACCGAGGGGCCGACGTTCCATAGTTAAAGGAAGAGTTTGGGGGTAAGTAAAAACATTGTTTCGCTCGTTTGTTTCGGGAATAAAGCCCGCAAGATCCACGGTCCATTTCAAGGTTTTATCGCCCAGAGTTGCCCGTGCAAGGCTTACCTCCACGGGAATCACAGCCGTCTGTTCAAGCATACGGTCGAGACGTCCGTTGCCACCGATAGCATCAACGCGGACTCCGTCATAAAGATCCGCCGTCACACTGACATACCTGACTTCGCGCACTTCTTCAAACCGGTTGTTTCTCACGGTTACATTAAAATTCAAATGGTCTGTCTTTGCGTAAGGTGCTTCAAGGCCCTGCGTCACGTTCTCAACACTCACAATTTCCAGATCCGGCCGGCCATTCTCGTAATCCAGATAAGGCAGCTCACCGGGTTCCACGACATGAAATTGTTCCGGAGAACGGAACCGGTCATTGGCAATGTTCACGGCTTCCAGGTGCCCGGGATAGCCATTCACCAAAGCTTCCACCATGGCCTTGCGGCTAAATGTCGGCCTGACCTCCGGATTCGAGGTGTCCATCTGAAATCGCACGACTTTGCTGCGGCCCATATGTTCTATCACGTGCCGTTGGCTAAACCAATGGGATGCCGTCCACAGCTTCAAATCCAAGGGCAGATTCTCATAATTTCTGCCGGGAATATAATTCAAATTTTCAACGGTCACGTCAAACTGCAACACATCGCCTTTTTCATAGTAATATTCATCTCGATGAATAGGCGTAACGTCTTCAACCCCGGTCACTGCAAAATCCGCAGGCAAATTGTCGGAATCCTGAACGGCAATCCATTCGCTTTTCGCATCCTGACGATAACCGCTTGGGGCCATAGACACGCGAATTTGCTCCCCTTCAATGAGGGTTTCCCCACGCGTAAGCGTCAGTTCAAACGAGCCGTCATGTCCGGAGCCGGTTGCAATCACCCGGGCATGGCCTTCAGCGTCGCGGGCCAACGCGGCCATGCGAACAGTCCCAAAAACTGCATCGTATGTTCCCTGCAAAATGTTTTGCCCTTCATATAAAGGTTCGCTCAGTACCGGAGGGGTTAGAGGCGGCAGGGCTTGCACCTGCACTGAGGGACTCAATCCTTCTTGAATCCGGCCGTCCAGCATTCCGCGAAAAGCCGCGGCAATGCTTTCCTCCGCTTCCAGCACGCGGTTCAAACGAACTTCAAAATGGCCACCCTGCGCCTGTATGCTGCCGAGTTCCGGCAGTTGCGGGCTCCCTGCATCGTTAAGTGCATGAATACTGATGGTCACATTCGCGGCATTTTCATCAAAAGTTCCCGAAACCGTTTGACTGCCCTGCATCAGCGGAATCGTAATGACCGGATTGCCGTAAACACGACGCCCCAAAACCGTCACGTGATGGCTCTCCGCCTCAACAGGCATCCCCCCCTCCACCTGCGTACCTGCAAAACGGACGAAAAGAACATCATTTTCCGCAAGAGCACCTTCATCCACCAAAATATCGAAGAAAGGATTCGCTAAACCCTCATCCCGGTATTCTGCCAACGGTGCATCATCACCTTCCTTTAATAGGGTAACGGTGACATCCTGATAAACAAGACCTTCAAAAGATCCACGCACCGAACGGTCACCGGCATGAATTGGCTCCTGAATCGTCAAATTCAAAGACACCCCAGAATCATTCGCATCCCCGGCAAACAGATTTCGCACACAAAAATCTGATGCGCTCACGCCCATGCAAAGGATGAAAATTGCCAGAACCGTAAAGGAAAAATATTTTTTTATCATCAGAATATCCTTATTTTTCTTAGAGTCTCTTAAAAAAGAGAATCTCCCTGCTGGCTTTCAAGCAGAGGATTGTCAGCCACATTAACGATAAAATCTGTTTTTCCGGTTTGTTTTTGAATCGCGTTACCGGGTTCGGACAGAAAACTTTTCTGCCAGTGTGTTTGAAAAACAACGGATGAGTGATCTTGAGACTCCAAAATCACATCCACAACCAGATGAATCCGGATCTGATCTGCATCATGAAAAAAAGCTTCAATCCGTTCCTCTACTTCCGTTTTTGTCTCAGGCGAATATTGATCCGAAACAAAGTCTAAAAAAGCATTTGAGTCTTCTTTTTCAAAAGCATCGGCCATACTTTGTAGAGCACGAAGCCCTTGGGCCCGGTCACTTTCTTTCGCTTGAGGGGTAGAGGCCATACCCAAAAAGAATAAAATAAAAAACAAACCGATTCCCGTTTGAATTCCAATACATAGCCGGCGTTTAAAACCGGTAAACCAATCGTATCTCACCGATGTCCTCCCCATAATCGTTACTGGGTTCTTGAAAATTATTATTACGCCGGTCGTAACGGCCGGTCAACATCCAATTGGGGTGGATATCCCATTCCAAATCAATCAAAAACGTTTCCACGACACTGTCTTCATTCATCGCGGCGCGGTCCACCGAAAGATAGCCATAAGCCGTATTGAGGCGAAAGCGTTCAAGCACAGTCAGATTAATGCCCCACCTTAAGTCACGGGTCGTATCCCTCTGACTGGGTTCAAAATTTCTTTCGAGACGAAATGTCATATCCACATAAGGGGATATCTGAAAATAGTCGTACCGGTAATCCAATCCGAAACGAAAACCTAAAAGGTGATTGGCCCGGTCGCTGGTGCTGACAAAATCAAATGTTCGCAAATAATCCCATCGCAACTGTACATCAAAAATTTTGTAACGGTTTGAAAGCGCCAGCCCGAAATCATGCGTATGATTACCGACACTGCGGTCGCCGGTCTGATTCTCTCTAAAATCATATTGGGTCCGTAATCTGATTTTTTCAAAGAATTCAAAATTCCGGCTAAAAGGATATAAATCGATCTTAAACGAGGGGTTTTTCGTCCTAAGCGTGGTCGAAGATCCCTCTTCAAGATTATTGTGATACTCCCGAAAACTGGCATCCATGCGCAGCCGCCGTCCAAACCGATGATTCAGCCGGACATAGACGGCCTCGCGATCTACGGCCATCGACCCTGAATCAGTTTTAAAATCCGGATCCGCACGTTCATAGTCAAAATAAAATTGAGAATAGCCTAAAAAGTGGGACAATCGATAATCGTTCTTCAGTTTAATCGCCGTTCCGAAACGATCGCCGGAATCAGGCGTGCTGTTATGATCAGTAAAAACACTGCGTCCGATTTCGATCTGGTTATTCATTTCCTGGAACGGTTTCATTTTGAATTCAAGGCTCCAGACTAAATTACTGATATCTTCAATTCCCGAACCTTCGTTTTTTGTGCTTCCGGCCGAATCAAAATTGTAGATCCAATTGGCTGCGATGTTGAAGCGTTCGTTTAAAAATGATTTTTGAAGTTGCTGGCCGATGACATACCGGCTGTTTTGAATGCCCTCTTCAGCCTGCAACGCCCGTGCAAAAACGCTCTTCAATTCCATCATCAAAGGCAAAGAACGCAAAGTGGTTTGAGTTCCTTCAAGACTTCGGTTTAAAACCATGGGGGTAAATTGAGAATAGACATCGCCAAACTCAATGTCAAAGTTGGGATGAACGAGTTTGGTATTAAGATAAAGCAAATGCAAATCACGGCGGGAATCCACCTGGGCGTCATCGGTTTTTCGAACCGTCACCTCAGAGGATAATTCCAGCTCTTTGGCCCAATCTCCCCAGGACGCCAAATTCAACGATTGATAGCGCAAATTGGCCTCGGTGACAAAATTCACGCCTTCATCCAGAAAAGAACTGTCACTTTTACCGTTAATCTTTCCCGTGGAGAGAGACTGTGAGACTTCGCCTTCCAGAGAATGTTCGCCAAAAACCACCGCAGCATCAACTCCCTGAGAACAGGTCAAAAAAATGGCCGCACAAAATAATGCCTTCCATAAAGTATTCCAAAAAGAGTTCACATGGAACTATCGACTATAAGGAAGCTTCTCTATAGCCTTATTGCGGTTGCTGCCGCCGATGCGCCAGCACCTCATGCGACGTTCAAGGAAAACGTCGTCATTGCGAGCGCTGCCGCCGATGCGCCAGCACCTCATGCGACGTTCAAGGAACAGGCAGGTCGCATCCATGGTACTCCTCGCAATGACTCAACTCTTCAAAGCACGATTCACGTTATGCCGCAGTCTGGAACTCGCGAGCCGTACGCATCTCGGTGTGAAACCGGACAAGATCAAAGCTGATCAGACCGTTTTTATTGGTGTGATATTGGAAGAATTGGAAGAGTGCAGGGTCGTCTTTTAAAAGTTCGGCAGCCGTTGTTCCCAGCCAGAGAGCAATGGCTTCAAATTGTTTCAGTAAAATTAAGGCCTCCTGCTCTTCACCGCTCAAGGCTTCAAATGCCAGACTGTCGTCTTCACTGTGTGTGACCAGTGTAAATCCTTCGGGAATCGGAGCTTTAACAGACGGTTGATTGAGTGTCACCACAGCCATCGGGCCTTCATGACTTTCACGTTCCCATTTCGCACTGTCGAGTGAACGATCCATCGTTACATTATTAAATCCTAATCCTCTCACCAGAGAAAAAACTCTTGAGAGTAACGAGCTGCCCCGGCTTGCATCCAGAGAACTCAAAAACAGACCGTCGATCAAATGGGCCCTTCCCATGAGCGTAGCTTTCAAAAGCGGGCTGACAGTTTGAAGGCTGGTCCCTTCGGCTACATCCATCACAAACGAGGCCTTTTGATCCGGTGTCTGGGTTGAAAAATAATGTTGAAGGACACGGGTCAAACCATCACGCAGGAACAGATTATTGGCATGAATTGTTTCAAGCACGGTTGTTTCCGAGCGTGCTTGATCGGTCAAGATTTGAGCGATGGCGTTTGTCGCCGCAGCCCGGTACTCCTCCATCGTGGGTGCAATCCCGTTTTGTGATACGCGCATGAAAGTCACATGGGCTGTCTTTTCAGGACTTGCTGCTGCAAGCTCAGGCAACGCTTCGCGCAGATCACTACGCAGATCCCCGGGAATCAGTCCCGCTGCCGCTTCAACGGTTTCCCCTGCGGATATCCGCAATTCGGGTTTTACTTTTTGAGCTTCCGATTCGGGTTGTACGGGTGTCTCCTGTGAAGGCTGGGGATTCAGACGGATCACATATAAATCTTCGCGCAATTGATGATGTCCTCGAGGCAGCACGGGTCTTTCTCCGGCGGGAACCAGTTCATAGTTAATACGATCTGTATGACGCTCAAAAAAGCCTCTGAAAAGTTCCGTTTCGGCACGCTGCCGCTTTAAACGTTCCGTTTCGTCATCGACATGCGAATAGTTATAGAGACGCATCAAAATGATCCCTCCGGGTTTTAGAAAAAATTGTGCTGCCTCATACCATTCTAATATCTCCTCATCGTCCATCCGGATAAAATCGGGCGCGTTCATGAAAACAATATCCGATGCCCCTTCCTGCAATTCGCGATAGCTTCGGCTCAACTCACGGTATTTTGTAACATCTCCTTCAATCACATTAAAACCGCTTAAAGCGGCGGCTCTGGCGGCCACATCACTATATTCAATGCCGATCCCGTTCCGCACAAAAAACCCCGAGGCTTCAAACAACTCATTGATTTCACCGATAAAACCACCGGTGCCGGATCCAAAATCCACATAGGAAACAGCTTCTTTCCCGCCCTGGCTAAAAAGGTACGGCAGTTTTACCCGCAAAAACTCAATCCATTTTTCAATCCCTGCGGCAATCGGCGTTTGAGTTTCTGTTGCAGGCCGCAGTTCAGATTTCCCAGACGGGGTAGATTGTCCGTCCTGGGAACGTTTTCCTGACCGGGCACTTAACGGAAGAACCTCATAAAAGATAATGTTCTGTCCAAGATCGCTGATTTTTTTAAGCTCTCCGTCGAGAGAATGCGGCCGTGCATTGACCGTAAGTGTCGGGCCCACATCCACCAGACGCGGCAGCGGTTTTCCGGTAAGCCCTCTCAAATCCGCAAAAAATCTGAGACTCCCAACAAGCTTTGAAATATTTCTCCGCAGAGGGTCATCGATATAGGTTTTGCCGGTAATGTCATAAAGATAAAAAACCGTGGCCTGTTCAAACAATTTGAGGTCCAATGTCTCCTCTCCGGAAAGCGAATCCATCATGGATAAATAGTTTCCTTGTCTCAAGGTCACAATTTCAGGGTCAAGGTTAAGATCGTCTCTGGAT
>JACKFM010000006.1 GCA_020632475.1 Candidatus Omnitrophota bacterium | reverse complement strand
GAGTTGGATGGGTGGAATGCCGAAGCCGATGCCGCCAAACTTTTAAGTCATCTCGGAATTTCAGAAGATCTGCATCCTTTAAAAATGCGCCAGCTTGAAGCCAGTCAGAAGATCCGTGTTCTTCTGGCCCAGGCCCTTTTCGGCAATCCCGACATCCTGCTTCTGGACGAACCGACCAACCAGCTCGACGTCGAAACCGCCATGTGGCTTGAAGAATTCTTAATCGAATTTCAAAATACGGCCATTGTCGTTTCTCACGACCGTCATTTTCTTGATAACGTCTGTACGCATATCGCCGATATCGACTTCGGCAAAATTCAGCTCTATACGGGAAACTACTCTTTCTGGTACGAATCCAGCCAGCTGGCTTTGCGCCAAAAACAGGATAGTAATAAGAAAATAGAAGACCGCCGCAAAGAGCTGCAGGCCTTTATTGCCCGTTTCAGTGCAAATGCCTCGAAATCACGCCAGGCGACTGCCCGTAAAAAGATGCTTGAGAAACTGACGGTTGATGAGATTAAGCCTTCTAACCGGAAATACCCCTATGTTGCCTTCACCCAGGAACGCGATGCAGGTAATGAGTTGCTTGAGGTCGAAGGCCTGAGCAAGACAATTGATGGCATTCCCCTTTTCAGCAACCTTTCATTCCGCATCGATAAAGGGGACAAAGTCGCTCTTTTCGGACGTAATGAGCGCGCAAAAACAACCCTTTTTCAGATTTTAATCGGCGAGATCAAACCCGACAGCGGCAGTTTCAAATGGGGAGCTTCCACCACACAGGCCTATTTCCCCAAGGATAATAAAAATTATTTTAATGTGAGCCTGAATTTAATTGACTGGCTGCGTCAATATTCCAAAGAAAAGGATGAGACGTTTGTCCGCGGATTCTTGGGAAGAATGCTTTTCTCGGGTGAGGAATCGCTCAAACCCGCCAATGTGCTTTCGGGAGGAGAAAAGGTACGCTGCATGCTTTCACGGATGATGCTCACAGGCGCCAACACTCTCTTGTGTGACGAACCGACCAATCACCTTGATCTTGAATCGATCACTTCTTTAAACGAGGGGCTAATCAAGTTCAAAGGGACCCTCCTCTTCTCCTCTCAGGATCACCAGTTCGTTCAAACCGTGGCCAACCGTATTCTTGAAATTACACCCAACGGCTATATTGATAAGCAAAATACGACGCTAGATGAATATTTGGAAGATGCGGATATCCACAGACGCCGCGAAGAACTTTACGGCACTTCTGTCTCTAAATAGGACTGAGCGATGAGTGCTAAGGACTGAGTAACAAAAAGTACCAGTTCTCTGTAATTAAAAATTCAAAATGGAAAATGTCAAATTCAGGAGTCACTTTGTGACATCAATCGTCCCTCCTGTGGCGGGATTTCAAAATTCTTAGTTCTTCATTTTTAATTCTTAATTCTGCTTTATAGGGAACCTGGCCCCTTTGGGTTACTTCGACTCACTCAGTCCTCTGGCCTTAGTCCTCAGTCCTGCTTTTCAGGGACAAAATTTAATGCCACTCCGTTGATGCAGTGTCTTTTTCCGGTAGGCTTGGGACCGTCGTCAAAAACGTGTCCGAGATGGGCGCCGCAGCGGGCGCAGTGTACTTCGGTGCGTAGCATAAAAAATTTACGGTCAGTTTTCATCCCGACATTTTTCTCCGATACCGGCGCCCAAAAACTGGGCCATCCGGTTCCCGAATCAAATTTCGTGTCTGAGCTGTATAAATCCGTCCCGCAATTTGAACACTTGAACATGCCCTTTTCTTTCAAATGATGATAAGAATGGCTGAAAGCGCGCTCGGTCCCTTCCTGGCGGGTTACATGATATTGCTCGGGGGTTAATTCCTTTTTCCACTCAGCGTCCGTTTTTTCAATCTTTTCCACGTTGATCATCTCTCCTTTACTGACATCATAGACCGCAATAAGATTGTTACTCTGACTACTTTCAGCAAACAAATTTAATGGCACAAGAGCCAACACTAAAACGGCTAAGAATAAAAACATTTTAATTTTCTTCATCCTTCCACTCTCTTCTCTATATTATAAAATTTTTACTCTCTCTATAGATAACCACCGGCAGCCTGAAGCGGTTCCGGGTTTTCAACCGTGTGCACCCAAAAAGCAACCCCATAACGTCCGGGCTCAATTCCTTCCGGGGATTGAAACGCCATTTGAACGTCATAGCCCTCTGCGTTCTCATTCATTTTCGCCGTTCGGTAATCCAGCACAACAAAATCATGTTCAAGTGTACGCCCGCGGTTCTCCCCCCGTGTGACTTTTGAAACAATACCGAACCCGAGCAAAACGCCCTCAATCGAATAGCCTTTCTTCACTCCCTCCCCAGACTGGTAGGCCACGTTGAAAGGTTTAGCGAATTCACCGGAGACTTTGAGAATACCCGCGTTTTTATTCGAGGCTGAGACGCTGCGCTGGCGATACCAGTTTTCCCAAGCTTTACCGTCCAGCACAATGCAAGGGGTATAAAGACCGAATTGCTTTCCATACTGAAAAATATGCTGATTCCAGTAGCTTACGTAGGTCCGCTGACGGCGGGTAAAAAGTTCCGAAGCCAGTTTATCTTTCCACCCGATATAATCCCAATACGTTACATGAAAAGCGACCGGAATAAAATCACGCCACAAGCCTTTGGCGTTTTTAAGCTGTCCTACCCACTTTTCGGCCGGGGGGCAGCTGCTGCACCCCTCGGAACTATAAAGTTCCAGCACGCGGGTCTGCTTTGAAGAACTTTCAAAAACCGCTGCCGGCAGATTCTGTTCAAATAGAAAAAATAAAAGTAAGAATATGCCTGATATTTCCATCATCGGGCGAAGGGTTATTCCGAACTTCTTTTTTTCCAAAATCCCCGCCCTTCGGCTTGAGCCTCTTTCTGAAGATGAAGAAAATCCTCTTTATATCTAAAAAAAGAAAAGGTGTTGACATAGGCGTATCCCCGGCGGATCATCTCGCCGTTGACCATCTGATCATCCGCATAAAGGTAGGTCAGAAAATGCATGCGGGCATCATGATGGAAGGTCTGAGCATAGATCGGATCCACCTCAAGACGCAACGCCTTGCCTTTGAGAAAATCATCAAGAAAAGCCGTCGCTTCACTTGCCATACGGCGATAATCTTCAATTGAAATTCCAAGCTCTTCTAATTGCTCAATCATAGCCGTCGAAAGTTTTTCGCTTGCCGCATTAATACCGATCAGTCTGAGCGTACGTCCGTCCGAAACCTTAATCGTCGAACCGTCAATCACCTTAACAACTTCAAATTCTTTGGCACAAACGTCATGGGGAAACCCCGTAATCATGATTAAAAATAAAACCGGTATGATCTTTTTCATACAAAATCCGAATCTTTTCTCCTTAGCACTCATACCTTAACCCTCATTTTTATTTTATCAATGTACCCACATAAATAAACCCGGCCCCCATGGCCACCGAACACCCCATAATAAAATTATAGGGTACTTTCTCGCCAATAAAGGCCACCACCGCTCTGCGGATGATGTGATAGTTCGGAACAATAATTCCAAGTTTAATCACGCCCAACGTCAGGAACCCGGTAATCATCACCGAATATCCGTTGAGATAGGAAAAACACATGATCCATGCCGTGAGCGTGAGCCCTACCATCAAAAGAGATACGGGAATCAGCCAGACCGCTTTTTTCTCGGGCCATAGCGTTCCGATCAAAAGTTTTTTCCATAGCTGAGGCATCAAAAAAGCCATTACCCCGCACCCTAGCCATATGATCCCCAGAACAAAACTCAATCCTTTAAAATAAGCCATTTCCCCTCCTACTTAAGCGGTCATGAGATGACTTTCTCCTTGTCACTCATCCCCCAGTCTCTTTGTCTGTTTTTCGAATAATCCAAAACTGATTTTCGCGCACCTCATAATCCAGTCCCTGCTCACCGCAAAAGCGTTCCACCGCCCTTCTCACCCCCGGCGATTCATCACAAAAATCATCGCCAAAAAGAACCCCTCCGGGCTCAACCAGTTCATAGTAGTGACGAATATCCGCATAGACATCTTCTTCCAGGTGACTCGCATCAATATAAATGAGGGGCGCTTTCAAACCAAAACCTTTGAGCCAATGATAGGCTCCCGTGGTCGTCTGAGGAAAAGGTACCACAAAATCGGTCAACCGAAGGTGGATAATATTATAAAGAAACTGATAATAAACTGAGGGGAAACCGTTTTTCAATTTGAGCGAGCGATATTTACTTTTGACATTCTGATTCTGCCAGAAATCAATGGAACCCAGCCACGTATCAATACAGAGGATTTTTCCGGCAATCTGCTTTGTCCGCATCCAATCGGCCATATGAATTGCCGAGGCTCCCTTCCAGGTGCCGGCTTCAATTACCAGCGACGGTCTGAGCTCGTCTAAGAGCTGACGGAATACGGGACGTTCCGAATTCCAGCCTTCCAGATCAATACGGAAATCGGAAGGGTTAAAATTTTCGTACGGATTCACCGCATGCAACGCGGACATAAGCGAGACTGTACGACTTGGTGATTTTTCTGTCATGGGATTCAAACGGCTCACCATTTTGCTAAGCGTTGAAATCTTTGCGAAACCGAAAGATCAGAAAGGCCATTATTATAACAAAGACGGCCAGGTTGAGATAGGCCAGTCGGTATCCGAAAAGCCGGTATAATGTCATGGCATTTCGAATTTCAACATTGTCTGTCCGCTGCGCGGCAATAAACGTATCTTGACCGTCTTTTTCAACCCGCCCATAGACTTCTCCCTGCGCAGAGATAAATGCCGAAACTCCCGTATTAGCCGCGCGCACAACCGGAACTCCATTCTCAATGGCTCTAAAAACCGACTGTTGCAAATGCTGATACGGCAGTGCCGTCGGACCGAACCAGGCATCATTCGTAATCAACACCAGCATCCGTGCGCCTTTTTCGGTAAATTTTCTCGCCATATAAGGGAAGACATCCTCAAAACAAATCATGACCGAAAAAGGGACCTCTTCTTTTGTCCTAAAAACCTTAAATTCTTTTCCATGCGTAAAATCCCCGACACCGTAGGCATCGGCTATCGGTTGCAGCCAGCCCAGCAACGGGCCAAGAGGCACATATTCGCCAAACGGCACGAGATAAATTTTGTCATAGCGGTCTTCGATATCCCCCTGTTCATTGACCAGATAAGCGCTATTGTAATAAACCTTAGCGCTTTCATAATGCGGCGCTCCGATGATTGTGGGGGTATGAAGGGTTTCTATCTGCTGCTGAATTCTGGCAGCACTTTGATCCAGATTAAAATAACCCGGAAACGAGGCTTCGGGCCAAACCATTAAATCCGGCGAATGGAGCGCCGCAAGCTTCATCAGTGTGGAATGCATTTCCAGGATCCGCTCCTTGGCTTCCGGAACCCATTTAATTTCTTCGGCAATATTACTTTGAATTAAAGCAACCCGCAGATTTCCCTGCAAATCCCCCTTATGTGCGCGGTGATAAATTCCGTGTGCAATCAGTAATCCGCTCACAAAGACGGCCGATAAGCAGACCGCCACAGCCCGTAAACGTGACTTTTTAAAAAGAATCACCCCTTCATACAAAGCCGCATTGATGAAGACAATCACAAAACCAAGGCCATAAGCCCCTACGGTGTTAGCCGCCATTCGTACTACCGGCTGTCCTGCCTGCGAATAAGCCAGAAGGTTCCATCCCAGTCCAAAAACCGGTATCTGAGCGCGCATGAGTTCAACCGCGCTCCAGGAGACGGCCGTCCATAGAATTTTCAAAAAGACATTTTCGATATAGCGCCCCAGATAAAACGCCGT
Source organism: Candidatus Omnitrophota bacterium (assembly GCA_020632475.1). Classification (GTDB taxonomy): domain Bacteria; phylum Omnitrophota; class Omnitrophia; order Omnitrophales; family Aquincolibacteriaceae; genus JACKFM01. The sequence goes on along the minus strand of JACKFM010000006.1, from coordinate 59,555 downwards.
GGCGGCGAGCATCAGGAATAAAGACGAAAACAGGGCCATAAAAATCCAGCCGAAAGCACTCACATGAGTCAGCCAGGACAATCCGGGAAGAAAAAACGTAAGGCCGAAAATAAAACCCAAGCGCACGGCTTGAGATAAATTTTGGGCACGGCGAACGGCATACAGAAAAGGAATCAGCGCAATCCATACCAGATAGATAGCTGAAAACCTAGGAAAACAAAGGAGAAGTAAAATTCCGGAAAGGACGGCCAACAACGGCAGATTAATTTTTAATCCTGCAGAACGGCTATGAGACTTTTCACTATTCACTATTCACTCTTCACGCCGCGATTTTAAGTCCCGTGGCACTTTTTATATTTCTTACCGCTGCCGCATGGACAGGGATCATTACGCCCGACCTTGGGTTCTTCGCGGTGAACCGGGGCGGCTGCGGTGTGGCCGCCGGGAACTCCCTGCATCGAACCGGCGCCACGGCCGGGACCGGCGGGTTCCTGTTGCAATGAAGGCGCATTCATTCCGCCGGATTCCGGATGTTCAAACTTTGCCTGTGAAGAAGAAAAAACACTGGCCATTTGTTCATCTTTAACCGCCTGAACGCGAAAGATAAGATCCACGGTTTCATCTTTAATGCTACCCACCATGGTTTCAAAAAACTGAAAGGCTTCATTTTTATATTCGACCAGAGGATCACGCTGCCCATAAGCACGCAAGCCGATTCCCTCTTTGAGATTATCCAGGATATGCAAATGGTCTTTCCATTTAGAGTCGATGACCTGCAGCAAAATATACCCAGCCAAAAACTGCATTTTTTCAGGTGTAAACCGATTCTCTCGTTCTTCATACTGTAGCCGGATAAGTTCAAGAATACCCTCACGTAAATCGTCCAAATCATCCTGCCGCTCGTCGACCACGGCTTTAAAATCTCCTCCAAACTTTAGGCGAAGGGCATCGGACAGCTCCTTCGTCTTGCGGTCTTCGGCATGCATGTCAGGATGGACATGTAGACCAAGTAAATCCTCGACAACATCTTCGGTCATCTCCAAAATGTGTTCTTTTACCTTGTCACCGTTTAGGACACGATCACGCTCGGCATAAATCAACTCACGCTGACGGTTCATCACATCATCATATTCCAGCAAATGCTTGCGGATTTCAAAGTTACGCGATTCAACCCTCTTCTGAGCTGTCTCTATGGCCTTATTGACCAGACCATGCTGAATTTCTTCTCCTTCTTCCATCCCCAGACGCTGCATAATGCCCGAAATTTTGTCCGATCCGAAAATACGCATCAGGTCATCTTCAAGCGAAAGGTAGAATTTGGTCGAACCCGGATCCCCCTGGCGTCCGCAGCGTCCGCGCAGCTGATTGTCGATACGGCGCGATTCATGGCGTTCGGTACCGATCACAAAAAGCCCGCCTTTTTCGCGCACCCCTTCTCCGAGCACGATATCTGTTCCGCGGCCGGCCATATTGGTGGCGATCGTAATGGTCCCGCCCTGCCCGGCACGGCTGATAATCTCAGCTTCCTGTTCATGATATTTAGCGTTCAAAACCGAATGCGGTAAATTTTTATTTTTAAGCAGCCTGCTCAAATATTCCGACTTCTCGATTGAAATCGTTCCCACCAGCACCGGACGCCCGGCCTTATGCTGAATAATAATCTCTTCGACCACAGCATTGAATTTTTCCCGTACCGTACGAAAAACACCGTCGGATAAATCATCGCGAACACAGGGCCGGTTGGTCGGCATCACCACCACATCCAGCTTATAAATATTATCAAATTCTACGGCCTCAGTGGCCGCCGTGCCGGTCATGCCTCCGATTTTCTTGTACATCCTAAAATAATTCTGAAACGTCACGGTCGCAAGCGTCTGGTTTTCGCGTCGGATGTTCACTTTCTCCTTAGCCTCAAGCGCCTGATGTAAACCGTCTGAAAACCGGCGGCCGGGCATCAGACGGCCCGTAAACTCATCAACAATGATCACCTCGTCATCCTTAACGACATAATCCGTATCACGGTCAAAAAGCACGTGAGCACGCAACCCCTGGTTAATATGATGAATCAGGTCGATCTGGGTATTCTCATAAAGATTCTCAACGCCCAGAAGAGACTCACAGTGCCGCACACCGTCTTCGGTCAACGTCACGGTATGGGCTTTTTCATCCAGTTTGTAATCTTTCTCGGCTTCGAGTTTGGGAATAATGCGGTCAACTTGATAATACTTGTCGGTCGAATCTTCGGCCGGACCCGAAATAATCAGCGGCGTGCGTGCCTCATCAATCAGAATCGAATCCACTTCGTCGACAATCGCGTAATGCAACGGACGCTGCACGCGTTGATTCAGATTGACGACCATATTATCGCGCAGATAATCAAAGCCGTATTCATTATTAGTCCCATAGGTAATATCGCAGGCATAGGCAGCCTTACGCTCCTCGGGTTCCATATCATGCTGAATCGCGCCGACCGCCAAACCGAGGGCCTCATAAATAGGTCCCATCCACTGACAATCGCGGCTGGCCAGATAATCATTAACCGTCACAACATGCACGCCTTTGCCCTCAAGCGCATTCAAATAAACGGGGAGTGTCGCAACCAGCGTCTTTCCTTCACCGGTTGACATTTCGGCAATACTTCCGCGGTGAAGAACAATCCCGCCCAGAATCTGCACATCAAAATGACGCATCTTGGTGGTGCGCTTAGACGCTTCGCGCACGGCGGCAAAGGCCTCGGGCAGGATATCATCGAGCGTCTGTCCGTCAGCAAGGCGTTTTTTGAATTCCGCCGTTTTGGCTTTTAATTCTTCATTAGACAACTTTTCAAACGAGGCTTCCAGCTCATTGACACGATGAACAGTCGGCCACATTTTATTCAGTGTACGCGTATTTTGTGTTCCAAAAATTTTCTTCAAGACTGCATTAAACATTTCAATGACTCCTGTTTCGTCGCTAGTCTCTCGTGACTCAAAGAAAAAGTCACTTGTCACTAGTACCGTCTGACATTTAATTTTATGGGTAGACGGTACAGTACTGCGAACCCATAAAATTAATTGTCGCGCAGTACTAGGTCACTAAGTTAAAAGGCTCAGTTATTTTACTGAGTAAAAAGGCTAAAATCTCAAGGGCTAAAAGTCTTTATTCTGAGCCACAGAGGGCTTTTGACTTTCTGACCTTCCTACACAATCCCCCTGTCACCCCTTCTCCAAGTCTCCCCGTCTGTTGTCTATTTTTTACCTGCACTCATTTTGAGATAACCCTCAATAAATTCGTCAATATCCCCGTCCATCACCGCCTGAACATTGGAGGTCTCGACATCCGTACGCAAATCTTTGACCATGCTATAGGGATGAAAAACATAGGAGCGGATCTGAGAACCCCAGGCGATTTCCTTTTTTTCGCCGTAACGCCCCTTCATCTCCTCTTCACGGTCACGTAAAAATTTTTCATACAAACGTGCCTTGAGAATTTTCAAAGCCACCTGTTTGTTTTGAAACTGAGATCTTTCATTCTGGCACTGGGCCACAAGCCCGGTTTCAAGATGCGTAATCCGGACCGCACTTTCGGTTTTATTGACATGCTGTCCGCCGGCCCCGCCTGCCCGGTAGGTATCGACACGGATGTCCACATCACGAATCTCGATTTCGGGTGCATCTTCAACTTCAGAAATCACATCCACGGATGCAAAGGATGTATGCCTTCTTTTATTGGCATCAAACGGAGAAATGCGCACCAGCCTGTGCACTCCGCGCTCGGCTTTCAAATACCCATAGGCATAAGGCCCCTTGATCACAAGCGTGACACTTTTAACTCCGGCCTCTTCACCGGCCAGCCAGTCGATTGTTTCAACGCCGTAGCCATGTTCTTCAGCCCAGCGGGTATACATCCTTAAAAGCATGGACGCCCAATCACAGGACTCGGTTCCCCCCGCCCCGGCATTGATGCTGAAAATAGCATTATTTTTATCCAGCGGGTCCGAAAGCAGTCTCTGAAACTCAAGCTGATCCACTTCTTTTTCAAGCTGCGCAGTTTCTTTTTCAAGATCCTGCAGAGAATCGGCCTGGTTTTCATCTAAAAGCTGAACCAGTTCGTTGAGATCATTGACCGTATTAAAACTTTTTTGCCAGGGATCAACCAGTCTTTTAAGCCCCTTTAGCTGATCAACGGTCTCCTGCGCCTCTTTGGGTCTGTCCCAAAAACCGGGAGCTGCCATTTTCTGATTCAGGGTTTCAATCTCTTTTTGACGGTTTTCGACGTCAAAGATACCCCCTGATCTCCAAAAGCTTTTCCCTGATCCGGTTCAGCTTTTCGACGAGATCATCTATTTTTTCCTGCATAATACGGTCTCCATGAATAAGTCCTGTGAGGCAAATGGGTTATGTCTTTAATAGCCCTTGGGAAAGGAGGTAGTTTATCAGGAAAGCGCTAAATAGTGAAGAGCGGAAAAAACAGACGGGGCGACTGGGAGACGAGGGACTGGGTGAAATGAGACCCGCCTACGTCAAAACTCCCAACTTCGCTCCCTCATCGAACAAACCGGCGGACAAGCAGGAATCCATTGAATCACTGAGTCCGTGGACGGGGGACCGTCGCATGTGGACTCTAGTGCAACCGAGAACTCAGGCCTCATAGCTTAGTCCTTAGTCCTCATTACGCTGAGGCCAGAAGAGCACGGTTGCCCTGGTTAAGAACACTTAGCAGATCACTTATACCGGTCAGGATTGAACTATCGGCAAAATGAATACGGCTTGTGCCCGACTCCGCATAAAGCCCGGTCGCACCGGCAGCACCCGTAGCGGCTTCCAGAAGAAGCCGGGTTTTCTCAAGCAGAGATGCTCCGAGGAATGAAAGTTGTCCGTTTTCACGAACAAAGTCACTGACAATCAGACGCTCAAATTCTTCGGCGGTGTTTTCAGCCGCATTAATCAACTGAGCTTCTTCCAGATCCGTCACAAAATCAATTTGGTGGGCAGTGCCATGATAAGCCGAAATTTCACTCAGGCTGATGACTTGGATGCGTCCGCGCAACGGGCGCCACTGATCGCGATGTCCAGGGCCGTAAACGGTATTAAAAAAGCGGTCAATGGCCTGACCGGTATTTCTGCGATCCTCATCCGAAGCAGTCATGATTGAAACCGTCCGTCCGTTACGGGCCAGTGTTGTCAAAGTTTCCAGGAATTGATAGCTCTCGGAATCCTCATTGAGATCCTGAAGAGCTTGGATGTCACGATCACTAAGCCGTATCCACAAATTCCGGTTTTGATTCTCACGCACGGCCTGTAAAATCGCATCAGCTTGAACTTGCATCTGTTCCGTCGACACAATCGGCTCCGGGGCAGTCTCTTCAGCGGCATCTGCAGGATTCCATAAAAGCCGCGAAAGATTCCGGTCGTTTTTCAGCCAGCTTAACGCGCTCCGCCCAAACCCATCAACACCGGAGACACTCAACCAATTTGAAAATTTTCTTAATTCAGTACGCGATACCCTGCCGCGGCTTAAAAGATCAGCCAGCACAGGCTCAAAAAGGGCCTCGGAACGCAATTCCGAACGTTTAAAAACCTCGAAAACTTTATTTCCGTCATCGTCAACGGACACAAGCCGCAGTCCCCACTCGCCATCAATCCCCGTAAGCGCAAGGTCATAAGTATCCCCGGGTTTGAAGTCTGCAAGCTCGTCTGTCTGGGTTAAAAAGTAAATATCCGAAAAATGACGTTTGGCCTTACGGTAGTCATCCGTGGTGTCATCCCCGTTTTGGCTAAGCTTGCGCCAGCGGCCGATCAACCCCATATCAAAACTGATCCGTGCCCTCCCGAGTTCAAGATTAAATTCATCCATCTCAAACAAAGGATTCTCTGCTGGTTTCACAAACGAATCAAAAATATCTTTAAGCGCCGGATTTTCAAAAACAAAAAGGCCTTCTTCAAGCCCTTCAACTTCACGAATATTCTGAACGGCCTGCATCACAAGACCGGCGCCTTCACCTTGAATCTGTATCTGGACCAAAACGTAGTTTGGTCCCGTGCTATATTGATCCATATTAACGACTGGATTTTTTTCTGCGTCAAATTCGTATACGTTTTGATCTGAAGACCGGGTTAGAGTGACCTTCACTGCAGGATGTTGTTGAACAGCCTTAAAAAAAAGAATCATCGGCATCATATGAATCCCTAACGCCGGCGTGACCCGGAACGTCCTGGTCACATCGGTCGAATCCGGTGAAAAATCACCCTCGATACCGCCGCTGACTCCTTTTTGCATCTCCGGCCCTTCCAGGTTTTTTAAAACTTCACGATACTCCTCCGTCTGACGGATACGCTCGCGAATGGCCTCTACCTTTTCTGCCGCCCGTTCATGCAGCAGTCTGGGATTTGTTTTAAGCGCCAGGTCATCCACGCCAAGGTCTCTATCGGCCGGCCCGGTATAACGCACCTGCTGTTTACTGGCCGGGATTAAAACCGAGGGAATGCTTAATTTAAAGTCGATTTTCTCTGAGACCTCACCGTTCATGGCCAAAATGGCCTCCGGCATGCCGGGCCAGGTTCCGCAAAAACAAAGCGGAACTATTTTGTCGCCCGTACTCGCCCGTCTTCTAAGATACTCAAGATCTTCACGCACGGCTTTAAAAACTTCGGGGCGAAGTTCTCCGTACTGCGCATCACTTTCGTTATCACGCGAGATATTAAGCTGACGAAAAATACTCAGAGTTAAATCGTTCATCCCGTAATTAATAAAATCGCCGGCCTCAATAATTTCATCTAAAAGAGCACGCCCTTCCTGCGATTCCACCATAAAACCGCGTTTCATCGTATCGAGTTTAGAAACTTTTTCCGGATTCTCCATGCGCCGGAACTCTATACTGAGACGCTGTCGGGTCTCCTGAAAAGTCTCTAAAGCCATATTAATAAAATCTCGGTTGCGCGCTTGTAAGCGTTCGAGTTCATCTTCGGTCAAATCTTTTAAATTCTCACGGCCCAGAAAACTCATAATATCTTCCGAAACAAAATCCATGGGGAACAAAATTCTAATCTCGTGCTTTTGGGGAACGTTCTCAGAACTCTGGGCACGCATCGCCGCTTCAAGGAAAATACCCAGGATGGCCTGCCCTTCGGTGGATTCCAAATAATATTCAATGCCGTATTTTTTATCGGCATTATTGACCGCCAGCGGTTTATCGCGTGCATTATCGGGTGCTCGCAGTGTCAACGGCCCCCGGGTCGTCAAAATCGCCATTTCCTCAAAACGCCGCTGCAAATCCTCGACCAAAGCCCGGCGGGTCTCAGGCCCCGGATTTTGAATATAGTTTTGTAAAAAAGGATTATTGCGGCCAAACAAATATTCGGTTCTGACCAGGCCGATCCCCTCGGCTCCGTTTTCAAAGGCTTTTTGAACTTCGTCGGCATCATCGGCCGTGGCATAAAAAACAACTTCCTGCCCGTCAACCGTTACCGCCTTTTCATTCAGATGATTACGGGCCATCTGATCCAAAGCATTTTGTTTTGATTCCTGAACGCCATAGGCCTTTAAGACCTCCTCGCCGGGATTGACCACCATTTCGGGCTGCCCCTCGGCATTTTTCCAAAGCAGGACTTCTTTGCCGGTAAAAACCTCGCTAATAGGATCTTTCAAAGTCTTGTCCGTTGAATCAAGAATCAAAACCGGAATTCCGCGGTTACGCGCCTTTTCCACCCAATGAGCGTTCGGAGATCCCTGATCGGTCACAATGGCACTAATGTCGGGGTATTCTTCTAAAAGATCTCTCAATTGATAGGGATCCAAATCACGCGCAAATAAAATTTTATTGCCTCCGGTCTCTGTCACGCGCACATCCGAGGCCGTCACGCCCCCTTCGCGCAGAGCCAAAAGCACCCGAAGAAAAATACGATTGGCTTCACGGGCATTCGTGATTTGTTTTTCGATCCCTGAAGCTCTTAACCCCTGCACATAAGGGTTCACCGAAAGTGCAATGGCTCGTTCAGCCACACGGTTGTCTTCTTCCATGGATCTCACGATTTTATTGGCCATGGCAATCACAAGGTTATCGACCTGATCATAATCGTCAGCGACTTGTGCCGCTCCGGCGCCATTCAATACCACTTTAAAGCCGATCACCTTTTCAAGTGCCGTTTTGAATCGTTGAATTTCATCCTCTAAAAGTTTACGTTGATAGGCTTCATCATATTGCCCCTCACGGAATTTACTTGAAACGCCCCAGATGCGAAAATCTGAATGCAATTCCCTGATCAACTCGTTTAACAATTCCTTCATTTTCCGAGCCTGCCTCTTCTCGGATTCATCCCCCATTGCCTCTAATTGTTTTTCCGTTTTAATATGCTCTGCAGCAACTCCTTCAAAAATACTACGGGCACCTCCGTAATAAGGCAAAACTCCTTCGATCGGACGCCAGCTCGCTGTAAAAGTTTCGGATTTGAGGGCCTGAATATAAGCAAGCGCCGCCAATGCCGCTTCACGATCCTGCAGACTGATCTTCGGAAGCCTTGCGGGGGCACTGAGTTGAAGCTTAAGCAGCCGTCTCCATCCTGTCACACGGGCTAATCCTCTCAGAATCAGATTCCAGAGTTTTTTAACGGCCCACCAGGAAAGACTCAGAGTCTTTTCGATAAAATCCCGGGGCCCGCCAATGGGACTGGCCTCTTCAACCAAACCTTTCTCACGGGCAATAAAATCATCAAAGGTGTTACTGAATTTCTCCCAGTCTTCTTCGCGGCGCTGTTTAATGGCAGCTCCCAGTTTTCCGTTGGTCAACTGACCACGAAGGCCGGCAAAAATATCGGTCACCACATCATTAATCCCGATCTTCTCGGCAAAGGGTTTGAGATAAGCCACATGGCCGCGGCGCAAGGCATTAGGCATACTGGCACGCCCCCTGACATGGGCTTCAATCTGGCCCTTGCGGATATTCTCCTGATAAATTTTTTCAATTTGATTACTTACTCTGAACTGTTCTCGCGCGCTAAGCGCTCTTTGCCCCCCTTCTTCCTGCTTACTGATTTCAAAAATCCAGATTCCTATTTCGATCTCAGGATTTTCAGAGGTTGCCGGAAGCATAATTTTTCGGGCATAATTTGATTCACTCACCATCCCCGCAGCATGAATAGCGTCCCCCACATCTTTTCTGACACCGTCGCGATTTTTACCCACGATAAAAAGCTCGGTATGAGCAATCCCTTCAGGTTCAAGGAACAATTTTTTAGCATTCTTCTGAGGATCTTTTTGATAGGCACGCACCGCTTCATAGGCAAAAGCAACCTGCCGGGCAAGCCTTTCGGGCGTCACCGTCTCGGCGGCTAAATGCTCTAAAGGAAAATTCTCGGTCAGCGAATAGAAGAAATCTTCAATATAGTCGTCATCCGCAAATTCTTCTTTCAACTTAATCAGTGCATCCTGCCTTTTGCGCTGAGCAATCAATTCATGAGCTTCCGTCACGGCCGGAACCTCATCACTGCTGCGCAACTCAGAACGGCTGCGTTCCATCACGCGCCCTCCGATTAAGTAGGAAAAAAGCAAACGGTAATCGGGAGCAAGTTCATCATGAAATTTCTGTATCGCGGCATCTGCCGCCTTAGTTTGAGCTTGACCAGCGGAGGCTTGTAACATTTCCTGCATCTGGGCTGCCAGGTCTGCGGCTTTTATCCCCCGGGTTGTCTGACCGGGTTTACTTGTAATTTGAACCGCAACATTCTCACTTTCAAAAAAACGGGTGGCAACTCCATTCACAGCCAATTCGTCAGTGGCCAAAAACAAAATCCTCTGACCTTGGACTACGGGCTCAAAAGGATTTCGGTCATTCCCAAAAAGGGCAAACCCGTTTAGTGCATAAAATTGATAAAGCTCACCAAGGGTATTTAAAATCACCACATCGGTTTTTCCCATCGGTGTATTGCCGGCGTAACCGTCCGCATCCCCCGGACTTCGTACGGCATAATTCAGACCTTTAAAAGCACGAAAATCATTCACCTGATTCCTAGAACCCATAATCAAAAGCGGCCGATTGTCCTCAGGCAAAGCCTGATAGGCTTTCAGAAACAATTTCTCCTCATCGCCCTCAATGTAAGAGGCAACAATCACCTGTCTGTCATCCGGAAGCTGCATCGCCTGTCGAAGTTGATCCCTGGCTGCTTGAGATAACACGCTGTAGTCCGCCAAATATTTAAGCGGGAAATAAGGAATAACGGCCGCATTTTCAGGAGAAATGGTCGCACGTTCATTTGAAGCAAAAACGACAGACGATACCTTGGCAGGTCTCTTCTGCCCCAAAGGCTCTAAGCCGGGTAAAATCCTGGCCGCAGCCTCATCATTTGCATCTGTACGCGTCTGATAACTGACCCGCTCTCCGTTTAATCCGAACATTCGTAAAAAACCTTTTAAGCCGTAATAGCCGGCCGGTTCGCTTAAACTAAAACCCAACTCAACCCCGGTATCCTGCAGGATTCGACTAACCTCAACACGATGATCGTCTTTCACATAAGACTCAAGGCCCTGCGCATCCCGGCCCAGATAGATTAAGGCTAAGACATACAAATCCGGAGCTTCCGTAAAAAGCTGCTGCATTTTAGCCGTACCGAGTTTATTCCGAAGAATCTCCTGTCCTTTCTGAAAATTCTCCACGTCCCACAGAAGAAGAAGCCACACATGCGTCCACAAAGCCTTATCCTTTTCAAAGAGTTGTTCAAAAAGTTTCTGACCGATCATTTCATGAGAATCGGTCATTGACGTAAAATAAGCATTTTGCTGGGCTGACAGTAAGATCAGCCTGAAACGCTCACTCCTTTCCTCTGCGTCTTCAGAATCTCCACGGACTGCGGTTTCATTGATCAACCAGGTTAATTGCGCTTGGCTTAAATCCGGTACGTTCAATAATGCGCGGAACCCTTCCGGCGATTCAAAGATCTCCTCCAGTAAAGTCACAAAATGACCCGCATTATTTCGGGCCAGTTTGCGCAAAAGTCTGATGCCCACCCCCCGTTCTTCATCCGCAAAGGCATCGAAAAGATCTTCATTTTGAACAAGTGCTTCGAGTAAATTTTTTAATTCTCCCGGAAAATCCAGCAATATCGAAGAAACCACGGACTTGCCAAGGCTGTCTCTTTTAAGAATTTTTTCCAGTGCAGAAATCGCATCGGCATGATCCCTCAAATGGGTCAAAAAAACCTGCCAGTCAGAATCCATTTCAATCGCAACCGCTCCGGTGCCAAAACTCCTGAAGTGTTCCTCTTTATTAAAAAACGCTGCGCCAAAAAAGTCTTTGGAGGCCAGCAAGTCAAGCTCTGTGTCATATTGGTGCTCAAAAGCCTCTTTAAACTCCTCCACGGTCCGCAGTTCACTTTGTCTCAAAGGTTCAATATTGACGGCTGCCCGTTCTTGAGAGCCTGTCCACCAGGCGGGAATACTCAGACCACTCTGAAAGGAACCCGCGGCAAGATAGGTTACGGTGGAAAAACTGTAGAGCAGCCGCGCCACGTTGGTTTCGGTGAGCTGGTTCTTCTCTTCAAGAATTTTGAGCTGGTCAATCACCTGATGCAGACGTGCTTCCCATTGTTTGCGGATTTCATTCAATTTTTCAGGGGTTAACTGCGCTTTGGCGTATTCATCCAGATAATTCGTGTAAGAAGCAGCCTGTTCAATTCTTTTTTCCGCGGCCAAACTCTTAACCAGATCATCTCTCCAGCGTTTCAATACAGCCAACTGAGACGGCACAGACAATCCCTGCTCAGTCCTCAGTCCTAAGTCCTCAGTCCTTTTGAGCAGTTGGTCCATCGTCGCCCGCAAAAAGGCCTCATAAAGATTGATGCGTCCGTCTTTCACTTCAAAATAATCCGCCCACGAAACTCTGCCCTGCATATGATTCAAATACAGTTTTTCGTTGGGAAGATCTCCAATTTTAGGAAGTACCGTCACATAGGAAATATTCTGCTGTTTCAGGGCCTGGGCGATACCGGCTTTATGAAAACCACCCCCGGCAAAAAGCACCGTCTTATTGAGGGATTCTTTTAAAAGCGCGGTGAGTTTTTGGGCAAAGACCCGATCGCGTCTTTCGGCAATGTCGTAAAATTCCAAAAAGAGTTCAAGCCCCTTAAGATTCGGTGTCTTTTTCCAAAACGCCTTTGAGGTACGCCAGTCATCTATTGATAGCTTAAAATCCGAAAGTTTTTTCAAACTTCTCAATTCTTCGGTGCGCCGGTCAAGCTCCCTTTCTTTTTCTGTAATTAAAATTTTATTTTTGATCTCATCGATATAAAGACCTATTTCTTTCATCAGCTCCTGGCCATCGATTGATTTGATTTTACGCTCCAATTCGGCGTGCTCCCGAACAGCCTTGCCTACATAGGCCTCACGGCTTTTAAGTTGCAACTGAACCATCTGATCGATCATGGGATATTTTCCTGCACCCGCAATTTCAATTGACCGCAAAAAAGCTAAAAGATTTTCCATAGAAGAATAATCGCGGTTCCATTTTTCAAGCACCGCATCAAGTTCTTTGGCCTGAGAGGAATAACTTTTTTCTTTTTGAGCGGCAAGTTCAATCTCTTTGTCCTGAATCACGGCCTGAATCTCGCTCTGCCCGGAAAGCGCTTTCAAAAATGCCGAAATCCCCTGTTGATAAAGATCCCAGTCTTCAAGACCGGTATAACGTGTCTCATAGGGACTCAAAACCGATGCCGCGGCCGCACCTGAAATTTCACCATTGCCTAAATAAGTGTTAAAAACTTCGCGCAGCTTTTTCTGATCCGGAAAATGGCGCAAAAGAGTCTGGTCCAGATCCCCCTGAATTCCCTCAAGAGCAACTGTTTTGATCCCATATTCTTTTTGAAAGTATTCCACCAATTGTTCCAAAGACTTCTGAGCATCGGGGACATCGTGAGCGTCCTGCAGAAGAATCACCGTATACCCGGAAGAGGCTTCGTGAATTTCTTCAATTGAACCAAGCCCGGAAGGAACCGTCATCTCTTTGACTTTGGCCGAGGCAAAGGAGACGCCGGAGACAGAAGATGTCCCGGACCGGATTCCTACCGGTGCTTGGAAAGCCGACTGAGCATAGGCTGAAGGCGCAGGGGTGATAAAAACCTGATTTAGACAAAATACAAGCGTGGTTAAAAATGAAAAAAGCCGTTGACTCGGCTTACGGATAAGCTGTTGGGGAAATGTTGTCATTTTGCCTCGGCCAAGAGATTTAAAACTTTTTAAAAGTTTAGCATCTAGGGGGTTTTTTGCAAGGTTTCGGACCAAATTGGGTATGAAGTGCAAGGAATGGAAATAAAACGCTAGATTTTGCTATATCAAAAAGGAGTCATCCGGCACAACTAGGGATGCATATAGGTCCAGACGGCATGGGCAAGGGCTGTGGTCATGCCCGGAAGGCCGGCTAACTGTTCAATGCCGGCCCGTTTGAGTTCCTCGATGGAATCGAATTGCTTTAAAAGCATGGTTTTTCGGCGGGGGCCGATCCCCGGAATACCGTCCAAGACCGATTTACGAATCCCCTTCTGTTTCAGGCTGCGGTGATAAGTAATCGCAAAGCGGTGGGCTTCGTCACGAACTTTCTGCAGAAGATACAATGCGGACGAGTCCCTGGGAATATTCAGATCGACCGCCTTGAATGAATCCCGCCCCCCCTCTGGGGCAAACGCCGCTTCATAGACAATCTCAAATTTTTTGGCCAGAGAAATCAATTTGATGTTTTCAAATCCTTCACGGGTCAGAACCTCATGGGCAGCACGCAAATGCCCCTTACCGCCGTCAATCATAATGACATCAGGGATAAAATTTTCACGCCCCTCTTTTAAACCGACGAGCATCCTGCCCAGCGCTTCCTGAATCATGGCATAATCATGAATTCCGCTGACCGTCTTGATTTTATAACGCCGGTACTCCAGTTTGTCTGAAAGTTCACGGTAAAAACTGACTTTTGAGGCAACCGCCTCATCCCCCTGGATGTTCGAGACATCAAAGCAGACAATTTTCTCAGGGGCCTTTTCCATCCGTAAAATCTTTTTCAGTTCCAGAGTTGCCGAAAGAAGAACGCCCTCATCCCCCTTTTGCAGAGAGAACCTCTTTTTCTTAAGCTTTCCCAGGGCTTCGATCTGTTCTTTATAATATTGCGCATCTTCAAACCTCAGTTCTTTAGCCGCTTCCTGCATACGGTCGTTGAGATAATCCACAAAACTGCGTTTACCTCCGCCCAAAAATCCGCGAACCTCTTTAATTAGCGCATCATATTCCTGTTTAATTTCGGGTTTAATGCATGGGGCCAGACACTGACCGATGTGGTAATACAGGCAGGCTGTTTTCGGCAGTCTGCGGCATTTCCGAATCGGAAAAAGCGTATTAATCAGCGTAATGGCTTCGCGCAGCAATTTGGCATCGGTATAAGGGCCGTAGTAAATGGCTTTTTTATCTTTGCGGTTACGCGACAGAATGATTCTCGGGTAACGATCCGAGGTAATTTTCAGGAGAGGAAAGCTTTTATCATCCTTAAGCTCTTTATTATAGCGCGGCTGATATTGACGCACGAGCTGCGCTTCAAGGAGAAGCGCGTCGACTTCAGTCGCCGTCTCAATATAATCGATCTCGGCAACTTGACTCATCAGGATCGGAATTTTGGGATGCTGGGTTTTGTTTAAGAAATAAGAACGGACACGTTTACGAAGAGAGCGGGCCTTGCCGATGTAGAGGATCTGTCCGTCCCCGTTCTTCATAAAATACACGCCCGGGGTAAAGGGGATTTCATGAACGCGGTCTTTCAACGGCATGGTACTCACGCCTTCTTTGCCTCAAAATAGCGTGCCGATATCATTCTCAAGGCACTTTTCATTTCATCGACACGGAAAAGAAAACAAAACACAAGATAGGTCACCACGGCACACCCGATGCTCCCGCCTACCTGCAGCAGCTGAACGCTCGTCGATCCGCCGCTAAAAGAATGCTCAAGGTACCGGAAGACAAAAAAAGCGCTCAGGGCCATGGCCGCCGAAGCGGCTGTAATTTTAAGAAACGACCGCCAGACCTCGCTGAATTCAAGCGCCGTAATTCTTCGGTTATATAAAACCATTAAAGTAAAAAACTGGATCAAACCGGATAACGAGGTTGCCAAAGCAAGCCCGGCTTCTTTAAGCGGCCCCATGAGAATCAGATTAAAACAAACATTTGTGATCAATGCGACGATTCCGGTAGTGACCGGTGTCCGCGTATCCTGGGCCGCATAAAAGGCGGTCGTAATAATTTTTTGTCCCGAATAGGCAAAGAGCCCGATGGAATAAGCGACCAAAACCGCAGCGGTACGGTGAGTCGAAAGGGCATCAAAGTGGCCTCTTTCAAAAAGCATGCGTACGATGGGTTTAGCCATCACAATCAATCCAAAAGCACAGGGAATAATAATCAAAAAAACAACCCGCAAGGCAAAAGAAAGCGTTTTACGTGCTTCATCATGATTTTTTTGTGCGGTTTGACGTGAAATTGTCGGCAAGAGCGCCGAGCCCATGGCAATGGCGAAAACGCCCAGGGGAAACTGCATCAGCCGGGTTCCATACCAAAGGCTGGAATTGGCCCCCTCCCCGATCGCCAGACTCAGACTCATATCCACCATAATATTAATCTGAAAAACCGCAAAACCGAGAAGCGACGGCAGCATTAGCGCTCCGACTTTTTTCAGTTGGGTTGAGGCCAAATCCCATACGGGCCGCATACGGAATCCAAGCTTAAGGAGCGGCGGGATTTGAATGATCATCTGCAGGGCACCTGCGACAAGAAGAACCCAGGCCATGACATGGACTTGTCTGGCCATATCGCCGCCGAAAGCCCCCATGACGGCTAACGTGCCGCCGATCCATAAAATATTCAGCAGCAAGGGGCCTACGGCCGGCATCAGGAAATGCCGGTGACTGTTGAGAATCCCCATAAAAAGGGCATACACAGACATAAAAAGGAGATAAGGGAATAAGGTTCTGGAGAGCTCACAGGTCAGTAATAATGTTCCGTTGAGGTGTCCCGATTTTAAAAGAATTCCAAAACCCGCTTCAGCGATGAGCAGTAAAAGCAACAGCCCGCTGGCCAACAGCGTCAGGATATTATTGACAAACCGGAAGGCTTCCTCAGTGCTTTTCTGATGGAGGGTCTCGGCATAAACGGGAATAAATGCACTGGAAAAGGCTCCCTCGCCGACAATGCGTCTAAAAAAATTGGGAAGCATAAAAGCATACAAAAAAGCATCCCATTGCCAGCTTGTCCCAAAGGCTTTGGCACTGACAACATCTCGGGC
Organism: Candidatus Omnitrophota bacterium; assembly: GCA_020632475.1. Lineage (GTDB taxonomy): Bacteria > Omnitrophota > Omnitrophia > Omnitrophales > Aquincolibacteriaceae > JACKFM01. The sequence continues at coordinate 43,282 of JACKFM010000006.1, read as the reverse complement.
CATACCCAAAACACGGCTAAACAAGGTCATCAGACTCATCAGGCCGGCAGCCCTGAGTAAATGCCCCTTTTCTCCCCGCTGGGGGCCTGCGGGACCTTGCGGATTGACAGATCCTACGGGCTGTGATACATTACCTGAACTTTTTTCGAACATAGAGGAATGATCCATGCCAAATATTAAATCAGCTGCAAAAAGAATTAGAAGTGATGCAAAAAAGAGAGACCGCAACCAGGCGATTCTCTCTCAATTAAAAACCGTTTCCAAGAAACTTTTGACCTACGCAAACGATCCTCAAAAGGCCCAGGAATATGCCAAAACCGTGATTGCCAGCTATGATCGCGCGGTCAACAGCAAAGCGATTCCCAAGGGACGTGCTAATCGCCGCAAATCCCGTATTGCCGCTTTTCTTAAAAAAATCGGTGCTACGAGTTCGGGAACTTCTACTAAAAAAGCCAAGAAAAAGGCTGTTAAAAAAGAAGCCTAGTATCTCTTCAATTTTGAAATTGGGATTATCTCGAATCAAAATTGTTAGAGATACTTGTACCGCAAAGCCTTTTTTCATGGCTGATGCGGTATCAATTCCGTCAAAAATTGGTAACGCGTACGACCCATGACTCCAGGGCGCTCGGACCTTCCGCGCGCCCTGTTTTTATTCCCCAATCAAGATCAAATAACCCGTCTAAAGCCTTTTCAAGCTGAGAGCGGGTAAAATTCTTCAAATGCCTCAAAAAAAAGGAACTCTGTCTTGGACTTACACGGCACTTGCTAAACGTCTCATTCTGGGAAACTCCCCTTTCAAGCATCACTTTAGCCTGCCATAACCTTCTAAACTGCCAATGCAGAAGTCCCATCAAAGATAAGACGTCCTGAGTATTTTCGTCGATGATTTCGTTCAGACATTTGAGTGCCTGGGCCGTATTTTTTGCCGCAAGTGCATCGGTCAGTTTAAAGGCATCGGTTTGGGCCCAGTTCTCTTCGAACATTTCAACCATTCTTAAGGTGATGACATCTTCGCTTCCCGCAAAAAGAATAAGGCGCTCTAACATTGTATCCAGCATCTCCGGCGCATCTTTCCATTGTGCATCCAGGGCTTGAAGTGCCCGTGGATCCATCTTCTTGCCGGCCCGGCTTAATTTTTCCTGAATAAACCTGCCTGCAATGGAACGGGATTGATGATCTTCAAGAACAATCATCTCGGCTCCGCCTGTTTTAAGAGCCTTCAACACCGCATCCGCTTTATCATCGTCATTCAACTTAAAAATAAGAAAAGAAAAAGAAGCTGGGTTTTCAAGATAAGTCTGCAGAGATTCCAGATCGGCTTTTTTCAGTTTGTGGCAATCGCTCAAATAAAAAATCTGTGCCGTTGCCAAAAAAGGAAGGGTTCGGGCCTGAACAAAAACGGATTCAATTGTCGTTTCCGACAGCGAACACGATTGCTTGGAGATGTCTTTTCCGGCCTCTTTTTCGATTTGCAGGGTCAAATCTTTGACTCTTTCTTCAACGAGAAAGGAGTCACCCTGAAGTGCAATTACCGGTTTGAGTTTTGTGGAGGATTTATTAGCCATCTACTTGTCGTCTAAAGGTTAAAAGTCGAAAGTTTAATCTCATCCGCTTACAAATCAATCTTGCGCTTTCAAAATCTTCGACCTTTGACTATTGGCCAATGATAAATGTGTGAGTCTGCCGTCTTTTGCTTACGGTCGGGGGTCTGCCTTACCAGTCTTCAACAATGCGGTCAACCATGTTTACAGCCAACCGGTCAATCGCTTTGGCAGAAGCATCTTCCCGGTTAATTGAACGCACATGACTGACAAAATATTCGGAATCACCTGAAAAATTAGGTTCGGCCCAAATCACCTCGCCGGTTTTATTATTAATCAATTCCATTGAAACCACGATGAAAACCCGGAATTCCTGAACGGTTTCAAGACGTGAGAAACGAACCCCTTCCTGCTCATATCCGGTCAATTTGGTACGCAATAAAACATCGGCTGAATCTTGGGACACGACTTTCAAATTTCCGTCCCGGTGCAGGCGGCGAATCACGGCATTGGTGATATCCATTTCAAGGCCGACTTGGTAGGCGATAATTTCTGAGGGAGGTATCTTGTTTTCAACGGTCTCAACATAAATGGTTTTGATATCATCCGGCAGCATTGACTTGCGGGTATATCCGCATCCGGAGATCAGTGTGATCATCATTAGAAACACGAACAACTTCTTCATACTCATAGGGCCGCCTTCAATAATTTAGGGGTTATACCGACAGAGATCCTTTCAGATCCGCCTGGCTGAAACGCTGCATTTCTTTCTTTAAAAAATCACGCCTTAATTCGAGTTCATCCATCCTGGATTCAATCCGTTTGCGTTCAACCAGCAGGTCTTCAGACGAGGCTTTGGATTTAACTTTCGCAACAAACTCATCAATCTTACTGATCCGCTTCTCAAGAATTGAAAACTCTTCCTGGTCAAGTTCACTTTCACGTTTAATCAGCTTACCGATCGAAGATTCCACTTCCTCGAGTTCCTTATAGAGCTTCTTGCCTTCGCCTTTCAACTCTTTACGTTTGGCACGATAGACTTTAGCCTGGTCATCCGCCTGAACCACTTCACGGCCAAGCGCGTTCATCTGTGCATCCAGCAAGGCCTTTTCGCGTTCATAGGTCTCCTTACGAACCATGATTTGATCCGAAAGGCTTGAGATTTCAGCCATTAAAGCATCCTGCGCTTCATCGCCCGATTTCTGGATACTTCTATTTTCTTCGGCCTGGGGCTGGTTTTTATCTTTACGGCGAATTGCTCCCTCGACCGCTGCAAGATTCTGTTTCAATTGCTCCAACTCCTGAGTTTCCTTTTCAATCAGCTGCAATAATTTTTCATCGCGGTCTTTGCGGGGAATCAGACGATCCGCGCTTTCAACGGCATCACGCAGGAAATGATAAGGAATTGTCACAAAAGATGAACGGAATTTAAAACCACCTTCTAACGACGCCTTGGCTTTGAGGGCCTCCAGCTGTTTTTGAAGTGTTAGAACCTCATCATATTTAGCGTCAATAATCAGACTTTCCTCTTCGATCTGCTCTTTAAGTTTTTGAGCCTGAAGATTAATTCCGGAATTTTTTAATGTCTTTTGAGCATTCTGGGTAATGCTGACATCTTTAGGTGTAGATCCGAATAAAAAAGCCTTGGTGCCTCTAAGAACTCCGACAGCCGGGCTCGCAACGACACTTGCGGTCTTGGCCATGATGCCTCGATCTTCCTGATCTCCTTTGACCAGCTGATCCAACTGTTCAAGAAGATCCTTTTTGCGCTCATGACGTTCGTCAATTTCTTCATAGCCGTTGCGGATTTGTTTTTCCATCGTCTTGATTTCTTTTCTCAACTTGTGGATATCCTTATCGCTTTGAACGTCCAGATTCTCCATCAACCTGCGCTGTTCCTTCATTGCAAGTTCCGAATCAAAGGCCTGCGTCAGCGTATCAACCATGCCCTGCTGAGCCGAAAGACGCTCATGCAGATGCATACGCCGTTCGGAAAGCTGCTGGATATCCATTTCACTTAAATCTTCGTCAGAACTAAAGGGATTGAGGAGATCAAGAGAAGCGCTTACCGCACGAACGGGAAGTTTTGCGGCGGCGGCAAGCCAGTTACTTTCACCAAACCGCTCAACGTATTCACCTTTCTTTTTATCCAGTTTTTCTTCGAGAGCTTTTATTTCCAATTTAGATTTTTCAAGCCGGGCTTTATGCTGCTTAACGGATTCTTCTCCCAAACCGGCCGTTTCTTTCATCAAAGCTTCACCGCCGGCAGAAGCCTTAAAATCACCGCTGATCTGGTTCAACTGCGCCAAAACTTCACCGCGTTGTTTATAAAGGACCTCTTTTTCAGACAGGATGTTATTTTTCTCATCCGATAGATTGAAATACTTCTTGGCTTCAATGCGGCGCACCCGTTCAATTTCTGAAACCGAATCACCGACAAAAGGCAGAAAACCAAAACTGATCGGCTGCATCTTGATGCCTAGGCTTTCATGCCAAGTCGTAATTTGCTGTCTTTCTTCGTTCAACTGTTCCTGCTCTTGCGCCAACGAAGCTTCCCATCCGTCCAAGGCTTTTTTCAAATCGGGTGAGGGATTCTGTTCCAGGAGTTTGCGTTTTTCAGCCAGACGTTTAAATTTATCCTTGAGTTCTTTTTCACGCCGCTTCAAATCATCATAACGGCGTTTAAGAGTCTCTTCCTTGTTCTTATCCATCTGTTTTTGACGCAATTCAAGTCTTTCAAGTTTTCTCTCAAAGGCCTGCTTTTCCGCATCACTTCCTGCCGCCTGAAGCTGGGCACGGACGCCGTCCACTTCCTGGTCAATTTCACTCTTTTGCTCTTTGGCATAGGAAACCGGCTGGTTCAAAGCCCTCATTCTTTCCCCTGCCCTTTTTCCCCATTCGGTGTGAGGGTAACGTTCAGCAACGTCTTTGTAATAGATCATGGCACTTTGTAAATAGCTCTGCTTCTCATAGTACAACCCGACCTGATAATTTTTCTCGGCATTTTTTTCATCGATTTTTTGACGCAGCTTTGCGGCTTCTTCTGAGCCGACGCTGTCCGGATTACGCGCCAGAAAACGGTCCAATTCGGATGCCGCACTATCCAGCGCCCGCTGATCCCGGTAAGCGGCCTGTGAACGTAAAAATGAAGTTTCGGCTATTTGAAATCGGGCGTCTCCGACAAACTCACTCTGAGGATACTGCTCGATCAGATTTTGGAATGATTCCACTGCACGGTCAAACTGCCCGATCTTTTTATACGTCATCCCCAAGCGGTATTGGGATTGATCGCCGTAAGCTCCATAAGGGGCGTTGTCGATAATATGCTTGAAAATTTCAATGGCTTTGGGGGTCGAGGGAAGAATTTCCAATCCCATGAGTTTAGCTTTTTTACCTGACAGAAAAAGATTGGCAATTCTAAATTCTCGTTCAATGACCTCATCCATGCGTTCACTATTGGGATAGGATTTGACAATATCGCGATAGGCCGTAAAGGCTTTCCAATAGTCTCCTTTCTCCTCATAAATCGTTCCCCGGCGGTATTGGGCTTCACCAATAATTTGAGCGCCGGGATTTTTATCAATCAAATTCTCAAGCTGCTTCAGGGCCTCGTCATAATTCTTTTCCTTATAAAACTGCATTGCGTATTCATATTGTTCTTCGAGAGAATCCTGCGGAGCGCCTTCGGGATTGACGAATTCACCGGTCTCGGGTGACCAGACCCAATAGGACCAGCTTGTAGCGGGTGTTAAAAAAAGAAGCGGAAGAATAAATATCAGGTTTCTTATTTTCATAACTTGTTTATTCACCTCACGTTGCGTAAAAATAGACCGTTACTATAGCATGCCGGTTCAATAAATGTCAACCGGTGTAACTACCGCAGATAAAAGGAGATAAGAAAAGATATCCGGACGAATTTTAAATCCGGCAAGAACGGTGTGTCAGAACTTATGATTTGATTCGATCCTGATAGGCTGCCGAGACATAAAAATTTCTTTGAGAATCCGGACTGGCATAGTTCCCTAACTGGTAAGACAATTCAAGTAGCGCCTTAAGCTCTTCATCACATAAACGAGCCAGAGTGAGATCACTTTCCGGTTTATTTCCCGAAGCATCCAATAGCGGGTCCGTTACAAGAGAAGAGCCCGAAGACTTGTTTTCTTTGAGCGCTAGGGCCTCCTGACCGTCACCTTGCAAAAAGGAATACTCGAAAAATTTCCAATGTGCAGGCATTTGCGTAAGGACCTCCCTTGTTTCACTATCGCACAGACCGGGATAAAAGATAAAAGAAACAGGCCTCGCTTCCGGCTCTCGGAATTCACAAATTGATTGGAATGCCTTATGCGCCTCACTTTCGAGTTCATAAAGATCCCTTTGCCTAAGCGGCTCAAAAAAAACACGCGCCCAAATCAATTCCCATTGGTTACGTATCAGAAAAAAAGATTTCTTTTCCCCACATTCGTCACTGAGCTCCTTTTCAATGCGTAATCCGGAATAAAGTGCCGCGACCGCCTGCCCGATCAACCTCAGGCCTTCGGACGAAGCCTCCAAGCGGCGTTCATCGATCAAGAAAAAATGCTTCATGCTGTCATCGCCTCTTCGGTTTCTAGAAGTCTTAAAAATTCAAAGAGTCTATTTTTTTCAGGCATTGAATTTTTATTTATGGGTTTTAAAAAAAGATGCTCGAGGGATAAGCTGGCTCCCTCTTGATGAACTGTCTCAAGATTTTCCGGCCAATGCCCCAACCAGAATAATGCGATTTTTAGAAATTGAGAGGCCATCTTAGAAAGCTCTTCATAGATAAAGGTTCCCCTTGGATCCCCCGGCGCCCCTTGGAAAATAATCCCACATTCAATCTCATGGTTTAACGTCGTAACCATTTTTATCAGCTTATAGGTTTCGGATATACTTTCAAAATCAGGGCGTACTAAAAACAGGCCTTTGTCCATAAAACGAATGACCTGGTTCCACTCCTTTCCGTAAAAATACTCCAGATCAAGCAATACGGTTTTGGAAAAGGATGGCCAGGGGAAATCGGCTGCCGAAAAAAATGATTTTCGATGACGCTCAAATTCCGTACGCGCAATATGGTAGGTTGAAATATTCTTTTTTAACCCTGTAACCGTTTTCTTACCGTCATGAAAAGAAACGATTGAACAGGCTCCGGATTGCGATGAAATTCTTGAGGCCAACGCATGAGTCCGCTCAGAATGGTGAGCACTCCGATCCGCAGCGTCAACGAGACACAGAATTTCCCCGGCCGATTCATAAATGCGTTCACGGGGCTGTGACAAAGCCGGGGCGTCTATCTGCGTCCCCTGGTCAAAAGGCTGGGCATTCTCAGCAAATTCCTGCGGAGCTCTAAATAGGGGCGAGAGGTCCTCAAGCTTTCTTTTTAATTTTTTTGAATTTTCATTCATATGTGTGTTAATTCAAGGTAAGAATCAAAACTACCGAAATCATTCCGTTTTTGAAACGGCTGGTATGGGTCCATCTGCCATTCACCGTCGACGATAAATTTATAGCGGTAATTGCCCTGGATCATGGGGAGCACGATCTGCCACAATCCCCCGGAGTCTCTTCGAACCAGTTCTTCCGGCACCCATTGGTTAAAATCACCGGCAATTTCGACTGTATGCGCCCGAGGACTCATGGCCTGAAAGAGAATTCCCCCGACGACTTTCTTAGGACCGAGCCGGTGCTTAACAATGTTGCTCCAGCCTAATTGTTGTTCCGGCATTTCCAGTTTCCATACCCGTTCAAGATACTCCAGCGCCAGATTCCAGTAATTCTTGCATGCAGACGATTTAGAATCGTATTCGACAATACTCTGTCCGACCGCTGCGGCTTCTTTGAGCGTAACGCTTTCATGAATGATGGTTTTAAAAAGGCGTTCTTTAAAATGGCCCTGAACGTCATCGTAAACTTCCTTGGAAAAAGAGTTACGGGTATCAAAAAGTGTCATCAGCGCATGAATGGTAAGCGGCCTGGCTCGTCTTTGATTTGCACTATTGAGAGTTTCCGAAATTTTTGCCAGACCATGTAACGAGAAGAAGGAAGGTTCAACCGGAATAATCACTTCGTCAGCCGCCTCAAAGGCATTATAGGTAAGCACCCCCAGATTGGGCGGACAATCGATAATGACAAAATCAATCTGATGTTCCTTCAAGCACTCCGGACTCAACAACTCTTTCAATGCTTTTTGCCAATCCGTTACGTTGGCATACTCTTCTTCGACTTGGCTTAAACTGACTTCCGAGGGAATAATAAAAAAATTAGAATTGATTCTCTGCCAAACATCCTGCAGCACCGGTCTCTGGGTAATTCCCAATTTAAGCAGATCATATAACGTATAAGAGAGTTTTTCGGGCTCAATCCCAAGTCCACAGGTGGAATGCCCCTGGGGATCCAGATCCACAAGAAGAATTTTTTTCTGTAACTGGGCCAAACATGCGGCCAAATTGATGCTGGTTGTGGTCTTTCCGCACCCGCCCTTCTGATTGGCTATGGCAACGATTCTCAAAAAAAACCTCCGGCAAGAAAATGGTATGGTCGTAATAAGCGCCTGCCTCCCTTTAAAACGGTACATATTCAAAAAGGCAGGCACTCAAATTAACGGCAAAAGGGGCTGGGGTCTTTATCGCTAAGTGACGGAAGGATAAGATGATAGGAAAAACGGCCCTGAAATTTAGGCAGAGGGTTGCTTTTCAGCTGAAGCCGTGCGGTTTTTTCCCATTTGTTTGAGAACTTCATAGAAGAATTGCCTCTCAAGCTCATAATCTTCGGTACTGGGCTTAATCCGCTTCCAGGAAACTGTTGCCGCAGGAGTGCCGGTCGGTTTTTCCTGGTATTCACCGGTGATTTTAATCTGGGTTCCATCGGATTGATCTTTCAACTTCACCTGCATGCGGTAACGGCGTAAAACCGTTTGCTTAACCGTCGGCAGCTGTTTAATCTGAATGGGGTCAGGTAAGATCTTTTTTTCACGCCTGGCGTAATCTTTAATCCACTTGGATTCAATTTCCCAAGTCTCTGAATTTTCTTTACGGATCCCGTGAGGTTCCATCACTTGCCTGACAGCTTCCCATATTTCTTGGGGGGTCGTAATTATTTTTTGGGTATAGGCATAGGCAGGACTAACCGTCAATAAAAAGGCCATACCCCACAGGAGGGTACGGATTATTTTAATTTTTAAAAAGCTAAACTTCATAAACCTGCTTTCGTCTGAGGCCGGATCGATTATGCCGTCAAAAGCTTTTCAATAGAAACTGCACCGGTGACTTCCTGAGTTTGATCCATAACTACCGCAAAAGACTGGTGTTTTTCCTGCAACGTCAAAAATGCCTTTTCGATCGAAGAGTTCTGAGCCAAAAAAATCGGAGCTCTCAAATAACCTTTTAATCCTCTGGCATCGTCTTCTTCAAACAAAAGATCAAACACATAGATCATCCCCACAATAATAGACGGAATTTCCTCATAAACAAGGATCATTTTGGCCTGCGTGGTCCGTGCAAGATCCTTCACCTCACCGATATGGCTATCAATACTCACCTTGGGAATAAGTTCCAGCGGAATCATAATCGCATTGACCTGAATTTTTTCAAAATCAAGGATCGTATCAATCAATCTCTTTTCCGGACGTGACACAACCCCGCTTTTCATGCTCTCCTCAATTAATGACCTAAATTCCTCTTCAGTGACAAAGATATTTTTATCGGGCCCCCTGCCGAGTAAGGCATCGATCGTTTTAGTGACAATGCGGGTCGGATAATACAGAATTCTGGAAACAAGGTTCAAAATCCCCGAATAACTCAGCATAAAAGCCTGCGAACGTATACGGCAATAATCTTTCGGAAGCATCTCGGCAAAAATAAGCAGCAAAGGGGCCAACAAAAGCGTGATCACCCACTCATTACTGGTGCCGAAAATATTTTTAAATCCATACGTAAAAATCGATGTCGCCGAGATATTCACGACATTATTGCCGATCAAAAGAGCGGTCAAAAAATGATGAGGATGATCATATATCGTCAAAAGCATTTTGGCCGCCGGATCGCCGGAATCGGAGAGTTCTCTCAGCTTCAGTTTATTGAGTGACACAAAAGCCATCTCAGCGCCTGAAAAAAAGGCGGACAGAAAAAAACAAAGAATAAAAACGATTGTCAGACTAATCATTGATTTTCTCTTCCGTCGGACGCACAGTGACACTGCGTATCCTTTGCCGTGTAACGCTGTTAATCTTAAATTCAAGGCCTTCGACGCGGATCAGCTGGCCATGAACCGGAACCTGCCCTGTCTTTTCTAAAATAAAGCCACCCAGTGTGGTCGCCTCCTCCGATTCCAGCTTACTCTTAAAAAACTCGTTGAAATCAGCAAGGGCGATCTTGGCCTCGACCATATAAACCCTTTCACCAATGCTGCGAATGGGGTTTTTCGAAGGCGCATACTCGTCATAGTAATCCCCAAAAATCTCTTCGAGAATATCTTCAAGCGTCACAATCCCGGCAGTTCCGCCGTGTTCATCCACGCACACGGCAAAGGTTCCCCCGCCTTTTTTAAACATTTCCAGCACTTCATCAATTCTCTTTGATTCGGGAATAAAACGAGGTGTCGTCATATGAGTTTTAATGTCGGGGCTCTTATCTAAAAGATAATTCTGCACCGACAGAATTCCCAGGATATGATCAGGGGTTTCCTGGAATACGGGCAGATGTGAGAAATGATGTTTTTTCATGATATCCAATTGTTCTTCCTGAGAGTCTTCAATATCAATCCCGATAATATCCGTCCGGGCCGTCATAATTTCGCGTATCGGCCGGTCGCCCAACTCAAAAAGCTTTTCAATCATGTCACTTTCCTGCTTATCCAAAACTCCCTGTTCTTCACTGATTTTGACCAACGCCTTGAGTTCCTCTTCAGAAGTATGGTCAGAAAGTTCTTTCTTGTCCGGCACCAAAATAGCCAGAATGCGGTCTGAGACCATTCGAGTCACTTTGCGCAACGGAAAAAACAGGGCGGCAAAAAAACGCAGCGGCATAGCAATCAAAAGGGCGATATTGGTGTTATACCGGACAGCAAAAACCTTGGGGACAATTTCAAAAAAAACGATAAAACAAATCGTATAGATAAAAATCCCCAGGCCCCAATAGGTCGGGCCAAAATGCTGAAGAATAAGAATTGTAACTAATGCGGTTGAAAGAGTACTGGCCATCAAATTACCGATCAAAATCGTTGCCAGAGTTCTTCGCGGTTGATTGAGGTGATCTAAAATCCAAGGGGCAAGATGAGGATGTCGTTCGGCCAAACGTTTTTTATCAAACTTGGTCATCGAAAACAGCGCCGTTTCAGAAGTCGAAAAGAAACCGGCCGCGACAAATAAAACCGCTAAGAAAATAATATGCATTTCCAGGTTCATAAAAATAAGTTATAACCCATATTCAGACAGATTGATAGAGTTTCCTTTCACGGATGATTTTAATGACGCTTTCAGGGATCAAATCCTTCAAAGGCTCATTGTCACGAATGCATTGTTTTATATATGAAGAGGCCACCGGAACCTCATCCATCTCAATCCATTGAATGGAAGAATCAGCAGACCTTGATCTAATAGTACTTGAATTATACCGTGGCGCGACAATCAACCCGGCCATTTTAAGAATTTCTTCGGGGCAGTGCCACTTTGAAAAATTTTCATACGAATCCTCGCCGAGGATGAGAAAGAAGTCGTCTTGGGGATAATTCTGTTTCAGAAGGCGCAGAGTATCGACGGTGTAGGAGATCCCTCCGCGATCGATCTCCAGAGTGGAAAGTTCAAAGCCAGCCAGACCTTCAATGGCACTGCGAATCATCTCGCACCGCTCATCCGGAGATGCCGCAGGTGCCTGACCGGCCTTATTTGGGGCAATTGAGGCCGGCATAAAAATAATTTTATCGAGTTCAAATTGTTTTTTGGCACAACGAGCCAGATCAAGGTGTCCCCGGTGAACCGGATCAAATGTTCCGCCAAATAACGCTATTTTCATTGCTAATAATATTCGCCTTTAATTATTTTCGCACCTGTCCGTTACCTTCCACGACATACTTATATGAAGTGAGCCCTTCAAGCCCCATAGGACCGCGCGCATGAATCTTATCGGTCGAGATTCCGATTTCAGCGCCGAATCCGTACTCAAAACCGTCGGCAAAACGCGTTGATGCATTCACCATCACCGAGGAAGAATCGACTTCGTTTTTAAAAATCCGGGCAGCCTTGGCATCACGCGTCACAATTGCATCCGTATGGCCTGAACCATGAATCCGAATATGCTCAAGAGCATCATCAAGAGAGTTGACGACTTTCACGGCCAGAATTTTATCCAAAAATTCATATCCGTAATCCCCGGCACGCGCTTTTCGGGCCTTTGGAATAAAACGGCAGGTCTGGGCATCCCCACGAATCTCACAGCCTGCCTCAGCCAGTTTTTCTCCCAATGCAGGAAGAAACCCGGCCGCCGCCTTCCGGTGTACCAGTAGAGTCTCCATGGCATTACAAACTCCGGGCCGCTGTACCTTGGCATTCAGTGCGATCTGAAGCCCTTTTTTCAAATCAGCCCCTTTATCAATATAAACGTGACAAATCCCCTTGTAATGCTTAATCACAGGAATGCGGGACTGTTCAACCACCTTGCGAATCAACGTCTCGCCGCCCCTGGGAATGACCAGATTAATCCGGTGATCCTGCTTCAATAAATAATCGACGACCCGGCGTTCGGTCGTTTGAATCATACTGACCGCCGCTTTAGGTACACCATAACGGGTTAAGACTTTCTCAAATACCGCGACAAGCACACGATTGGAATAAAAGGCCTCCCGCCCACCGCGTAAAATCACCGCATTTGCGCTTTTCAGGCAAAGCGCAGCACATTCGACAGTCACGTTAGGCCGTGACTCATAAATAATTAAAATCACCCCCAAAGGAACAACCACTTTGGAAATTTTTAATTGATTAGGCCGCTTCCAACTGGAAAGAACTCTACCGACCGGATGCTCAAGTCCCGCCACCACACGCACTCCATCGGCCATGGTTTTAATTCTGGCCGGTGTCAGGGTCAAGCGGTCAATCATCGCAGGACTCAATCCATCCCGGCGAGCCTGCTTAAGATCTTTGGCATTTTCACGGATGATCTTTTTTTCACTTCTTTCGATTTCACGGGCAGCCTCTTTCAGGATTTTATCTTTAGCCTTTGCCGGAATTCGTTGCAGAAAATACTTTGCCGCATCGGCATTTTTAAGCTGCCGGTCAATCTGAATCTGTAATGTACGGGGTAACTTCTCTTGACTGTTCATCGTAAAACCTTTCTGTCTCACTTTAGATTCATGCCCATAATACCAGATCATTGCGGTGGATAATTTCCGCGCTTTGAAATTTATCTCCCAACACGATTTGAGCATCTGCGGATTTTTTTCCCATAATACTTGTAAGTTCCTGGTAATTGTAGCGGACGATTCCCCGGCCTAAAACCTTTCCCTGAGCATCTTCAATCTCGACCACCTGTCCGCGCGTAAAAATGCCCTGCACACGGCTGACACCTGAAGCGAGTAAACTCCGGTGATGACGGCACAGCGCTTGCGATGCACCGGCATCGATAGTAATTCTTCCCTTACGCGCGGCAGAAAAGGCAATCCATTTTTTTCTTTCATTCCGTGCATTTTTGCCCGGCAAAAAGATAGTCCCGACATCTTTACCTGAAAGGGCATCAGCAATCACCTCTTTTTGCTTACCATCCACAATGAGAAGAGGGATGCCCAGCCTCATAGCAATGCGCGCGGCTTCGAGTTTAGCTTTCATCCCGCCGACGTTTTGAGCCTTGACCTTATCTCGCAAATGCCTGACGAGTTCCTGATCAATCTCTTCCTCGGATGCCACTTCACGGATACGCGTACCGTCTTTTAAGTGAAAACCGTCAACATCAGACATAAGAATCACCAAATCGGCCCGTACCAGATGAGCCACCTGCACTGAGAGAACATCATTGTCTCCGAATTTAATCTCATCGGTCGCCACCGTATCGTTCTCGTTGACGATCGGAAGAATTCCTGTGGTGAACAATTCTTCAAAAGTGTGACGGGCCTTTAAAAAACGATCCCGGTGTTCAAGTCCGTCCCGGGTTAATAATAGTTGAGCCGTATGCCTGCCCCTTTTTGAGAAAAAACGCTCATAATCATGCATCAGCTTTCCCTGCCCGATCGCCGCACAAGCCTGTAGGCCGGACATCTTTTTAGGGCGATGTTTAAACCCACAGACCTCCATCCCCCTCGCGATGGCCCCGGAACTGACTAAAACGGTTTCTTTTTTAGATTGGACCACCGACAAAACCTGGTGTCCTAGTTTTTCCAGAGCTCTAATCGAAAAATTTCCGTCCCGCGAGGTTAACGTGGTCGTGCCGGCTTTAATCACGATCCTCTGGCAACTGTCTAGATTTCTAGGCATATCCTTAGAGTCCTGTTTGAGGCTTTCCGCTTTCGAGAAAATTTTTAAATTCTTTTATACCTTCTCCGCTGATCAGAGAAATAAAAAAAGTTTGTACCGGCGGATTAAAAGACCGCTTCAATTCTTGAGCATCTTCTTGTGAAAGAAGATCCATCTTATTGACCAGCACGGTATGCTGAATCTTTAAAAGAGCCTCGTCAAATTTTTCAATTTCATTGCGTAAAATCGCATATCCCTCTTGCAGGGATGAGGCATGCTCAGATGAAACATCAAGCACAAGGATTATATGACGGGCCCGCTCAAGATGCCTTAGAAATCTATTGCCCAGCCCGCGATTTTCACTTGATCCCCTAAAAATTGAAGGGATCTCACATAAACGGATTTGGTCAAAATCAACCTGATAAACTCCCAAATGAGGTGTTCTTGTCGAAAAGGGATAATCCTCAACACGCAGCTGTTTACGGGTCAAATAATTTAATAGGCTGGATTTACCGGCATTCGGCAAACCGACTAAAAAGAAATCCGCTGCAAGGAAAACACTGATTTCAAGTTCAAGCACGGCCCCCTTCTCGCCCGGCGTGGCTTCATGTCCGCCGAGATTACTTTTTCCGCCGTGTCCACCTTCAAGCACAACGACATCCTCGCCCTTTTTAAGGTTCTCCCGGATAAAAAGTTTTCTTTCAAGATCATAGATTTGTGTTCCTTCCGGCACGAGAATAATCAAATCTTTCCCGTTTTTTCCCCGCATCTTGTTCTGTCCGCCATGGCCCCCCGATTCAGCATAAAAATGCCGTTTATAGCTAAGGGCTTCAAGCGGAGGAGCATTATCATCGGCACGGAAAATAATTTTCCCCCCGTTTCCTCCGTCGCCGCCGAATGCAACGACCTTGCGGTCCTTGCGGTGATAAAAGCTGTTGGATCCGTTCCCGCCCGAACCGGCCTGTACTGTAATATGGATTTTATCGATCATTTTGAGTCTCTGCTACCGCTTCGTCGCTAGGCCGCTCCTTCGCGGCATTATTTCGACTGGCAGACTTGACGCCGTCCTCGCACCGCAATCCAATGATTGCGGCACTTCGCCTCGGAACTTGACGTCGTCCTCGCACCGCAATCCAATGATTGCGGCACTTCGCCTCGGAACTTGACGTTGTCCTCGCACCGCAATCCAATGATTGCGGCACTTCGCCTCGGAACTTGACGTTGTCCTCGCACCGCAATCCAATGATTGCGGCACTTCGCCTCGGAACTTGACGTTCCGGGCTCGTAAGTCTGAGTCTCAATAAAAAAAAAGGCTAAAAAGAGTTCCTGCTCTTTTTAGCCTTTTCGGAATTTGTATTATTTTCCGTCTTCAACAACTGATCAAAAGAGCCGACCGTGGATAAAACGGTTTAGCTTTTTGCTGATTCAGAAGGAATAATATGAACTGTTTTGTTCGCACGAAATTCAACAATTCCGTCTTTCTTTGCAAACAAAGTAAAATCATTGCCGCGGCCCACAAAAAAACCGGGGCGAAAACGGCTGCCGCGCTGTCTGACGATAATGCTGCCGGCCGTCACGAACTGCCCGCCGTAAGCTTTAACACCAAGACGTTTTGAAATCGAATCACGTCCGTTTGCTGTACTACCTTGTGCTTTTGTATGTGCCATGGCTTTCCTCTACTTAATCTTATTTTCCAGCCTTGATTTCGCGGACACGCAACTGGGTATAAGACTGGCGATGTCCTTTTTTCTTCATAGAATCTTTTCTGCGTCGATACCGGTAGGAAATAACTTTTTTCCCGCGGATATTTCCCAACAAATCACAGATGACTTGAGCCCCTTCAACCTTCGGAGTCCCAACCTGAATTTTTTCACCATCACGAACAAAAAGGACATTATCTAAAATAATTTCTTTTTGATCTTCTAAACATTCGATCTTCTCAACCCGAATCAGCGTATTGGGCTCAACACGGTATTGTTTGGAACCGCTTTCAATGACTGCATACTGCTCTGACATAACATAACTCTCCTGTGTAAAATGAGTTACGTATGATATGAAAAAATAATATCGATGTCAATCCTTTTTATGAAATCACATAACCCATTCATACAAAACAAGTTATGGTCACTCACCCCATCAAAAAGCTTCGCTTTTGATGCTTGAGAACGGGAAATGAGTGACGTAACCGGGCTTGGAAATTCATGTCTAAATCCGCCCAGATAATCTCTTCCCGGTGTCCGGAGGCTTCAGCCAACACATCTCCCCATGGATTGATAATCATACTGTGACCATAACTCAATACGCCTGAAACCGGATGTCTTCCGACCTGTCCCGGAGCAACCATAAAAACCTGATTTTCAATAGCCCGGGCTTTCAGCAAAACCCGCCAATGAGCTTTCCCCGTCTTTGCCGTAAAATTAGCAGGTAAAAAAATGATTTGCGCACCGGATGCCGTTAAACGGCGAAAGAGTTCCGGAAATCTTAAATCATAACAAATGGAAAGACCCGCGCGATATTTGTCAATGGGAACAGTACGGATGGATCGTCCCGAAGCAATGTAGGTTGATTCTTTAAAAGTGGTTTTACTATCCAGTGAAACATCATAAAGATGAATTTTTTGATATTTTGTGCGAATTCTTCCGTTGGGGGCAATCCAAAAGGCCGTATTGTAGCTCTTATGTTTAGATGCCGTACGCTCCGGTATTCCGCCCAGCAAAAAAGCCGTCCCTTTTTTTCTGGCAATCTCTTTGAAATAGTTTAAAGCCGGCAAAAGCCACCTGTCGGAAATCTCAGTCATCTGACGATCTGAACCACGCCACAAAAAGGCTTCCGGGAGCGCCACAACATCGGGACGCCGGGCCAACGCCTGGACCGTCAATGTCTCCAGTTTCTTGAGATTAGCCAGAGGATCGTTACCGGCATTATTTTGAATGCAGGCAACGCGAAGGATTCTTTTCTTTTTCACGGAAATTACACACTTTGAGAGCCGGAGGCTTCGGAATACCATTCATTTAATTGCCAATCAAAAGGAAGGTATTTGATTTTAAAATCCAGATCTTCAAGAAAATTAATCAGCGATGCATCCTTCAAATAATTGGCAATAAAAGAAAGCACTGCCATCTGTTTATCATTAAACTTGTATCCCTTCGGTAAAGGGCGCCCAAAATCCAGAATAAAATCGTCTTCGTACCATTTAAAAATCTTTGAGATCTTCACGGAATGCTTTTCGGGGTTAATCTGAACAAAATGAGTATTGTTCACAAAATCCGTCGCAGCACGGTACATTTGCCCCTCAACCCGAGGACCGGTATAGGCCTCGCGCGGAAACGGAGGCGCACTAACCGTTCCGTCAGACAGAACTAAAAGGATCTTCTCATCCCGATAGACCTTCATTAACTGATTGAGCCTGATATCAGACAGGCTATAATTTTTTATTCCGACATAAACGGTTCTGTTCGTCCAAACCGCGGGAATATCATTAATGGACTTAACCGGGTAGAAGTCTAAAATACTTTTCAAAATGGCAGCATGATACAGATTCAACCAGAGTGCAAGTCGTTCTTCACGAGGCCAAGAGACGTCAAATTCCTCCATATTAATGCTGTGAATCTGATCAAGGTATTCATCTAAAGCTTCGCGATCAGACGCAGCCGATACATAATCGACCTGCCCCAGTTCATTCACATTTTTTTTTAGGATCTGATCAAATATCGAATGGTCGAAACGATTTGCTCCAAAAGCCGTGGCGGAGCGGGCGGCAATTAAAAAGATAAAAAAAACGGTTAGGCGTTTGAGAGCGTATTTTGATTTTTTATATCGCGGGTTGCTCATCATACGGACAGATAGTATCAGAGGAAATGACCAGGCTGTAAGATTTTATTAAAATTAAAACCGAATACCGTTTTTTTTCAAAAAATCCAAATCAGAGTCAGTAAGATCAGAAGAGAACTCACCACCGGTTTTATCTTCCTGTGAAAGATATTGCTCGTAAAGATCTTCTAAGTCGTCCAACTCTTCCGGAGACATCGGAAAAAAAGACAGAAAACAAAAATTGATATTAATCCCTTGGCCGGTCTTGGTCCCCATCGGGAAATCCTTTACAGGTCCTTCGTTTTTAAAAGAACTGGCCATAAGCTTTTTCAGCAATTTGAGTAATTGCGCCATATTTTTTTCAAATTCTTTTTCAGGTTCCTGACTCATTGACCAACCCTCCAAATAAGACTTATGGTAAAAGGCTATTTACTGATTTTCGCTTTCACTAATTAACTGGTTTAAATCTTCAGGCAACTGGAATCCATAATAGAGAATCGTGCCCCCCTTTGCAAGCAAAACGGCGGTCGGAAGACCATCGACATGATAGTGAGATATCACCTGTCCTTTTAAATCAAGAAGACACGTGAAATTCATTTCATGGTCTTTGGCAAAATCCGCAACCCGGTTACGGGATTCCCCGGCATTCACACCGATTATCTTTAACCCGGTATGCTCAAACTCATGCTGCAAACGGTTCAACTCCGGTATCTCGGCAACACATGGACGACACCAGGTTGCCCAAAAAATGAGTAAAACAGGGTGGTCCCGGTTCACCTCAGAAAGCGTAATAAGCTGATTGGGGTCTTGGAGTGTTTGAAGGGTAAAATCAGGAGCTTGGATATTTAAACGATTTTGGGAGCATCCCCCGGAACCGCCGCCGGTTCCCATCGCCAGAAAGGCCATCAAGATCAAAGCCGTAAAAGTCAAAGGGCTTTTCTTCATGCGTGATCAATAAATTCCTGAGCAGCCAGTGCAGCCTCACAACCTTCCCCGCAAGCTGCCACCAATTGCTTTGTCGCTCCCAACCGGATCTCTCCGGCAGCAAAGACACCGGGAACAGACGTTTTAACCGAATTGTTTGTGAGAACATATCCCTTTTCGTCGGTTTCCACAAATCCCTTCAAAAAAGAAGAATTGGGGTCATGTCCGATAAAAATAAAAATCCCGTCGGTCACAAATTCTTTTGTTTCACCCGTTTTGACATTTTTGAGTGTAACCCCTTCTACTTTTTGGGCACCGTTGATTTTTTCAATAACCGTATCCCAGATAAATTCAATTTTAGAGTTGGACTTGGCCCTTTCTTGTAAAATAGCACTCGCCCGGAGTTGATCTCGACGATGGATAATCGTAACTTTGGTGGCAAAACGGGTCAGAAACAAACCTTCCTGCAGTGCGGAGTCCCCGCCCCCGACCACCACAATTTCCTTACCTTTAAAAAAGGCTCCGTCACAGGTCGCACAGTAGGAAACACCTTTTCCCGTCAGCTCCTTCTCACCAGGGATGTTCAGCATTCGAAAGGAGGCTCCTGTCGCCAGGATAATCGTTTGACTCTGATAGGTCTCATCCGATGTCTTAACTTCAAAACCACTCTGGGTTTTGAGTATCTCGGTGACCTGCTTATACATAATCTGAGTTCCGTATTTTTTAGCCTGCTCCTCCATTTTCATGGATATTTCAGGCCCCATAATTCCTTCGGGAAATCCGGGATAATTTTCAACGAGATCCGTCAACGCAATTTGTCCTCCCGGTGTTAATTTCTCAAAAAGGATTGTACTGAGTTTAGCCCGGGAAGTATACAGTGCAGCGGTTAAACCGGCCCCTCCGCCGCCAATAATAACGACATCAACTTTTTGCATGTTCAAAACTCCTGAATTTAAATTACAAAAAAACTTTTAGCGAAAATCAAAACTGATTCTACTCAGGTTTTCCGCTTAATGCAATCACTAATACCGCCCCTGAATTTTGATTTAAGGGGCAGGCAGCACTACAGGAATCACTCATTAAAATCAGAAAGGACACTCCTTTCAATGATCGTGTAAAAGTAAGTCCATAGAGAAATGCGGAAGAAATTGGAAGGGTTATATCTGGGTTACCCCTGCCTGGCCGATCACTTCCTCGGAGACATAGATAGGAGCCTCCGCCCGAAGGGCCAAGGCCACACTGTCTGAGGGGCGTGCATCAATCGTTAGCGAGGAGTGTTCATCACGACGGATATTCAGTTTTGCGTAAAACGTATTACTCTCTAAACGATCAATGACAACGCTTTCGAGCTTTGCCCCTAATTGACCGATGGTCGTTAGAAGAAGATCATGAGTCAAAGGCCTCGGCGGTTCAACTCCGCTTAACTTAAGCTTAATCGCGTTCAATTCCGAAACCCCGATCACAACGGGTAGAAACCGAGTACCTTCCTTCTCGCGAAAAATGATCATGTTTTCATTCCGCGTCTCATCGACTTTAATTTTATTGAGTATTAATTCAATCATGAAGATTATAATTCAGAATTTTGTGCGGGATTGTTTTCCGGCGGTGCGGCATGGGCTTTTTTATGAAGACTCTCAAATCGCGCCGGCTTGCTTTTTTCTTTTTTAGCCTGCTCTAAATAATGACGCTGAGCCTGTTTTCCTTCGATAATTTCCTTTTCAAGAGATTCCTGATCCATAAGCGTTTTTCGCATACGCTCTTCCAAATCACGAATCTGCTGTTCAATATTTTCCTGATCTTTGACAAGCGATTTAAGTGATTCTTCCTTCTGTGTCAATTGAGCCGCCAGCTGGGTTCTCTTCTGAATCACATCACGTTGTTCCAGTTGCGCATGCAGGTCTCTGACCTGACGGCGCAAGTGATCGGTTTCGCGATCATTTTCTTCGATTTTTTCAAGATAGGCGCTCATTTTTCTTTCCGCATCATCACGGGCATTGCGATTTTCCTTGGCCTCATATTCAAGATCCTTAATCCGAAGTTTCAATTCATCCGCTTCCTGCCCACGCTCTTCCAACTCCTTGACCAGTCTGAGCCGGCTCTTTTCGAGAACTTCCATTTTTTCGGAAGTTTCATTCAGCAATGCCTCAGCATGTCCTAGTTTTTCTTTCAACAACTCATTCTCACGGCTGAACTTTTCAAGATCACCTTGGTATTGTTCCTTCAAAACCGAAAGCTGATCCTCCTGATCCTTGAGGCTTTTATGTAAAGAATAATACTTTCGTTCAAGTTCTTCGCTACGTTTCTCGGCCTGGGCCCGTAAAATCGCCTCCTCTTTTATCTGATCTTTCGTCTTTTCGTACTCGCTTTTCAATTTTGTCATTTGTGCCTGATACTCATCAACAGAACTCTCAAGACTCTGGCGAAGATCTTCTAAAACATTCCTTTCCTCATCAATCTGTTTAAAACGTGCTGCCCAATCCTCGGATGTAGTGCGCCAAGTCTGGCTTTCCTTCAAAGCCTCCTCCAGCTTGTAGCGAAGAGCTCTTTCCTTCTCAGCGGTTTCAGTGCGAGATTGTTCCTGAAGCGATTTTTCTTCAGCAACAATAGCTTCGGCTTCCTCTAGATTCGCATTTAACTTGTCAATAAGTTGGGCATCCCGGGATTGCTGGCCTTTAAGTTTTTCGACCTCTTTTTCATACTGGGAAATGAACGCATCATGATCAATTTTGGCTTGCCCCAAAAGCGTTCTGGTTTCTTCATCCTTGCGCCTTAAGCCCGTAATCTCCTCACGGTACTCGGCAATTTCTCTTTCATAAATCGCTTTTTCATTTTTCAATTCTTTAATGATGCTCTTGGCACGCTCCGCCTCACTCTGAACTTTATTTAACTGAGCCTGCCAGTCCATCGTCGAGGTACTCTGTTTTTCCCGTTCATCCCTCAAGCGTTTTTCTATCCCTGAGATCTCCAAGGAAAGTTCTTCCCGCTCTACGGCATCCTGTTCAAGTTTAGATTGAAGCTCTCGGTTGTTTTTATCCAAATCACGGTTCGTTTCTTCAAGCTCAAAAATCCGTCTATCGGCCTTAACAATTTCTTTTTCCAGATCTTCATGCCGGTTACGTAATTGCTGCAACTCGTCGATTAACTGTTTTTTCGACGCCTCAAGCTCCGAGTGCTTCTGTAATGTCTGCTTATGAGAAGAGGTCGCATTCTGCTGATTTGTTTCCAATGACTTTTTGTCCGTAATGAGCTTACGATTATCCTCCAACAGGGTTTCCAGTTCTTTTGTCAGCTGATCAATCCGTCCTTTAAGCACTGACTTGTCATCACTTAAGGTCTTACTCTGGCCCTCGGTCTCTTCCGCTTTAGTTTTCCAGGCATTCAGTTCCTGACTGATTAATTTTATCTTATCTTCTAGAAGAGTCCTCGCCTGGCGGTATTCTTCTTGCAATCCGGCATAGCGCTGTTCAGCGTTATTTAATAAATCCTTTTGACGTTGAAGCTGAGCATTCCTCTCAGCTAACACCTCAACCGAGACTTTCTCGTCCGAAGTCACCTCAAGATCGTGAAGACGGTCTTTAAGCTCCTCAATCTCAAGACGTTGTTTTTCATTCTTGTTCTGCCAATGCTGGATCTCCTTTTCAAGCTGTTTACGCTCCTGTTTTGCCACCCCTGCAGAATGATCCATTGGAGTCGGCATTGCTTGAATCTCTTCCTCATGGTCTTTTAGGATAGACTCATCACGCATTGAACGAATTTCATGAAGAGCCTCCTCAGGTTCAAGCATGCGATCTTCTTGGATCTCGACCAGAGATTCTGTTTGTTCAATCTGCGGTTGACTGTTGAGAAAGGAAAGATTGGGGGGTTCCGGCCAGACGGCCCGGTAACATTTGCGTTTCACATAAACATCATTGGTCAAAAAAATCTCTGCATTGGCAATGCTAAAATAATCTTTAGCCATTGAGGCAATCGAGCGGGTTAGATTATCCAGAAGGATAATCGGCGTATTACTCACCAAATCCAAAGCTTCATCAGGAGAAAGAGAAAAGGTTGCCGAAATTTTACGGGATATTTTTTGGCGGTCAATGGCACTGGCAATCGGATTAAGGATCAGACACCAGTTCTGCTCTTTTTCTTTATTATTATTTTTTTTATTTCCTAACAGCATAATATTCCCTTGAAATAGCGTTAAAAACTAATGCGTTCGGCGATTTCTGAGACAACCGGAACTTCCCAATATTCGCCCATCAATACTTTCATAATTCCTACAATCGACAGAATTCCAAAAACAACAAATGATGCCGTAAAAACCAAATCACCCACGGCGGGTACCGCTTTTAAAATACATGCGGCGATTTCCAGAATAAAAAGCACCAGGGCCTGTTTTCCGTGAAACTGTGCAAACTTGTTATCTTTTTTAAGGATCAACGGAACAAAACATAAGATAAAAAGATAACCAATTGCAGCAAAAAACTTACCATCTCTAATTTGCAAATCATCGGATGCCGCTTCCGGATTCTGATTATCGGATAACATGACTAACTCCTAATTTAATGAACGCAGATGGTTCTGGCCTTTTCTCTTGCAACACCAGAATTTAAGCAGGATCTAATTATTATAACCTGTAGAATCTAAGCGTCAAGAAAACCCCCGAAGAAAATCCCACGGCTGAAAATGAATCGGCTTAAATCAAAAAAGAATGGTTATTTAATGCTCTTTAGGATGCCTGGAGATAACCATTTTTTCTAAATTGTCATGGGATGCTTTTAATTGATCAAACCTCTTCTCGGTGTCCTGAAAACGGATTTGCCACTGTTTAGCCTCCTGAATCCGGCTTTGCAGCTCCATCCCCAAACGATCCCTATCTTCCGTCAGAGCTTTACATTGTGAGGCCAAATCTTTGGATTTTTTTTGCCACATCCCTAATTCCTGCTGATTGCGAAAAACCTGTTCAGTCAAATCTTCCAGGTTTTTCTTATAGCGCTGTTCAATGTTTTTCTCCGTTTCTTTATGTGCTGCCAACGCCTCCTCAAAACGTTTTCTTTCATTGGCAAACGAAAGGTTCTGCTCCTGTATCGTCTGCAGCATATCCTCCGAATTCTGCCCACCTTCGACAAATTCTTCAAATTTACGTTGAAAGACCATCCGGGCTTTATGAAAATCCTCTTCTAGTTCTTTGTACTGCCGTGCATGCTCCTGGATTTCGGATTCCAGTCTGGATTTCTCCTTTTCGAACTCAAAAAGATTCTGTTCAAGCGAAGTCTTTTTATCTTCTAAAGATTTCACTTGCTGATTAAGCGTTTCCGCGGCATTTTTCCATTTCTCAGATTCGTGGAGGGACTGCTGGAGTTTTTCGGCAAAGGTTTTTCTGGATTTAAGGTATTCCTCCTCTAAATGCTTACGCTGCTGCTGGACTTCATCCAGTTTATTTTGTAGAGGAGTAAAGGCTTTGACCTGTTCCTGCTTGCCCTGCTCGTGCTCCTCCTGCATAGACTCTATCCGCAAACTCATCTTTTCGCATTGCATGCGCCAGCCTTCAATTTCACGGGCCTGTTCAAGCGTCTTTTGATTAAGTGTCTCTTTCATTTGTTCCAGTTCACGGCATTGCTCATTAATCTCTCGAAACTTACTTTCCCATAAAGACCGTTCTTTATTCAAGGTCTCTTCAAAGCGAGATTCATTGGCAAGCAGCACTTCATCATAACGGCCGCGTGTCTTCAAATGCTCTGCCTTCTCTTCCTCCAGCCTGGCTTCAGTCACTGCAATCTGCTGATTTAATTCCTGGTGCCAATTCTGTCCCTGTTCAATCTCGTGTTGTTTATCCTGTAACTGCTGTTCAAGATTTTTCCGGACTCCCTCAAGCTGCGCCAGACGCTGATTCAAGGTGTCAGCTTCATGCTGCCAGTTTTCTAAATCGGATTGGGCCTGCGCGATCTGCTGTTCAAGTTCACGTTGCAAAACCGGCGTTTTCGCCAAAAGTTCTTCATTCTGTTTTTTGAGTTTCTCGATGAGTCCGGATTTTTCCGATTCACGGGATGTCTGCGCTTCAAGTTCTTGATGCAGCCGGCGAACCTCCTCCTGCAGATGCTCATACTGATTACAGAGAACAGTCCTCTCACCACGTTCTTTTTCCAGATTAGCGTCCATTTGACCGAGCTGATCCTGTATAGCTTCAACTTCTGAGGCGCTCTGTTTCAACCGTGTTTGATAACCTAAAATCTGCTTTTCTAATTCCTGTCTAAAGCGGTCATTCTCAGCCGCCTGGATTGAAGACTCATCAGCCTGCCGTTTTAATCCTGCAAGAGTATCTTCCAGTTCAATAATATGCTCTTGAGAATATTTTTTGTCCTGACAAAGCTGATCACGCTCATCTCCCCAGAGCTTCTTGAGGTTTTCAAATTCCTCGTCTAATTGCTGATGGCCCTGTTTTTCTGCTTTCAATGCGCTTTCCAGTTGTTTGCATAAGGTTTTAAACTCTGTTCCTTCAGCGGTTTTCTGCTCGGCCGTTTTCTGCCATTCATCCAGCGAGGCCGCTGTCTGATTCAATTGATGTTCTAGAGCAGAGACTTCACGCTGAAGACGCTCTTCGAATTCACGGCGTTCTGTTTCCTGTCTTTGGTCCAGAGTACGGTATTTTTCTTCGAGCTCTTTCAACCGGCTACAGGCATCTTCCAATGCGGTCTGAAGATCTTTTGTTTTAGTCTGTTCTTCGTCAAGTTGCTGCTGAACGATTTTAAGATTCTGGTCTGCAGCAGCAAATTTTTCCCGGTTTTCAGACGCATGCCTTTTTTCCGTTTCCAGCTGATCGCGAAGCATTTCCAAATCCCCCGCATAGCGGCCGGTTTCAGACCTGTAGGTTTCAAGCTCCTGAGCATGACGATGGAGTTCTATCTCCAATTCCGCCTTCGCCTCAGATAATTTATCCGAACGTTCGATAATATTCTTACGTTCTTCCTCCAACCCGCCAATTGTTTCTTCAGCTTCCTGCAACCGGTTTTCAAGTGTAGTGCGGATCTCTATATTCTCAGTTGCCTCACGGTTTTGTTTTTCTTCAATCTCTTTTATTTTCAAACGGAGCTCTTCAAGGCTTTGTTGTTCTTTAACAAGTGCTAATTCAACTTTTTCTTTTGCTGCACTCATTTGAGTATGAACTTTTTGGAGTTTATGATGAGCTTCTTTTTCCCCTTCAAAATCTTTTTCCAAATGAGCAAAACGACTGGTTAGTTCCTCATAGATTTCTTCTAAGTGCGTAATTTTCTCTTTCTGCTCCTGAACCGTCACAGCCCTTTCTTCCCACTGAGCCGTCAAAGCAGAAAGCTCCCTGGTTGCAGTTTCGGCTTTTTCCTTCCATTCACCGGCCTGACGTTCAAAATCTTTTACTAACGTACGTACCTTCGCGTGTTCCTGTTGAACATTTGTATAGGCTGTCACCAGCTGTCCGTTTTTGGCTCTTTCCTCGTTCAGAGAAACTTCCAAAAGTTTTTTACTCTCCGCCAAAGCGTCCCAGCGTTGTTTTAGATCATCAAATGCGGTTGTCTGAGATTGATAAGACTGTTCAATAGTTTGATATTCCGCCTGCATCTTCTCTAATTTCTCACAAAAATCTCTGCTCTGGGCCTGCAGTTTTTCATTCTCCTCCCAAAGGGAATGCTTTTCACTTTGAACCGCATCAAGCAGGCAGGCCTTCTCCGTCAGGCGCTCAATCGTCTGATCGAGTTGTGCTTTTTCTGACACCAGGTTCGCCATTCCTTCTTCGATACGAGAACGGTTAAGCTGTTCATCTCCAAAAAGTCGTTCCAATCTTTCTTTTTCATCTCGGATACGGGAAATTTCGGATTGTGCTTCTGCTATTTGCGTTTCCAAAATGACGCGTTCACTGTCCCAATCTTCCTGACCAACACGCAACAGCTCTTCC
This sequence comes from Candidatus Omnitrophota bacterium, assembly GCA_020632475.1. Lineage (GTDB taxonomy): Bacteria > Omnitrophota > Omnitrophia > Omnitrophales > Aquincolibacteriaceae > JACKFM01. Next base: position 16,647 of record JACKFM010000006.1, on the reverse strand, counting down.
ATATCATTGAGTCTGTTCTTTAATTCAGCCTGGGTTTGATCGCTGTGGTCAATCCGGGACTGAAGTTGATCCCTCTGATCGATTAAATCCTTATATTGTTTTTGCAGCACCTCATATTGCTCTTGCCTCTGCTGTCCGAGGTTCTTTTGCTCAGCGTCAAAAGTCGCAAATCTCTGTTCTTCTTCCCGAAGACGCTCTTCTAAGCTCTGGCGAGTCTCAAGCAGGGCATCATACTGACTCTGCAGCGTTTCTTGTTCATCTCTTTGTGTTTGTGAGGTATCTTCCAGGCTTTGAATCTTTTCATTCGCCTCTCCGAGTTTTGCACTCAGGTTCTCAATCTGTCCGCGGGCCGTTTCAAGCTCATCGCTTAATCCGCTTAATTGAGACTGCGACTTTTCATGCTCATGATGCCGGGCCTGTTCAATAGCCGCCTTTTCGCCTTCAAGCGCCACAAATCTCTGCTCTTCTTCCCGAAGACGCTCTTCTAAATGCTGAATCTTGATCTCAGTCTCGTTACATTGTGTCTTAGACAGGTCAAGCTGTTCAGCCGTATTTTCCAACTCTTCAAAGAGTTTAGCTTTCTCGGATTCCCATTCCCCTTCCTTTTTGCGCCAGCCTTGATTCGCCTGGATATAATGCGCTTCTAGTTGTTCAATCCTGACCTGCTCCTTTTCCAGCCGTTGCAATAGGGCATCATGTGCTGACTGAAGCTGCTCATGCTGCTCGTGTGCATGTTTCTGCTCTTGGAAAGCCGTCTGAAGTTGCGCTTCAAGATTCGCATGCTTAACCACCCATTCATCAATAATTTCCTGAAGTTTTAAAGACTTCTGGGTCTCTTGTTCAAGACTTTGTTCAAATTGCTGCCGCTCATGTGTTAACACTTCATCCCGTGCAGCAATAGCAGCCGTTGTTTCCTGCAATTGCTTTTCCAGATCCGACCGGGTATCTTCAGCCAAACGGATCTCCTGCTTAAGCGATTCCTCAAGTTTTATGAGCTCGTCGATTCTGCAGGCAGCCTTTTCAAGCTCCCCGGACAGCCTACCCGTTTCCATCCGAACCTGGTCATAAGATTCACGTAAAGCTTCCTGATCCTGAAGGAGATTATTCTTTTCCTCAGCCCATCTCTGGACATCTTCGGATTGCTTTGAGGTTAAGGCCTCAATGGTTTCCTTTTGATCTTTGATGACTCCGTCCAAAACCTTTTTTGCCGCGTGGACGTCTCTAAATTCATGATCCAACTCCTCAAAACTCTTCCGGTCTTCTTCATACTTATTTCTAATGTATTCCAGCTCCTCTGAAAGACGACTCGTATTTTCACGGCTCTCAGTCAGATCATCGGAAAGACGGCCGACCAGGTCATCATGAGCGGATTGTTTTTCAGAGACCTCGCCCCTAAGGGCTTCGACAGTCATTTGTAAATCACGGACACGTCCGGTTTCTTCCTGCAAATTCTTGAGTGTCTCGGCCAATTGGCTCTCCAGATTTTGACGTGCAGAAGTATTTTCTTCCAACTCACGCATTTTTTCTCCGGATAACCGCTCTAATTCATCACGAACTTCATTCAGTCTTTCAATTTGCCCCAGCATTTCGTGTATTTGTGCTTTCAACTGACCGGCTTCACCTTCGAGTTCTTGCTCACGCTGACGGCCGGCCTCCCGAACCTGCTCTCTTTCTGTCTCAAGCTGACGGAGATGATCCTGCAATGTCTCACAACGCTGTGCTTCCTGCGTCATCTTCCGGCTCAAGGCATCTTTTTCCTGTTCAAGTTCATTCAGCCTGGAGAGAAGCTCTTCCTTGGAACTCCGTTCTGATGCCAAAGCCTCTCTTTCACCCCTGAGGGCTTCGGCCAATTTTTCTTTCTCAGCCTCAACCCCTTCAAATCTGACCGATAATTCATGCAAATGACCGCGGGTCTCCTCAAGCTGATGCTGTGAGTGATCCATCTGATCAAGAAGCCTTTCTTTGGTTTCTGCCAATTCCTTAATTTCCGAATCCTGCCGGCCACTCTTTTCGATCAATAGATGTTCTCTTTTTTGCGAGGATTCCTGATGCTGATGGAGCAATGCCTTTAACGTATGCGAGGTTTCTTCAAGCTGCCGTTCTCTTTCGCTACCTTCTTTAATCTGCACTTGTTGAACATCTATTTGACTCTGCAGATTGGCATTAGCCGTTTCCAAAGACCGCAGATCGTTTTGAAGGCTCTCTAATTTCCCATGAACCTCTTTTAATTCCTCCTCGGTTTTATTTTTAAGCCCTTCAAGAAGGTTAAAGCGATCCCCCTGTTCTTCGGCCTTCGCTTTCCAGGAAGCTGCCTCATGGGCCGAATCCATTAATTTCTGCTGCAATGCGTTGCGCGTATTTTCAAGAACACTCTGCAATTGTTCACCGGAGGCTTGGAGTTCGGAGTATTTTTCAGACAAACTCAGGAATGCGGCATTCTTATCCTGCAGAAGGGTTTCGAGTTCTTTTTTATCCTGAGCTAAGACATTCTTACTCTTTTCATATTTGTGCCTCAAATCGCTTTCTTCTTGAAACTGCCTTTGCAACTCGGCCGATTGCTGTTGGAGTTTCTCCGCCTCCAGACGTAATCCGGCAATCTCCTGATTGTTTTGAATGATCGAATCCTCTTTAACGCGCCCCTCCTCCAAAAGAAGAGTTTTTTCATTTTCAAGTTCTTTGATCCGATCATCCGACCGTTGACAGCGTTGATTCAAAATCTGCTCGGCAGCTTTCGATTCCTCTTTGAACCGGTTAAAAGCCTGTTCAATTTCAAGACGTTCCCGCTCAAGTACGCTGCGAATTTCCTCCAGATTTTCACGCAAACCCTTCTCCTGAGCATAAGAGGAACTCGTTTTAGCCAGCTCTTCGGAAACAGCCTGAAAACGTCCGCTCCAGTTTTCGACCTCCGTTTCAAGAGTTCTGACTCTTTCATGCAATTCGCTCTTCATCTGCAGGGACTCGGTTTCAAGCTGCTGATATCTACTCGTTTGATCCTGCAAGGAACTCTGCAAATTCGCACATTGAGTTTCAATTTCTTTTTTCGAAACCGACAGTCTTTCATACTGCAATCCTATAGAACGTAAATCCTCATGACTTTGCCGTTCCGACTGAGCGGATTTACTCTTAAGCCTTTCGATTTCTTCCTGGTAGTCTTGCGCACGGGCCTCCCATACGGCAGACTCCTGTGCCTTTTGCCGTAGAGATTGTTCCAATTCTTCTTTCTTCAGCTTAAGCTCTTCCGCTTCGACATGGGTATGATCAAGATTTTTTTCCAGCCGCGTAAGGGCTTCTTTGTGTGAAGAGATTTCTTTGGTGTGTTTTTTCTCATCATTCTCAAGGGTCCGGGTTAGTTCATGGATTCTTTTTTCTTTTTCCTTGAGAGCCTGCTCAAGCCGGTTCTGATTTTCAGACAACTCGGCATTTTCAGTTTCAGCCTTTTGGAATTGTTCTTTTTGATGCGAAAAATCCTGCTGAAGCTTATTGAGTTTATCCTCAAGATCCTTATGTTTAGAACGCCAGACATTAAGCTCACGGCCCTTTTCGTTTATAGACTGGCCGAGTGTCTTCTTAATTTGTTCAAGATTCTGAATACGCCGGATCAATTTATCCGGGCCTGAATTTGGGACATCGCCTTCAGGGGTTTCTTCGGTAAGCTCTTCCAACTCAGGAAGAAAAGAAATTCGGGGAGGATCAGGCCAGACAGCACGGTAGCATTTACGTTTAACCTTTTCGTCATCGGTCAGAAAAAACTCCGCGCCTGAAACTCTCAGGAAATCTTTAAGCTTAACCGCCGACGGCTGACTCAGACCATCAAGCAGAATAATCGGCAAATTGATCACCATTTCCGAGGCTTCGTTAAAAGGAATTGAAAAAGCACTCGAAATTTTCTCAACCACCTGATCCTTAAGATCATTGCGGATAGGTCCGGTCAAGACAACAGACCAATTCTGAGGCAGCTTACTTTCCTGATTTTTATTCTTTAAAAGACTCACGCTATTTTCCTGTATTAGACCCGTTCAAACATAAAATCATCTACGGGTTGTCCGCCCGCCAGATGTTCTTCAATGATTCGGTCGAGTTTTGCCTCATCCACATGGTGATACCACACATCCTCGGGATAAACGGCAAGGATCGGACCGTCCTTACAAACACCAAGGCACCGGCACTGACTTCGGCGCACTTGATTCGTTCCCTGGTCCAGGCCGGCCTCTTTTAATTTAAGTTTAAGTTTTTTCCAAAGCTCGGACGAAACTTGAGCTTCAGCACAGCTTTCTCCGGTACAAATAAATGCATGGCGTTTATGCCTGGAAAGACAAGGCGTTTCGCTCATAACCATTCCTATCCATTCGTGTTAATGAAACTGATGGATATTGAAAGTCCAGTTCCGGAAAAATATGTTTAGCTTGCTTGATTAGAGCCGGAACCGTCTCTTTCTTTAACTTTTTAGAAACTGACGAAGAACAAAAAATAAAAACGTTTTGAATACCTTTGCGGACGATTTCCTGGATGCTGGAGAAAAAAGATGTCTCTCCGGCGGAAAGATTCGCAGTCAGAAAAGATTGGACAGACGACGGGTGTGAGTTTTTTTCGATTGATCGCGGATTCCCGAAAAAGTCCGCTGAATCTTTTTGGGTGGTTAGGATTAAATAGGCCGCACTCATGAATTTAATAAAATACCTCATCTGAGGGGAAAAAATCAACCAAATATATTACGTTACTCCATAAAATACAATGACTTAGAAAAAAAAGGGCTAGTCCTTTACTTTAAAGAACAACGTAGAGTAATATCGATCAAATACCGGCATACCCTAGATTGACTCAGGCGGGTTCATGGCATACCGGCGGAATGGTCCGTTCCATGGGGATGATAAATGTCCCGACTTCTGTCACGCCAACCAGAATCCGTCTCAGCATAAAAACCAGTCCTTTGCCCATTCCGCTAAAAAAACCGGTCACGGGTTCGCTGCGCATATCAATCGCCATCGTACAGGGAATCTCTGCCGGACTGGACAGGACATTGCCCAACCCCCTGGCAAACTTGGTTCCGATTTCATAAAAGTAGTCTCCCGCGGTTTCTTCGCTGGCAGCGGCATTCCCCGGAACAGTTCCCATAACAAAAAAATAAAAAATTAAGATCAGAGCGGTATATTTCATCTTCATAAAATCCCCTTTTTTGCGTTGAAATCCTTATGAAAAGAATCATGGAAGGGCTGGAGGTAAAGATTTAATCAGATTGCGAATTTCAACAGAGCCTACTTCGATTCTCTAAAACGCACACAGACCATGGTCCGGTCATCATGCGGCACCGAATGTTTATGGAAATTTAACATCGCGGTCTGAACCCTTTGAATAATTTCTGCGGCCGCAATCCCCTCTTTACCCGCCTGCAGAATAATTTCCTGCAAACGCTGCATCCCAAACTCCTCTCCTTTTGGATTGCGTAATTCCTTAACGCCGTCACTAATCATGAAAAAGAGATCTCCCGGTTCACATTTCCGGTTTTGCGTCGGATAATCCATTCCCTCAAAAAGTCCGAGCGGCGTTCCTCCGTCAACTTCAACGAGTTCGGCCGTTTTTGCCCCGGCATGGTAATAAACCATGGGATCGTGCCCGGCTACCGCAAAATTCATTTCTCGCTGAGCTGTGTAAATCACCACATAGAGCATCGTGACAAACATACCCGCTGTCTCAGTCGACGCCAGGCTGCTGTTAAGCGCCGAACAAACTTCTCCGGCTGAATCATGTAATCTTTCTTCACGCCTGAATTCACTAATTGTTTTGGCCATGTACAAAGAAGCCGGTACTCCCTTACCCGAAACATCGCCGATACACAACGCCAAACGGCCTTCCCCCAGATCCGTCCAGTCATAAAAGTCACCGCCTACTTCTTTGGCAAACTGGCAGCTGAAGGCGACATCCACCGATTCAATATCGGGAGTCTTGTGCGGCAGAAAGGCTTCCTGAATCCGCGAGGCCATTTTAAGTTCACGCCCGATCAGCTCCTCTTTAAAACGAATCCCCAGATATTTAATTAAAAGCATCAAAAAATAGGTGCTCACGATTGCGGCTTCGGGAATGACCAGCGGAAAAATGATCCGGCCCAGAGTAAGACTCAGATAGACCATCACGGCATAGATCACAATCACACCCAGGCTGAAAAGAAGCCCAGTCCTCAAGGCTTTATTTCTGACTACCCAGGCAGTCGAAAAAGTCAGTAGAAATAACAGACTAAGGTGAAACGGCCATGCCACCTGACGCAAGTAACGGCCCGTCAGCAGCGTATGAACTGCACTGGCCTGGATCGAAATACCCAAATCCACCGGAGAAAAGGGTGTCGGCCTTAGGTCCGTCGTTCCGGTTGCCGTATGTCCGATCATGACAATGCGGTCTTTAAAATAATCCTCAAGTTGATCCTTCTGTTGATTGACGGCCAGGCGGATCACCTCAAAAAATGAAATCCTTCGAAATGAAGTTACCGGCCCCGGATAATTAATCCAGAAACGGTTTTGATGATCCAACGGAAGTTTGGCAAACCAGGCCTTCTGTTCTTCGGCGTCTTTAAGCGTTAACAATTTCATCTGAATCGCCGGATGATAAAAAACACCTTCCCCGGTACGTAAAAAGGCCTTTACGCGCCGTGTAACCCCATCCTGATCCGGTTCGACATTGACAAAACCAATGGCCTTGGCGGCATGCCCAAGGGCCGGAATCGGAAAGAAAGCTCCGAAGGGTTTTATTTGATAATAATAAAAAGGCAAAACGACATTACCCAAATTTTCAACCTGAGCTGCCAGAGCCTCATCATCAGCCGGATTACCGCCCGGTTCGGTAAAAAGCACATCAAAAAAAACCAATTTGGGATGGAAATAGGAAAGAATCTCAAGCAATGCGGCGTGCTGACTGCGCGGCCAGGGCCATTCACCGATGGCAGCCAGACTGGCATCATCCACCTCGACAATTGTAATCTCGTCACTGGCCGGCTGAGCCCCACGCAGACGGGTCATCCAATCCAAGGCATTCATCTCACGCGTATCCGCAAGGTGTATCTGGTGTGCCGTAAAAAGAAGAAGGACCAGGCCTAGGACAAAAACATAACTGTATTTACTTGAGAACTGGGCCTTAAGGGGCATACGGTCTATTGGAAAGATTATTTCTTTTTTGTGTCTTGATCGTCTTCTTCGTCGTCTTCAACTTTTCCTTTGCGGACAAGACGCCACGGACGGTATTTCAAATCATGAGTCATATCCCGGACATTGGCCGACGTTTCTTCGAAATTACCGATAATGCGGGCAATTTCTTCCTGATGCCGGGCCAGCATTTTATCCAGCCGCTTAATCAACGGCGAAAGGTCGCTCGTTGCTTCGCTGATATTACTGATCATTTCTCCGATTTCTTTTTCATGATTCTCAAGCAGGGCATCAATGCGTTGCATCATCGGATTAAGCGAGGTGGTCAAATCATCCATCCGGTCCGCCAATAAATTCATTTTCTGGATCAACAGGTACATAGGAATCGGATCCGTTCCGGCAATAACTTGACCCGATTCAAGCAGCGGGGTCCCCACCATTCCGGGAGTCACCTCAAGGATTTTCTCCCCCATCATGCCGAGCATATCCACAAAAGCTTCACTGTCTTTGCGAGGTTCAATTGTTTTGTCCATCGAAAAGGTCACACGCACCGGTTTGGCCTCTCCGGGACGAATTTCGATTTTGTCCACCTTACCAACTTCGGTTCCTGCATAAGAGACCGGTGCATTGATTTCAAGACCGCCCAAATAAGTAAAGTCGACCTGCCATGTCCGGGTCTCTCCTCTCAAAAAACCTCCGACAATAAAAGTCAGTACCAGCAGAAAAATTAATGAGACGGTCACCAATATTCCTGATTTAACCTCAGCTGATGAATAAGACATTCTTTCCTCCTCTAATCGCCCGGTTGGCTATGATTCCAAAAGCCCTTTGAGATAAGCCTCGCTCGTTTGTTTGAGCGGAATCGCTCCTTCGGGCTCGCCGTTGATAAATTGCTGAATGTAACTATTGGATGAATTTTTAATTTCCTCTGAGGTTCCGACCTGCAGAACCTTACCTTTATGAAGAACGATCATCTGATCGGCGATGCGGAATGCACTTTTCATTTCGTGCGTGACCACCACCGAAGTAATCTTCAATTTCTGACTCAAGTCAAGAATAAGCTGATCAATCATACTGGCCGTAATCGGATCAAGTCCGGCGCCGGGTTCATCATAAAAAACAATTTTAGGGTCCAGCGCAATGGCCCGCGCCAAAGCAACGCGTTTTTTCATTCCGCCCGAAATCTGATAGGGCATAAAATCTTCAAAACCGGTCAATCCGACCAGCTCCAGTTTTACCTTCACGATAATCTGAATGATTTCATCCGACAGATCGGTATGTTCACGCAACGGCAAAGCGACGTTATCACCGACGGACATCGAATTAAAAAGAGCAGCTCCCTGAAAAAGCATTCCGAATTTTCTTTTAACGCCGTTCATCTGTTTTTCCGACATCCCGACAATGTTTTCATTGTCCACATAGATGTCCCCCTCGGTCGGTTGATGCAAGCCGATCAAGTGACGAAGCATAGTACTTTTACCGCAACCCGAACCGCCCATAATGACCGTGATTTTACCTTCGGGAACGTTTAGATTAATCCCGTCCAAAACCGTCCGGTCACCAAATCGTTTAATGAGGTTTTTAACTTCGATAATATTTTTCTGTTTATCCGCCATTTTCATCTCTATAACTTTTCCACTCACCGCTCACAAGGTCTAAAGGTTCAAAGTCTTCTTTTGACACAACGGATAACCTTCGACTTTAAGACTTTTAACTTTTTTAAGCCGGCAGCGCGTAATACAAAACCGCAGTCGCCAGACAGTCCACGACAATAATCAAGACAATCGAAATCACAACCGCCTGGGTTGTCGCCTTTCCGACCCCCTCAGCTCCGCCTTCGACCGAAAGTCCCTGATGGCAGCTGACCAATGCGACCACCATGGCAAAAATACCGCTTTTTCCTAACCCTGAATAAATGTCTTTAAGCACCAAAGGATCAAAACTTTTAGCCAGATAAAGATAAGGGTTAATGCCGATCCCGGTAATTCCGATGAGGAATCCTCCAAGAATGGCCATCACATCGGCGATAACGGTCAAACAGGGCAGCACCATGACCAGCGAGAGGCACCGAGGAACCACCAGGTACTGAATGGGATTCAACCCCATCGTCGTGAGGGCATCGACTTCTTCCTGCACTTTCATGGTTCCCAGTTCAGCCGCAAGACGCGCACCGACACGGCCGGCTAAGACAATCGAGGCAATCAGCGGCCCCAGTTCACGGGTGACCGAAACGCTGACTAAGGCCCCCGTATAAATCTCGGCACCCATTTGCTTAAGCTGATACGCGGACTGAAGGGCTAGTACCATACCGACTGAGATGCCGACCAGACAAATAATCCCGGCGGAGTCCACCCCCATGAGCACCATCTGGTGAAAGATATGCTTGGCCTTGATCGTTTTTTTCTGAGTAAAGGACCGGAAAATCACACTGATCACCTCACCCAAAAGTCCGGATAAGCGGGCTACACCGGAAAACACAAAAGCACAATTTTCACCAATACGTCCGAAAAAATCTCTCATCGAATCAATGTCCTTCGTTGGGTTTTAAGCTTTGGCCAGCCGGCAGGCATCTTCTTCGGTTCCGGCAAGCGAAAAGACTTTATCCAGTTTGGCAATCTCAAAAACACTTTTAACCGCAGGCGCCAACTCGGCCAGAATAAATTTACCGCTTGCGCGTTTGGCCTTTTGCAGGGCTTCGACAAAGGTGGCCAAACCGGAACTGTCGATATAACTGACATTTTTCAGATTCACGACCACTTTGTGATTCTGCTTTGAAACCTCAGCGGATATTTTTTCTCTTAGATCGGGAGAGGTATGAAAGTCCAGTTCTCCGTCCAATTCAAACACCTGGATATCATCTTTTTGTTTCTGTTGAATCTTCATTCGAAATACCTCGCTTGTTCATTCAGCGTTGATTCGTCTTGTATTTAATAAGATGGATTAAATTCCCCTCCCGGAAATGGGGATCATATTCCACAAGATCCATGAGTTGCCGGGTTAAAAAAACACCTAACCCGCCCGGTTTTTCAGGCGGAAGCTTTGGTTCAGGCAATTGTGTAGGATCAAACTTATGCCCAAAATCCTTAATCGAAAACCTGACCTCATGAGGGGTATCCTGAACCCGGACTTCGATTTTTCCGGGTTTTGAACCGTAGGCATGGCGGATAACATTGGTCAGGCATTCATCCACAGCCAGAATCGTTTCCTGAATCATTTTCTCATCAAACCCGGCATGCTCCAAAAGCTGCCTTAGCGCAGCACGAAAAGGTTTGAGTTCCTGGGCATTCGCCTCAAGATGAAACGTTTTGTCCAACAATAAGCTCCAAAAATTTTATGAATCGATATAGGATCAATCCGTATAGCGTTGCGAACCCGTTCTTTGGCAGCTGCCTGGGTTCTGTTGCTGATTTTACCCCTCTTCACCGCAGTTGCCAACTTTTGTTTTACCGTTACTAAAGCAAACTAAAAGCTTTGGTTCTGTTAAAATTCCCAATCTGATTAGAATGTTTACGGCGGTAAAGAAAGTGTTATGTTGAAACAATTAGCGCCGTTTATAAGTACAGGACCTGCCTGCCGGCAGGCGGGGAAGCTCCTAAATGATTGGTGCGTTTCACAATAACATTTTCTTTACCCTTGTTACTACTAGCATAAGCATTTCAACAAAGTCAAAAGCCTTGGCTCTTTAAAAAAGCCACCAGCTTTTTATCACTCGCCGGCGGACGATAGGGTTTACGGCGGCCGCATAAATAGCGCATGGCCATATCGACTTCAAAATTAAGAAAATCACCCTTTTGCTTTAAACCGAGTGTTGTCTCAGTCAGTGTGTGCGGAATGACGGCGATTTTAAACCGGTTAGCTCTTAACGCCTGAACCGTCAGACTAATGCCATCCAGAGCAACCGAACCTTTGGCTGCGACCATCTTTGATAACCGTTTGGGCAGTTCCATCCAGAGGGTTTGATACTGCCCTTCTTTAGCAATACCGGTAATCCTAATACGTGCATCCACATGGCCGGTCACAAAATGGCCGCCGATTAAATCGCCATAACGCAAGGATCTCTCCAGATTAACCCAATCTCCGGGTTTAAGTGCCCCTAACGTCGTTGCCTGCAAAGTTTCGGGAACAGCATCAACCTCAAAACCGTTGGTGCGTTTACGGGTGACGGTCAGACAAACCCCGTTGACGGCAATGCTTTCACCAAGATTAATTTTTCTTTCCTTACGTTGAAAACGGAAAGCAAAGCGCACGGTGGCACCTTGGCTGCGCCGAAAAATAACTTTCCCTTTGTTTTGAATAATACCCGTAAACATCGTTAAAGATCCGCCTCCAATAAAAAATCGTTCCCAAGATGTGAGTATTTGAGATTTTTCAATTTGATCGAATGTTTTAATGCCGGCACACCGGATCCCTCAACGGAAGTTTTCGATGCCCGGCCCCCGATAATTTTAGGTGCCGTAATCCAAAACAACTTATCCACCAAGCCGTGTTTCAACAACGACCAGGCCAATTCCCCCCCGCCTTCGGCCAAGACAGAATTGGCGCCCAAACTTGCCAGGGTTTTTAAAAGCGCTTTTAGGTCAAGCTCTCGATTCTTTTCATGGACCGGGATGACATTGATTGAGCGGCCGATATCAACTGATTTAATTCTTGCGATTTGTTTTTCATGGACCGCAAAAAAAGTCTGCTGCTTTCCCTGGAGGATACGGCATGAACCGTTAAATTCCAATTTGGGGTTAATCACAATACGCCAGGGTTTCTGAGGGTCTTGAAATTGTGTTTTCCCCCGAACCGTTAATCTCGGGTTGTCTTTTAAAAACGTATTCTTCCCGATCAGGATTGCATCATGACCGGCGCGCAAATGCTGCACAAAAGCCCGGGCCTGTCTGCCCGTAATCCATTTGGACTGTCCGGCGGATGTTGCAATTTTGCCATCCACCGATTGGGCCATTTTTAGGGTCACATACGGCCGCCCTGTTTTCATTCGCTTAAAAAAGGCCTTATTTTGTCTTCGGACTTCGTCAGCTAAAACATTCGTCAGCACCCGGATTCCGCTTTTTTGCAGCAGTTTTACCGCACGGCCGCAATGTTTGGGATTGGGATCAATTGCACCGATCACCACGGATGAAATACCGGCGCCTTGAATAGCACCGACACACGGCGGTGTTTTCCCCCAGCTTGAACACGGCTCTAAAGTCACGTATAAAACCGCGCCCCGTGCTTTGCGGCCCGCCTTTTTAATGGCATTGATCTCGGCGTGAGGACCTCCGCAGCGTTGATGATAACCGCTTGCGATAAGACGACCGCTTTTGACGACAACGGCACCGACTTTCGGATTCGGGCTCACAGAAAAACGGACGCGCCCGGCAAGCTCAAGCGCCTTGCGCATCCAGTATTCATGTGAATTCTTTCTCATGCCGCTAAAAACCTATAAGGTCTTAGAACTTTTTTCTGAATGATTGATTTTATCGAGAACGCCGTTGACAAATTTTCCGGCTTCTTCCTGAGAATATTTTTTGGCGATGTTGACCGCTTCATTAATTGAAACCTTCGGGGGGATATCTTCAAGGTAAAGCAGCTCATACGCTCCAAAACGCAGAATGTTACGGTCAATGGCCGACATGCGATCCAGCTGCCAATTATCACTGCAACGGACGATGATGTCGTCCAGCTCTGAAAGTTTTTCAACCGTACCTCGAACAATCCGTTCGGTGAATTCCTTAACCTCCGGCGGCGTATTGGCATGCTCCTGCCAGAACGACAGCAGGACTTCCTCTACGGCATCCTGCCGCATTTCTTTTTGATATAAAACCTGAAGAGCGTATTCGCGTGATTGGGTTCTTTTACGCATGAGTTTTTCTTCTTCCGGCTTTGGGCGAGAGAGCCTGATCCAGCGATGCAATTTCTAAAGCCGCCAGGGCAGCTTGAGCGCCTTTGTTGCCGGCCTTTAATCCCGCCCGGTCAATGGCTTGCTCAAGCGTATCGGCCGTAATAATCCCGGTCGCAATCGGAATGCCAAACTCCAGAGCAACTTGAGAAACACCGCGGGTTATCTCATCACTGACGCATTCAAAATGAAAAGTGCCTCCTCTTAAAATACAGGCCAATGCAATAATGGCATCAAATTTTTTAGCCTTTGAAAGCTTGCGGCAAAAATAAGGCACCTCTAAAGCCCCGGGAACCCAGACCACTTCAACATCCCGGCTGCGAACCCCGCTCTGCTGGAGGGTTTCAACAGCACTCTGCAGAAGCCGTCCGGTAATAAACTCGTTAAAACGGGCAACCACAATCCCAAACCGTTTTTTTTTGCCGCTGAAACTTCCGCGATGGATAGCCATAGTTTAAAGGTGAAGATAGTGGCCGAGTTTTTCTTTCTTGGCCTTGAGGTATTTTGCGTTATAGTGATGAGGTGTTAATGAAAGCGGTACGCGCTCAACCACTTCTAAACCGTAGCCGTCCAAACCGACAATCTTACGGGGATTATTGGTCATCAACCGCAGCTTTGAAAGTCCGATATCTTTGAGAATCTGCGCGCCGGTACCATATTCGCGCAAATCAGGTTTAAATCCGAGTTCTTCATTAGCCTGAACCGTGTCCATGCCTTTATCCTGCAGGGCATACGCCTTAATTTTATTGGCAAGCCCGATCCCCCGGCCTTCCTGACGCATATAGAGGATGACGCCTTGCCCCTCTTTTTCGATTCTTTCCATCGAGGCAATCAACTGATCCTGGCAATCACAACGCAATGACCCCAAAATATCTCCGGTAAAACACTCCGAATGCACACGCACTAAAACCGGTTGATTGTCCGCCGGAAGCTTTCCTTTTACCAGTAACACGTGTTCTCGTCCGTCCACGAGTGAACGATAAATGTGAATGTCCCACTCGCCGAAAACTGTGGGGATTCTAGCCGAACTCATTCGCTCGATCAGTCTGTCAAATTGGCGCCGGTATTCGATTAGATCACGGATCGTTCCCATTTTAAGGCCGTGCTTTTCGGCAAAAACTTTAAGATCCGGTAATCTCGCCATGGATCCGTCATCATTAATAATTTCACAAATTACACCGTATGGCTGCATTCCGGCCAAACGGGCTAAATCACAAGCGGCCTCGGTATGGCCTGCCCGCACAAGCACGCCTCCCTTTTTAGCCTTGAGAGGGAAAATATGCCCCGGAGTCACAAGATCTCCGCTCTGACAGTTTGAATCCGCAAGAACTTCAATCGTACGAGCCCGGTCATGGGCTGAAATCCCTGTGCTGACTCCAAGCCGTGCATCCACAGAAACGGTAAAGGCCGTTTTCATGTGATCTTTGACCGGAAAAGTCATTTCCTTAAGATTTAATTCCTCGAGTCTCTCTTCAGGCAGAGGAACACAAATCAAACCTCGCCCGTGAGTCATCATAAAATTGACTTTTTCGGGAGTGACCTGTGTAGCCGCAAAAATGAGATCCCCCTCATTTTCACGGTTTTCATCATCCGTCATGATGACCATATGTCCCTGACGAATGTCTTCAATAATTTCTTTAATTGAAGCTGTAGGCATGCTCTTAGTCCTTTTCTAGCTTATAGTTGCGATATGGTAGCAGTTGGGTTTCCCTTTGTCAATCCGGAGTGCCAGACACTCTAAGATCATCTCCAGCCTATTCCATGAGATTTAGAGTCAATAATTTAAAAGTCATAACTCTAATTATAATAATAAGTTATGATACTTTATCGGATACAATGGAACCAATACTCAGGGGCTCTCCACCCATCCCCCATCAAAACCATCAAAAAAGCACCTTAAATAATGTCATAACTTGTTTATTTAAAGTTAGTTGTGATATATTTTGTTAGTATATTTGACATCTTATGAAAGGGTGCTATCTTTATATTATAGATGCTATACCAGATCTTTAAAAATTAGAGGATTCTGAAAAGAGCAAATCCGGAGTAATCCGGAGACGCAAAGCCACAGATCCAAGTTCGCCATAAGCGAAACGGATGGCTGGGCCGCCAAATCCAAGAAGTGGTTCTTTTTCACCGAGAATTTGCGGAAATGAAAAAGGCAAACCCGGAGTAATTCGGGGACGCAAAGCCGATGGGTCCTGAAGCTGATTGAATTGATCAGAGACAGGATGGCCAGGTTGCCAACACCACACATTCTTGATTTGGTCGAATAAATCCTCCTTTTACGGGAGTAAATTCGACATGAAAAAGTACCACACAATTTTTTTTCTGTTTGTTTTTCTGATTAGCACGATCTTCCCCTTTCAATCGGCCAATGCCCAGACGATTACACCGGGTTATTTTCATCAACTGGCCGACGAATTAAAAACTCCCGATCAAATTGCCCGTTATATGTGGAAAAATTTCACGGTTGAATCCGATCAGCGTCAGTTCGGACAGGAAGAGTACTGGCAGTCTCCGGATCAGATGCTTGAAACAAAACGCGGCGACTGTGAAGATTTTGCAATGTTTGCCGCCGAAATGCTTAAAAAGAACGGATTTTCTTCTTTTCTGATCAATGTCTATGGAGACCGTTACGCACATACCGTTGCGGTATTTAAAGAAAACGGGGTCTATCACGTCATCGACGGCACCGATGTCAAACGCTACAATGCCCAAAGCCTGGATGAATTGTTTTCCAAGTTATATCCATTCTGGAAAAAAGGAGCTATTGTTACAGCTTCACACAAAACGCACCGGGGCCAAGTATTAAAAATGATCGAACGGCGCGTAAACAACTATCAATCCATGGCGGCAGCGGTTTAATCCCTTAAAAGGCATCCAAAACCTCTTTCCCTTTCT
The DNA here is from genome assembly GCA_020632475.1 of Candidatus Omnitrophota bacterium. Lineage (GTDB taxonomy): Bacteria > Omnitrophota > Omnitrophia > Omnitrophales > Aquincolibacteriaceae > JACKFM01. The sequence goes on along the minus strand of JACKFM010000006.1, from coordinate 732 downwards.
CACTTTATTCTTTAGCCCGCCGGGACGATAATAGGAAGTATCAGCTAAATTCATTTTTTATCTAAGTACGATAAAGGGCCCTTTTAATGTTCAGAGAACATGACACTGCGCTAAGGCAAACCATGATGTTCGTCGACCTGACGGTCATTATTGCCGCGTTTTCATTTAGCTATCTGATCCGAAATAGTTACTACGAGTTTTTCGGTCTCCACATTGTCACCGTCTATAAAACCTATCCCTTTGAATCCTATATCGGCCTTGTTCCGTTGATTGTTATTCCCTGGGCCGGAGCGCTGCATTTCGCCGGGTCATACCAGCAGATCCGCGGTAAAAAGCTTGGCAAGCTTCTCCATGAAATTTTTCTGGCCGGTATTCTCGCCTGGCTGATCTTTGGAAGTATGGCCTTTATTTTTAAACTTCATTTTGTCAGCCGCAGCTTGATTGTTCTGAGCTTTATGGTCACCTGGGCGGCCCTGGCATTGGATCGCTTAACCCTGCTTAAGACTCTGCAGATTATTCGCAAAAGGGGCTTTAATACACGATACATGCTCGTAGTCGGTACGGGAAAACGAGCTCAGACATTTATTCAGCGAATTGAAAAACACTCGGAGTGGGGATTTCAAATTAAAGGTCTGATTGATAATGATCCGGACCTGGTCGGAGCGACCATTGCCGGCTATCCGGTTCTCGGAGTGTTAAGCGATTTGCCGGAACTGCTTGAAAAAGTAATCA
>JACKFM010000005.1 GCA_020632475.1 Candidatus Omnitrophota bacterium | reverse complement strand
GAACTTGAAACCTTTGAAAATGCCGGAAACCTGATCGATCATTTTGCAGTCAGGCCTGAAGAACAGCCGAAGTTCATTTGTCTGGCCGATCCGATTACTTGTGATGTGAGTTATCTGATGCAGTTGTTTGATGCCGCTTATCCCGGCGCGCCGGTGACGGGAGGATTGGCTAGTGCGGCTGTTGTTCAAAAACCAAATCGGCTATGGCTTGAAGAAGAATTTTTTGAAGCCGGGGCTGTCGGTTTTTCGCTTTCAGGAGACATCCAGGTTTCGACACTGGTTTCTCAGGGATGCCGGCCGATTGGGGAACCCCTGGCCGTTACCAAATCCGAAAAAAATATTGTCTATGAAATTGCCGGAAAACCCGCACTTGAAGTTTTGAAAGAGACCTATGAAAAATTATCCGTGGAGGATCAGGATCTTGCCCGAACGGCATTGTTTGTCGGCCTCGCCATGGATGAGCACCGTGAGAAATTTGTGCGGGGTGATTTTTTAATCCGTAACATTGTAGGCGGAGATCAGGAACAGGGTGCGATTGCCATCGGCGAAATTTTGCAGGACGGCCAAACCATCCAGTTTCAATTGCGAGACCGCAAGGCCTCGGATGAGGATTTGAAGAACCTTCTGTCGAGAATGCTTCGAAACGATCATGCTCAGAATGAAGGGGCTATTCTTGTCAGTTGCTGCGGCCGTGGAAAAAATCTTTTTATGGAGGCTGACCACGATGCCGGTTTGATTCAGTCGATACGGGGGCCTATACCGATGTCCGGCTTTTTTGCCAACGGTGAATTCGGTCCGATCAACCGTAAAAATTATATTCATGGTTACACTTCCAGCCTGACTATTTTTAGTTGACCGCCCAAAATGATGTCGACTCCTGATTCTCCTGATTTGAGTAAGGCGCCGTGTTTTTTAAGGCTTCCCTGGTTGAGCGCATTTACCTATCGCGGCAAATTGAACCCCAAAACATATCTTTTTGATGTGCTCTCCGAAAGGGGGCCGGCGAGGCTTATCCTTTCGACTCTGATCGAAAAAGAACAAGCCGATATCTGGAAATCCTGTCATGCGATGCTGGAACGGACATTCAAAACCGCGGCATTGGGGATCAAGGGATTTTTTGGATTTGATTTGATTACACTGGATCTCCATCAGGGAATGCAGCATTTTAACTGGGACATGCTCAGCCAATTGATTGCCAATCACTGCCGAAAAATGCAGACCGGGGAGGTTCGCTTGATTCAGTATGCTTCGCTCTATGGTGTTTTGCATAAACGGATGCAGGAAGACTGGGGGAAAATAGAATTCAAATCCGGCATTGAGGTTTATACTCAAGCTCCGGAGAAATTTGATTTGCATCTGAAAAAGATGCTGCGTGAGGCTGCCGATAGAAAAGGTGAAAAACCGGATGTCTTTTTAGTCAGTGATTTTGGGCAAATGCCGATATTTAAATTCGGGGATGAAACGCAAACAGGCCGGTTGAAAAAATTCCTTGAATCGGTTTGTGAAAATCAAAAAGAAACCATGCCGGATATTTATGTCACCCATAAAGATCAAACGGTAGAGCTTTTCGAACAATTTAACCTAAAAGGTGATTTATGATGAAAAAAACTGCCGTCTTTGTTTGCGTTCTTGCACCCTTTCTTTTTTCTTCCTGTGCGAAACCGGCAGAGACGCCTCATTACAGCGTTCGTGCGGTTGTCGCCGAAATCAATCTCAATGAAGGGCAAAACGGCCAATTGAAACTTTTGCATGAAGCAATTCCCGATTTTCGTAATGCTGCCGGAAATATCGTCGGGATGCAGTCGATGATCATGAAGTTTGATTTATCTCCTGAAGTTTCGGCCGGAGAGCTGGCGCTTAAAGATAAAGTCGCTATTCAATTTGATGTCAACTGGTATAAAAATCCCAGGTTGGTCATTACCCAACTTGAAAAGCTTGATGCGGATACGGTCCTGGATCTTAACGGATATTCACTGGAATAAATACGCAGTATGCGACACAAGTCCCTCTAACAATTTTGAAATCAGTAACTCACAATTTCAAAATTGAAGAGGTTCTAGCACAGCGTTAACCATAAAAAAACCGGGTTCGCTGCACAAGTGCCTCTAACAATTTTGAACTCTACGACACTCGTTCAAAATTGAAGAGGTTCTAGCACAGCGTTAACCATAAAAAAATCGGGTTCGCTGCACAAGTGCCTCTAACAATTTTGAACTCTACGACACTCGTTCAAAATTGAAGAGGCACTAGGAGGAGGAAGTATGGGGCGTGAATTAGCCGGAGTCATTGCGTGTATTCAGGAAATTGAGCTGGCCTGCCAGAATCTGGAGGAAAAAGGTTCTATTCCGGGGATGATGCATATAGAAACCGTGATGAACAAAGTCCGCGCGTTTTTTAGGGACTCTTCAAAGGAAAATGCCCGGGATGTTTACGATACGCTAATGGAAATCGAAACAGGATTCCGTAAAGAGGCTTTAGAAATGTCTGTTTTTGATGCGCCGGTTTATGTCGATGGGATTGAAACCAGTCTCAAACAGCTTGCTGCCGAATTGCTAGAATGCCTTGAAGACTTATAGGCTCGTGGCTGCTCTGCCAGCCTTTCATTTTGTCCTTTAATCCACTAAAAAACAGGGGATAGGACCTCTCTGATCAATTCCCGATTCCGCGGTAGTCAGCCACCCCAATTTGTGTTATACTCCGCCCTGTTTGGAGCATAAGTGTCTACCAACACGTATCATAGGGAGCTTTCGTGAAACAAATTCTTGGGTTTATTTTAGTGCTTGTCCTATTGGGTGCAGCACACCTGTCCGCCGAAGAAATTGCGGTGGTTGTGATGCCGGATCAGGTTCCGGAGGCCGCAATGCATAGTAATCTTCAAAAGGGCAGTGAATATCAAGCTGCTGAAACCGGTGCAAAGGTTGATGTGACTCGTAAAGTGACCGAAGAATTGCGGGAAGAGGTTTCAGACAGACTTGATGTATTAGACGCCAAGGCGGTCAAACATCGTCTGGATGAAATTGACAGGGAAATTGACAGAATTGAACGTGAAAATCGTATTCGGGATGAGAGGCTTCGTTACCTTGATCGTTCAATTGATGATTTGAAGCGTAGAAGATAGTTTTTATTTAGTAACTCTTCAATTTTGAAAGCGCAACGCAGATTTCAAAATTGTTAGAGATACTTATGCCGCAAACCGCTAATGTTAAAAGGTGTAGGTTTGCGGTACATTTAATCCTTTAAAAACACCTGCCCTGTTAAAGCTTTAACATGAGATGGCCCTGCAGTACGAATTCGTTTGCGACGCTTGACAGACATAAGACGAAAAATCCCATTTAAAAGAATTACGGCGCTATCGTCTAGCCTGATCTAGGACGCTGCCCTCTCAAGGCAGAAACACGGGTTTAAATCCCGTTAGCGCTACCAATAAAAGGAGAGTTCTGAGGACTGAGGATTAAGGACTGAGTAAAAACAGAAAGCATTTGCTCAGTCCTCATGGCTCAGACCGCAGTCCTGAATGATATGATTGAAAGATATACCAACCCCGAAATGGGAAAGATCTGGACGGAACAAAACAAAGTTCAGAAATGGCTTGATGTCGAATTGAGAGCGCTTGAAGCGCTTGCCTTGTATGGTTATATCCCCAAAAATATTCCCGCAAAAGTCCGTAAAAAAGCAGGCTTCAACCTGAAGCGGATTCATGAAATTGAAAAAGTTGTCAACCACGACGTGATTGCATTTCTAACCAACCTGGCCGAAAAAGTCGGGCCCGTCGGCCGGTATGTCCACTACGGATTGACGTCTTCGGATATTCTCGATACGGCACTGGCCGTACAGATTAAGGAAGCCACAGCGCTGCTCCTTAAAGAACTCAAGAATCTTCTGAAAGCGCTTCGTTTCCAGGCGCGTAAACATCGAAATACACTGATGGTCGGGCGCAGCCACGGCATCCATGCCGAACCGACGACCTTTGGGTTGAAAATGGCGCTCTTCTATGAGGAGTTTAAACGCAATCTTGTGAGACTTGAGCGTGCCGACGAAACAATCGGCTACGGTAAGATTTCCGGTGCGGTCGGTACTTTTGCCAACGTGGATCCGCGTGTGGAAAATTATGTCTGCAAAAAATTGGGATTGAAACCCGATCCGATTTCGACCCAGATCGTACAGCGTGACCGCCATGCCGAATACCTTTCCACACTGGCCGTGATTGGCGCGTCGCTGGAAAAGCTCGGAACCGAAATTCGAGGTTTACAGAAGACTGAAACTCGTGAAGTTGAGGAGTTTTTTGGTAAGGGACAGAAAGGGTCTTCAGCCATGCCGCATAAGCGTAACCCGATTACCTGTGAACGCGTGGCCGGTCTGGCGAGGATTTTGCGCGGCAATGCCGTGGCCGCGCTTGAGAATGTGGCCTTATGGCATGAACGGGACATTACGCATTCATCGGTTGAGCGTGTCATTTTTCCCGATAGCACAATTCTGCTGCATTATATGCTGATTAAGATGACCGGTGTGATTGAGGGGCTTGTCGTTTATAAGGATAAAATGCTCAGTAACTTAGGGATCAGCCGCGGGATGGTTTTCTCACAAGGCCTGCTTCTCAAACTTGTGAATAAAGGGATTACGCGCGAAGAGGCTTATAAGCTGGTTCAGGACAATGCCAAGGCGGTTTGGGAGAATCCTTCGCTTACTTTGCAGGACTCGGTTTCTAAAGATGCGAAGATTCTAAAACACCTCAAGCCTCGTGAAGTGAAAGAAGTTTTTGATTACCGTTATCATCTGAAGAACGTAAACAGTATTTTTAAGCGTGTCGGAATATAAAAACAACTAAGCAAGGAGGCCTAATGCTAGCCGAATCCAGAAAAAACGACGCTGTTTTACAGACAAATCTGCCGTTACCCGTTGTCGGACGCGGAAAGGTCAGGGATATCTATGCGGTCGGGGATGACAAGCTTTTGATTGTTACGACGGACCGTCTCAGCGCTTTTGATGTAGTGCTGCCCAATCCGATTCCCAATAAGGGTAAGGTTTTGACGCAGATCTCTATTTTCTGGTTTAATCATTTTCAGAATTTAATCCAGCATCATTTGATTACCGGTGATATTCACAAAATGGGATTTGCGAAAGATTTTGTGGCTCAGTACGGACCTCAGATTGAAGGCCGCAGCATGCTGGTGCAGCGTGCAAAACCGCTTTCGGTGGAATGCGTCGTCCGGGGATATTTGGCCGGTTCAGGCTGGAAAGACTATCAAAAGACACAGGCTGTCTGCGGGCATCAACTGCCTGCCGGACTGCGTCAGTGTGAAAAATTACCCCAATTTATTTTTACGCCTGCGACCAAAGAGGAAACCGGACACGATATCAATATTGATTTTGACGAAACGGTCAAACGTGAAGGCGAAGAAATCGCAGCACGTATCCGTGATTTGTCGATCGAGATTTATACCAAAGGAGCCGAATATGCTGCCCAGAAGGGGATTATCATCGCTGATACCAAATTCGAATTCGGTCTCCGCGGCGGTAACCTGATCTTGATTGATGAGGTGTTGACGCCTGACAGTTCGAGGTTCTGGCCGAAAGATGTCTATGAAGTCGGCCATGATCAACCAAGCTATGATAAACAGATTGTCCGCAACTATGTGGAATCGCTCAACTGGGATAAAAAACCGCCTGCACCTGAACTAACCCCCGAGGTGATTGAAAAAACGTCTCAGGCTTATCAGGACGTCTTCAAGCGCCTGACAGGGAAGGATTTGGCTTAAAAAAGTTATAAGTGATAAGTTCTAAGCGATAAGGCACAGCTGGGGCAAAAGCGACACGAATTTGAGTATCCGAGTACTTACAACTTAACACTAATTGAGCAAAGGAAGCCGAAGATGTTTAAAGCAACGATTAATGTGACACTGAAAAAATCAGTTTTGGATCCGCAGGGAAAAACCGTTTTGCATGCTCTGGAAACGATGGGCTTTAGCGAAGCAAAAGATTTGCGTGTCGGCAAATACTTTGAACTGACAATTGATGCCGCTGACAATAAATCGGCACAGGAGAAAGTTAAAATTATGTGCGACCGCTTGTTGATTAATCCTGTGATTGAAGATTACACCTTTAATTTGACAGAAACGAAATAATACCCAAAACGTTTTTATACTATAGGGCCCTATATGATAAAAGCTGCTGTTGTCGTCTTTCCCGGATCCAATTGTGATACCGATTGTCTGCACGTTCTTAAGGATGTCCTGAAAGTTCAGGCGCAATTTGTATGGCATAAAGAAGGGAGCCTGCCTGAAGTTGATCTGGTGGTTCTTCCCGGAGGATTTAGTTACGGCGATTATCTCAGAACCGGTGCCATTGCCCGTTTTTCTCCGGTCATGGAGGCTGTCAGGCAGCATGCGGCCAAAGGCCGTTTAGTTTTTGGAATCTGTAACGGATTTCAGGTGCTCCTTGAAGCCGGACTGCTTCCCGGGGCGATGCTTCGCAATCAATCCCTTAACTTTGTCTGCAAACAGGTCTGGTTGAAGACGGATACCGTGGACACGCCGTTTACCCGAAATCTTAAAAAAGATGAAATCCTGAGTATCCCCGTGGCTCACGGAGAAGGAAATTATTATTGCGATGATGAAACCCTGAAAGCCCTTCAGGACGGAGGGCAGATCGCTTTTCGTTATTCGTCCGCAACGGGAGAGTTCGGTGATGAATTTAATCCGAACGGGTCCAGGGATCATATTGCCGGAATTATGAATGAAAAAAAGAATATTTTGGGCATGATGCCTCATCCCGAACGGGCTAGCGAAGGCATTCTGGAGGGGACCGATGGCCTTAAAATTTGGAACAGCCTTTTAGGAACAGTTAAGAATTAAAAATTAATATTTAAGAATTTTGGTAGCACTTTGTGATATTTAATGCCCTGTAAGAGCCAGGGTACAGAAATTATTCGTTTTTCACTTTTAATTATTAAATTCATGAGCAACTGACAAGATGACGACAGACACACAGACTAAAATAACCCCTGAATTGATTGCCGCGCATGGCATTACCCCTGCGGAATATGAATCCATCGTCAAAAAACTCGGCCGTGAACCGAATCTGACGGAACTTGGTATGTTCAGCGTGATGTGGAGTGAACACTGCTCCTATAAAAATTCAAAACCGATTCTCAAAAAATTTCCGACCGAAGGTGAACGATTGATGGTCAAGGCCGGAGAAGAAAATGCCGGGATCGTGGACATAGGTGACGGCCTGGCGATCTGTTTTAAAATCGAAAGCCATAATCATCCGTCGGCGATTGAGCCTTTTCAGGGAGCGACGACGGGAGTTGGGGGAATTCTGCGTGATATTTTTACCATGGGGGCACGGCCTGTTTTTTTGATGAACTCATTGCGTTTCGGTAAATTTGAAACCGATCAAACCCGGCATCTTTTTCCGGGCGTTGTCGCCGGTATCGGGCATTACGGTAATTGCATGGGAATTCCCACGATCGGCGGAGAAGTTTATTTCGATGACTGCTACGATGGTAATCCGCTTGTGAATGCCATGTGCCTTGGAATCGTCTCTCATGAGACGATTGTCAAAGGCAGCGCCAAAGGAACAGGGAATCCGGTTTATTATGTCGGTGCCGCTACCGGGCGTGACGGATTGGGCGGTGCGGCCTTTGCTTCCAAAGACTTGAGCGAAGAAAGCCATGAAGACCGTCCCGCGGTTCAGGTCGGAGATCCTTTTATGGAAAAACTCTTGATGGAAGCCTGTCTGGAACTGGTTAAGACCGATGCGATTGTCGGCATGCAGGACATGGGGGCGGCAGGATTGACCTGTTCCACTTCGGAGACCGCGGCACGTGGGAATTCGGGGATTCGTATTGATCTGACCAAGGTCCCGATGCGCGAAACGGGTATGACTCCTTATGAAACCATGCTGTCCGAATCACAGGAACGCATGTTGATTATTGTCAAAAAAGGCAAAGAAAAAATCGTTGAAGATATTTTTGAAAAATGGGATTTGCATGCGGTCATGATCGGGACCGTGGAAGAGGGCACCCGCATGCAGGTCTTTGAAGGTCCCGAAAAAGTGGCGGATGTTCCGGCCAAAGCATTGGTCGATGAAGGCCCGGTCTATATCCGTGAAGAAAAAAAACCCGAATATCTGGACCAGGCCCGGAAACTTGATTTGTCAAAAGTTAAAGAACCGGCCGACTATGCGGCGGTTTTGAAAAAACTTCTCGATCATCCGACGATTGCCTCTAAGGCCTGGATTTGGCAGCAATATGACCATATGGTCCGTACGGATACGGTTTTTTATCCCGGTCACGATGCAGCGTTGATTCGTGTTAAAGACACCAAGCGAGGGATCGCAGCCTCGACCGACTGCAACAGTCTTTATTGCTATCTGGATCCCTTTGAAGGCGGAAAGATTGCTGTGGCCGAAGCAGCTCGCAATGTGGTGTGCTCCGGAGCAAAACCGGTCGGTCTGACCAATTGTCTGAATTTTGGTAATCCCATGAAACCTGAAGTCTTCTGGCAGTTTCACCAGGCGGCAAACGGAATGTCAGAGGCCTGCAGGGTTTTTAAGACACCTGTAACCGGGGGAAATGTCAGCTTTTATAATGAAAGCCCGCGCGGAGCCATTTTTCCGACGCCGACCATCGGGATGGTCGGTATTATGGAGGATATCGATTTGCGAGTTCCGTCCCATTTTCAGGCTGACGGGGATCTGATTTTTATTCTCGGGCATACGCTTAATGAGATTGGGGGCAGTCATTATTTGATGATCGAACACGCCCTTAAAAAAGGTGTCCCGCCCATGCTTGATCTTGAGCGTGAAAAAGCTCTGCAGGATTTAATCCTTTCATTGGCTCAGAACCGCATGCTGGCTTCCTGCCATGATACGGCCGAAGGCGGATTGGCGGTAGCTTTTGCCGAGGCCTGTATGGGCCTGAATCAGTCTCACGGCGCGGTGGTCGATCAGATGAACCTGATTTTAAATTCAAAACTCGGGCCTTATGCCGAGGGTAAAAACTACAGCTTGCGTAAAGATGCGCTCTATTTCGGAGAAACACAGTCACGTGTGATTATTTCCCTGAAACCCGAAAATAAGGAATTTATCATTCACGAATGCCAGAAATTCAACACACCGGTTTATCAGGTCGGAAAGGTCGGAGGAGATTCGTTGATTCTAGGCGATGATATTAATGTTCCGGTGACTGAACTTAAAAATGTTTTTGAAAATGCCATTCCGAGAAGGATGAAAAAATGAGCGGCGAACAAATTAAAGAATATTGCGGGGTTTTCGGGATTTATGACCATCCTCAAGCAGCCCAAATGACAAACCTGGGACTTTTTGCACTGCAGCATCGCGGAGAAGAGGCTGCGGGTATTTGTACAAGCGACGGCCAAAATCTTTATTTGCGCAAAGGCACGGGACTTGTCGGAGAGGTTTTTAATGAAAGACGTCTTGGTAAGCTTCCGGGACAGCATGCCATCGGGCATGTCCGCTATTCGACGACCGGGTCGTCGAATATTACCAATGCCCAGCCGCATCAGGTGAACTACTCACGCGGGCAGGTGGCCATTGCCCATAACGGTAATCTTGTCAATGCCCAGCTTCTGAGGGCTGAGCTTGAAGCCTACGGATCTATTTTTGCAAGCACCATGGATTCCGAAATTTTTGTGCACCTGATGGCCAAACCTTCTTATCGTTCGCATGAAGAAGGCGTGGTCGAGAGTGTGAAAAAAGTCGTCGGTGCTTATTCTCTTGTGGTATTGACCGAAACACAGCTGATTGCCGCGCGCGATCCCCAGGGCTTTAGGCCTCTTTGCTTCGGTAAATTGGGCAAAAGTTACGTCATCGCCTCCGAGACTTGTGCTTTTGATCTGATTGAAGCCGATTTTATTCGCGAAATTGCACCCGGCGAGGTCCTTGTGATTGATGAAAAAGGTCCCCGCAGCCATTTTCCTTTTCAAAATGAAAATACCTGTAAAGCCCAATGTGTTTTTGAACATGTTTATTTTGCGCGTCCGGATTCGGTGATTTTTGGAGACAATGTGGCCTTGGTGCGCGAGCGATTAGGGCGGAATCTGGCCAAGGAACAGCCGGCCAAAGCCGATATCGTGGTGCCGGTACCCGACTCGGGAAATTATGCCGCCATGGGATATGCGAATGAATCAGGGATTCCTCTGGCGCACGGTTTTACGCGTAATCACTATATCGGGCGGACATTTATCAATCCGACCCAAGCGGACCGTTCCCTGAAGGTTAAGATTAAATTGAACGTAATCCGTGAAGTGGTTGACGGAAAGCGGGTCGTGGTCATTGATGATTCAATCGTGCGCGGTAATACGGCCAAATCGCGTGTGAATCTGCTTAGAAAGGCGGGCGCTAAAGAGGTTCATATGCGCATCAGCTGTCCGCCGCATATTTCACCCTGTTATTACGGTATTGATTTTCCCTCTAAAACGGAACTCATCGCCTCGAATAAATCTTTGGATGAGATCAAAACCTTTTTAGAAGTCGACAGTATCGGATATTTAAGTATTGAAGGGATGCTTTCGGCCACAACCCAGGCTCCCGAGAGTTTTTGCACCGCCTGTTTTAGCGAAAAATATCCGACTAAAGTTTTTGATGTGATGGACAAATTTAAACTCGAAAATAAACTCGAGAAGATATAAAACAGTCATAAGTCTTAAGTCGTAACTTATAAGTACTGGTTCTGTTGAAAACCTTTAAATTTTGTCATTGCGAACGACCGTAGGAAGTGAAGCAATCTTGCTTTTTCCTCGAAGATTGCTTCGTCGGCCCCTTTGGCCTCCTCGCAACGACTAACCTGGTTAGAGATTTCAACAGAATTATAAGTGTTCAGTAACTCAACAGCATCTTATTTTTGATCCGGCTGTGTCTTATAACTTAAAACTAAGGTGAATTCATGTCAGGCCTTACTTACGCTAAAGCCGGAGTCCCTCATTTAAAAGGGGATGCCGGGTATAACCGCCAGATTGCCGATCTTATCGGCTCGACCCGTATTCCCGGAGTCATGGGCAGCCGTACCGGTTTTTCAGCCCTCTTTGATTTTAAAAGGCACGGATACCGTGATCCCTTGCTGGTTTCAAGCACGGACGGAGTCGGAACCAAGCTTGAAATTGCCTCTCTGCAGAATAAACATGATACGGTCGGCATTGACCTTGTCGCCATGTGCGTCAATGACATGATTACCTGCGGGGCTAAACCGTTGATTTTTCTGGACTATTATGCGGCCGGAAAGTTTCAACCCAAAGTGGTGCGCGAAGTTCTTAAAGGCATTACCGCGGGATGCCGCGATGCCGGGTGCGCTTTGGTCGGCGGCGAGACGGCCATTATGCCCGGTTTTTATACGGCTCATACAAAAACAAACAGCGGACAATATGATATTGCCGGTTTTTCTGTCGGGATGGTTGAGCGTAAAAAACTGATTGACGGTACAAAAATCAAAAAAGGGCATGTCTTGCTTGGTATTGAATCTTCGGGATTTCACTCAAACGGTTTTTCGCTTCTGCGTAAAGTTTTTACCAAAAAACAATTGCAGGGAAAAGTCGGCAGGTCACTGCTGAGGCCGACGCTCATTTATGTGAAACCGGTTTTTGATGTTCTCAAGCAAACCGCTTTGTCGGGAATCGTTAATATTACCGGAGGCGGTTTTTATGATAATCTTCCGAGGGTTATTCCCAAGGGGCTGGGGGCCGTCATTTCACGCAATGCCTGGCCCAAGCCGGATCTGTTTCAATTCGTGCAGGATTCTGGTAACATATCAGACTTTGAAATGATGCGTACATTCAATATGGGAATCGGAATGGTTCTGATTCTTAACCGTTCTTCTGTTACACAAGCTCAGCAGACTTTGAAAAAACATCGGTTATCTTCCTGGGTCATCGGAGAAATCAGCTCCAAACCCGGAGTGTTTATAAAGTCATAAGTAATAAGTCAGGCCGTGTCACAATTGTGTTGCAACACGGCCTGAGTGATAAGTTGTCAGTGGCACAAAAGCTTTTGAGCAATTGAGTCTTACAACTAAGTTTTGGAGGCAATTATGAAGGTCTTAGTCATCGGTTCAGGCGGACGTGAACATGTCCTATGTTGGAAAATTGCACAGAGTCCGCTTCTGACCAAGCTTTATGCGGCTCCCGGAAACGCCGGTATTTCCGAAATGGCCGAATGTCACGACATTAAGGTTGAGGATATCCAGGGCCTTTGTGATTTTGCTAAAAAGGAGAAAATTGATCTAACCGTGGTCGGACCCGAATCACCCCTGGTTGAGGGAATTGTGGATTTATTTGAAAAGGAGGGCCTTAAAATTTTTGGACCTTGCAAGGCTGCGGCCAGATTAGAAGGCAGCAAGGCATTTGCAAAAGATGTCATGAATAAGTTTTCGGTTCCGACGGCCCGTTATGAAGTCTTTTCGAATGTGAATGAAGCCAAACATTATGTGATTGAAACCGAAATGCCGGTGGTGATCAAAGCCGACGGTCTGGCGGCCGGCAAAGGCGTTGTGATTTGCGAAAGTTCACAGGATGCCGTCAATACTCTAACGCAGATGATGTCGGATGGGGCGTTTGGAGAGTCCGGCCGCAAGGTCGTTGTGGAACAGTTGCTGGAGGGGGAGGAGCTTTCGGTGCTTGCCCTTTGCGACGGTGAAAAAATTATTCCTTTAGCCAGTTCACAGGATCATAAAAGAGCCTATGAACATGACCGCGGACCCAATACCGGCGGAATGGGGGCCTACTCGCCGTGTCCGCAATATTCAGACGTGCAACTTGCCGAAATTGTTGAAAAAGTGATTCGTCCCATCGTGAAGGGCTTGGGTTCTGAAGGGATTATCTATCGCGGCATTCTGTATGCGGGGATTATGATTACGCGCGAGGGCCCCTTTGTCCTGGAATATAACTGCCGTTTTGGTGATCCTGAGGCTCAGGCCATTTTGCCCAGGCTTAAATCCGATCTGCTTGCGGTCATGAATGAAATCGCTTCCGCGAATTTGACCACTCAGAGTCTGGAATGGCACGATAAGGCTTGTATGGCCGTGGTGCTTGCATCGGGCGGTTACCCGGGCCATTACAAAAAGGGCGTTCCCATTCATGGATTACCTGCTGCCGAAGCCAAACGTGAAAATGCGTTTGTCTTTCATGCCGGAACGACAAAAAACGAAAACGGTCAGATTGTGACCTCGGGCGGGCGTATCCTGGTAGCTGCCGGGCTAGGGGATAACCTGCGCGGCGCACGTGAAAATGCTTACCAATTGATTGAAAAAATAAATTGTGAAGGTACTTTTTACCGCCGTGATATCGGCGGACGCGCACTGGAGGTCTATCGATGAGCACACCATCCGTTTCAATTATTATGGGCAGTGATTCCGACTATGAAGTTATGAAAGAAGCTGCTGTGGTTTTAAAGGAATTTGATATTTCCTGTGAAATTCAGGTCATGTCGGCTCACCGCAGTCCCTCCAAAGTCAGCGAATATATTTCCGGCGCTAGAGAACGCGGTGTTAAAGTGATTATCGCCGGAGCCGGCGGGGCGGCGCATCTTGCCGGGGTTGCGGCAGCGCATACGACATTGCCTGTGATCGGTGTTCCTCTTTCGGCTACGGATTTGAACGGTTTGGATGCTTTGCTTGCGACCGTTCAGATGCCGCCGGGCATTCCCGTGGCAACCGTTGCCATCGGTAAATTCGGCTCGCGCAATGCCGGTATTTTGGCCGCACAAATCATGGCAGTTTCCGATTCCGGATTAAGTAAAAAGCTGGATCAATTCAAAATCAAACTGGCCCAGCAGGTTGACGAGAAGAATAAGAAACTACAGGATAAAATAAAAGCTTAAAATAGGAAGCATGAAGACGACCCAATTGGTTCAAATCGACAGCCGTGATCCGGATTTAAATCAGATCCGTCAGCTTGCCCAGGAGAGCCGGAAGGGTAAAATTATTGCTTTTCCGACCGAAACCGTTTATGGAATCGGTGCGCCGATGACGGTTTCGGACATTCATCAAACACTCGCCGGGATTAAAGGCCGCCAGCCTGAAAAACCTTTTTCCTATCACATTGCCGAACGTGAAATGGTTTACCGCTTGAATATCCGCCTCACTCCGGTCTTCCGTTATTTTGCCGATTTGTTTTGGCCCGGTCCGGTCACGTTGATTGCCCAAAATGAGTCGGGAGAAAAAGTGGGCTTGCGTTTTCCGAATCATATGGTGACCGGAGCTTTGATCCAGGCCTCCGCCGAACCATTTGTGGCGACCAGCGCCAATCGTAGCGGAAACCCTTCACCTCTGACTGCCGAGGACGTGATGAAGGAACTGGACGGCCAGATTGATTATGTGATTGATGCCGGCCGGACCGAGTTGAGTGAGGATTCTACAGTGGTGGATTTGACAGCAGATCAGCCGGTCATTTTACGCAGAGGTGCGCGTGCTGAAGAGGTTGAAACGGCCATTGCCAAGGTTCAAGCGGGGCAGTATCCCCGCAAAAAGATTCTAATCGTCTGTACGGGCAATTCCTGCCGTTCTCCGATGGCTGAAGGGTTGCTTAAAGATGAATTTAAACGCAAGGACCTGGAAGATCAGATTCTTGTGAGTTCCTGCGGTGTAGGCGCCCGGGCAGGTATGCGGGCTACCGATGAAGCCGTTTTTGTGATGAAAAATCAGGAGATTGATATCACCGAGCACCGGTCAAAACCGTGTACGCGCGAAGACGTCATGGAGGCCGATCTGATTTTGGTGATGGGCCGTGAACATTATCAGTTTATTGCCGGACTCATTCCGGATGCAAAATCAAAAATGCGTGTTTTAAATGTTTCGGATCCGATCGGTATGGGAATGCTTGTTTATGAGGCGGCCTTTGCCGACATTCAGAAAAAAATTAAAGATCTATGGGATGAAATAATAGCGTAAAGTGAATAGCGTTAAGCGTTAAGAAAAAGAAAAAAGATATGAATAAGAAAATTTCATTAGCGTGTGATCATCGGGGACTGGAGTTCAAGAATCAACTGAAGAGTTATCTTGAAGAAAAAGGGTATGAACCCGTCGACTGCGGAACATTTACGGAAGATTCCTGCGATTACCCTGAGTTTATGATCAAGGCTGCCGAGCTTGTTAAAAGCGGTGAATGCAGCAGGGGAATCGGTATTTGTTATACGGGTATCGGCAGCTCAATTATGACCAATAAGGTCAAAGGCGTCCGCGCCGCGCTTTGTAAAAATATCGATGAAGCCAAGCTTACACGCCAGCATAACGATTCCAATATGTTAATTATCGGTTCCGGTTTTCTGGATCCGTCTCTTTTAATCCCCATGACAGAAACGTGGTTAACCACTCCCTTTGAAGGAGGAAGACATGAACGTCGCGTCAACGCAATCAAAGCCTATGAACAAGCCCACTGACTCTAACAATCCCGTGCTTTGGCATTCTTTTATTCAGGAAAAAGATCCTGAAATCTACGCCGCCATCCATGATGAGTTCAAACGCCAGAATGAACATATCGAATTGATTGCCAGTGAAAATTTTACATCCTCGGCCGTGTTAGAGGCCGCCGGTTCGGTGTTGACCAATAAATATGCCGAAGGTTATCCGGCGAAACGCTGGTACGGCGGCTGTGAATATGTGGACCGGGCCGAACAGCTGGCCATTGACCGCGCCAAAGCCCTTTTCGGAGCCGAACATGCCAACGTACAGCCTCATTCGGGAACCTCCGCCAATATTGCGGTTTTTATGGCGCTGCTTGAAAGCGGAGATAAGATCCTGGCCATGAATCTGGCTCACGGCGGACATTTGACCCACGGACACCCGATGAATTTTTCGGGTAAATATTTTTCGATTATCCCTTATGGTGTGAGCGAAAAGGATGAAACCATCGATTATGATCAATTGGAGCAACTGGCTTTGGAGCATAAGCCCAAGATGATTCTGCTCGGAGCTTCGGCCTATCCGCGTATCATTGATTTTAAACGCGGCCGTGAGATTGCGGATAAGGTCAACGCCTTGTTAATGGTGGATATGGCTCATTTTGCCGGACTGGTCGCTACGGGGCATCATCCCAGCCCGGTACCCTATGCCGATATCGTGACCACGACGACGCATAAGACATTACGCGGTCCCCGCGGAGGATTGATTCTTTGCCGTGAACAATATGCCAAGGCCATTGATTCGGCTGTTTTTCCGGGAGCCCAGGGCGGACCGCTGATGCATATTATTGCGGCTAAAGCTGTGGCCCTGAAAGAAGCGATGGAGCCGTCTTTTAAGACTTATTGCGGGCAGATTGTTAAAAATGCGGCTGTGCTGGCACAAGCCTTGGCCTCCAAAGGCTGGAGGATTGTTTCGGGCGGAACGGATAACCACTTAATGCTGGTGGATGTGACGGTCAAGGGATTGAATGGTAAAGAAGTTCAGTCGATTTTAGATCAGGTCAAAATTACGGCCAATAAGAATATGATCCCCTTTGACAAATTATCGGCATTTAAGGCTTCGGGAATCCGTCTCGGAACGCCGGCGGTGACTACACGGGGGATGAAGGAGCCTGAAATGCAGGAAATTGCCCAGGCCTTTGACGCGGCGCTGAGTGCACCGTCTGATGAAGAAAATCTTAATGCCGTACGCCAACGTGTCGAAAATTTAACCAGACGTTTTCCTCTTTATCCCGAATTAATGAACCGTTATTTGTAATTAAAAATGAAGGAGAAAAATGAGGGGAATTTGAGCTGTTGAGAACTCAGTCCTCGGCCCTCAGACCTCATTACTGATATTATGCGTTGTCCGTTTTGTAAAAGTGAAAATGACCGGGTGATTGACTCAAGGACCTCCAACGAGGGGACGGCGATTCGCCGCCGGCGCGAATGCGAGAAGTGTAACCGCCGTTACACGACCTATGAGCGGATCGAAGAGGTGCCTCTTTATGTGATTAAAAAGGATCACCGGCGAGAACTTTATGACCGTGCAAAAGTACTCGGCGGAATCACGAAGGCCTGTGAAAAAAGACCGATTGCCCTGGATGCCCAGCATAAAATCGTCGATGCCCTTGAAATTATGCTGCATGAAAAATATGAAAAAGAGGTTTCCTCCAGCGTGGTCGGGGAATTCGTCATTCAACAGCTTGCCAAGATTGACCAGGTTGCCTATGTCCGTTTTGCCAGCGTCTACCGCGAATTTCAGGACATTGGTCATTTCATGAAAGAACTCAAAACGCTTCTTGTAAAATAATATCAAAAAAGCTCAAAGGCCTCCGTGCCGTTCCGGTTCTGCCCGATGAAAAAGATATACGGAACAATTATTCTTGGAAACGGTATTGCGGGACTTGGGACAGCGCTCGCGCTTCAAAAACGCGGAGAAGACACGCTCATCATCGGACCTGCCGAAAACCCCGGACGTGCAACAGAAGCCGCATCGGGGATCCTTGACCCCGTACTTGAAATTGAAAATCCGACACACCTTTTTAAAATGAATTGTAAGGCCGCGGCCTATTATCCGAGTTTCCTCAAAGAACTTAAAAAGGCTACGGGATCGGATTCGGGTTTTATTGGGTCTGGACTAGTCTATATGGCTTTGACCGAGGAGCACGAACGGCTTTTAAAAAAACGGTTTGCCTGGCAGAAAAAATATTTAAAAGATGCGCGTCTTCTAAGCGCCGGACAACTTTTGAAAAAGTGGCCTTATCTTTCCGGGGAAGTCCGTTCGGGAGTTTATTTGCCCTCAGTCGGAAAAGTCCATGCGTCACAGCTTAAAAAAAATGTCCTCTGCCGAATCAGGCAGATGGGGGGGCGGGCGCTGTTTGGCCGGATTAAGCATCTTGAAAAAGATTCCAAAACCGGTTTTTTTAAGGTCGGGACGGATCGAGGTGTTTATTTTTCAAAACGGATTGTGAATGCGCTCGGTTGCTGGGGATCTCAATCCGTCGGGTTGGGGATTAAGTTTCCGGTGCGGCCGATGCGCGGACAGATTTTGATCCTCAAAGGGGATTCCCGCAAAAAAGTCATCGTTCATTCTCTGGATGGGTTGTACATCGTTCCCTTTGAACAAAACCGTTTTTTGACCGGATCGACGCTTGAGAATGCGGGTTTTAGACCACGCGTCACGGCGAAGGGGATCGCCGGAATTCGCCGGCGTATTACACGGTATTTGCCTGAGACGAAGACCATGCCGGAGGCTGCGGCTTGGGCGGGCCTCAGGCCCAGGGCGAGAGATTTTAAGCCCCTTATCGGAAAGACGCGGATTGAAAACTATTTTGCGGCAGCCGGATATTATCGCAGCGGAATCCTGATCGGTCCCTATATGGGGGAACTCTTGGCGAAAGGGATTTTGTCGGGTAAAATGCCCCAAGAGTTGAAGCCGTTTGATCCGAGAAGGTTTAAAGACACAGATAATCACAGATTGATTCTGCACAGATGAACACAGATTCAAGGGTACCGTTCAAGGAGTTCAGGGAATGAGAATTTTACTTGTCGAAGATGAGGTGAAGATGGCCAGTTTTATCGTCCGGGGCCTGAAAGAAGAAGGCTATGCTGTGGATGCGGCCGAGGACGGTGAAAAAGGATGGGAGTATGTGCTTTTAAATGAATATGATCTGATTATTCTTGATTTAAATCTTCCCAAAATGAGCGGAATGACACTCTGCTCAAAAATCCGGAAAAAAGAACTGAACATTCCGGTTCTCATGCTGACCGCGAGGGATAGTCTGGAAGATAAAATCAAAGGGCTGGATCAGGGTGCTGATGATTATTTGACTAAACCCTTTGCTTTTGATGAGCTTTTAGCGCGTATTCGTGCGCTTCTTCGCCGGCCGGGGGATTTGCAGAAGGCCGTTATTTTAGAATCGGGACACATCAAAGTCGATCTTCTCTCGCGCAGAGTCTGGGTGCAGGGCGATGAAGTCGGTCTGTCCCAGAAAGAATTTGCCCTTCTTGAATTTTTGATGCGTAAAAAAGGGGAAGTGGTAACACGTTCGCAGATTGCCGAACATGTCTGGGATTTACATTTTGATCCCATGAGTAATACGATTGACGTTTATATCAATTTTTTGCGTAAGAAAATCGACAAAGGGCGCTCACAGAGCATGATTGAAACTATGCGGGGAGCGGGCTATCGTTTTATTAATCAATAATTTTCCTTCAAATGAAGTGAGCCTGACAAAAAAAGTTTTGTTCGGTGCTCTAAGTAATCGATCAAAAGTCTTTTAATATTTGTCCTTTAGATTTTCTTTTTCAAAAACACAACGAATTATGCACTGTTACTTAGAATCAACCTGCGCAATCCCGAAACGATTGCGTCCTTCAAATATTTGATGCCGGCAAACACACTGAAACGGTTTAAATCGGTTAAAGTTCAACTGACTCTCTGGTATGCGTTTGTCCTGGCGGTAATCCTCTCGGCGTTTTCGGTTTTTATGTACACGGAATTTTCCCGCGTGCTTTATGTGGACGTCGACAAGAAAATGTCCGAGGAAGCCCTGAAAATAGAATCGTCCATCCACCATTACCTCAGCAGGCATTTGAACGACCGTATTTCCGAGACGGCTTTACAACCCGGGTCCGAGGAATATCTGCGAATGCTTAACGATTTGAGTCATTGGAAGCGTATTGTGCAGATTGTTGACCGGAGCACCATGATGATCCGGCTGATCAGCGCTGATCAGATTAATATGGCCGGTAATCTCAAAGGGTGGGAAAAAGAGATTATTTTCCCTGACCATGAGCGTGATTCGATTTTTATGGAAAGCGGTTATTCTTTTCAGACCATCCATTTTCAGAAAAAACCCATCAGGCTGTATTATAAAAGGCTGCGCTTTAAAGCCCGTCCTCTTGTGATTATTCAATTGGGTGTGCCGATTGATGAGATCGAAAACACTCTGAGGCGGTTGGTGACTATCATTCTAATTTCTATTCCCGGAGCCGTTTTGGCCGCCTGTGTTGCCGGATGGTTTCTGGCCAAACGATCGTTTAGACCCGTGGATCATATGATCCGCGAGGCACGCCATATTACGGCGGCCTATCTCAATGCGCGTCTGCCCAGAACCGACACCGGGGATGAGGTTGACCGCCTGGCCGGAACCCTGAATGAAATGATGGACCGGATTGAGGCCTCGACTAAGGCTACGCGCGAATTCAGTTCGGATATTTCGCATGAGCTCAAGACGCCTTTGGCGATTATTAAAGGCGAAATTGATTTAGCTTTAAGAAAACCGCGTTCGATTGAGAGTTTGAATGAGACGCTCAGGACGATTGCCGGTGAGGTGGATGAACTAATTCGTTTGGTTCATGACCTGATGCTGCTTTTGAAAAGCGATGCCAAGCAGCTTCGCTTTGAGATGAAAAAAACGGACCTGTCGGAAATACTGGCTCAGATTAAAGACTTATTTTTTGAGAGGGCGCAGTCAAAGCAAGTTGTTCTTGAATCCGATTTGGCTGAAGGTCTTTATGTCAAAGGCGATGCGCTTTATCTTAAACGGCTTTTTTCAAATCTAATTGATAACGCCGTTAAATTCAGCCATAAAGAGGGTGTTGTGGAAATCCGGCTTTCCCGCGAAAAGAAGAACAAGGCCCGGATTCAAATCCGCGATACCGGTATCGGCATTGAAGAACAGGCCCTGGCCAAAATATTTGACCGCTTTTACCGGTCTGATCAGGCTCGCTCATTGGAAGGAGCCGGTTTGGGCCTTAGTATTGCAAAAGCGATTTGTGAAGCCCATGGCGGTGAAATTGATATCACCAGTACTTTTTCTCAAGGAACCGTTGTTCAAATCGTCCTACCACTTTTTGAATCGTTGTAACCCCTTCAAATCATTACAATTAATTGCTTTTAAGCCCGGTTTCAAATTAATATTTTTTAATTCTGATTTAATCTTCTTTTAATTTTCCCAATGCTACAATTCAAACTCATTATAAAACATTTAATTAATAGCATTGTCGTTTTAATACGGCTAGTACCGCATCAAGATTTGAGCTCAAACCCAATATTTCAATATTGACGGTGCGCTAGAACAGGAGAAGGGCATGGGAATTACCTATTTGATGAAGAAATCATTGCTGGACCGGCTGGTTGGAGAATATGAAGAATTAAGTATCCAGCTAGAAGCGTTTTCAGATGAAGCGGCCCAACGGATGAAAACCTATGTGCGCCGGCAGCTAGAGCGCATCGCTGAGTTTTATCAGTATTCAAATTGGGAAGATTCAAGCCGGGATCTGCATCAGGTCGTGCGTGAATTAAAGCTGGAATTGCGCACTGCTCAAAGAAAATGGCGCAAGCATCTGGTCACTCAGGCTCGTATGGAAAAAATCCGCCGTAATCAGCAGAACGAATTGACTTTGGCCGAAATCCACTAGAAGCGGTTTCACAAGTGTTGCTAAGTGTCGAAGCGGTATAAACTTTGGCTGGCTACGTTGCGCTCCATCGGCGATGCTCCCAGGCATCGACTGCTTCACGCGCCTTGCCATCCTCGATTCTTCTGCTTCTTTGACTTCAACCACCCCTTATGAAACCGATTCTAATCAAAAGGCATCGGATCCGTTCGAAAGAGGGTATCCGGTGTCTTTTTTCTTTGTTTTTCATTCCTTTCTCCGATCGATTTTCTTTTGAAGAATCCCTCCATTCTAGACGATCTATATGAAGACACCCATACCCATCATTTAACCCAATAGGGAACATATGATTCAAAATAAGAAAATAGATCAGAAAAGACCCAAATGTCGTGGGCGTATTGTCGGCTATCCCTTTTTTTTTATTGCGATTGCCATGCTCTTTTTAAATATTCATCCGGTTTTCGGAGCTGATGAGTCTAGTGGCGGAGTTAAAAAAGCCGGGGTTATTTTTAATATTGCCGCGGACCGCCGGGTTGAGAAAATCGGCGGTGTGGTTCAGCCCGAACCGCTGGATCAGTACCTTGCACGGTTATTTACGGCTTTGTCCGAACAGATCCAAACGCTTGATGAAAAAGTGGTCCGGCTGCAAGAGGATGTCAGTGAGCTTAAAAAGCATCAGGAAAAGGATGCGTAGAACATTCGAAAGCCCAAGTCCATGCCAGCATCACCAGAAGGGTAGTATTTTAATTCTGGTGATTTGGCTGGTGGTGATGATTTCTATTTTTACGCTTTCGGTCGGAGGGATGGCACGCCAGCGTTTGAAAAGCATCGGAATGCTTGAAGATCGTGCCCGGATCCGCCGGGTTGCCGATGCCGGGGTGCAAAGGGCTCTTCAGATTATACAGACAAAACCCCTTGATAAGGGCCCCGTGATTGACCGTTTGAATGAGCAGTGGAGTACTAACCCGGCTTATTTTAAGGACATTGAAATTGACGGAGGAACTTTTTCGGTTGTTAAACTCTGGCCGATTGATGAAAAATTAGACGAAAGCACGAAGAATTTTCTCTATGGTGTTGTGGATGAAGAGAGTAAGATTAACCTCAACCTTTATGATGAGCCGGCTGTTTTGCGACGGGCCTTTGCCGCGGCGGCAAAGATCAGTCAGGAGAAGGCTTCGCAGCTGGCTGAAAGTATTCTCGACTGGCGGGATGAAGACGAGCATTCATATCCGGACGGGGCTGAGAGCCGTTACTATAAGACTCTTTCACCGCCCTATGTGGCTAAGAATAAAAATATCGAAACTCTGGAGGAGCTTCTTTTTGTCAAAGGAATGACGCCGGGGCTTCTTAAAAAAATAGAGCCCTATGTGAGTATTTATGGCGGCCAGCAGGTTAATTTGAATACCGCCTCAAGCGTGGCCCTGACGGGATTAGGCATGGCACCGTCGATTATCGACAAAATGATCGAATATCGGCGCGGTCGCGACGGCAAAGAGGGGACGTTTGATGATAACGTTTTTTCCTCGATTGAAGCGGCACCTTCCGAATTGAATGAGGTGATCGGATTGAGCGATGGGGAGATGAACGAATTTACCCGGCGTTTATCCAAGGGGCAGACAAGCGTCTCATCACATTATTTTACGATTCGCAGTGTCGGGCGTCTGAATAACCGCACTAGGACTTATATGATCACTTGTGTTGTCGAACGCGGCGGCGGAATTAAAAGTTGGCATGAAGGTTTTGTTGAAAGTTAAAAAGTCTAAAAGTTGAAAGTCCTCAGTTGTGCCAGGGAGGACTTTGAGACCTTCAGACTTTCAGACATTGAACTAAAGGAGAGCGAGGATAAAATGTCTTATTCAAAAAGAATTAAACGGATTAAAAGCATCGGTCTTTCTTTGTTATTACTCTTCTGTCTCAGTGTTCCGGTTTCAGTCGGAAAGGCGGCGCCGGCGGCTCCGGAAGGTCCGGGATTTATCGAGGAGCTGAAGCTTTTTTCAAAAGCCCTGGGGGTGATTGAAGAGGCTTATGTCAACCCGGTGGATGCGCGTCAGATGCTTTACGAGGCAGTCAAAGGTATGCTTTCAAGCCTGGATAAACATTCTGAATTTATTGATCCTCAGAAATTTGAAATTCTTCAGATTCATATCCGGGGCGAATATGCCGGAATCGGGATTATGATGGAAATTGTGAATGAGTTCCCCGGAGTGAAGGGGGTTAAGCCCGGAAGTCCTGCAGCGCGTGCGGATGTACGCCCGGGCGATTTTATTTTAAAAATCGACGGGGAATCGGTTAAAGGTTGGGCGTTACCCGATGTGGCTTCGAAATTAAGGGGCGAGGCCGGGCAGCCGATTACCCTGACCGTGAATCGTGTGATGGAACACAAGATTTTTGACATTGAAATTATCCGTGAAAATATTGAAATTGAGTCAGTTCAGGATGTCCGTATGGTCGGGCGTCAGGTGGGTTATTTCAGGATTGCCAACTGGCAGGAGCGCACGCCCGGCCAGATTGACAAAGCGCTTTCAGATTTATCGGGGCAGGGAATGAAGGCTTTGATTATCGATCTTCGGGATAATGACGGAGGGCTTTTGCCTTCGGCGGTGGCCTTATCCGAAAGGTTCCTTGAAGCCGGAAAGAAGATTGTCTCGGTGGCCAGTAAGGTCGAAGAACAGCGTAAGGAGTATGTGTCTTCGGGGGAGTTTACGCTTAAAGAGATCCCGAAGTTATTTATTCTCGTGAACGAAAAATCGGCAAGTGCCTCAGAGATTTTTTCAGCAGCTATGCAGGACTATGGTCTGGGTACGTTAGTCGGTGTTCAAACTTACGGAAAGGCTTCGGTGCAGTCGGTGATTCCTCTGGATGACCGGAGCGCGATGAAGTTGACGACCGCCAGTTACCGGAGCCCCCAGGGACGTGATATTAACCATGTGGGGTTGACTCCGGATGTGATCGTTGAGAAAGATTCCGACAGCGACGGACCGGACTGGCAGATCCTGAAGGTTTTTGATTTGCTTAAAGAGTATATGTAATCAACAAAAAGAAATCGAGCTATGAGAAAAGCATCTCTTTTTTTAATCGTTTTGATCTTTGCCGCGCTTTTTTTCTGTCCGCTTTCCGTCTTTGCCGAGAAGCCGGGGCAAGCCAAGGCCGCCCCAAAATTATCCGAAGAAGAAACCTCTTCGGGGCTAGTCAAACTGCTTGCCTCCGAGGATAATAAAGAAGAGCTGAGGGCGCGTATTGAAAGTTTGACGCGGCTGAGCTCGGCCTTAAGAAAACTGAAAGAAAGTACAAATCTTGAATAGAGTACCCCGTCTTTTCCCGATCCCAGACCGTTGTCATCCCCATAAAAAATTTCTATCCGCTGCGCTTCTTATGATTTTTTTTCTTCTGCAGACGGCAAAAACCGGATTCGCGTCTCCGGATGAATTAAGGACACTTCAGGTGGACATCGCCGTTGCGCCCAGTTTTAAGAAGATTCACGGCTGGAAACAGAATTTTAAAAAACGGCTGGCTTATGCTTCAAAGATTTTTGAAACTGAATTTAAGATTAAATTAGTCGAAAGAAACTACATTGATTGGAATCCGGGCGCTAAAGTGATTGACACGATGGCTGCCATGAATGATCTGCAGGGTAAATACCCGATCGGGCAGGGCGGAGCGGATCTTGTGATCGGCCTCATGCACATGACGAAGATCCCTAAAAATGTGGATATGAAGGAGCTGCACGTTATCGGAAGGGCCAGTCCTTTGGCCGGGTATCTGGTACTGCGTTACCCGAATAATCCGCTTTATAAGGTGCAGGAGGAAACGGTGCTTGTGCATGAGCTCGGCCATGTTTTCGGTGCGATTCATACCGACGATAAGACCAGTATTATGTCACCGGTCGTTGACCGGCAGCTTCCCACGAGATTTGACTTAGATAATCATGAAATCATCATGATGACCAAAAAACTGGATTTTAGTCAGGGAGGAGATCATCTTGATCCGCGCTTGAGCCAGCAGCTTGTCGGAGCGTATCTTAAACTCATGGTCTATGAGCAATCCTTTGATTTTTATTATGGACTCGGAATTTTTTATCTTAATCTGAATCAACCGGAAGATGCCATCAAGGTCTGGAAAAAAGCCGAAGCGCAGGATCCCGAGAATCCGCAGATTCATGCCGATCTTGGTATTCTTTATGCAAAAACCGGGCACTACCACGAGGCGATCCGTTCATTGTCGAGAGCGGTTACGGGGTTTCAAATGCCCGGACAGGCCGCTAAAAAGGCCCAGGCGCTTGAGGTTCTTGGAGGTTCCTATTTTAACACCGGAAACTATGACCAGGCCTACCGTATCTGGAGCCAGTATCTGGCGATTAACCCGGAGAATCAGGATATCCGCATTAATCTGGCTGTGGTTCAGATGAAACGCGGCCAATATGATAAAGCCATTTCCGAATTTCAGAATTTTTTAAAAAAAGATCCTGGGAACGTCAGGCTTTTGAGTTATATCGGTTCGTCCTACTACTTAAAAGGGCAGTATAGTCTGGCGCTGCGGTATATGAATGATGCAATTAACATTATCAAGAGCAATGCCCGGCACGGAAAGAAAAGCGGGCTTGAGAAGAGCCAGCTTTATGATACGTATAACAATATGGGGGCTATTCATTTGAGAATGGATAACCCGAAAGAGGCGATCCGTTATTTAAAAGCGGCCTGCCGTGTACAGAGTACGATTGACTGCCACCGCAATTTAGGCGAGATCTATTTTAGACAGGGACAATGGAGCGACAGTGCGCGTGAATTTGCAAACATATTACAGGTTCAAAAAGATGACCCGGATATTTATGGAATGATGGGCGTCGCCTTTTCTCAAACCGGAGACTATCGCCAGGCCCTGGCCATGTTTAATGAAGCGTTGCGCTACACGGATAATGACAAAGAAAAAGAAGCCAATCTTTATAAAAATATCGGATATGTCTATTTGAACGTCGAGCAGCCTGATCCGGCCCTGCAGCAGTTTCGCATCGCGGCATCAAAAAAATGGTTGGATGCCGATACTCATTTGGGGATTGCGATTGCCGAAATGAAGAAGACGAATCTTCTGGGTGCGCGAAAAGCTTTGGAAGATGCTCTTCAGATTGACCGTGAACACAAGAAGGCTAAGGAATTGCTTGAAACGGTGAAGAAGAATATGGAAGCCGCCAAGAATGCCCAAACGATAACAGTGGAATTGAAGCAGAAAGAATAGCTCGGAACGGTACCGGGTACACTGTGCTGATTGTACCCGGTACCATTCACTCACGATGAAAAAAACCCTCATTCTTTTTTTAGCTTATGGTCTCATCGCCGGTCCGTCTGAAGCGACTGCTGAAGTCTCCATCCTCAATACCCTGATGCAGTCACAGGAAGCCATTGTTTCGATCCTTTCCGAAAATGCAGTGATTTACGGCGAAAAATCAAAACCCGTTCTGGACAAAAATACGGGAAGAATTCTTGTTCCTCAGGCCCTGCAGCCGGTGAAATATACCCGCACAGGGGCGGGGGTGATTGTGGATCCCGTCGGTTTGATTGTGGCCAATGCGCACACGGTGAAACAGGCGGCACGCGTGACCGTAACGCTCTTGAACGGTCAGAAATATGAAGCAAAAATTCTTGAACTGAACAGCGAACAGGATCTGGCCATCCTTGGCATTGAACCCAGGACCCCGCTAAGGTATGTCCGGTTAGCCAATTCGAATCTGGTCAAGCTCAGAAGCCGGGTTTATTCGGTGGGATCCTCACAGCTTTTGCACGGCACAATTAGTCAGGGTAAAGTCAGCGGCCTTGGGCGAAGCCGCGGCAATAAAGCGCTTAAAGGCAAGAAAATCGTGGGGCTTATTCAGATTAATTTTGATCTCTACCAGGGAGACAGCGGCAGCCCGATTTTTAATGCCGAAGGCGAGGTGATCGGCATTATAAGCGCCGGACCTGCTGTGCGCAGCAACAAAACTTTTGCGATTCCTTCCAATCAGATCATTCAAATGGTCGCCGCCTACGTTCAAAAACAGACCACTTAAAGTGATAAGTTCTAAATCTTAAGCGATAAGTTATAAGTGGTCAGTTGAACAAATGCTTTTGAGTCAACCGTATCTTAAAACTTATGACTTATAACTTAAAGCTACCGGCACGATTCAATATTGATTTCTTAAGTCTCCGCGGCTAGTCTATTCCTTAATGAAATCCAAAAAATCCGCTCAAAAATGGCCGCGTAAAATCATTCATATTGATATGGATGCTTTTTTTGCAGCGATTGAACAGCTGGACCACCCCGAATACCGCGGTAAAGAACTTGTGGTCGGAGGTAATCCTCAGGGCCGGGGAGTAGTCAGCACGGCCTCATACGAAGCGCGTAAGTTTGGCATCAAATCCGCCATGCCTGCGGCCCATGCCAGAAAACTTTGTCCCCATGCCATTTTTGTACGTCCGCGGATTGACCGCTACCGCGAAATCTCTGAAATGGTCATGGCTATTTTTCATCAGCATACGAATTTGGTTGAACAGGTTTCACTGGATGAGGCCTATCTGGATGTGACCGAGTACCGTTTTGGTATTGACGACCCGCGCATGATTGCCGAACTCATTAAACAGGCTATTTTTGCACGCACTAAACTAACCGCTTCAGCCGGTGTGGCCCCCAATATGTTTTTGGCCAAAATTGCTTCGGACATGAATAAACCCAACGGATTGACTGTGATAGAGCCGGAAAAAATCGAGGATTTTTTAAAAGATCTGCCGGTGCGCAAAATTCCGGGTGTAGGGCCGGT
The DNA here is from genome assembly GCA_020632475.1 of Candidatus Omnitrophota bacterium. Taxonomy (GTDB): domain Bacteria; phylum Omnitrophota; class Omnitrophia; order Omnitrophales; family Aquincolibacteriaceae; genus JACKFM01. The sequence goes on along the minus strand of JACKFM010000005.1, from coordinate 40,170 downwards.
AACCGAAGCCCGGTTGCAGCAAATGAATTTGCGCACGTGCGGAGACATTACGGGAACGCCCAAGAATTTTTTGGCTGAGAAATTTGGAAAAACAGGTGTGTTTCTTTATCGCCGTGCGTTGGGCATTGATGAACGTGAAGTTGAGCCCGACTATGAAGCCAAGCAGTCCAGCAGTGAAGAAACGTTTGCCAAGGATATCGTCAACGTACAATGGCTGAAAGAAAAACTCAAAGAATTGGCACAGGAAGTTTTCTATGACCTCAGCAGCCAGGGAAAATCGGGTAAGACGATTGTCCTGAAAGTAAAATACTATGATTTTGAGTTGATTACCCGTTCGCAAACGATTAAAAACATTCCCGGAAACTGGCAGGAAATACACCAAATTGCCTGCACGCTTTTAGATCAAAAAACCGAGGCCGGCAAAAAACCTATCCGCCTTTTAGGGGTAGGGGTCTCGGGCCTTAAATACCTCGCCGAATTCCAATCCAAACCCTCGCCCCAGTGGGAACTCTTCTAGATGTGACCGTTTTTGATAAAAGTTGCTATTTTTTGACTTATATTAGGTCGTGGAGTATTCTTTTATATAGGAACGGAGTCTGCAGATTTTGTGGATTGCCTAGAGGGGATTTTGTGCCCGGAGAAAAATGAAGTTCATTTCTAAATTTCTAAAAAAAGTCATTGCCAGCATGATCACGGTCACGATGTGTTTGCAGGCCAATACCGCTTACGGCCTGCCCGAAACATCTTCCGGCGCGAGTTCTTTGTCTTTTGAAAATCCCTTTTCCCTGTTTGACGTTACAGTCCCTGAGGCGATCGGCAGGATCAAAGAAAAGTTCGAAGGCCCGGACCGGAATGGGGAGACCCTTTTTATTATTCAGGATGCACATGCGATCCCTGATGCACAGCGCAGTATTCAAAAATTGATCGAGCATACCCAGTCCGCTTACGGTGTCCGGCTCGTCGGCCTTGAAGGTGCGGCCTCGGACCTGGATGCAGGAATTTTTAAAAGCTTTCCCGATAAGGACGTTCTCAAAAAAGTTTTCTCAGATTACTTTGACTGTGGCGAAGTCTCGGGGGGAACGGCTGCGGCGATCTTTAGTGATTCTCCGGCAGTCTACCATGGCATTGAAGACTGGGAACTTTATAAACAAGGCCTGCGTTTCTTTCTTGCTGCTGCAAACAAAGAAAAAGAGATTGAACCGCGTTTGAATCAATTATCCCAAGAGATTGAAACAGAAAAAACAGAAATCTATTCCAAAGAACTTCTCGCAATCGACAGGGCGCTTCAGTCCTTCGGCGATAACGACTCTGATCTCATGAGTGTTCTTCAAAAGCTTGCGGCCGTAAAGGCGCCGAAGCAGGGCTCACAACTTGCGCTTTTGGTTGAAGAGGCCGGGCGAGCCAAAGCTTCGGAGCCATCCATTGAAACCGAAGTCGAAGAGATTGCCGATACTGTCCGGCATGCCTTAACAGAAATGGACCCTTCTGAAGAGGTTAGAGCCGAAGAGGCTGAGCTTAACCGTGAGTTTCAGTCGTTTCAGACCTCACAGATTACACCCCAGGCCTTTGCGCTTTTTTTAAAAGGGCTTGTCTTTAAATATAAAATCCGTGTGAAGGCTTCAAAGCAGCTTCGAGATCAGGTGGGTAATCAAAAACGCTTGCGCGATATCGAAGGGACTCAGCTTTTTGATGATTTCGAAACTTATGCCCGGAAAGTCAAAGAAAGTCTCTTTCAAAATGACGAAGAACGCAACCTTGACCGGCGTAGTGAAGTCCTCGGGCTGGTGAAACACCTAGCCAAACTTGAACTGGGCCGCAGCGACTGGGCAAAGCTCAAAGCTGTGATGACCCGCATGGAGACATTGGATATGGCCGAGGATGGCATTGACCGGCGATCCGATATCGCAAAGCTCTTAGAAAGAATGCAGCCGCACCTTGATTTTTATACTAACTCGGAAAAACGCGACCGGGCCCTCATTAAAAACATGCGGGCATTGCTTGAAAAGAACAAAACAAAAAGCGCGGTGCTTGTGGCAGGAGGTTTCCATGCCGAAGGTCTGACGTACGAACTCAAAGCCAAAGGCATTTCTTATGTGCTGATGATGCCCGCAATCAAAAACATTCCGGACAAAACGAATTACCGGGCGCATATGAACGGGGAAGTGAGCTGGGCGGATTATCTCAAAGTCGAGGACGGCAAGGTTGATCTGCACGCGGCGTTTTTACGGGGAACGAGGGACAGACTTATTCGTGAAGCGTATCTTGTGAAAGGTATTTCGCAAAGTGGAGTTCGAGATACGAATGATGCTTCAAGATTCATGCTGAAGCAATGGCGTGACCAAATTATCCGTGACCTGGCCGATACGGAAAGGATTACAAAAGCGGGAAGTATGACGCGTTATCTTGATGAGGTTCTGGGAAAAAACTCCCGACAAGCTTCGGCGGAGACTGTCGAGCTGATTAAAAAATGGCAGGCCCATGTTGACCGTTTTCTGAACGGTCTTCGCGGGCTGCACGAACCCGGTCAACTTACCGATGCGAACATCTTAAAACTTCTCGCGCCCCAAACCACCCCGGCCATCTTGACAGGCCCCGAAGCGGCTCTTTTAGACAAACCCGAATTGCGCGTTGGTGTTGATCTTATTCCGGCGTTGAATAATTTGAAAATGAAAAACAAAAGGGGCAGCCCTCTAGAAGGACGGGCTAAACTCGACTCTGGCCAACAGCCTTTATCAGGTTTGCCTGACGGACAGGCGGAAAAATCCGAGCTTCGGGAAAATCTGTTTCAAGGGGGAAAAGCCGCCAGCTCCAAACGGCTTAGCCCGCTTGAATTGTTGCGAATTGCTGAATCGATCGCTGAAACTGAGTTTGAATACAAAATCGCGGGATATTTCTCAACTAAAGTAAGCGCATCAAAAGATAAGGCTTTAGTCGACACCCATTTGGCAAGGGTGAAACGTAGTCTTTTAGATCGGGGGCTGCATCCGGATGACGTGGCTTTGGTCCGGCGGGACTTATATGTCAAAAAATACAAAGCAAATCCTGCGGATAAAGATTTTTACTACACGGTAGCATTACGCGGTAATTTAGAAAAATTGATTCCTGATATCGCAAGGAATGAGCCGCTTAATCGCTATTATGAAGCCAAGGAAAGCATTATCGATGGATATCTCCGAAAGGGCTTTATTCATCTAAAGGATTTAAAGGAGATTGTTGTCAGAGAGATGGTCTCTGAGCAGATGGTTGAAAGTAAGGGAGAAGGACGGCGGTTATTCGATGCTCAGTTTGAAGAAGTAAAACAACATGGGTTTGATGCGCGAAGGTTTGCGAAAGGATGGGGTGATCGGTGGGAAGATCACTTTATGATTTGGCGGCTTGTGGCCTCTTTTACGGAGTTGATCAAACAGCATGAAACAAAGGGATATCACCCGGTTTATATTGCCCGCGGTGCGGCGGCTATTTTTACAATCAAGGACGCATTGGAAAGATTGGGTGAAAATAAAAAGGGAGCCATAGGGACTGTTTATCATATGAATTCGACACAAATAAATCCCGGCGGTTTTTTATTTGATCGTGCTAAAAAAATCGGGGAAAAATTATCAGAATCTGTGCATGATGATTCGGAGCGAAACCGGGAGGTCGTACGGCAACTCATCTCAGAGATTGAAAAGAATAAAGATCGGAAATTTAGACAATGGCTTTCAACGCGAATGACGGAAATTGAAGAGATGGGGATTCTTCGGCATCCTAAAGTTTTATGGGTTGAAGAAGGTGTTGAGGGAACGGTGCCGCTTATACTCGAGGCAATTACGGCGTATATGACGAAAGATCGGAAAGAAAAGCCGGTCCAACAAACACTGCTTTTTTACGGTAACGATAACGTTCATCAGGTCTTTTATCCCAGCCGGATTGAAAATGAAAAGGAAAGAGCGATTGCACGGACATTGTTTGGAAACTATTACAACCGATTAAAGATAAATCCCAATGACACATTTGATCCACCTGTTATGGAATTACGTCCCGATGTTTTGGAACAGAAAGAAGATGGATCTGCTTTGCGGACAACGAATACAGCCCAACAAGTGCAAGCTCTTATTTTTCGTTATTATTTCTTGTTTAATGCGGCCCGTGCAAAATTTGAAGGGACGGCCAATCTGCCCCCGGATTTTAGTGAATTGGCCAATGAACAAGAAGGGGGGCAGACGGGAAAGCCCGAGCTGCGGGAATTGGATGATCGCTATTCTGCCAGCGACAGCGCAGTGCGTAAAGCCCGCCAAAAAGGTGATGGACGAGAACAGATCCATACATTGCTCGTTGAAGCGGGAAATCAGGTTGCGAATATCAAAAAGTTTCCGCAAGAATATCCGGTCAAAAGGGAAGCTGAAGAGCGCATCAATCATTTTCTTGCCGAACTCGAAAAGTTAAAGGAAGTTTTACAGGGAGACGAACCGGTGCGATCGTCGGCCTATTGGCATTATCTTTCGCAGACTTTGGGTGGTTTTATCGAGAACTTAAATCATTTGATCGAAGAGAATCATCCCGCCTCAGATAAAAGAAAGGGCGGCGCTTCCAGGTTCTTATTACTTGCCGTTGAAAAGCTGCGAGAAGCCCAAATAGAGAGCTCTGTACTTGGAAGCAGTGCATTATCCCTACCCGAAGCGGCCGGTAAGTCCGAAATGCGCCCCGTCACCGATGTGGCGGGACTGCATAAGCCCTTCGATTCTTTGGACAGAACCGAAATGCGGAGTTCGACTCTATTGCCGATTGCAGAAATTCAAAGCCGTATGGCCGAGGGTAAAAAAAATGGCGACGTACTTATTGGGTTTCTCAGAGATGAAAACCAGAAATTACAGCCTATTTTCTCCGATAAACCTTCCATTAGAAACAAACGCGATGTTATGGCGATGGGCGCCCTTTTTACCAGTTCAAAAAATGCCGGAATTATACCGCTTGAAGTGCAGGATGTTGAAATGACTAAATTTACAAAAACAACGGACTGGGAAAATTTGCCGGACAATTTAGAGGAATTTAAAAGTCTATTTAATGGAAACCAAATACTCGTAACCAGCAGCCGTCAAGACAGGAGTCCTTTTTCGATTCTTATGCTGTATACGCCAGCCCAAACGGTAAGCGATGGATGGGGTGGTTCGGAATCCATTTTGAATGAAGGACGCACGGGGGTTTTGTTAAAAGACGGGTTACCTATTATCGTCGTGATTGATGGTAAGGAGTTTCTGATCGAAATTAAGGGGGTTGGAAATCCCGACGGGGGTTATGATTATAATTATAAAGTGTTGCGTGGGGGAGTTCAGCTGCCGGAAGCCGATCGTGAAGAGTATAGCTTAGGTGTAAAACGAAAATTAGATAAAAGGTTTGACGATGGAATATCCGTAAGAGGTCTTGCAAATATTCATTTTCGCTTAAACGGCCGTCAGGAACAAGGATATATTCTTAGACTTGCCCCGGGTTCAATCCGTTCGTCCTATGAGAAGTATCCAAGTTTTCCGATTGATACTTTCAAAGAAGAAAACGATTATGATGCGAAGGATTGGAAGAAAATAATACCCGATAGAGAAAAAAGAAAACGGCTTATTGAAAAAATGGCTCATGCGATGGGCAAAGAAACCGGGGAGTTGATGAGCGTGGGAATGATTCCTATTTCTCACCCTGAGAATTTAATTGTTCTTGACCAATGGTCCGACTTTACGTTTACAGATGGTTCTGATATTTTTCCGATCGAATCATTTCCTGCAGATATTGAGGGCCATTATACGCTTCTGGATGAAGCTGTCGATATGGCTATGGCCGCACCTAGTCAGATACATCATTCCCGGCGTCACCCTAGCGATGAATACTTTATTGAAGGACTTGCGGAAGGTCTGTTTGAAGGCAATAAAATAACAGCTGAGCAACGTGAGATTTTAGTGGGCCTTTCAAGTGGAAAAGCCGTTAGGGAATTCCTATTAAATACCTTTCTTAACCATGATTACCAACAGAGACGGGCGGCAGGGGGCTTCGACACTCCCCCAACGGAGCCGGGCGGCGCTGATTCCGATCACTCCGAATTGCGCACCAACGCCGATGCGTTGGCACGGCATAAGCCCTCCGGTTCTTTGGACAGAACCGAAATGCGCCCCGTCACCGATGTGGCGGGACTGCATAAGACCTTCGATTCTTTGGACAGAACCGAAATGCGCACGATTCAAGAAATGGATTGGATCGATTTTGACAAGATTACGTTCCAGACACTGAAAAGGTCGGTAGTTGGCAGAATGACCGAAATCAGCCGCGCCTTAGGGTGGGTGGAAGATGCGGTCTATGAGGATCGTCAGTGGATGCAGCCCAGTGGAAAACTCATCCGCGCTTTGGATGAAACGGGACGGATGATCGCTTTTGCTGAATTTGCATTCGACGAAGGAGCGAAAGGAATTGCCAGTCTCGGTGAAATCGGATTTCCGCCCGAATGGGTTTACTCCGGAGAAGCTGCCGCCTTTCTACGAAGTGTGATTCATTATTTGCAGAATCAGGGCGCAAATACTGTTGAAACGATGCTTCATCTTAACCAAAATGACGAGCTGGTCATGTTCGATAGCCTTATCACTGCAAACCGCCTGAAACTTTCTTCTTTTGCTATTGAGAAACTAGATAGTTCAGGAAGGATTCAATTATCAGGTGAACAGTTAGGGAATATTTCGCTCACGGAATCCATTGCGAAGCTGAATGAACAATACCCCGGTGCAATCAAGACACAAGAGGCTTTTGCTTATAACGAGACGGTTTTTTTAATTCTCGGACCTGTTGACACTGACCAGGAGGTTTTGAAAATAAAGCGGGCTTCCCGCGCATCGCTTATGACGGTTTATGAAAAACAAGCGGCTCGATACTTTGAAGAAGGGATAAATCAAACTCTGGAGTCGGTTTCAGAAGCCTTTGGGATTCCGGAAGATGATTTGAAAAGAGTCTATTACGGAACCTTTACAGAAAATTCTCTCAATCAACTGAAACAAAGTTATTTGCGTTTATTGGTACTCATGCTCTTTTATCAGGAGATTTTTAACGAGAACCGCGATTGGATGGGATTTTCGGCGATTGAATTTACACGGGAGTCGTTTGAATCCATGAATCGTAATCTCATGCAAGATTCAAACTTGTCGGAACTCGCATTTGCATTTGATGAGGTTGCGCGGCTTCGGGGGGAGGCCGCCGCGATCAGTGACGAGATTTCAGAATTCGCAGCCAATCATTCGGGGAAAGAGACATTTAAAGAAAAAGTTGTGCAAGCCATGCAAGTCTGGACAGATGAAGATCCTTCGTTGGGAGATGAAAATACAATCTTACAAATGCCAGCGCCTTCAGAATTACATCATCGCCTTGACCAACTCGGCCGTGAAGTTTTAGCTGTCGAGGAAAAATTATATGCATCAACCCTTGAACTGCTGGATATCAGCAAACGCCAATTGGCCGCCGGCGGAGAAGAAAAAGGGAACAGTCCCCCTGGGGGACAGGGTAAGCCCGACTCCGACGAGCAGCCTCCGGCGGACAGAACCGAAATGCGCCCCGTCACCGATGTGACGGGACTGCATAAGAGCTTCGATTCTTTGGACAGAACCGAAATGCGCCCCGTCACCGATGTGACGGGACTGCATAAGAGCTTCGATTCTTTGGACAGAACCGAAATGCGCCCCGTCACCGATGTGACGGGACTGCATAAGCCCTTCGGTTCTTTGGACAGAACCGAAATGCGTACGGAAGCGACAAGCGCGATTGCGAAATTATTTGCTTTGATTGCAAATTCAGATCAGCCTCTGAAGTTAGCGATGATTGAGTTTGAAAGTGACATGGATCGGCGGACTGTCAGCCGGGGAGTTGCTTATCTTAGAGCGCTTCGGCTCATTCATTATTATCCCGAGTTTCAGGGGAACGCCTACGCGCTCAGCGCATCATCCAAGGGACATATTGATAATATTATCGAGCTGCTTAACCGGTTAGAAAAGGAAGTGCCTGCAAGTCAGGAAATCCGAAATATTTTCCCTCAAGTACAGGAAGTGTCCAGTCCGGTTTCTCTGCCGGAATCCAAAGGCAGCATTACCGTTGATGTGGCGGATTCCCAATTTAATCAAGCGTATGAGGCCTTTGAGCGGGCAAGGGCGCTTATGAGGGAAGGCTATGAGGTGACTCTGAAAAATGGCGAGCGGAGCTACCGCCTTCTTCGATCTTTCGACCGTCAGCCCGTCTTTTTAGTGCGCATTGACTGGCCGGACCAAGGCCCTCAGCTGCGAGTGATCAAAGCGGTTGAAGACTACCATCAAGACGATCTTAGACGAAATAAAGAACTCCTGATGAGAATGTCAGCTGATCAGGACACTCCTTTTGTGAAGTTTTATCACATTGACGATGAAAAAGGGATTGTTGAGATGGAAATGATTCAAGGGGAAATGCTTTATGAGCTCACTTTGATGCAGAGACTGGAGGGAATTCTTACGTTAATCAAGAGTTTATCCGAGACTTATCAAAAACACGGAGTATTTCACCGGGATGTGGTTCCTCTTAATTTGCGCTTTTTGCTCCGGACGAGGCCTGTTTTGATTGACTTGGATGATGTTGCCGTGCCGGATCCTAATATTCCGCCGATGGAGGATCTGAAAACACCGGTTAAATACAGCGATATCGCCCTGCTGGGTGATTTGATTTTTGAATCCTATCAGGCTGAAATTGATGAGCATGTGCATGCCCAAGCCGATATGACGATGTTGGAAAATTTAAAGAATTTTGACGATCGGGATGTTTCAGATGGAACCCCGGTCAATATTGAAAGTTATCAAACCAATATCCAACCTGTTGATCTTACGGGAGTACCTGAGGCGGTGCAAAAGGTCATTCTAAAGGCAAGATTGAGTGACGAAACACATTATGAATCTTTTGATGAAATGGCCCGTGAATTTGAAGCCGCTCTGCGTCGTTCCTACCCCAGGTACTTTCGCCCCGAATTGCGTACGGGTATTGAAACGGTTGGGGCGTCGGAGAATATTTCGATGGATCGGACACTGACGGCGGTTCTGGAGCAGACGGAGGACCCTGAAGCGGCGGCGTTTGTACGTTCTGAAATCGCGAGGGTGGGAATTGATCAATTTATTGAAGAGTTTACAGCTGCCTTTGAAGCAAAAGTTGCCGCGAAGTTAGCTGCAGCCCAAGAGCTTGGAAAAATTGACGAAGAGACCGCTCAAAAAGTGCAGGCGTTTGTGAATGATTTGATGCAATTTTTAAGGGAGTCAGGGCTTTTCGGGAAACAGTTGATGCTGGCTGTTCATTTGCTTGACGGAGATAATGATGTCACTGTTCAAGGTTTGGTCGATGCGCTTTTACAAGACGATGTCCTTGCCCATACGGAACGCGTAATCTTTTCCGGCCGCACACAGGCCATTGAAGACGAACAGAGCCGTATGCGGGAGGCGCATCTTGCGTTTACCACCCGCAATGATCTCGACCGTATCCGGGCGGCGCAGCTTTATAACCAGCACGTTTTGCCGAGTATTCAGAAATTCGCAGGTGGAGGAACGACGAATGCGCTGCTTGTTCAAGTGGGAATTAATGCGCAAGAAACTGAATCCTGGAACCCTGTTTATGAAATCGGGGAATCCGCACTTCAGGTGGTCTCAGCGCTCCTGATTGCAGGCGGGCTCGACTCACCGGAAGGGATGCAGGCCTCAGAAATCGAAACCCGATTGGCCGAATTGCTCAAGAGCCTTCCCGGAAATGCAACCGAGCTTCTTGAATATCATGTTCGACCCGATGCAAATGGCCATTTGCAAATTTCCGTTAACTTCAAACGTTCTCTCTTTGCCGGCTTTATTGCCGACTATCAGGCCAAAGCCGAAATCCGTAAAGCGGCCTAAGCGTAAAGAACGGCGTCCGGTAAAATCAGTACCCCTATCAATTTATAGCATCCTCCCTAATTTTAGTCTCTTCCGCATCAAATACGACCTCCTCTAAAAATGACCTAACTCATGAATTTGAATAAAGTTAAGTCATGTGCGACACTTCTATACAAATTTTTTTGTCCCGGATTCTGCTGTAACCGTGATAACCGTAATTAAGCCTATAGTGAACCCATGGAAAAAAGAGAAAACATTCTAACCGTTCAGGAAGTCAGCGCATTACTCAAGATCTCTGCCTCAAGCCTTTATGATCTTGCACGCCAGGGAAAGATCCGTGCGGTTAAATTCGGCAGGCACTGGCGTTTTCTGGCCAAAGACATTGAAGCGCATCTTCAAGGAAAAGAGGAAGCTTCACCTGATAAAGCTTTGTCTGAACGAAGGAAGTTCCCGAGGTTGCAGACCGAAATCACGGCTTCGCTTGAAAGCGACCTGGTCCGCTTAGGCGGAGGGACCTCACGGGGAATGATTCAGGACATCAGTGAGAATGGGGTGCACTTTGTGTGCGAACCGGATATGGAACTTGAAGCCGGACAGCCTGTGACTCTTTGTTTTGATTTGCAGGAACCGGATGCCGTTCAAATGAAAATTAAGGGCCGCGTTGTGAGGACGGTTCAAAACGGACACCGCAGTGTGGGCATTAAATTAAGGCATCTGTCCGAAGTCGATCAGGAGGTGATTCGCCGCTATGTGGACTAGACGATTCATTTCCATTTTGATGTGTGTATTTATGCTGACATTGGATGTCGCGTATGCGGCACCTGTGCTGGCGGTTCACGAGCTGACTGGGGACAGGTCCGCCTATTCGGCAGGCAAGTCTGAAGACCTGTCCCCACTGGATATACGCATTCCCGCTAAACTTGGAACCATTGAAGAACACTATATCGTACCGGAAACGATTTTATATAAGCAGCCGAGCTCCTCAGTCCGCAGTCCTCAGTCCTTAGACCTACTGTCGAAGACGGTGATTTACATCCAGGACGCTCATGATTCTCTCGAGGCTCAGGAGCATATCGCAAAAGTGATTCGGCATCTCGTGCGGCATTACGGTGTGAAAACGGTTTATGAAGAGGGATATCAGGGGGCTGTCCCTACGGATAAACTTTTTGCACGGTTTAAAGATTTGAAGGCCAAAGAAAAAGTTTCTTATTTTCTGATGGATAAACTCCGGCTTGGCGGTGCTGAATATGCCCACATCACTCGTAAAGAAGATTTCAACCTGATCGGTGCTGACAGTATTGAACTTCACCGGAAAAATATTGAATGGTACCAAAAATCGGCGGCGCTAAAAGAGACGATTTCACAGGATCTTCAGAATATTCACCGGGAAATCCAAAATCTGATCGACATCAATTTCCCGAAGAAACTTAAAAGCTGGATCAAGTTGAGAGACCGTTTAGACAGCGGGCAAATCGGGATGGGGGATTATTTGGACCGACTGCATTCCATGGCTTTGGACTTTGCTGGTTTTACCCGGGATGGTCAGAACTATCCCTTATTGCATCAGCTCTATGATGAAGATCCGTCCGCAGCAAATATTGAAGCCCCGGCTCTTTTAGAAGAATTGAACCGTTTTGAAGATGATTATGCCGCAGGCTTTCTTGAAAACGATCAGTCCAGAGAGCTTTTTAAGATTTATAAAGCTCTGGCGGTTTTTGGGCGGCTGAACCGGCTTGAGATTGTTCAGGAAGAGTTTCTGCCGGTGCAGAAAATGATGCGTGATTTCAGCACTGAACATATCGCCCGCTTTTTATATGAGCAGACCGGAAAATACATAGTGATTTCTAATCTCTGGCAGACTCAGATCCAAAATGCCTTGCAGTTTTATCAAACCGCCATAGAGCGCGATGAGTTAATGCGTAAGCATTTCAGGGCTTTTCGTGATTCAGGCTCTGAAGGCGTTGCAGTTCTCGTCTACGGTGGATTCCATAAACAGAAAATTAAGCAGATGCTTGAAGCCGAAGGCCTTTCTTATGCGGTGGTGAGCCCGGCAATAACCAAGGTCAGCGAAAAACACCAAAAATATTACCGGCAGCTTATGAGTACCGGGTATCACTCGTTTGAGATTCCCGTGCTTCTGGCCAAAGCCGCACGTGTTTTTTCAACCATTGAGGACGAAGGCCGTCTGCTTGATCCTATTGAGCAGGCCTTAAACGGTTTTAATTCCGACTGGACCGATTGGACCCGGGCGGATTTTGAACTGAGACTGGTCAAAGCGCTTGAAAAACAGCACAGTGAATTGCGCGAGGCGAAAATCATCACTCCTGAATCCGTTGCAAATGCCATTGAAGCCGAGGAAGATGAGCAGTTGAGCGGAGGGAATCCGATGCCTGTCGTCCGGCCCGGGGACGTTTCCCGGCGGATGGAGGTTCATACGACCTCGGTAACGAATCTTGGGGCCGAAGCGGACTTGAGAAAATTGGGCCTTTTTGATATCAGGCTGCAATTGCCTAAAGACAAAAAACAGGCGAAGGCCCAACTGGAGCAGGTCATTAAAGAAACGGTTGAATGGCTCAGGGCCGGAAACAAACACTTTAAAGAAATGCCGATTAGGCATGATGAACTGGCCTGGGCCATGGGAATGTTGAGACCTCGTTTTCTCCTTGAACTTGCCCGGACTTACCGAATCCGGCTTGCTGATTTTGGTGTTTATCAAATTCATAAAGATGCCGCTTTGCTTGTTAAAGCAACCCGAAAACTCTTGAGCAGCCTTCAGGTTGATACCACGCCGGAAAACATCCAGCTTGCGATGGGGCGTGAGGTCGGAGGTTATCCCGGGCCTGTACGTGTACAACGTAAGATCGAAAATATTTTGGAGGAGTGGAAATATGGTTTTGTTTTTAGACGCCGTGACCATCGTGAAAAATATTTAGCGCAACTGCAAAAGGAAAAAGACCTTCGCGAGCGCGAGAGAAGCAAACCCGGATTTCTTTTAAGGGAGTGGGGATGGACCCGACAGGAAGTTGTCGTCGAGCTGAGTTCGGATGATTTTAATTGGGATCTATCGGTGTATTACGATGCGATTATTGCGGCCTATCCCGATTTTTCTGCAATCGAAAAGATTGGTTATGTAAGATTGATCCAGGGACTGGATATTCAAAAAGAATACCGGGAGGTGGTGATTCAACGTTATAAAGATCAGAGAGGCAATCAGGAGAAGACGGCCGCTTCTTTGGGTTTAGCGGTTAAAACTTTGCGGGATGTGATTGCTCCGGCGCTTGGCATTGATTTCTCTAAAATCAAAGTTCCTAAAACGCCTGTGAACAAGAATGCCGGATGGCTTTTGGAAGAATGGGGCTGGACCAAAGAAGAAGTCCTTGCTGAGTTGGCTTCTGATGATTTCGACTGGCGGCTTGGCGATTATTTTGAAGCGCTGGGTAGCGACTATCCGGGATTTCCCAGGCATTTAAAAATGGTCAACGGTCTCGCCGGACTGGCCTATGCCCTTGATATCGAGGCGGAATATAAACAAGTCATCACCGACCGCTATCAATACTATCTGGGCAATATACGGGCTTTGGCGCGCTCGCTCGGTTTGACACGCAATCCGCTAGTGAAGCGGGTTCTTCCCGGGCTGGGGATTGATCTCAAACAAATTGAAATTCCGCAAGGTATTCTGCTGATGCAGGTTGCCCGTCCGCGTGAGAAAACACCCGATCAGGTCAGAGACCGGATTATCCGCGAATTAAATCAAAAACCGAAAGAGGGTGAAGGCTGGAACCTTTCCGGGCTCTATGATGAAGTGACCCGGCAAGTTGACCACATTGATAAAGAGCATTTCAGTTTTGAAGATTTGATTTGGACTCTCGGCCTGACTGAAAGCTATCTTCCGGTTTTTCAAAAACGTTACCGCCGCTTCTACGGCTATATGATTCGTGTGGCCGCTTCTTTCGGATTTGCCAATTCAAAAGTCCGCAACAATTTATATGAAACGACCCTGCGCCTGGCTAAACGGGCCGGGATACCCTTCAAGCTGCCTGAACAGAATATTTTGCAGATGCTCGGAATCAACAGCCGAAGGCAGGCTCTCCGGGTGATGAGCGGCGCTGCCGTTGCCTGGGGGCTTGAGGCTTTCAGAGGTCTCTACGCTGAGGATCATCCCTGGGTGAATGAAATGAGCGATGAGGCCATTCTTCGTGATCTTAAAATTCTGCCGGATTATCAATCCCGTATGGCTCAAAAAATGGAACATATCGAACGGCCTGACCGTAATAACCTTCTTTATACCTGGCACAGCATCAGGGAACTTTTCTCAGAGCGTTCTTTTGTGACTCAGGATATTTTGGCCCTTTCGACAGAGATGTTTGATGAACATACGGTGAACCGCCATTTAAAAGCGTTAGCGGAATTGGGACTTATCCAGAGAGAAGAAGTAAGCCCTATTCATCGTATCGGCACCTCGTCTTTTCGTCATACGGTTATCGAAGAAGTTAAAAAGGCTTCATCGGACACAATAGATTTCCTTGTAAGTTCTTATATTACCGGTGACAGTGATGCCCACGAATATCAGGAGCAAATGGCGGCCATACAAGTACAAATGGCCGGTGTTCTCAGCGGGACGCCTGTTTTTTCACTTCCGCAGGATCGTCCCGATTACGGACGGATGGCGTCACGCCGTAGGGGCCCGCGTGATAAGAGTGCGCAATATCTTGGCATTACTTATGATTTGCTGCGCAAACATTTTGATGGGCAATGGGTCAAGTTGACAGCCTTTGAGGGATTGGTCAACGGACTGAGTGACCAGTCGCATACACTGCGCGATCACGCCTATTTTTTAAGACGTCTTGGTCTGGTGGAGTTAAAACGTGCTAATACGAAGGCCGGCACTGTATGGGTCAGAACGACTCCTCTCAAGCGAGGGCAACTGACACGTATTCGCAAGGCCTTGCGCACCTCGATGAACCGAACCGAAATCGCTTACCGGGTTAGAGCGATTCTCGAAGGAAGGACCTTTAGGCCTCAGGACTTTCTTTTGCAGGTGCCGTATGCATCCCGGGATTTAAAAACGCCGGACAATGGAAAGGGGGCGGAAATGCCGTTGACGCTCCCTTTGATTATTCATGAATTAAACCAATTGAATGCCGAAAACGGACGCAGAAATTCCACGCATTCTCAATTCGCACGCGTACAGGATTTGAATCAACGGATTAGTGCACGCCTTCAAAAAGAACGGGCCCGTAATTGGGTAAGAAGGTTCTCCGCTGAGTATGATGTTGATTTTAGACAAGTGGGGCTTTTCGGACTTTATATTGAATTACCGCCTTACAAAAATAATCAGGGGCAAATTGACCGCATACAGTGGGAACAGGCCAAGAATCGGTTTGAAGCCCTGATTGATCAGGCGCTGGAAAGATTGCGTTCGGGAAATGAGGCCTACCGGTTGATGCCGATCCAGAGACGTGATTTGGCCAACGAGATGGGTTTTGAGGCTGACACGACATTAAAACGTTATGCCCGTGAACTGGAAATTGATTTGCAGTCAAAAGGGGTTTTTGCTTTTAAAACGGCCGGACAGCCGTTGCGGGAGTATTCTGAAAAATTTCTGGCATCCATCCATGTTCCGGTGACCGAAGATAATTTGACCGTGGTCCTTAGGGCAAAAGGTTATCAGGATTTACTGGATACCGAAGACGGCGGACGTATCAGCGATATTCAGGAACAGTGGAAACTGGAACTTTCTGCGAAACAGATCGGGCAGGCCAATGCATATCTGCAGCAGATCGTAACTCGCCAGGTGCATGCCTATGCTGCCGCGATTTTGTCCAAAGACGATAAACGGATCGAAGAACAAAAGAAACGTCTTGGTCTCATTGCCCCCGGTCATCCTGCGTTGACCAATCCTCATTGGGATCCGCGTAAACCGGATCTGAATCTTGAAGCGTTAGCCGCAGAAAATCAGGGGAATCGTATTCAAACATCCATTCAACAACAGCAGGAATACGCCGAACGCTTTGAGACTATGTTGAAAATTTTCACCGATACGGCCTATGCGATGCAGCTTGCGTATGATGAACGGGATACCCGGGAGGGAATGATTCGCGAGCGCCTGCAGACTGCACGGGAAATGCTGGGCTTTATCCGTGACGAATTGATCCCGGTGGCATTGCCGCAGGATGCCATTGAACTTGAATTTCAGGGTGCCAAGTTTGAGCGTTTTTTGATCACCCAAAACGGTCTTTACAGCCCTGAATTCATGCAGCTTTTGCACAGTCTTCGAGTTCCGGTTTTAAGTGCGATCCATTCCATGACTGCTGCCGGAGCGGATCAATGGGAGGATGATGAATTTGAAATTGATGTCAACGGAGAGGCTCCGGCAGAAATCAATATTGTGGTGGCCGGTGCCACCATGCCGGATGAAGAAGAACGTGCCATTCGTCAGGAGGTGCTTGAAGAGTGGCTGACTGCGCGCTATCAAAGATTGCATCTTCAGGGCGGACTGCGTGTTCATGTGATTCACGTCAATGGAGAAGGTGCCTTTGCCGAGATTGCAAGTCATGAAGACGTCCATCTGGTTTGGACAAGAAAGGACTACTGGGAAAAACTCAAGTACAATGCGGCTGTTCGTGCCCGGGTCAACGGATTTTTCAGCCGGGCAAAACGATTGCAGCAGAAATTCGACCGCGAAGAACTTCTGCCGTCCGACCGTGCGGTGCTCGACGGTCTTTTGCGCAAAGTGGTATTTTCACCCATTAGGAATGGGACTCCCGTCTCACCGCATTCAAAAAGAACTTCCAGTCATGTCATCAAACGGACCGAATTGCGCAGTGTGGGGAATGATAGTGCGAAGAATCACGCCCAGGCCGAGGCACTTGTGGAGCTTGTCCTCAGGACGCGGGAAGCGATTTTAGTTTCCGGTGATGATGCGTTTAAGTCGCAGCAGAAAAATACACTGCGTGAAATTCGTAAAGAGCTTTTGAATCTTGGTGGAGAGACCGTGGAGGCCGTAATCCGTGCTTCAGAAGAACAGGGGGTTTTAAATCAATATCCGCTTGGCGTACGAATGGGGCTTTTTCCCGTACTGCTTTCGATGGCGCGGTCGGAGATGACGAATGTGCGTCTGCTTAAAAAAATTGAAACGGCCGTTTCAAAATTAACGCGTGGAGAGGCGCTTCCGGAAAATAGCCAAAATGCCATTGAGCAGATTACGGCTTACCGCAAAGATGCCGAACTGCTCGTGCAAAGTCTTGATGTGATTGACAGCCCGGAGGCCTGGCTTGAAAGAATGTGGGCTTGGCGCCGTGTTTATCAAAATCTTCGAAAGAATATGCTTTCAACCTCAAGCGTAGAGGAGAAAGAGAAAATCCTGAAAGACATTCACGAGAGGTTTGCTCTTGAAGAGATTAAAAAGATTCAGGAAGAAGCCCGTCAAAAAGATCAGAAAACACAACAGGCTGTTTATACGCATTATGAACCTTTAAGCCTTGCGTGGGATGACGGACTTCGGCAAACCCGGCAGAGAAACTGGGATGAGCCCAAGGCCCAAACTTATTATTATCACGGCACCAGTCTTGGCATTGCGCGAATCGCAGCGGTACGCGGACAGCTGGGGGGCTATAAAGGGCTTGAGCGTATTTTGGAAATAGATGCGGATTTTTCTCAAAATGATTTTCTCCAAAGTGCATCTTTTGAAGAGATTGATACCTGGCAGGGAACACTGCCCAATCATGATGAGGAGTGGGGGACCATTTTTCTGTCCGATCCCGTGATCGGCCCGTCTGCACAATCGCTTATGGGAACGTATCCCATGACTTTGGAATCCACCACGCATTTTTCCGACCGGACAAGCCGCGCAGCGCGTGCAGTTTTAAATTATTATGCTTTCCGTGCGATGTGGGAGCGGGAAAAACGCAGCGAACCTTTTCCGCCGATTGATGAGTTCCTGCAAAGGGCCGTCCTTCGTATTCCCAAAAAAGATGTTCGTGAATTAAGCGGGGAGGAAGAAATTGCCACCCTGGGAACACCCAAACCCGTTCCTATGAAAAACGCGGAAATTCTTCTGGCTCAGGATATCCGTGTTCCGAAAAAACAGCTGTTGATCTCCGGGGATTGGGCAGGAGCCCTTTCAGAGCGTGACCCTGAAAGCCTTTTGGATAAGGATTTGTTTATCATGACTATGGCTTTGGGAGTTCCTCGTTCCTATGATCGCCTTCGTTTGACTGCAATGAACATTGCGATTGCAAATCAAACCGTCGGAAAATGGAAGGCCTCGTCTGATTTGCTGCCGCACTATCCGGTGCCTGAAAACGGAACGTGGATTGAGCTTGATGAGGCGATCATTGCAAGATTGAACGATTGGGGGATTGAAACTGTTGAAGCCGCCGGAACAAACGTGCCTTTGAAAAGCGGCGGCGATCTGATGCTTCAGTCCATTATTCAGCAAACCGCTAAATTTGACCTTGAAATCCGGGCTGATGAAAAGAAAGTCATTGTGCATCCGCGCGCTGAATTGAGAGGGGGAGATGGGGGTGCTCTTGCTGAGCCAAAGATATCCGAAGTGAATCCTGCGATCAGAACATTTAGAGATATTTACCGCCTATTTGCTCATGATGAATTTTCGACCGCTGATTATGCGGCGGTATCAACGTATGATTTTAGTACGATTAAAAGTCAATTGGACAGGCTGTCTAGGGTAGATCTTTTGGATCAAAGAGAAGATACAGGGGGTAAGAGTCTGTATCGTCTTAAAGAGTTTTCGCATTCCCGGATTGCGGACATGGAACTCATTATTTCCGGTTATAGGTCTATCCACGACGAAAAATATATCCGTGAAAATGTCCAGGCTGTTCAGAACGGGGACAGAATATTTTTCGTTAAAGCCAATGGGGTTCCGTGGAATTTTCGAAATGAAGCATTTCTTCAGCAGCGGAGTACGCTAAAGAATCATCCATTCCTTTATATGACCTATATGATGCTACGCCACCATTTTTACGGCGGATGGGTCAAGACAACTATGTTGCTTGAGAACTCCGAAGGAATTAGCCGCAATTACTTACCTGCGCAAATGGAGCAGCTGGCCGCTTTGGGATTGGTTGAAAAAGAAGAGGCTGGAAGGAATATTGTCTGGTACCGCCTGCGGCCTCAGTCATTTGAGCAGAACCGGCTTATTGAAGAAGCTCTCTGGAATTATGCAAATGATACCGATACTGACGCATTGCAAGCTGAAATGCAGGCAATTCAAAGCGGAACAAAACAATTACCCCCTTCGGAAGTAAATCCCCAAATGGTGAAGACCCTTGAGGCTGCCCGCGAACGAGGGGTAAAAAGTACGGCGATCAGTCTTGATGCGTTGGCTCAAACGAACTCGACACTCAGAACATTTTATACGATATGGCAAGCCTACGGTTTCGAGCCTTTCAAGTCAACAGAATACCGCCAGAAGCATGACGGCAGGGATAAACAGTCGGTGTGGGTTCAATTTGACAAGCTTAGGAGGTTGGGGATTTTTACGGATGCCTCAGGCAGCGGCGGGTCGGAGTCGCATTTCCAACTGCGGTCTTTTGAATCCGGACAGCTCAATGCATTGATTTTTGTCATCTTACAGTACAAGCGTGAAAAAGATTTTGAACGTGTAAAAACCGCTGTCGGACGAATTCTGGCCGGAGAAAAAATATTAAACCCACCGGCATATGTTTGGGACTTTGAGGAAATGGGCAGGAGAGTTAAAGATCTCCACCCTGAAACCACAACAACGCATTTGGTGTTGACTTATAGGTTGCTGCGCCGTCATTTTTCAGGGGAGTGGATAAAGCCCCGGGCACTCTTGCCGTACACAGCAGGGATTTCTCAAACGGCTTTATACAATCAGTTGAGGGTTCTCCATGAGCTGGAACTGATTGAGCTTGACGAAACTGAGGATTTTTGGGTGCGCATAAAGCCGGTGTCAGAAGATCAGATCAAACCGATCGAATCAAAACTTCTTGTTTATCATCTTCGCGGAGCATCGGCAAAAAAAAGCAGCAGGCAAAGGGTGGTAACAGGAGCAGTGGTTAAGGATATGGTTAAAACGACTCCCGAAGAAACACCGGCGGTCGCTACTCCGATCAATGCTCCCCAAAGGGATTATTTCGGTGCGTCTGAGATATTTGAACAATTCTTCAGTCAAAGCCGGGAGCAGGCTGCTCATGAAACGGGGATTACACTGCCGCGCATCATTAGGGCCATTGAAGAGGTTTCTCGCGTTACGGATAAACCGCAGTTTAAGGATGTGGCCAAAATGCTTGGAGTCAGCGCCGGACAATTAAATACGTTTGGGACGCGTTATGGTGTGGAGTATAAAAATCTTGGGATGTGGGGAACAAAACTTCCCGCACATGATTTTGCGCTTAAACACATGATCTATGTGGCGCTTTTTAGATTAAGGGAGGGAAGACCTGAATATGCCCATATGCCGGTTTCGATGGATGACCTGGCCTATGAACTGCGGGTTGCCGATGTCAGGACGCTCAGGCGAACTTTGGAATCACGCGGGATCAACCTGAGAGCCGTGGGGGTTATCAATAGGGACGATAGTAGTGTTGAATTTATTCGCCGGCATTTGACCTCGATTCAAACCAATGATCTTGTTTTTCAGGATCTTGACGAAACCGAGCAGTCAAGGGTGATTGATCATGTTCTCGGAAAACCCGCCGGATCTGCCATCACTGCTAAAGTTGAAAAGTGGATTGCCCGGTATGAAATGGTCAGGGGAAGTTGGGTAAAAGACCGTGCTGAATCTGAGTCGATATTTCACCGTGAATATCTGGAGGGTTTGATTGCTGAGGCAAGAATGAATTATCTTCAGGCCAGGCGGGTGTCGCAGTACCTTCAACATAAGGCAGAATATACGCGATTAAAGAAGTTTTCACCCAATGACATAGCTTTCTTCCATAGAAATGGCGCGGCAGACAACCTCAGCGGCCGGCAGCCGGTGTTGACGCTTGAACTGTCGGGCAATAAACGGATTCTCTTTGAGAAAAAAGACGGAAAGGCAGTTAATTATGGTGTTGCGAAATTGCTGGCCTATCAGGGTGTCGATCCCTCGGATGTAAAGGCATTTGTTTACCGGAGTCCGGAAGAGAATGACGGTTTGCTGGTCCTGAGGCAATGCAACGGTTCGGCGGCATGCCAGGGTAGAGAGCTTTTGCGATTGCCGGTGGATGAACGGGGTGCCCCGTTAGGCTATTGGAGTTCCGGACAAGCTCATTTTTCAGCATTAAAAATGGCCATGTTAAGCGGTGCGTTGGCGCCCGGGCTTTACAATCTGCTCATCGGCTCAAAGCAAAACAGGTCAGCAATCACGGAGCTTTCCCATAAACTTGAGGGGCAGCCTGAGATGCATGCCTATATCCCGAACGGACAGGTGAACATCTCTTTTGAAGGCGTGAACTTTACGGGTTGGCCGCGATATTTTCGAGACCTCAGGAATCGCTCTGCTTTTGATCCCGGTAGCCAGTTATTAGCGGTTGGAATGCAAAAAGAAAAAGAAAGGATTGTCTTGTATGCTTTTGTGGAATCTGATGACGGGACTATTTCTGTCCATGAGACAGACCAGATTCGCCTTTCGCGCGGTAAGATTGACCGTCTGAATGCAGAAACGGTTGTGGAGATCACTGCTTTATTAGCCCGTCAATCACCTGAACGTCAGCTCAATGTTGAAACCAGACGTTTCTGGCTTGAGACAAATGCCTATGACCTTACTGATTATTTTCGCATCACCAAGACGAAGCGTGACAATGTGACGGTAATGCTTCATCAGGAAGAAGATAATCAGCGGATTGAAATTATATCTGAAGGCATTGAAACACAGATCATCAACCTCAGCGAGGATCTGCTACCGCTTGTTTTTAGCGAAGCCGCTCAAAAGCGCAGAGTCTTTAATGTGATGGAAGTTCTTTATCAGCAGAAAGTGAAATATGACCCGCAGCAGGCACCTTATTTTGTGACAAGTCTGGACACTTCACTGAGAACAGTTAAGCGGGAAATAAGATTCCCAGATTTGCAATCGGTATGGGACTATATGACGGGGCGTCCGGCCGATGAGCTTCTGAATGATTCGGGATGGATGAATGCCCGGAGCCGCTGGAATAGACGGTTGAGTGAACGCTACCAGATTCCCCGGCCTAAGAACTACCCGGTCTGGAACAACGAGTGGGCACCCAAAGCCTGGCTGGAGCAGACGAAAGATTATGAAGAACTTGATCTTGATAATGATGCCCGTATGGAATTATGGTACAGGTGGAAGGCCGGTGACGGCTCGGCCTATCAGACACTGATGGAGTCTTTTATCCCGGTGATCAACCGGATTGCCAAAAAGAATCGTTACGGGCGGACATGGGACGATCACTATTATGCTGAATTGATTTCTGTCGGAAATATGCTTATGGTTGAAGCTGTAACGGAGTGGCATGACAAAAGAACGGTATCGCTCAGTGATACCGTGGAAACACGGATTGAAGCACAAATGAGAAAAATTGCGAATAGTGAAAGAAGATCCTCGAATGATCGCGGTGGGAAAGCCAATGTGTTGAAAAGCCCGGATGACGATTCAGATCAGGGCATTTTTTCTATTCTTTTTGCAACGGCCCGCCGTGATGAGCAGGAAAGGGATTCTGTTCGATCAGGAGGAATTCCCGATCTGATTAAAGCGGCCGTCGATCAGAGACACCGTGAAGTTGGCCAAAGAATTTTGTCCGGGGAACTTGTGCATCCGAATAGGGACGAAGCCGTTGCGGATTTAGTCGGGGCAGCGGAAACTGATGATCAGCCGGATGCAACATCAGAATTTACAATAGACTTTGATCCCAGTCATAGGGTCTTTGATCAGATGTCTGTGGATGACGAAGCCGCAGCGCCTAAAAGCGATCAACCGCCGGCTTCCGTAAGCGCTGCGGACAGTAAATATGATGACTTTGACCGCGCCCTCGGGCAGGATGCAGTTGATCATGACCGGGAACTTCCGGTCATTCTTAACCCTGAAAAAGAAACGCTTGCCCGGAATCTTGAAAAATGGTTTAGAGGCACTGCGGATTTAGATGCCTTGACCCAGCGGCTAGAAATTGAAAACCTGGCTATTCATGCGATTTCGGGGATGGGGGTTTTTGGTCTGGCGATTCGCGAATACAGCGATTTGAACCTGATGATCACAACCGATGCCAGTCCCGGCCAGATTAGCGCCCTCTTAGAAGAACTCAAAGATTCCATTCAAACCGGGGTATTTCAGGAAAATCCTGAAGACGGTAACCGCACACTTGTCGTCGGAAAAGTAGACGGCTATTACAACGCCCTTGCCGAAGGGAACGGTTTTGTCAAAATTGTTGCGGAGAATCACAAGATTGGCAATCCGGCCCGGGGCATAGCATCGATTGAAGTGGTCCGGTTTATCCCCGATGAAGACGAAGATTGGGAGAGCGAGGGGCATGGTGATATCAGGGCTTCAGATTGGGCCGATGCAGCTCAGGTGAGGGCTTATTTTCAGACTGTATCGGCTTCAAAGTTTGTGGAGGGTTCGAATGGATATCTGGTTTATGAAAACCATTCTGGAGCAGCGGATAATCTGAGACGAATTGCCGAAAGAAAATATGACTGGAATTATGGGTTTATGGCCCGTGTCGAAGATTATGCGCAGGATTTTTTCCGTAAACATAACCGCTATGAGCGTGCCAGTGAATTTGATACTTTTCTAATGAGGAGCGAAGAGGATGCCGCTCATGTTGATGAAGAATCCGACGGGGATGTGAATTCGTTTCATCTTGATTATGACCCCAGTCATTCGACTCTCATGCCCGAAGATGTTGTTGTAGAAGAACCTAAAAAGAAAAAGAAGCAGGAGCCCAAACGGGCGCTGGATTTAAGGATAAGCCGCCTGCAGAGTGCCTTGGCGGGTGAGGATGATGACGGTTTTAAGATGGAATTGCCGCGTCAGATTCAGGCAATTCAGGCGGAGCTGACTGTCTTAGAGCTCAAAATGAACCGGCCGGGTAAACCGATGAAACCGGAGCATGTTGAATTGATTGAACAAGCTCAAAGGTTTTTGGAACGTCAACAGATTGCGAGGGCTAAAGTTGAACAGGCCCGCCGGGAAAGGCAGGAAGCGAAGGCAAAATCGGAATTACGCATTGCCCCCACCGTTTCTTCTTTTAAAGTCGATAAAAATATTCGTACCGTTGTTTCCGAATTAAAAAATCGTTATGTGATTCCTGTCGACATCCAAACCTGGACTTACGGCCTTAGCGAAATTCAGCGGCGCGAAATTGAATCCCTGCTGATGACCGCTAAAGCCAATCATGCGGTTGAGTTGGCCATTAACGATATTCGTTCAGCTAATGAAGACTCCAAAATTACGGCGCAATACGGAAGGCTTCAGAATCTTCCGAATGTGCGGTTTGTAAATCCCGGAACTGTTTTTAACCCCGCAGACCGCAAAGTGCTCAGCATCGGTAAGCAGGGGATTGCATCAGCCTGGGCTGAGCTCCTCAAACAGTCATGGGACAAAACTGATTTTTTTTATGCTGTTGACTATGATGCGGGTGATGAAGAACCCGGACGTGTGGTCTCAGCCATTATGCTCCTGGATTCCTCTCAAGAGTCTATTCTTCGCAATCAAAGCGCCTTCGATCAATTTGTTGCCACCCAGCAATCCCGCATTATTTCGCAACTCATTTCGACTTATACCTACGTCGGTCAGTCGGCTTAATGTAACGCACGCCGTCCGGTGAACTTCCCCAGTCAATTCAAATAAAAGTCTTTTAAAAGTTTTGAAACGAGATTTCAAAAAATCCTCTGTTTCAGGTTGCTAGTTTTTGTCGCGATCTGTCGGTCTCCTTTCGAAAAAAAGTCAAAAATTTTTTGCAATCGTATTGACTTTAGATTTCTTTAATGATTAACTTATTGCGTTCGTTTTGAGATTTAAAAATTCAGTGCTAGCAACACGGTTTTAAGTTTCACGAATGTTTGACAATTCGACCTAGCAACTCTTCAATTTCGTCTTTTGAAATTGTTAGAGATGCTTGTGCCGCGAAATATACGCGGTGCTAGCGTTAAAACGGAAGTGCTTTTTTTCGGAAACCTGTTCCGAATGCATTAGAGCAAAACCCAACTTCCAAAATTTTCACGAGGTGCAAAGTGAAAGCGCAGATCGAAAAGTTAAACGGTTTTTTCCAGCTTGCTTCTTCCCGCATACAAACCACTCTTCAAACCAAAGCTTTTCGTCAAACCTTTTTGCGGATCACCGCCTGGAGTGTGCTTATTGCCTTTACGACCACCCAGACCGCCTGGGGGCAGGAGATTGCACCGGTCTCCGCCCCGAACGGTCAATATCAATTAACCAAGACTCTGGATGAGGTGACGGACGAAGAAGTTTCTGCCGCTTATGAGGATGTTCGTAAGGCCTCCGACAGCCTGAATTTTCTCGATGATCAAAACCCTTTAAGCTCTGTGGATGAGAATCAAACAGCATCTCTTGCTTTTGAACAACCGGGTAACTCAGTCCTTAGTCCTCAGTCCACAGTCCTTCTTGAACAATCTCACGAGCAACCGAGCACTCAGTCCTCCCGCCAAAAAGAAGTCGGGCAAGCAGTCCTCAGTCCCCAGTCCTCACAATATGACTACGACCGTTACGAATTTGAAGACGCCATTGAACAGCTAAGACCCGAATATGCCACAGCCGTGATCGTCAAATCACTCACTAAAGAAAATATCGAATCGCTGGAGTCCCTTTCTTTTGAAACAGGAATCGCCGTGATTCATGGTGAAATCGTTCTTTTTACAAGCGGCGATCAATCTGAGATCAAAATGCTCGAATCAGCCAAAGAGCTTCTAGAAAATGCTGACCTGATTGCCCATACGCATGTCGCAGCCGAAGCCCAGGACGGGCCCTCGCTTTTTGATCTTGAGTCCGCGGTCGAAGACCCTAAAGTCGAATACGTTCTCAGTTCAAAAGGCGCCTATGCCTATAACCGGTCCGGAAAACTTTACAGTGGTAGGCCGGTTGGACTTGAGGTTTTTATCAGTGACGTGAATCTGAACGTCGATCAGAGCAGGGATCAGGATCAGACACTTGTTCGCGGATTGTTGAATGAATTTATTGCCGAGACCGATCGCCTGAATGAAGCTTCTGATGCGCAGAAGACGGCATTCCGTAAAGGCGACAGCCAGACGCAGGAGTCTTATGACGGTAACGGCAATCTCTTGTACCGGATTACGCGAACTTTTGATGACCAAGGGATAAGATTATCCTATCGAGTGGATTATTACTCCAACGGCGCAAAGACCTGGTATTACATCGTTAATTACTACGGCGACGGAACAACTCCAAAGAATATCATGACTGAAAAATTCTATACGGATGGGTCTTTAAGAGAAAAAGAAGAAGCACTCTATGATGAGCAGGGTCAGATGTTAGCCAAGGATTCATTTCGATATTATGATACGGGTCAATTAAATGTCCATGATTCTTGTGTATATCAAGATAATGCTTTGAATTCGCGCCATTACGAAGTCTTTGACTCGAACGGAGTGCAAAGCGAAGAAGTGAATGCGACTTATTATCCGAATGCAAAGTATAAGACATATGAGCGTAAGATTTTTGTTAACGGTGCCGTTCGCCAGCATTGGGAAAACGAGTATCTTGAAAATAATGTCGTGATTCATGCTCAATACAAAAAATATTTTGTCCCAAGCGGTGAGCTAGAGTCGCTTGAAGATACTAAATATGATAACACCGGCCAAATCTTATATAAAAACACAACTGCGTATTACGAAACAGGGCAGCTGCGTCAAAAAGACATCTATCAATATCTGAATAAGATTGTTATTAGCCGCGATTACGACAGCTATGATTCTGCCGGAAAGCAGCTTTATAAGCTGCAGACAACGTTTTATCCCGACGGAACTAACAAGACTTGGAATTATTCGACTTTTACCGGAGGGGTGGTCTATCAGGAGTGGAATAATGAATACTCTGAAAATAAGATTTTACTCCACCAAAAGTACAAGAAATTCTATTCTGACGGAACTCTGTCCTATCTTGAGGATACGGCTTATAGTGACCAGGGGCAGATCTTAAGAAAGGATGCATTTTATTACTATGCAACGGGAGTCGTTCAACAGGAAAGGCATTGGGATTATCTTAATGGGATTCAATCCGTTTATGACATTATCGTTTATTCTGCAGACTCCTTGATGACAAGCGAGCATCACTACCATTATTACAGCACTGGGGCACAGCAGAGTTATCAGGGGATCCAATATTTAAATGGTGTCCAAGACTATTACTATTTTTATGAATATGAACAAAACGGCCAGTATAAAAGCAGGACGATTGACAGATTTGATGCTGCCAACGAGTCGTATCGTTACAGGGATTATTATGAGTACGTCAATGGCAAACTCGCCGCCCGGATTTATCAAGTCTATACACAAGGGCATATGTATCAGAAACTTGTTTATCATTATGATTCGAATGGAATCCTCCGGGGTAAAGATGATCAACGCTACACGGCGGGGATTAAAACTGAAAGTTACTACCAGACTTACGATGCGTCAGGCAATCCCCAAAGCTATTATGTCATCAAGTTCCTTTCCGCCCCGGTTGTGACAGAATCGGATTACCTGTTTGTCTATAGCGTTAATGATATCGTCTATGAGGAGCAAATGAATCTGACAAAGGGCGATAATACCATTGCCCGCACAGTTCTGGACAGTATTAATCTGGAATGGAATGTTCTCTTTAAGGATGCGATTATCGATGTGCTGACAGATATTCCGGCAAAGACCAATCAAAATACACTGGTGATTGACTATCAGGCGTTGGGTGAGCATCAACAAAAAAGTTTCAATCTGGTGGAAGGTGAAAATACGCTCGTGATCAGTGCCGTGGACGCTGAAGGTGTTGAGGAGCGTAAAGAATTTAAAGTAATTTTGGATACCCAGCCCCCGGTGATTGAAATTACGTCGAATATCCCGTCCGTCACGAATAAAGAAAACTTTATCGTTGAATATACGGTGGATGGGCAGGCCATGACCAAGTCCTTCTATCTTCGGGAGGGATTGAATCAGCTCGAGATTACGCATGCCGACGATGTGGGCAATAGTACTACCGTGAGCCGTCAGGTGACGCTGGATACGGTTGCCCCCGTGCTTGAAATCATCAGTGAAGTTCCGGCAAGGATTAATCACAGCCGTTTTGTCCTTGAATATAAGCTTGATGGCGAGTCGAAGACGAAGTTTTTTGACTTAAACGAGGGCAATAACCTCATTCAAATAAGTCATACCGATACTGTCGGCAATAATACATCACTGTCATGGGGTATAGAACTCGATACCCAGGGGCCGGTGATTGAAGTCACAAGTGCCGTTCCGGCACGGACCAATACGAATACGCTTACGATTAATTATAAACTGGACGGTGTCTTGAAGACCCAAAGCTTTAATCTCAATGAGGGTGAGAATACCCTTGAGATTAAACACGCTGACGACTTGGGGAATGAAACCGTGATTCACTATACGGTTACCCTGGATACCACCGGGCCCGAGATTATTGCCGTGACGCAAGTGCCTGACCGGACCAACCAAAACTCTTTGAACATTGACTATACACTTGACGGAGTATCCAAGTCTAAAACGTTTCAATTAAATGAAGGTGGTAATACGCTGACCATCGACCATCAGGATGACCTCGGTAACCATACGATTAAAGTCTGGACGGTGGAATTGGATACTCAGGGTCCTTCGATTGAGGTGACAAGCGAGATACCCGTTAAAACCAGGGATTTACAGATGACGGTTGGCTATACGCTGGACGGCGTTGCTGTATCCAAGACATTTGAGCTTGAAGAAGGACAGAATGTCCTTGAGATTAAACACGCCGATGAACTCGGTAATGAAACGATTGTCAATCTTACGGTTGAACGCGATACTCAGGGCCCGGCCATTGAAGTGACCAGCGTGGTACCTGCCCGTACTAACCAATCACCCCTTGTGATCGAGTACAAGCTTGACGGTGTGTCAAAGAGTCAGTCTTTTGCTCTTGAAGAAGGGGATAATGCCGTTGAGATTAGACATGCCGATGAGCTTGGAAATGAAACGATTGTCAGTTATTCCGTCGAGCTTGATACCACCCCTCCCTCGGTTGAAGTGACGAGTACGGTTCCTCAAAGGACCAATCAGAAAAACTTAGTCATTGAATATCAGCTTGACGGAGTTTCCAAAACAAAGGCATTCGTTCTTGAAGAAGGCCAAAATACGCTTGAGATCAAACATGCCGATGAATTGGGCAACGCAACAAGCCTTCACTATACCATAGAGCTTGATACTCAAGGACCCATTGTCGAGGTCACATCCTCGCAGCGGGTGAACCATCCTGACTATGAATTAGTGTATCTGGTGGAGGGCGTGGAAAAGAAGACGGCTTATACGCTGATTGAAGGCGACAATGTTCTTACGATTGATGAGACTGACACTGTCGGCAACCACACCGTGCTGCAAATAACCGTGAGTTATATCTATGACGGTACTTTTGATCTGCCTGACGGAACCCAGCTCGTTTATCAAAACGGTCTTGTGATTCGTGAAATTTCACCGGATGGAACGCAAAAGACTTATGGCACAAAAGGAAATATCCAAAGCTACCAATATGCTTCGGGCGTTGAAATCCGGTATAGTGAGGTTTCTCCCTATGCGATTGAGTTCTTTGCTGCTGAAGGCAATTTAATTGAAACCATTGATCA
Organism: Candidatus Omnitrophota bacterium; assembly: GCA_020632475.1. Taxonomy (GTDB): domain Bacteria; phylum Omnitrophota; class Omnitrophia; order Omnitrophales; family Aquincolibacteriaceae; genus JACKFM01. The sequence continues at coordinate 10,535 of JACKFM010000005.1, read as the reverse complement.
TCCGGAACCCACCTTTGCCGACTATGCCCAGGCTTTAAAAGTGGTCCGTGACGGGATTGATAGCTATTACCAGGACGGGGAACTTGTTGAGCTGATCACTGAAACCGGCATCCACATTACAAATTTTGTCCTGGATGAAGAAAGTAATATTGTTCAGGCGCTTATGGTTTATCCGGATAAGACCATGGATGTCATCCGTGGCGGAGCTCTGATCCGCCGTATTCATCCTGACGGCAGTTTTGTAGATCAAACTCCCGATGGTCTGACGGTGCGCGAGGGAATGGATGGAACGGTTGAATCTTATTCCTATGAAAAGAATCTGTCCGGAGACATTGATGAAGTGCATGCGTTTACGGCCGAAGGCGAAGATGTCACTTACGACGCATTGGGCATTCTTTCACGCGTTCAGGATGCAAATGGGAATGTTTTAAATTATACGCGCCAGGATGTTCTTGCCTCAGACGGAAGCGGAACGGTGGAAGGCTATCAACTCACCCTGAATGTCCCCGAAGGAACAGAACTTGACGGTAAGACCATGGTCGAAGCTCTGTACTCACCGGAAGGTAAGACGCAGCGAATTATTTTTCACGACGGTACAACGGTGGAGTTTAATGATCAGGAACAGATTGAAACTATTCTGGATGCAGAGGGAAATCAAACAGACTATAACTATCTGGAGACAAACGGTTTTACTCAAGGATTGAACGTAAGTCTGAATGATACGGATTTGATCTACGATCAGGATGGATTTTTATCCGAGGTTCAGACGGCGTCAGGAACCATTGAACGTGTCGCTAACGATAAAAATGGCGATGGTGTGATTCAGCCTGATGAATTGGAACTTATCCTTAAATTTATTGACGGAAATGTGCTTAGCGATTTTGAGCTTGATGCCGACGGAAATATCCTGAAAGGTTTGATTACGACTAAAGAGGGGATTAAGCAGCATATTGAAAATGGCGTGTTGACCGGTTATGAAACCGTGGACGGCAAGCTTTATGAGATGTTGGGAGATCAGGCGGTTTTAAGCGAGTGGAAATTCAAGGACGGTACCCGCGTAGTCTACGGCGGCGGTAAAATCACCGAAGTGCTTTTCCCGAACGGCAACAGACTGCACACCATCGGTTTTAACAATACCAGTGAAGTGACGCAATTTGTTGAGGAAGATGCTGACGGAACGAAGAAGCATTTTGAGAATAACAAACTGGTCAGGCTGATTACGCCTGAAGGCAATGAAATTCACTACAACACAGACGGCCTGGCTTTTGAAATTGTGCTGGCCGACTTGTCCGCCGGAACAGGGACTGAGGAGGCGGGCTTGCCCGCCGGAGGTCAAGCGGAGGCGGGGGGCGCGGTTCAAAAGGTGGACTACGTCTACAACGAAGACGGAAGCGTAAAAGAAGCCCGTTTTTATGAATCGCATATGTACCGCACTTTTGATGCGGACGGTCATTTGAAAGAGCTGCTTTTAAACGGTGTTTCGGCCCAGGTCGAAAATGACGAGATTTCAAAACTCTTTACCCGTTTTGGTGAAGTTGAAAATCCCGAGTGGAACCCCGATGCTCAGATCAGCGGAGATATTGTTTATGAGGACGGAACTGTTCATACAATCATTGAAGGCGAATTGGTTAAAAGTGTCCGTCCCGACGGCACCATTGTTGACTATGCCGATGGACGCGTCAGCCGCATTACGATCGAAGGCAGGTCTTACGAACTAATATACGGCGACGGCCTTGAAGGGATTAAAATCAAATTACTTAGTGAAGTAAATACGCCTGAGTATTCTCTCATTCCTTTTCTTACAAATAACGGACTTGCCATTCAACCTGAAGATACCGAAAAGATAGCGAGTATTTTTTATATGCGTACACCCTTTGACTCGTTGCAAGGCGATGACCCTTTTCAGGTTATCCTGGATCAGGGGCAAACGCTTCAGCTTGCTTCTAGAGTTCAAGATAGTGAGCGTGGTGAAGTTTATGAATTCGGCCGCGAGTATTTTCCGGCATGGATGAATGTGGACATTCAAGACCAAATAGACCGCAATCTAGGTTATATCAACCGCTTTATCATGATCGATAGTGACGACAATCTACCTGTTCAAACGGCTGATTTTGTTGATATGAACGGTGACGGGCTGCCGGACCGTATTTTTATGGATGAAACACAGGGTGTGAATTACTGGTGGATTCAATGGAATAATGGTCGAGGCTTTGATGCGCCGCAGAAATGGGATGGTATCGAATGGGCAGAGGATTACTGGATGACGAACGGCAAAAATTCCATCCGTTTTTTTGAAGGCCGTCACCCGCATGTGTTGGGTGATTTGTTTGATATCAACGGAGACGGCAGACCTGACCGTGTTTTTCAGGAACTTATGGGAACTCCCGAATGGTATGTACAGATTAATAACGGTCATGGTTTTGAACCTTCTGTGATCTGGGAAGGGAATGTCCACCCGGTCAGTCAATGGAATTTCGAGACGAAATATGCCTCCGAGGTTCGCAATAACGAACTGCACACGGGTGTGCAGGAAATGATTGCCGATATGGTGGATTTGGATGGGGACGGATTGCTTGACCGTGTGATCCGGTCTTATGTTGAACCCTTTACGCACTGGTTCTTTCAGAAGAATACCGGAACCGGATTTGAAGATGCTGTGATCTGGGAAGGAGTGGATGACTCCTTTTACCCTGCAAGTCCTTCTATCGGCGGATCTCTTTCGTGGTATGACGACCGCGGGCAGTTGATTGTCGACCTGGCTGGATTGTATGACATGAACGGTGACGCAAAGCCTGACCGTGTTCTTTTGAAGAACTCGAATCCGGCTGATCCCGATTCGGCCATGGAATGGTATGTGCAGTTTAATAACGGATCGGGTTTTGATGAAGCGGTTCTGTGGGATGACAATGTCCGCGCGCTGCCCGGAGCGCCTTATGCAAAATCGGCAACCGCGATTACGGCTTTTCGCGGCTGGAACGAACCTCGTAATATTCTGATTACTCTGCGCGATGTCACAGGCGACGGGCTGCCCGACCGTGTAACGGTTGATCAGGATGATGCCAATGCTCAAGGTAGCTGGTGGGTTGAAGTCAACACCGGCACCACTTTTGCAGACGCCGTACAGTGGACGGGAATTTACGGTACAAGTACGGCTGAGACATCCATCGGACAGGATTTTATGAATTTTCGCTCAAATCCCGATGGCGGAGTTGCAGGGCCTCACGGCCGTTCACCCGGATACGTCACTCAGACCACCGATCTTCAGGATATCAACGGTGATGGCATTTTGGACCGAGTAATTTTCCCTATCGGCAACCCCAACTGGCTTGTTCAGTTCGGAACGGGATCGGGTTTTCTTCCTGTCCAGGAAATGCAAATCGAAGGACTTCAAAGCATGGCGCCCAAAGAGATCAACACCGTGCGCTATGACTCCGTCCATGTCGGGCTTAAAAGTGAGCAGAATATGCCTACAGGCGGAGCTGTGCGTATTCAGCTGCGTGACCCTGACGATAGCGAAAGCCTGCAGGAGTGGACGCTTACAGGTCTTACAATCGACTGGCAGGATTTTTATCTTCCGCTTGATACGGCCAAACCCAATGCCTCACAGATCAAGATTGAATATCTTGCCGCTGAGGGCGGGGAGCTCATGGCCATTTATGTTGACGATTTAACCTTTACTTCCATGCGCCCCGACGCTTCAACCGACTGGCTGGACCGTATGCTGACCGAAAGCAATGTTCTGGCTGAGGTTCATTCGGACCGTACACAAACCCTTGCTCAATACCTTGGGCTGCGTGAAGCCGAAAATGCACAGGATTTTGACTGGAGCCGCCTGCTTAATGCCGAAGTACGCATTAATTTCAATGATTCCGATCAGGTGGATGAATTTGAAACCGCTTACGGAACAGTCTCAAAAATCGAAAACAATCAGGTTGTCGAAAGCACAATGACCGATGGGACGGTCATTCATTTTGACACCGCTGTCATTCCCGACTCGATCGGGAATCCAAATCAGACCACGCAGACCATTACGCGCACTGATGGCACCACCGAAACCGTTCAAGCCGCCTACGGCCGCGTACGCGAAGTCACAGGCACCGACGGCAATACTCTGCATTATTCGTATGAATACACTGCAGCAGGCGATGAAATTACGGTGGTCTATGACCCTGTCAGCGGGCGGACCGAGCGTTACCGCGACTTTGAAATCAAAGGCACTAAACAGTCACTTTTAATTTCACGGACCGAAGCTAACGGCATCACCACGCAATACACCTATAACGAGTTCGGAGATCTGGCGAAAACCGAAATCGTCTATAAGGGCCGTGTCCGCCAGACGTTTATTCATGGTGTGAGTGAAGCAGGGAATTCTACGGTCACAACCGAAGACGGCACAGTCGAAGAATATGACGCTGACGGACAAATTGTCTCTCATATTACACCTGAAGGCTACCGCTACAGCCATGATTTTGGTACAGCCAAACAAGCGGTCACAAGCTATCAGACCGAAACGATTACACTGGCCGACGGAACAACCCTTGAAGTCGAAGTGCCTATAGTCGATCTCGTTGACTGCACAGAAAATTGTGAAGACATCCACCGTGTCACACTTGACTCATACACCTCTGAGACAGGTGAGTATGCAGAGTACGAAGGCGGCATCCTTAAATCCTTGAGATTAAATGCTGCGCAGCAGCTCCAAGCCTCAGCCCTCAGTCCTCAGTCCTCAAACCTGATGGGCCAAGTGACCATCTCCTTCGACCAAATCGCCACCCAATCAAGTATCAATTCTGAAACCGGCCTTGAAGAAACTCAAACAACTCTGCTGGCCGCCACCGTTATGCATGAAGACGGTACCGTCACAGAATTCCGCAACGGTGAGCCTTATTCCATCACAAGCGCCACCGGCCGCGTCATCGACATCCAAAAAGAAAACGGCGAATTCATCAATCCGAATGAATCAGCAGTGTTCCATTACGAACAGGCCCAGAAACTCTGGAACGAAACCGTCCTTGCCAAGTGGAATGAATTTCAGTTGAGCGATTCATTAGCGATCCATATGGAGTATGACATGGACGGAGCGCTCCTCGTCCGTCAATATGCCGAGGGTGTGACCGAAGTGTACGAAGAGGGACATATCCGGCAGATTCTTGCAAAAGACAATGAACGCTTAATTCACTATGACTATGACGATGACGGCAACATCATCAAAATTGACATGGAAGGATCACGGCGCAGGCTCGATACGGCAGTGATTAAGCTGCGTGCCGAAATCTCGGTCGAAAATGAAAAGGCCATGGCTAATATCGCCGAACGCGAACAGGTTTTAAATCAAACGATTGAAGGGGAATATATCACCACACGTGATAATCTGCTGCGCAAACGCCGTGAACTTGAAGATAAAAAACAAGAAATCGGCGGTATTTCAGTTAAGGGTAAACAGGCTCGCGGTATTATCGGCAACGCCTTGTCTCAGATCCAGGGCGGTATCGATCAGATCAACCGTGCTCTGGATAGTTTGGCCACACAAAGACAGGAAGCTTTAGAGCAGCTGACCGAACAGGTGGCACAAGCATCCGCGGACCTTGAAGCTCAAACTGAAGACGCCTACCGCCGCATTGATAATGAAGAAGTCACGGCCAAACACGGTCTTTCAAAGCAGGAACTCATCCCGGTGATTAACCATTGGTACCGTGAGATCATGGGGCGTGAAGCCTCGGATGAAGACTTTGAGATGTGGCTTCCGGTCATTGAAGAAGAAGTGCTGCAGGAAGCAACTGAAGAGGAAGAAGCCAAAGTCCGGCTTTCTCTAACCAATACCGATTTTAGCGTTGATGCGCTGAAAGACTACCTGCTCAATAGTCAGGAATACAGCGAGCGTCAGGCCGAAGTGAATGCCATTAAAACCCTGGTTAAATCAGAAATTGACCGCTATCTCGGGTTATCAGAAGCCGAACAACTGGCTTTTGCTCAAGCTTTGGGTATGGACTCTGACGTCATTGCGAGCACTGACATCAATGGAGCGAAGCAATCTTTGAGTGTTGCAGAAGCAGACGCAATCAAAGCCTGGATTGATTCTCAAACCTTGCATTTCGGACAATCGGCCTTTCTTTCCCTTGAAGCCCTGCTCGAAAGTGAAGGCATTGCCTATAACCGTGTTGATCTGGCAGTCAGTCTGATTCTGATCGATGTGCTTACAGGTACGATTACACCGCTTGAGCAGGGGGATTTGATCCTTTCGCTTTATGCCATGCGTACCTATGCGGCAACACTGGGTATTGATCTTCAGGCTTCGAAAATGAGCTATGACGCCCTCAAAGCCCTTGTGGAACAGGATTTGGCCGCTAACGGTCAAGCCCGTGTTGTTGTTCATATCGATGAACGGCACTACGTGATCGTAACTGGCATTAGTCAGAGTACGGATGAAGACGGCAATGTGATCGAGGAAATCACTTACATCGATCCGAGCGCCGGACGCGAAGACAATCTTCAGCAATTCACAATTTCCAAAGAAGACTTCTTGAAAAAATGGCTTAATTCAGCCGCTGTTTTTACCAACCCTGAGACCAATACTGCGATTGAAGCCGGATATGTTCTCTCTGCCCGCGGTCCGCCGCAAAGCTACGCAGCACAAACGCGCAGCCTGACCACACCTGAACAAATGCGGGTACGCGGCGCATTCTTTGGTTTGATTGTGTTCGCTATTGTCGCAATTGCCCACGCGGTTGTTGCTGCGGTTGCAGCCGTTGTTGCAGCGATTGTGACACTTATCGCCGGAATCATTACCGGAATAGGAACTATTTTAGGTGGAATCGGCTCATTTTTTAGCGGTATTCTAGCCGGAGATTTTGTAGCCGCTTTTCATGGATTATTCGTAGGTATCTTGAACGGGCTAGTTCAAATTGGCACTGCATTTATTAATGCCGCGCAAGCTTTTACAAGTGTTTTTGTCAATTCAACAGGCCTTTCAGGAACCGCCTTCGGCAATGCGATTACAGGAACCGGTCTTGCGGCTAAATTTACAACCGCTCTTGTTGTGGGTTTTGAATTGCAGGGATTGGGGTATGCGCTTAAAGGACTTGGTCTTTCCCCGAAAATAGCAGGCACCATTACAGCCGGGGCTAGTCTCCTGACTGGTGTTGGGGCTTTTGCTTCTGCTAGCCTTTTAAGTAGTGTTGGTGTCGCAGGAGCTTTGGGTTTTATTGCAAGCGGCACGGCAGATCTTCTGAGTCTGCACACCAATCTTAGTCCGACATTGAGCAATGTTATTGGTATCGGAACTAGTGCACTCGGTGCTTTTGCGGGAGGCTTTACCGGTATTGGGGAAGGTCTGGCAGGTATTGGGGCTGGAATTAATGCCTTAAAAAGTTCTGTCCCCAGCCTTCTGGTGAATTTTGCGGGGACAGGAATCACTGCAGTCGGTAATGCGATTGGGTTGGATTGGCGCATTAGCTCACTAATTTCGGTTCCTTTGCGGGCTTCCGTGGGGGGGATTATAGATGGCATTGGAAGTGGGGTTGGCGCTGGTCAATTGCTTCAGGACATATCATCATCAATATTAGGTGGTGCAGTCGCAGTTGGGGCTGAAATACTTCTAAATGCGATAGATGCTCCTCCGATTATTCAGGGCTTAGGAGGGGTGTTTATAGCTGGCATTGTTGATGGACTTATCCCTCAGCGAATGATTCCTGACACTGAAGTGGGGGGGCAGATACAAGGCCCAATAACAACGCGGAAAGGAATACTAGCAGGCATTAAGGATGCCTTTTCAAAAGCAGCAACAGACTTCGTTAGCAACGCGATTTTAGGCATTACGACACTTGGAACTCTTATTGAAGAAAAGGGTTTCAAAGGTGCTATGGACGAGTTTATAGGTGCAAGCTTAAAGCGATCAACTATTGAGTCACTCTATGTGAGTACAACTGATATAGCTGATTATGCCTTTCAGAAGTTTGAAAATGAAGCCACAACATATACCCTGAATGGTAGAGAAGTGAAAGAAATTGTTATGGATGCATCTGGACAACGAGCGGTTATGGTGTTTGATGCTGAAACCAATAATCTTGTCCGACTTGAGGAAAATGGACGTACTCTGGAGGGGGACCTCAGAGTAGGGTCAGATGGACGGGTCATTGTCTTCGATGGTTCCGAGACATCACTAGGAGGAGACGGATCTCTTAGGCACTCTGTTTATGTTGATGGTAAACTCATGCTTCATCAGGATATTCGGGATGGCGTGCATTTGGATTACTACGCGCGAAGTGGAAGCTCACTTAAAATTAACCAGGATGGATCTCTTCACGAGGGAATTCTTGAAAACATAGGCACAGGCACAAAATATGTTGTTAAGGATAGCCGTGTGTATGAAATCATCGAACGGATCGATTCTTACAAGAATGAATCAGGATCAGTTCAGGATGTGTTGAGTTACCAATATGATGAGGGTATCGGTGAATTAAAGAAAGTAATTGATGAACATGGCAACGTGGTTAGTGCCTCGATCAATCTGAAAAACAATACTGAATTCCAAGTTGATCCAGAAAAATTAAAGAATATGACTCTCGAAGCAGCCGCAGGTGACTCTCAAGGAGTCATCATGACTACGGAGGATGGTCAGACGATCATTTTCAGCGTTGATGGAAAGGTAATCTTTACAGATGATCCGGAAGGGTTCCTCCAACGCGCTCGAGATGGAATGCGTACGGCAACACACGGTATCGAAGTTGGTGAGGATAAGGTTTATGATTATCAAGACGAAGCCAGTGGAAATTTCGTAAAGCAATATGGTTCTACTGATGCCACAGATATCAAAAATAACATCGATGATGAAAGGGCTAGTTATTCCGCTGACCATGGCGGTAATATGCCCTCAGTCCAACAAGATCTTGTCAAGCTCTCGGTTAAAACACAAAAGCTTCAGAATAATCCTTATGTTTTAGAACACTCGCAAACACATAGCATTGTTTATGACGGTTCTGCTCAGGGAGCCAAAATTAGAATTGGGCAATCCGGAGATTTAACGCTCGTAACAACTGAGAAAAGTAATTTTACGCAGGAAAATGGACTTGAGTCCTTTGCTTTAGCAGGAAATACGACCAGACTTTTGGATCATGTTACAGTGGGTACTTCTGTCGGAGTTGGAGGAAAAGTGGATTTGCTCGCTGGGCTACCAGATCCCAACCGTCCTGCAAGTATTCAAAACAATATCGAATTTTCTATTCTTGCAAAAACCAGCCTTAATACCACGGAAGCGGAAGCTGCGCTTGTATTTCAAACAAAAGTTCGTTTGAACGGATATCTTCATACGGAAGAAATTAAAATCAAGGCAGGTGTCTCGGCTGGAGACGACGATTTTCAGAAGCAGATCAATCAAATTTTTGATAAACTAAGCGGTAATACATCGGCTGATGAGCCGTTCATTCTTGATATACAAACGATCTTAGATCAGGGTGTATTAGGGATGCAAGGTATGGATGCATCTGTAAATGACCAGATTAGAGCGGCTGGCAGTCAGGTGCTATTATCGCTTCAAGGATAATATATGAAACTATTTAGAATACGGACAAATTCATTGTGGGGATGGTTAGTAGGTGTATTTTTGCTTATTAACTTTACATCATGTGGTGTGATCAATGCAGCCGACGGTATCCCAATAGACGGAAAAATTGTTTTTTATTCGAACCGCACTGAAGGTAAGTGGGGAATTCACATCTATGATGGGAGGAGTCTACGGTTTCTAACTGAAAAATGGAATTATCCTCAATGGTTTAGCAGTGGAAACGAAATTCTAGCAGCTAAGGCCGATGAGGGTGAGGTTGTTGTTTTGGATGCAACGACTGCGAAAATTCAGAGATCGTATGACCTTAATATGCAAGTCTTAAAACTAAATTTGTTGACGGACGAAAGCGGGTTCATATTTTTAAACAAAAAACCTGTCTTTAATAGCGAGGGAAAAGGCATCGGAGATATTGCAAATCTTTATTTATATCAGCTCAAGGATAAAATGCTTACCCCCATCACAAATTATACAGAGCCGGGGCATATTTCTAATTTTGATATATCGAGAACAGGTGTTTGGTTGGCGTATGCCTGGAGCAATATGAAGTCAGGCAGTGAATTTTTGTCAAAAGCGTACTTGTTAAATTTGAAGACAAATGAAAAAATTGATTTAGATGACAAAATTAGTTCAATGGCATGGACTCCCGATGGCAAGTCGCTTTACTATCGCAAGGCTATAAAGCAGGGAGACTCTGCAAGGGGAATTCAGCCTGTTGTTGGATTGTTTTCATACAATATTGAGACGAGAGAATCAAGCCTAGTCTATTCACCATTTGAGGGTAGTGGGTTCACTTTTTCTCCCGACGGTGAAAAACTGCTTCTGGCGAATAGGTTTGGCCCCATGGTAACTTTTGATCTTAAAACCAAAGAGTATCAAGAAGTCCTTAAACCAGTTAAAGGACGAAACATCAACGATGGCCATGCGGATTGGATCGATTAGTTTAGAAATAGAGGCGGTTCCATGATGAACAAGAGCA
>JACKFM010000004.1 GCA_020632475.1 Candidatus Omnitrophota bacterium | reverse complement strand
AGTTCGGTATTATTATCTCGATCGCCATTGCCCTTTCACTTTTTGAGGCTATTTCTTTTTCACCCATGCGCTGCGCCCAATTCCTGCAGATCGGCCCTCGTAAAACCGCTTTCGGCCGCGGATTTGAAAAAATGGTACAGGCCGTCACTTCGCTTTATTCACGGACTTTAGACTTTGCTTTAAGCCATAAAATGATCATTTTAATTTTACTCGTTCTTTTCTTTGGTGCCAGTTTGCAGCTGATCCCGATCATGCGCAAAGAATTTCTGCCGGCACAGGATCAGAGCATGTTCCTCGGAAGATTAAAGACACCGGTAGGCTCTTCGCTGAATCTGACTTCCGAAAAATTGAAAGGTCTTGAACAGTGGCTTTCCACACGCGGTGAGGTCAAACGCTATCTGGTTGCGGCCGGCGGTTTCGGCAGCGGCGGACGTTCCAACCAGGCCAACGTTTTTATTACGATGAAACGCCCCGAGGACCGCCCTCGCGATCCAAAAACCGGTAAGCGGCTGAGCCAGCAGGACTTTATGGGCGCCACGCGCGCGCAGCTTAAAAACTATCCGGGACTGGGCGGGGGTTTTCAGGATCTTTCCACACGCGGCTTTGTCGCTCAGCGCGGATTTCCGGTGGAGTTCAGCGTACGCGGACCCAATTGGGACAGCCTGGTTGATCTTTCACAAAAAATTATGAATGAAATGGAAACCACCGGTCTTTATACCGATATCGACACCGATTATCTTGAAGGTGTTCCGGAGGTTAAAATTATTCCCGACCGCACCAAGGCTTTTGAATACGGTGTTTCGGTTCGTACGATTGCCGATACAGTCAATGCCCTGATTGCCGGTGACCGCACCTCGAAATACACTAAGGACGGCAAGCGTTACGATGTACGTATTCGCGTTAAATCCGAAAAACGCACCAGTATTGATGACATTAAACAGCTTTTGGTGCGCAACAACCGCGGAGAGATCGTCCCCTTGGCCAATGTCGTCAAAATCGTTGAAGAACCCGGGCTGTTGACCATTACCCGGCGCGACCGCGAACGCGCGATTACGGTTTTTGCCAACGTCAAAGAAGGCCTTTCGCAAAGCGATGTGCTTCAGCGTGCCCGAGAGATCGGCGAAAAACTTCTTCCGCCCGAATATCATCTTGTTTTCAGCGGCGCAAGCCAGTCGTTTCAGGAGTCTTTCAACAGCCTGCTTTTTGCGTTGTGGCTGGGTCTACTGGTCGCCTATATGATTCTGGCCTCGCAGTTTAACCATATGATTCATCCTCTGACGGTTTTACTGGCCGTACCGTTCAGTATTTCAGGGGCACTCCTTACACTCTGGATGACTAATCAGTCTCTGAACATTTTTAGTCTAATCGGACTTTTACTTCTGATCGGGATTGTGAAAAAGAATTCAATTCTACTGGTGGAGTTTACAAATCAGCTGCGTGAAGAAGGGCTTTCGCCCGAAGAAGCCTTAAAAAAAGCTTGTCCGATCCGTTTTCGTCCGGTTTTAATGACTTCGATTTCGACGATTGCCGCCGCCCTGCCGCCTGCGCTGGCGCTCGGGCCCGGTGCTGAAACCCGTATTCCGATGGCGATTGCCGTGATCGGCGGACTCACTGTCTCTACGCTTCTGACCCTGATTGCGGTTCCCTGCTTTTACCTGCTTTTGGCACCGGTGGACAATAAAGACTTCTATGCCAAATTCCTGCCCTGGATGAAAAAATAATCCAGACCCCGGGCATTCATAACAATCTATCACTCATTCGTTATTCAATATTTTTTAAGTGCCGATAGAAACGGTTTCGGGTTCCGGTTCATATTCAGAAACAGCGTCCGGAACAATTTCGGTGAAGGGCGGTGAGTTGGGGTCGGCCGTTTCGGGAACGCCGTGGGTTTCGCTGACGTATTTTCGGAAGGAGCGGTAAGCGGCAATCCAGCGAAAAAATTCCAGCCACTTCCCCATCGAAGACGGACCTTTAGAGGCCTTGCTGATGGCCTTGATAAAAAATTGTCTGCGTTCGTGGTCACGGGTCAGCAGGTAATAGGCAAAAATTTTAACCAGCATGGCTGAAAATTTAAAATCAAGTCCCGCACGTTTATGTTCTTTCACTTTATTCTGAAAACGGCTCAGAAGCGTATCCAGTCGGTGTCCGAAGCTGTCGTAGCGGTAGAGCACGCGAATGAGCCAGTTATAGCCTTTACGTAATTCTTCAAGCGTCATCTGTTTGGGGACAAAATTACAATCCGCGGCTCCGTGCCCGTTCATACTTGCCCAGTCCAGGTTCAGCATACGCCCCTCCGCCTGAAGCCTTTTAAGCAACGGCGTATTCGGCAGGGCCATCAAGGTGCCGCAGGTCGTAAACGGAATGCCCAATTCAAAGAGAAAATCATACTGCTCTTTAAAAATCAGTCTGTCATCCGAGTCAAAACCGACAATCATCCCGGCCATCACTGAAATATGATGTGAATGAATTTTAGCGATATCGTCGGCAATGCTGCGACGGGTATTTTGATTTTTTTTGGTTTCAATCAGGCTTTCGCGGCGCGGCGATTCAATACCGATAAAAACCGAATAAAAATTTGCATCCTGCATGAGTTGAAGCAGGTCGGGCTGATGCGCGACATTAATCGTAAGTTCGCAGCAGAATTCAACGGGATAATTATTTTTGCGGGAGTATTCGGCCAGCGCCGTCAGTAATTTTCGGGCAAAGGGAATGTTTCCGATAAAGTTGGCGTCTCCGAAAAGAATATAATGCGCGCCTTGCTTGACACAACCATCAACTTCCTCAAGCACCTGCTCCACGGTTTTAATCCGGGGAACACGCCCGTCCATCACGATAATATCGCAGAATTCGCAGGAAAAAGGGCAGCCCCGGCTGGTCTGAAGCACATGGATATTGTAGAACTCGCCGCGAATAAGGTCGTAGCGGGGTACCGGACTGGTCTCAAGGCTCACCTTTTTATCGAGAGCCGAATAAAACTCACGGGCAGTTCCCTTCTCAAAATCACTTAAGAATTCGGGCCATATCTGTTCGGCTTCACCGCTTAAGCGGTGATCGCAATGACCGATAAAGGCTTCGGAAAAAAGACTGCAATAAGGCCCGCCGATCACCACCGGTTTTCCTCTTTTGCGGAATTCCGCGGCAATTTGAAGCGCACGCTGATACTGTACATTGAAAGGACCGATGCCGATCAGGTCGGCATCCGTATCAAAATTGATCTCCTCAACGTTTTCATCCGCGATCTCAACATCCCAATGTTTAGGGGTAAGCGCAGCAACCGTCACGAGCCCAAGCGGTGTTGTCAGAAATTTTGTTCCCGTAAAAGGCTGAAGTCCTTCAAAAGACCAAATCGTGGATTCAAAACGGGGATTAATTAAATAAACTTTCATCAGGATCTTTAGGACAGGCCTCTCTAAACTTTTACTCTTAGGTTCCGAACTTCACACCGCGTCAACCATAAAAGCCGGGTTCGCGGTACAAGTGTTCGTAACAATGCCAGAATTCGGCATTGACGAAACACTAGGGTGGTGATATCGGTTGAAATGAATGATTTGAGCTTTCTGTGATGCGGGTTGATTATAACCGTTGTGGCGCAAGCAAACAAACGATATCCTCAAAAACATCTTATTACGCCCATCTCTTCCGGAGAAAAAAGAACCGGCAATATCCGGTATGTCGTTATATAGCCTTGATTAAAGACGTCCGGGATTTCGTTTTTTTGTTCAAGCTCGGGTACAAATTATTTTTGTTCCGGCTCGTCTTTCACAGACGAGGAAAGCAATTCTTTGGAAGGGCGCTGGGGTTTCAGCTCATTAGGCAGCCGGCGTTTTTCATCCTTTTCCTGACTCAGGGTCTGCTCGCACAAATATTCCTGAAGGCGAAAAGGCTTTTTGCGCTCTTCTTCGGAGAGTTTGCGGTACGTACCGTCCGGCTGCAGCCATGAACCTTTGATATTGTCTTTAAATCCGTTTTCCAGAATCTGAATAATTTGCCGCTTCAACCGAGAGTCTTCGACCGGAAACATCAATTCCAGACGGCGCATTAAATTTCTGGGCATCCAGTCGGCGCTCGACAGGTAAAGGTCTTCTTCCCCTTCATTATAAAAATAAAAAATACGGCTGTGTTCAAGAAAGCGGTCCACAATACTGACGACCTCAATATTTTCGCTCATCCCCTTCACACCCGGTTTCAGACAGCAGATCCCGCGGACATTCAATTTAATCTTAACGCCTGCCTGCGAGGCATGATAAAGCGTTTCAATAATGTCCCGGTCCACGAGTGAATTCATTTTGGCAATAATCAGACCTTTGCGCTCACGCTGGCTGCGGATGGCCTCGCGTACAATCAAACGCTGCAGCCTGCGTTTTAATCCATAAGGTGCGATTTCAATTTTTGAAAAACCGACGGGCTCGGAAAGTCCCGTAACCAGGTTAAAAAAGGAAGCCACTTCGGCGCCCATCGTATCATCGGAGGTAAAAAGGGCTAAATCCGTGTAGAGCCGGGCGGTATTTTCATTATAATTACCAGTACTTAAATGCAGATAACGCCGTATGCCTTCGGCCTCACGCCGTATGACTAAACAGGCCTTGGCGTGGGTCTTATAACCGGCCACACCATAGAGCACGGTCGCCCCTGCGTTGATCAGCCGCTCTGCCCATTCAATATTTCGTTTTTCCTCAAAACGTGCCTTCAGCTCCACCAACACCGTCACCTGCTTACCGCGTTCGGCCGCAGTTTCAAGCTGTTCCAGCACCGCCGAAGGAATCGCAATGCGGTAAAGCGTCTGTTTAATTGCGAGCACCTCAGGATCATTGACGGCCGCTTTTAAAAATTTCAGGAAAGCGTCGAAAGAATCATAAGGATGATGGGCCAGCACGTCTCTTTCGCGCAAAGCCGTCCAGATTTCTGCCGGGTTGTCAAATTCCTGCAGACTGCGGGGCGTCCAAACGGGACGCTTTAAATTTTCAAATCCGGATTGAAAGGCAAGCTGCGAAATACTTTTAAGATCCAGCCAATCGTCGCAGCGAAAAATTTTTTCCGGCGCAACTTCGGTCAGGGGCATAAAAAAATCGGTCACGTCAACAGGCCCGGAAAGTTCAAGCCGCACGACCGCGCTTTTGCGCCGCATTCTGAGCATCTCCGTCATGACTTTAGAGAAGTCTTCGTCGCGCTCTTCATTCAGCGAAAGGTCGGCAGCACGCGTCATCCTTAAAAGGGCTTTAGCGGTGACCGCATAGCCCTGAAACAAATCTTTGACATAAAGCCCGAGAATATCTTCGATCAGAATATAAGCCATACCTGCCGTTTCTGAAGGCAGAGAAATGCACCGCGGATGAACTTTCGGAATTTCAATGACGGCATAGTGTTTATTCTGCGGTTCATTTTCTTTGACAAGCTGAACCAGCTGATAAAGGCTTAAGTTGACCAGCGCGGGCATACCGGTTTCGGCGCGCACGGCAACCGGAGTGAGCAAAGGCAGAATTTCATGGGTATAAAAACGGTCGAGATATTCACGCTGTTTTGCGCTCAGGGAATGCGGATAAACACGTTCAATTCCGGCTGTTTTAAGCGCGGGCATCAGAGTTTCACCGCAATATTGATGCAGCCGTTTCATCAAATCAAAGGCAGCCGAATAAGCCTCGGCGGCCATCGGCGACTCTTCGGACAGACTCGCGATACGGACCATGAAAAATTCGTCAAAATTGGAACTGACGATTCCGGCAAATTTAAGACGCTCCAGGAGCGGATTTGTTTCATCCGCGGCCTCATTAAAAACACGCTCATTGAACTGAATCCATGAAAGTTCACGGTCAAAAAAGCGTGTTTCATCCGATTTTTTAGTCGTCAGGTCACTCATCGATTTTATTCCTTGCGCGCTTTCAATTGAATCGACGCGCCAAAAACATCGGCGAACATCCGGCCCCGGTCACGCAGAGCATCTCGCTCGATACTAATATCGCCTGCTTCAGCAGGCACGGTAATCACATAAGAGTCATCTTCGAAACTCAGATCAAAATTTTTAATTCTCTGCTGCGAGCCCTCATCCAGTGCGCATGCCACACGCAAAATGGCCGACAGCTTTGAAACCGTTGCACGGGCCGCTTTGGGCAGTGACATATAATTGACATGAGTGGGTTTTGGACCCGAACGGCGGTGATAGCGAACCACATTCGCCACAATGTCTTTACCTTCTTTTCGGAGTCCGAAAATTTCGGAGGCACTGACAAGATAAGCGGAGTGCTTATGATATCCCGACTGGGAAATATAGGCCCCGATACCATGCAGGACGGCCGAAACTTCCAGAAGCATCCGTTCACGCGAACCCATGCCGTGATCCACAGTCAGCGCGTCAAAAAGCTTAATCGCCAGCGAGGCAATACAGGAACAATGCGCTTTGTCATAACCGTATCTTTCCGCCAAATGCCGGGCCGAATTCAGAACCTGTTTAGCCACATCGGTGCGCTTGTAACCGGAAAACATTTGCGACAATTCATAAATCAATCCGTCACGCATACTCACCATCGGCACAACAATCGTTTCGGTTTTCACACTGGCAAAAAAATAGGAATAGATTAGAAGGGCGGGATAAAAAGTTTCGGCGGAAGGATAGGTGAGATCATATTCGTTCACGATTTCTTCCGGGGTCATTTTACCGACATCGCTGATGACTTTATCAAAGGCTTTGCGTTCAAGCACGACATAACTCGCCTGGGTCTGCTCATGAAGTCTCCGGGCCACACGGCGCATGTCCCCGCCCAAAGCGATGAATGTATCCAGTTTCGAAAAGTTATACTCCTTGTCCGAATAGGCTACGATCTCGTTGACATGCCGTCTCAGAATACGTTTAAGCACCGCACGGTCAACCTTACTGTAATCCAGATTTTCCGGTAAGCGCATGGAACCGAAAGCAATATTACGCGTCACCTCAACCTGCCCCTGATTTAAAACCATGAGCTCCGTGCTGCCCGATCCGACTTCGACAATCAGACAGTTTTGGGTCGAAAGATCGATGCCGTCTTTAAGCGACTGTTCCACGGCAATCAAATCAAGACGGTTTTCTTCGGCGCCTTCGAGAAGCTCAACATCAATGCCGGTTCGCACATAGACCTGATCGATAAAATTCTCACGGTTGGTCGCCTCGCGCACAGCACTGGTGGCCACGGCCTGAATTCTTGAAACCCCATAAGTCTGGATATGTTTTTTGTAATTTTTTAAAATCTCGATTGCCTCACGCATGGCGGCGCTACTGATTCTCTTAGTGACAAAAACATCTTTACCGAAATGAACCGCCTTCTGCAGATTTTCCAGAAAACGGATCTCCCCCTTACTGCCGATTTCGGCGACCACCATACGGATGGCACTGGTACCGACGTCAATGACGGCAACGGTATTCTTGTTATCCACGCTTTGAGCCATATCTGCTTCCTTTACGAATTTTAGGGGTGAGTAAAAAATCCAGGGCCAGCTTCGCGCCGCCATAAATAATCGCATCATCTCCCAGTTTGGCGCTGGCAACCGAAACCCCTTTAACCATAGGCGGCAGGGCATAAAGCCGCATCGTACGTGTGGCCTCCGATAAGATCAGCCCCCCCATCGCCTCAATCACTCCGCCGCCGAGGACAATTCTTTCGGGATTTAAAAGATTGACCGCGTTGGCCATCGCAATGCCCAGAATGCGTGCCTTACGGATCATCATATTACGGACCTCGGTATCGCCCCGGATAATGGCAGCGGCCAAAGCCTTGCTTTTAATTCTTCGGACATCTGAGCCGCTTTTTTTCAATAGAAACGGCGCTTTCTGTTTAAGGATCAGCTCCGCAGCCTCGGTTGAAATTGCATGCCGTCCGACATAGGACTCAAAAGTGCTCAGCCGGTTATTGCCGTCGCAAAAAGCCGGAAGATTTAAAAACATATGTCCGATTTCACCGGCAGCTCCGCTCATCCCCCGGTAAAGTTTCCCGTCCAGAATCAACCCGCCCCCGACTCCGGTCCCGAGAAAAATATTAATGACGTTTTGAAAACCTTTGGCCGCACCAAACTGCTGCTCTCCGTAAGCTCCGGCATTCACGTCGTTTTCCAGCGTCACAGGAACCTTAAATGCACGGCTCATCCAATTGCCGAGTTCAAAGTTCCTTAAAAAAGCAATGTTCGGTGAAAGCCGGACAATGCCTCCGGGGTTTTGAATCATTCCCGGACATCCTGCCCCAATAGCAGCAACACGGCTCATTTTAACGTCGGCTTCATCCAAAACACTTTCGATGTTCTCACGCAGAGATTTCAGAAAAAACGCACGTCCCTTATTTGCATCAACGGCTGTCTTTTCTCTGGCCAGACATTTTTTAAAATTACGGTCGAATACGCCGGTCAGAATCTTGGTTCCGCCAATATCCATTCCGATCAAGTAGGACGCTCTCTTCTTCAGCATGTACCCTCTCCCTTGGTGGCCTTTAAGCAGATTTGAAGTTTAATGCGGTGATGAAATCAGGGTTTTAAAAAAAAGTAAATTTTGGGTAAATTCAGTCCTTAAAACCGCCCCAAAACTTCTCTATCATACAACAAACGTCCGCAGAGAGATAGTGGCTCGAAAAGTCTTATCCGGCAAGGGATGTATTGTCAAAACGCTTTTCTTGGGTAATACTTATAAAGTGCACTTATGGTAATCCCATCCGGACTGCTAGTACTGTCTGATATTTGATTTTTATCGGTAGACAGCACAAGTGTCCGTAACAATGCCAAAATACGGCATTAACGGAGCACTTGGCCGCAGCCTCCTGGGATAAAAATAACACTCGGCTACCTAAGCCGAGGTTATTCATTCCCGACCAAAAAGGTCGGGAGTAAATTCGCACGGGGTACTTGCCGTCGCCCTTCGGGCTCCGTAAGTACTGTGCTCATTTAGATGGTAATCCCATCCGGACTGCTAGGTCGCAGTCCTCCTGGGATAAATTCGCACGGGGTACTTGCCGTCGCCCTTCGGGCTCCGTAAGTACTGTGCTCATTTAGGAGGAGTTTTATGAAGAAAAAAAAATTGATTTGGGTAATGCTGATTCTGGCCTGTGTGGCTTTTGCCGGACAAACGCTTTACGCCTGCGGATGCGGGGGCTCGGGCTGTATGGGCGGCGGCAGCGGCGGATCCGGCGATAGCTCCGAATCGACGACATCCTCACCTGAAGTATAGAGCTTCTTACAAAACCGACCCAAGTCTTTTGTTAGAAGCTCTTACTCTTACAAAACAGTGCCTTTTTTTGTAAGAGTATAGACTGAGTCACAAAAAAAACCGACCCAAGTCTTTTGTTAGAAGCTCTTACTCTTACAAAACAGTGTCTTTTTTTGTAAGAGTATAGACTGAGTCACAAAAAAACAGACACAAACTTTTTGCAAGGGCCTCTTACAAAACTGAGGTTTCTTTTGTAAGAGTCAAAAATCTGCACAAAAAATGCCAGGTACCCATAAAAGGAACCTGGCATTTTTATTTTTTATTGCAGGCTTTGAAAAATCAGCTCGTAGTACTCTTTGAGGTTTTTATACGATTCCACGCTGGCCACAGTCAGAAAATAACTGACCACCGCTACGATCACTGTCCAGAGAATCTTGGCTTTTCTGGAAAAACGCGGATTCCACCACAGAAGAGGTAAGGCCAAAGGTCCCACACACAAAAAAGCGACAACGACAATCGAAGTTTTAAAATACCAGGCCGCGGCGGGTTTGGACTCAGGCTTGGTGAGATACTCTCCGCACCACCGGCATTTAACCGCTTCTTCCTGAATTTCTTCGGCACAATAAGGACACTTTTTCATGGCTAAAGCACCATTTTGACACCATTAATGGCTCTTAATTCGCCATCAATTCGTGTCATCATCTCTTTTGAATCGACTTCAATATCCGCGTGGAAAGTCAGGTACCGGCCCTGTGAAGATTGGTTTCCTTTTTGAACCGGAACGCGAATGCCCATTTCCATTAACACGGTTTCAATCACAAAATCAATTCCCGATAAATCTTCGGCAATAATTCTATAATTGCAAACCAGCGGAAACTGAAGTTCTTGATCAAAGGGTTCTTCCATGCGCGGCTGAATTTATGAGCGGCTTTCGATATAGACCAGATGATAACCAAACTGTGTTTTGACCGGGCCGTGTGTTTTGCCGACTTCCTGGGTAAAAACCACTTGGTCAAATTCGGGAACCATTTGTCCTTGAGAAAATTCACCCAAAGCCCCTCCGTCTCGGCCCGAAGGGCACAGTGAATGTTTTGCCGCAAGCGCCGCAAAATCGGCGCCCTGTTCGATTTGAGCCTTAAGATCCAGACAGGCTTTTTCATCTTTAACGAGAATGTGACTTGCTTTTGCTTTAGCCATTGGAAGATCCTTTCATGTTGGCACTGCGATAGGCATTATAGGTCTGAAATCCACCCGATAAATTAAGTGCATTGAGGCCATGAGCCCTTAAAATTCTGACCGCATTATGGGCTCTTTGGCCGACGCCGCAGTATACATGAATTTCAGAGGATGTCGAAAGCTCATTTATCCGGCCCCGCAGCTCGTCCAAAGGAATATTAACGGCCCCGGGAGCATGCGCTTTCTGGTACTCTGAGAAGCTGCGCACATCAAGCAGAATCGTGTCCTCCTGCGGGGTTTCCAACTGACGGTCCCAATGATAAATCGGAGCATCTCCGCGCAGGGCATTGACCGCGATCATCCCTGCCATATTCACTGCATCTTTCGCCGAACCAAACTGAGGAGCATAACAAAGCTCGGCTTCTTCTAAGTCATAGACCGTTCCTTTTTTCTGAATCGCCATGGCAATCACATCAATGCGCTTGTCCGCCCCACCGGCTCCGACAGCCTGCGCCCCGAGAAGCCGCCCGTCATCCGGAGAGAACAATACTTTTAAATGCAGGGTGTGTGCACCGGGATAATACGAGGCGTGGTCGGTCGGATGCAGATAAACTTTTTCATAAGGCATCTGCATTCTTTTCAAACTCTTTTCACTTTCACCGGTCATGGCCACAGCCAAATCAAAAACCTTACAGATGGCAGTCGCCTGCACCCCGCGAAAAACGGTTTTCTTACCCGCAATCGCATCGGCCGCAACCCGTCCCTGACGGTTCGCAGGACCGGCCAAAGGCACCATCGCCTGCGTACCCGAAATCGCGTCTTTGATTTCAGCGGCATCACCCACCGCATAAATCTCAGAGTCGCTCGTCTGCATTTGTTCATTCGTCCAAATGCCTTTGCGCTCACCCAGCTTCAAACCGGCCGCTTCGGCCAAACGGCTTTCGGCACGCACACCAATTGAAAGCAGCACCAGTTCGGCTTCAATTTTTTTACCGCCCTTAGTCGTGACCGCGACTCCGTTTGCCGTTTTCTCAAAACCCTGCACCCCATCGCCAAGCACAAGCTCAACGCCTTTGACACGCAAATGTTCATGTACAGGCTCGGCCATTTCAAAATCAACCGGAGGCATCACCTGGTTGAGCATTTCAATCACGGACACCTGAATTCCCGCGCCGGTTAAACTCTCGGCCATCTCAAGTCCGATAAAACCGCCGCCCACGATCACGGCCTTACGCACATTTTTAGTTTCGATCCATTGTCTGATTTTTTGACTGTCGGTGACATACTTTAAGGTAAAAATACCTTCGGTCTCGATTCCGGGAAGCGGGGGCTTGAGCGGAGCCGCACCGGTTGCCAATACAAGCTTGTCATAGGCTTCATCATATTCGCTCCCTGAGACCAAATCCCGCATACGGACCGTTTTGCTGCTGCGGTCAATGGCCACCGCTTCAGTGCGCACTCTGACATCAATGTTAAAACGCTTTTTAAAAAGTGCGGGTGTTGCCACCAGGAGGTCTTTATCCTCCTTGATCACATTGCCCACATAATAAGGCAGCCCGCAATTGGCAAACGAAACATGTTCTCCTTTTTCAACCATCACAATCTCAGCATCCTCAAGAAGACGTCTCAACCGTGCAGCACACGATGCCCCACCGGCCACGCCCCCAATAATCACAACTTTCATGACACACCTCGCTTTGATTTAACCTGATTCCAGGGCATTTTCGCCAGAAGAATCGCCATGCCGCAAAAATTCGTCAATGCCGAAAGGAATAATCCCAAGCCGACAAAAACCGGAATACTTAAAAATCCGGGATGAACTTTCCAGGCCAGTAAAAAACCGATCAAGATCAGTGCTCCGGCAACACAACGCACCTGGCGGTCAATGTCCCATACACCCTGTTTGCGAATCGCACACGCCTTGCCTTCAAGGGCATTCATGCCGCCTTCGACCACCACAGCCTCACAGACACCCTGCGCCGCAAGTTCCCTGGCGGCATTGCCCGCACGGGCTCCGGATTTACACACCAGGTACACAGGCTTTGTCTTATCCATCGCCGGAGCCCACTGTTTAATTTCCGAATAAGGTTTGAGAATACTTTCGGGTAAATGCCCGCTTTCATATTCAAATGCCTCGCGTACGTCAAAAACCTGAAGACCTTTTTCAGATGCCAGGCGTTTTTTAAATTCTTCTGCCGTACAAAACTTAACCTCACTCATCTCACACCCCGTTTCCGCCCGTCGGACTGTCCGTGGGCTCTAATACAATTTAGAAGGTTAAAAACATTCGGATAAATAATTGAATAAATACGCAAATTCCCTTTAATTTCACAGGCAAGAATACCCTGTTGTTTAAGAACCGCTAAAGCCTTGGACACGCTCACCTGATCCTCACCGGCCCGGATACATAAATCACTGACCGATGAAGGTCCGCTTTCAAGGATTTCAACCAGCCGTATCCGCAAGGGATGCGCCATGGCCTTTAACATCCCGGCCGCTTTTTTCAGTGTGATCGCATCCAGTTCCTTTGAAGCTTTCATCTTGCACTCCTCTATATTCCAAAGCAAGTATATACTTATTTTAGTATATTTCAAGGGGCTTTTTATCGGCCAGCGTTCAAAGCAGCGGAATTATTCGACGGTCAGTTGAATATTCAACGGCCGGCCTTCACGCACAACTTCAAGAGTAACGGGGGTGCCGGCAGCGATGGCGCCTGCATATTCAGCCAGCACCTCGGTTTGTACGACCGGATGACCATTAAAGGTCAGGATGATATCGCCGGGTTTAAGACCGGCACGTTCTGCAGGAGAGCCCGGGATGATGATCGTAATCAGACCGCCTTTGGGTGGTATAAGATGATTATTCCGGGCAATGCGGCTAGTCATGTACTGCCCCATAGCTCCGAAGTTTCCTGCCTTACCGCCGCCGGCAGGAGGAATCAGGTAAGGGCCGGGGTTCCCGCTGAAGCGGACGGTATTCATTTCAAGCTCTGCACGATTGTGCCAGTCGGGGTCAGATTCCTTTTGCAGAAACTTTTGATAATTTTCAAGTGCAAGCTGGGTGAACTGTACCTTTGCATAGCTTTTACCCAGCCAGTAATAGGGCTGCACAATGGTTTCATCCATAAACATCGCCGCACGGAATTCTATGACTGCATGCGCAAAACGGCTCATGTTCATCAGCGCAATACCCCGGTCAAAACGTTTGGCGGCCAACGACGGATCTTTGGCTGCGGCGCTCCGGTATACCGCACGGATAACCTTCTCATTTTTCTGCAGACCGTCAAAAACGGTCCCGCGGTAGGATAATGCTGTAGCATCATCAGGATTATCCTTAAGCAGACGGTCAATCCAGCCTGCGGCTGATGTCCAATCATGTTTGCCGGTCAAAAGATAAAGCAGCTCGTGCGTCACCGGCGTTTTGTCCTCCGCCACCGCCATCGCTTGCATAACATGGGCTATGGCCTGGTCCATGGCTCCGGAAAAAGATTCGATCACGGCAATATTCATCAAGGCCCCGACATCATCAGGATGAGTCTGCAAATGTGAAAAATATAAGGTATAGGCCGACTGGAAATCAAACCTGCGCACGGCATCTTCGGCTTCAGAAGATTGTGACGTAAAGCTAAAGGGTAATTGTTCCCCGGCAAGGTTTTTAATATCGGAATTCTGCTGAACCGGTGCGGATTTTTCCTCCGGAGCTGCACTTTTGGGGACCACAGGCGGCGCAGGCATATTACTTTTACTATCTGCGCGCATGGCATCGGTTTGTACGGTGTTTGAACCCGGTACTGAAGCTGCCGGAGAAGCCTCTACAGCAGGTTTCTCCTGGTTTTGTGCCAGTTTGGGTTGAGCTTCTGTTGAAGCGGTATACGATGGATTAACCTGAGGGGCCGCAGGCACCGCGGAAGGCATGTAAGAAGTATCGGGCTCCGGGGTTTCGAGTTCTTGAATCCAATCATTCATCTCTTCCATTTCGGGGGTGACTTTAATTTCCTCGCCAGCACCTTTTGCCGGAATTTTTTCATCCATTAAAAGCCAGCCAGGGACACGATTGTAAATTGATTTTCGGGCTTTTTCGACGTCACCGCCCCTTTCTTCAGTCCGGGCAATAGAGATCTCTGCAGCCTTGTGAAAGTAAGCCGTTGCTTGAGCTTGATCCGCATAACGAATGGCCATGAGTTGAGCAAGTTTAATATATTCCTCAGGCTCTGTGTCATACATCCACCTGTCAGGCTTATAATTATCTTCGGATTTCTTTTGCTTTTCATTCAGCTCTACGGCTTCCTTAAAGTACTCCGGTGTCAATGTTGCCATTCCCATATACTTTAGAAACATATAAGGATTAGCGCTGGATAAAGTACTAAAAACCAACCGAGTACCAGGTCCGCTAATACGAAGATACAGGGCTCGATCTTCATCAACCAAGCCCTGGCCTTTCATGGTATCAATCAATGTTTTGTATTGATTAAAGTAACTCATAGCCGCAGCAAAGTCCGAAACATCTGCCCGGTTAGACGCCAGCCCCAGCAAAACTCTCAATTGAGCGCACGCCACATTTCTTGCATAATTTTTTTTCTTGGTTTCAATATCTTTTGTCATCTCATCAATCTTTTTTTGATACCGATTCACATCTTCAGTTCTTCCATTTTCCTGTGCACGTTGTTTATATCCTTTGTAACTTTCTATATCTTCTTCAAGCTTTTTGACTTCTTCGTCCATTCGTTTTTTATCATTCCACCTGGATTGAGCAGCAAACTGCACAGACATATCCGTCTTGGCTTTGAAAGCTTCGATGTAGGTGCTATAACTTCCCGCAGGGTCTTTATTAAATGCATTGGCTGCAGCAATGTAAGCTTGTTCAATGGGTTCGTTAACAGCAGCAAGGTCTTCATACTTTTCATAGGCAGGTTGCGGTGGATCAATCATCTTGGTCAATGCCGCATATTCCGGAGCATAAAGACCGCTCATATAAACCTCTTGCGGTTTGTATTCATGAGCATGCACTTTATAGGTTTTACTGTAAGTTTTACCACGAAATCTTACCGAGGCTGTCACATCTTCTGTGGTCCCTGGCTCAATGCGCGGGATTAAGACCTGAAAACCTCCGTTACCTCCATACCCGGGGCCCAGCTCTTCATCACTCGGCTGCATCCGGCCTGTTAAATATTTGGGCATCCAATAATGAAGCGTACCCACCTTGGTGGTTACTTTCAAAGGCCCATCGGGTCTTTCAATAATATGGATATTTTTTCCGCCAAAAGTTAAAGTGAATCCCCGGTTGCTTCTGTCGGCATTCGGCCAACTACTGTGAGCCTCGGGCAAAATCTCTGTATTATGTCTTGAAATATTAATATGCCTCGGAACCTTTCCTTGTCGGACATCGCTATCGTAATAGCCATAAGTGTTTCCGAATAAAATGTCATACACCGGTTCAAAAATATTGGATTCACCCGTCCATTTCCTTTTTTCATTGGGAACAATCCCTTCGGTCATAATTGCTTCACGAATTTTAAGATAAGGGCCGTCGTTCTCAGGCCATTCAGACCTTTCAATTCCAATCCCGTTGATAAACAAATCTCCTGTAGGTGTTTCCGGCACAATAAGATCATGGTTACCATCTCCATCGCCATCATAATCTGACCAAAGATATCCACGCTGCAAATAACGCCAATCTGCCGCTTCACCCTGTTTGGCGTAATTCATTAATGAAATAATATTTTCATCCCTGAACATTTTTACCGGTTTCCACGGCCCTTTTTTTGTTGGGGCCCAAAGTACTTCATAGGCTAAGTATTGACCGGGTTTTAAGTTTTTAAATGCCTCAGAATAAAAATAAAGATTCCCTGCACCGAAAGATCTTGAAACCCCTCCCAGTACGGCATCGCCCCAGTTGGATCCGTCTTTAATCACAAGCTCGCCGGAAACAGATGCTGATTTTACCTCAGCGAATGAAACATCATGACCCATCAATAAATCAAGGTTGGTATTGGCCAATTCCTTTACCTTATCTGAGGGTTGACGCATGCCCGCAACATGTTGATTTTGGCCTTGCATAAAATCGGCAATCATCCCTTCAACCATTGATCCGAAACCGCCGGAAGGTTTCTTTGTTTTTTTCGCGGCTTCTTCTTTTGCGGGCGGCTCCGCGCCCGGCCCACTCAATGTCTCTGGGAATATAATTTCTGAAACGTCCAAAATCGAAGAGGCAAAAACGCTGACAATACTGATTAGCGTGTCCTCATCAGCTTGATCCACAGCCAAAGAAAGTTTTGCCAGCACTTCTTTACCGAGAGGAATACCGTTTACTTGTTTGGCCTGGAGTATTTTTTGAGCATCCTCTTTATTCAAGTGATTCACCTTGATCTCATAGGGAGGTTTGTAAACCGTGGGATCAGCCGTAATGTTGACGAGCACACCGGCGTCAAACTTCTGCTCCCCGCCAGCAGTCCCTCCGCCGGCTTCATAAAAACCCACGTCGGCTTTAATTTTGGGTTTGCTGCGTTGAACGGCCGAGTAAATCAGCGAGTTATAAAAATCACGACTGACGGGATTTTCCGTTTCCTTCTCAGCCAGAATACCGATAGCCTCTTCCTTGAAAAAATCAATCGCCTTGGCAAGGTTTTCTTTGGCCGATTGTTTACGTTCATATTCCCGTTTCTCTTTCTCCTCCCACATCTGCTGACTGCGCGCATAATCTGCGACAAGACGCTCTTTAAAACTTTCTTCACTGAAAGGAAAGTCCACCGTAGTCTCGACCTTTTTAAGCGTTCCTTCCTCACGGTACTCACGCATAAATTTATCGCCCTCCTTTTTGATTCCCCAAGGCAGCGACATAAAATCTTTTGCAATCAAAAGATCCACAAGCGCAGACTTATTTTTCTCAAGCCATGCCGGCGCAAACTTTTCTCCCGAAAGCAGATTTGGGTCCCCGCCTCCGCGCCGAATCGCATAAGGATAAATTGAATCGCGTTTGATTTTATACATCAGTTCCGGATTCTTCTGTGCGGTTTCTAAGTATTTCTTTGCGCGCCTGGCACGCTCAGCCTGGAGCCGAAGCTCCTGGATTTCAGCGTCAAGCGTGAGTTTTTCTTCGATATCAAGCGAGTTGTCGCGTTTTTCCTCAAGCACCTCAATTTTCCCCGACTCATCCCTAGCCTCAAAATCAACAAATCCCTGCTCGGTTTGAAAAAAACCGATGATCGGAAAAACGTCTTTTAAAATATAAAGGTCAAAAGGTTTTTGTTCGAGTTGAGCGCCCGGCGCGAGCGCGGAAAGCCCGGTGGCATCCACACCGATGTAGGAGAGAATATCTTCAACCCCAAGCAGAAATTTTTGCGTGTAACTTCCACCCTGCCAATGCCAGGCGTTCTGGTCCTTGGGAGGATAGTCTGTCTGACGTTTAAGCTCTACAAGCTGAACACGCTTCAGTTCCAATTCCGCCAATTTCTGGCTGCGCTCTTTGTATTTCAGTCTGAGCAGACGGGTTTCGGTAAAAAGCTTGCGCCAGGCTTCCGGATCTTTCTCCTTGAGTTCATCACTGTTTTTCAGCCGGTGTTCATGTTCGCTCAAATCCGCACTGCCCTTGAGCTGCCATTCATTTTCAACATCACGAAGCGCCTGGACCGTTTTTTTGAGTTCCTCATCATAAAGGCCCGGAAACGGCACAATAATGTTGGATTCAAAATTGAAAAGTTCCGGTCCGTAAAAACCGCGGTAGACGGCATCTTCACTATTGGCACGCGCAGGCGAAGCAACTTCCCGGTCGTAGATGGCATAAGCCGTCGACCCTAGCGAATAGACGAGCATCATCTGACCCACCGGCTGTGCGATCATCGCCAGTGCCATCATAGCGCCGCCCTCCAAACCGCCGTCTGCGAGGTTGACCAGCTGGCCGTAAACGGGCAACTCCTGCGAAAGCTGGCTTAAAATGAAAGGGGTCACCTGGCTCAGATCCCCATCACGTTCAACAATACCGAGAAGAATCTGCCCAAGCGTGTCGAGTGAACCCGTGTCATTAAATTTTTCGTGCGCATAATCGCGCCAGTGCCAGACAAGTTTCTGATCCCGGACAGCCAGGTCGATGGCGTGTTCTTTTTCGGGCCCAATTTTAAGTTCGTTAAAAACATAATCACGGACGTGCCCCTGCAATTTAGCCATAATCCCTTCGCTTTCAGTCGCAGGTGTTTTCTTCACCTTCCCCTCAGCCGGCACGTCGGGTACTTCAATTTCAATTTTAGGAAGATGTTCCGCTTTAAGTACGTTATTAGGATCTGCGGCAGGCGAATCAACTCCGATTTGTTTACTATGCTTGAGAATTTCGGCAATGCGCAGTTCGTGGCCGGGGAATTTTTCATTGAGTCGCCGAACAAGTTCAGCACCGCGCTCACCGCCAAGATCATGAATGGCGTGGATCAACGAAATGTGTACCCCATCAGCCAACCGCTTTAAAAATTGTCCGCGGTTAGCATCCGTCACCTCGGCATCGAATTCACGCGTGAGACGGTTGAAAATTTCGAGTTCCGATTTTTCACGTTCGAGTGTCGAAATCAGTTTATCGGACTGACGTGCGCGGTTCTGTGCATCGGTCAAATAAAACTTAGCCTTGTCACGGTCACGACGGAGCCTGCGTGCCTCGTCCTTCTGCAACTTGCCGCCTTCTTTAAGTTTGCGCCTGGCCTCTTCGTAAGCGGCCTGGTGCTTTTCAATATCTGTATGTGCTTGATCTAGCTCAGCCTGGGCCTTAGAGGTTTCCGAGTCAATCGCCTCGCGGCTGCGCTGTTTTTGCTGAAGATGATTAAATTTTCGGATGAAGGTTTCGGTCTTTTTGGGATCAACCAGAAGTTCAAAAGCATCTATAGACGTATGATAAACAGATTCCAGACAGAACTCGCTGGCTACGTGCCGGTGCGCCTGTTCAGCACGGCGAATATCCGCATCGGAAAGCTTCGCCATAAACCCATTGATCTGCTCAGGAGAGTATTCCTTGTTACGGTCATAACCGACTTTCTCGGCATACAGTTCAATCGCAAGACGGCTCAAAAGCGCTCGTTTCTGGGCTTTTGGATCTGTAATCGCCTGCCCGCTAAAGGAAGGTATTTTGGCCAGATCATCGTTGGTTTTGGCTTTATGCAGACGCCGTAAGTCGGCTGAAACTTCCATGGCAAGCATATGTTTGCGCTGAGTAACCGAATCATTCGGAAACAGACGCTGCATGATGAGTTTGTTGTAGCGGTCTTTTTTGGCGCCGTCAAGATCCAGGTATTCGCGTTTGGAAGTACGCCCCTCTTCGGCACTGGAGATCAGCATGACAAACATGGCATCTTCCCATGTGCGCAGATGATATTTGGATTCAAATTTCTTTTTGATGTTGAGGTATTTCTGCAGCTCGTACCAATTAGCAATTGCGGCGCCGAAAGCATGTCCCTTCATCAGTTGGGGCTCAATTCCGAACATATCCTTGATTGCCCGGTGGCGCCATTCTTCCCACTGTTCGTCGCTCCAGTCAGCGGCATCATCGGGAGGCCCGCGTGTTCCATCGGGCGAATAAATGCGAAAAGCCCGCGGGTTTTCTTTCAGGATTGCATCAAGAGCCCGGAATTGCATTTGCTGCAGAACGGCGCCCTGATAGGTATAAGCGCCCGGGGTATCGCGTAGTTGTTTGGTTGTGCGTTCAAATTCCTTGAAATACTCGGTAATTGTTTGGTCGCGGCCATCAGGAAAACGGTTGCCGCCCGCAATAGAAGCCAGGTCAAGCGCATCGAGTTCAATTCCGCCCGAGGCCTTTGTCCAGCGGTCACTAAACTCTTTGATGAAGGCTTCGTCGTCCTGCACGCTGAGACGCACCGGGACACCGTTTTCCATTTTGAATACGTAGATCGTCTGATCGAGATCACTTTTCATACCGCTCGCCTGATTACCCGAATCCGAGCGCCCGATTTGATACCCCTTTTCTTTAGCCATTTCAAAAAGAAGTTTTTCGACCCACGCATCACGCTGTTTGGCCATATCAACACTGTGATTGTTCAGGATATGTCCTTCGGCAATTAATTTGGCGATATGCTTGAAAGCGTATCCGTCATTGCCCGCGGCCTTATACATATCAATCATAATATTTTCAGGGAGGGCCACCTTCTCGCCGCCTCCGGATTGCATCCATTGGCGGTAAACCTCAAGCGCGGGATCCGTTTCAAGCGAATCGGCTTGAATGGCTTCGGTCGGAACGACCACAGATGCCGGCGCAGCGGCATAGACGAAGGGCAGCGGTCCGGTGAGAATAAAACCATTTGTCTGAAGCCCCAGGGTCAGGGCTAAAAAGATGGCTAAATAACGTCGCATTCGGCCCCTTGAAGATTTTTATGTGTAAATGAAAAAGCGGTGAATGGATTATACCCCGGTTAAACAGTATTTGCCAATCCCTCCATCCGCTTTTTTAAAGGCTTATCAGGCTTTTTGGGCCCAACGAAGAAGGGTACTTTTAGCGCGGGGGTTTGCGTAACATTCGACAGCATCGGGGGTTTCGGCCTTGAAGCTGACGGATCCGTAGACACCTGCAGCGAGTCCTTCGGTAAAGGCTTTTTCGACACGGCTGTCTTCGCCGGAATGGAAGGATAAAACCACAACACGTCCGCCGGATTTTAAAACAAACGGCAGGTTCCTTAAAAACTGTTCAAGCGCTGAGAACTCGTCATTGACTTCAATGCGCAGAGCCTGAAAAACACGGCGGATTGATCGCGTAATTTCAGTTTCGGGTTTTTCGTAACCGGCAAGGAGCGCTGCTTCAACCGTTTGAGTAAGCGCTGTGGTTGTCGTTATTTTTTTACGGTTTTCACAAATCGCTTTGGCAATCGCTTCGGAGTGCGGTTCGTCACTATTGCAGCGCAGAATTTCGGCCAAAGCATCCTCTGAAATTTTCTGGATTAATGCAGAGGCAGGCTGCCCTTTCTCGGGATTGAGTCTGAGATCAAGCGGACCTTCATGCTTATAACTGAAACCTCGAGCAGGGTTATCAAGCTGCATTGAAGAAACACCCAGATCGGCCAGAATAAAATCAAACCCTCCGTCTGTTTCACCGAGCAGTTTCAAAATACCGGCAAAATTAAAGCGGCGGATGACCAATTCTCTTTCACTGTACCCCTGTTTACGCAAACGCTCCCCGGTTTTGACAATTTCCACCGGATCCGCATCAAGGGCAAAAAGTTTTCCGTCCGGAAGAATACGCTTGAGCAATTCGACTGCATGTCCTCCATAACCAAGCGTGGCATCAATCCCGGTGTGGCCCTGCTGCGGATCCAAAGCATTTAAAACCTGATCCACCATAATCGGCCGGTGTGTTCCCGCCGGAGTTTTGCCGCCCTCAATGACTTTTTGGACAACTTCACCGTATTTTTCAGGATTGTGTTCTTTGTACTTTTCTTCAAAGCGGCGCGGATGCTTACCTTGGTAGCGTGGACGTCTTTTGTGAGGCTGCGGTATGTCGGTCATAAAAGTTTTTTAGGGCATAAAAGATTGTAATCGTTTTTAAAACGAACAAACTCTAACTACCACCCGGCCCCTCCAGGAGCAGAAGCTTCGGAATGATCTTTTTCAGAGACAATTAAAAACTGATCCTGATCGCGGGGCAGTTTGAATTTCATGCCCCGGTAGAGCCAGCTGGCAAACGAATTGGCGGGAATGCTGTAGTATAAGAATCCGCGGTCGGCGATGGAAAGCGCACCGGTTTCTTCCGAGACAATGACACAAAGGGCATCACAGACTTCACTTAAACCCACCGCCGCACGGTGGCGGGTGCCCAGGCTTTTGGGGAAAATGCTTGATTTGGTGAGTGGTACAATAATGCCGGCCGCGACGATGCGGTCATCCTGTACAAGTACGGCACCGTCATGCAGGTCTCCCGGCGGGGTAAAAATTGACTGCAGGAGATCACTGGTTAAAAGGGCATCAACAGGCGAGCCCTTTTCAAACCATTCGTGCAAACGTGATTTGCGTTCGATTAAAATCAGCGCCCCCATCCTGGCCTGTGAAAGGGCTCGGCATCCTTTGATCAATTCTGCAAAAGGGCCTTTTTGCTTTTTAAGCGCTTCGATATTTTTATGACGCCGCCATCTGCGTGAAAAAATTTCAGCCATCAACCCCGGAAAGAAAAAAAGGATCCCCGCCCCAAGAAAAATACGTACGGTCCAGATCACATCCTGGGGAGCATCCTGCCATCGAATGCGCTGATAGGTCATCACCGCATAGAGCAGTAAAAAAGCAATGTAGACAAAGGCTTCATGTCTCTCACTGCGCCAGATCCTGGCAATGCGCACCGAGAGAATGATCAGCAAAATGGCTCCTAAAACGGATGAAATATAAGGCATACGCTCCTTTTAAACTGTGGAAATGATGCTTTATTATCGCCCAAAAATGTGCAGCGGTTTAATGTTCAGAAGAACCTTCGATATAGCGGAAACGGGGTGTGACTTGACCGTCAACGGTCACGTTTTCGGTAAACATCTCCAGCGGACGGACCCAAAGCATATCTTCAGGAAACTCCGTTTTATAGAGGGTACGGTAAACCACCATCGGTTCCAGCGTTTCGCTGTGCCGGGCCCAACCGGTCACCTCATAACGTTTACCTTTGTAATGCTCGTATATCCCCTTTTTAACTTCTTTCACAGAATATCCTCCTCATAAAATACTGAGTGATGATGGGCGATGATAAGAGGCACTGACCCTAAGCATTCCACGCTCTACGCTGTTTTTACATTTGAAGATCAGGGTTATTAGTACTTTCGAAGAGTTTATCGGCAGAAACCGGTACAAACCCCTGAAATAATTCGCCGTCCGGCGTGGGATAACGCCGGGCAAATTCATAATAGCAGCCGGGAATATCATAGACTCCGTCAGCAAAAGAAACCTTGGCCGGATAGGCCAGTGTCGAAGACTGTTCAAGCAGCGTTTGGGACGTCCCCTTGACCTTGCCGCCGGAAGCATTCAACGGATATCCGAGGCTCTCGATAAATTGATTAAATTCCGAAAGATCTTTAAATGTTTTAAGGTGATTAAAAGAAACTGTAAAATGGTTCACACGAAAACCAAATGCCGCCATCCAGGCCGCATATTCACTTTCGCGCAAAAGGTCCTGATACTTTTTAAATGCAACCGGTTTCCAAACCGCTCCGGATGTCAGAAAAGAATAGTTCTGCATAAAGTTTTCGGGCACCTGCCCGGCAAGCTCTTCGATACAGGACTGCAGCCGTGGTGAGCACTGGCCATGTTTTAACTGACTGATAAAAACTTTAGGGTAGTGCGGGTCGGAATGCATAAGGTGACGCGCAAAAAGTTTCTTCTCTTTGAACTGATAATCCTCGTGATGAAAACGGTAACCGCATTCAATAAAAGGACGGGCAAAGACTTCTATACAGGTATGGGGAAAATCAAAAGTACGGAAGGCCACATGGTCGTTGACGACGGACTCACCGCGCTCCTGCAAAGCACGGTGTATAGCTCCGGCCTGAGGGTTTACATCAGCGTAATGTGTCCAAAGTTTTTCAAATAAAATGTCCGGCGAATTCATCTTTCTCTCCCCCGGGAACAGTCACTACTTCTACTAAAAAGATACCATATCGACAGCATGAAAATGGGCCGCCTGGGTAAAGGGTTTATTCGTCCTTTGTGCCCGGCGCTTCTCCCAGATAAATGCCGGTCAGGGTCATGAACATACCGGCGAGTTGCAGCGGGGTCAAATGTTCGCGAAAGAAAATCCATCCCAGAGCACTGGCCAGGACCGGCTGCGTAAGCAGAATAAGACCGGCTTTGGAGGCCGGCATTTTGGGCAGTCCCTGGCTGATCAAATACCAGCCGCCGATATGCACGACGGTACCCAGGAGTAAAAGCCATAGCCAGTCATGGGCCTGGAAGACGGGTTTGGCTTCGGTCGCAAACGATGCGGAGACTAAAAAAACAGCCGCCGCAAATGAAATCACAAAGAGTTTCAGAAGCGGCGTTAAATGCGGCATGCGCATTCCGGCCTTACGCAGAAAAAGTAAAAACCCGGCATAGGTGGCTCCGGTTAAAAGCCCATAAACCACACCACGGAGATATTCGGCCTGACCGCTGTGATGATGCAAATCAACTAAAAGCACTAACCCGCTCATGGCTAAAAAAATAGCCGTCAAAAAACGTAACGACGGCTTATGCCGATGTTCATAACAGGACCATGCGGTCAGATAAAGCACCTGGGTATTGCCCAGCACCGTCGCCATACCGGCACCGACATGATGAATCGACCGGTGCCAGAAAAAAAGATCGATCCCGAAAAAAAACCCGGCACTCGTCAGTAAAATGAGCACCGGTTTAACCTCGCTAAAAACTTTTTTAAGTGATTCACGTCTCAGGAAAGCACGCCCAAGAATCAGGAGCATCAAAAAGAACGTCCCAATCATCAGGCGCCAGGCTGCACTCCAGGCAGGCTCAAGGCTGATGGCCTTCACTAAAATCGGGGCAAATGAAATTGTAAAAGCACCGGTGAGAAGAAGCCACATACGATCACCTTGGAATGCAGAGTTTGCCTTCGGGTCTGCTTAAGCAGGTTCCCGAAATCGTTCCGTGCGGTGCATTAAAACGGCAGGTGCTGCCTTCGGACTGAGACTGACAAGCATCAAAAGCTTCCTGCGGAGGCTGGTGCCTTTGATGCTGGCCGGAGGGACCACCGCCGTTTCTCCTATTATTGCGTTCAGCTCCGTGCGGCACCGCCTTTTGAAAACTGCTGTCTGCCGTCCCCTTTAAACAGCGCGGCACAAAAGGAAAGGTTGAGGTCAGGTAATAATGATAAATTCCCTGCGGATACTCAGGAGTTTGTCCGTTCAGGCCATTACACTCATCCAGATCTCCGGCTCCGGAAACGTATTCATAATCCTGCACAAACGTCCCGTCATAACGGCCTCCGGGCCCTGAGGGACGTTGGCCGCTGCGCACCCGGTAACTGCTGCGTATGTTTTCCTGGTAATAAATAGGAAAACCATCTGCAGCATAACCGATCAGTTTCATGACGCCCGGACGTGAACGCAAAAGACCCGTAGGAATACCGTGATAATGATAAGCCCCGCTGGGTTGAACATGGGCGTGGCTAGAGTCCACACCCAAATTAATTTTGCCGGAGAGAGCCTCATAGTTCCAGCCCGACTGCGGGTTATTATTCCAGAATTCGGCCGTGCCCGGATCAAAGGGAACCCCATTAAGCGCTACGCCAAAAAGATTGTGTCCATAAGCATGTGTTTGTCCGCTTAGCCTCGGCGTGAGCGTGACACGAAATTGATAGTGCTGCTCGGAAATTGTATTGGGGTTGCCGGTGTTGGGGAATTGCCCGGGAGTATGATCGGGAATACCGTTACTTTGAATATAGCGGTATCCGTCCTCCTCCCAAATCGATACCTCGTTCGAATGAGCATAAAGCGAAATTACCGTACTTAACATCATTACCAGACAAATAGGAAACATTCTTATCCATTTCATTTGAAGTCACATTTGGATCCGAGTCACGAACCACGAATCACTGTTTTTCCTCTTCGGGAAAAGGAAAAGGGTTGAGCAGAAAATCCAAAAGTATTTTATTTACGATTTCGGGTTTTTCTTTTAAAAGACCGTGCGTTGTGCCCGGCACAATACAAAGCTGAGCATAAACCAGGGCCTGTTGAAATTGTGCCGTATGCTCAAGACTGATCACGTCCTGATCACCGGCCATGATAAGCGCCGGGGTTTTAATCGACATCAGATCCTGTTGGGTATAGGCGGGGTGCTTCAACCAGAGTTCTTTAATTTTCTTCCAGACCACCTCAAAATGCGCGGGACCGTCGGGAGAATACTTTTCATAATTGCGGTCGGTAAAAGCGGCCTCGTGTTCATCGTCTTCTTCGGGTGGATTGAGCAGCTCATCCTGAAAAGGTTTAAGCAACCCGTTAAAATGAAAATTACCGCCGACGGAAATGAATTTTTCAATCATCTCCGGTTTTTTCAGCGCCAAAGGAATGATTAAATTGGCACCGTCACTGTATCCGATCATCTGAGCCTTCGGGATCTTGAGGGCCTGCATCAATCCGATCGTGTCCTCAGCCATCTCTTCATAGGTGAACGGGCCCGGACGGTCGGGGGTATGACCATGGCCGGGGCGTTCGGCCAGGATCACACAAAAGTGTTTGGAAAGGTCGGCAATTTGGCAGCGGAACGTATCCAGACAGGACATCCCTCCATGTAAAAGAAGAAGCGGAGGACCGTCTCCATAGGTTTCATAGTACATGGGGATTCCGCGCACCTGTACACGCATCCCACTGCGGCAAAGCCGTGCTTTAATAAACAGATCGTCTCTAAAAGAAGGCATATTCTTTTCCTCTGGGATTTGATTCCTATTTTAGGCGGTATTCGCTAAATTCAAAGGAGAAAATGATCTTGAACCCGCCCCGATGAAACAAAAAGTATTACTCCGAAAAAAAAATTTTTTGCCGATATTAATGTCAAGCACCTAAAGAGGTTAGGGGATTCCTAGCGCTTCGTCAATGTTGCGAGAAAAAGAGTAACAAGTGTAAAGAAAATGTTATGTAGAAACAAATTAGCGCCGTTTATGAGCGCAGGAGATCGCCTCGCCTTACAGGCGGGGAAGCTCCTAAGCTATTGGCGCGTTTCTCAATAGCATTTTCTTTACACCTTAACCATCTATCGAATAAACAAGAACTTATGTTCTGTCACTTACATTTGCAGTGTTTGCGTTTAACACGTACACTTTGATTATCAGATAACCTTCGGGAGGACTATGACACCCAAAGATACTGATCAGGAAATACTTCAAAAAATGAACCGTGACGGGATTGAAATTCAAGGGCCTGTCCATGGCCGTTACCCGGAAATCCTGACCCCCGAAGCCTTACGGTTTGTGGCCGGATTGGCACGCACCTTCGGCAAACGACGTCTCGAACTTCTCTATAAAAGAACATTACGCCAGAAAGCGATTGACCGCGGGGGGCTGCCGGACTTTCTATCTGAAACCGATCAGATCCGTGCCTCGGAATGGACCGTCGCACCGATTCCAAAAGACATTCAACAGCGAAAAGTTGAAATCACCGGGCCGGTAGAGCGTAAAATGATGATTAATGCGCTTAATTCAGGCGCCCATGTTTTTATGGCGGATTTTGAAGACTCAAATTCCCCCACCTGGACAAATAACATGGACGGTCATATTAACCTTAAAGACGCCGTCCGCAGAACGATTGAATACACCTCGCCCGAAGGTAAATCGTATCAACTCAACGAAAAAACCGCCGTGCTTTTCGTACGTCCCCGGGGCTGGCATTTAAATGAAAAGCATCTGCTGGTCGACGGGCAGCCCGTCTCCGGCTCTCTTTTTGATTTCGGTCTTTATTTTTTTCACAATGCCAGGGAATTGCTCAAACGCGGAACCGGACCTTATTTTTATCTTCCCAAAATGGAAAGCCACCTTGAAGCCCGGCTATGGAATGAGGTTTTTGTCCATGCTCAAAACGAACTGGGCATTCCTCAAGGATCGATTCGGGCAACGGTTTTAATTGAAACGATCTGGGCCGGTTTTGAAATGGATGAAATTTTGTTTGAACTGAAGGATCATTCCGCGGGACTCAACTGCGGACGCTGGGATTATATTTTCAGCTTCATCAAAACATTCCGTGAAAAACCCGAATTTGTACTGCCTGACCGCGGTCAGGTTACCATGGATAAGGCCTTTTTGAAGGCCTATGTCGAACTTCTGATTAAAACCTGTCATCGCCGGGGCATTCATGCCATGGGCGGCATGGCCGCTCAAATTCCGATTCGCGGTGACGAAGCCGCCAACAGTGCGGCGATTGAAAAAGTACGCTTGGACAAACTCCGTGAGGTCAAAGCCGGACACGACGGCACCTGGGTTGCCCACCCCGGATTGATCGAAACCGCTCTGACCGCCTTTAATGAACACATGCCGGGTGCAAATCAGCTCTCTATCATGCGCCAGGAAGTTGAAATCCAGGCTGCAGACTTACTCAGCGTCCCCCAAGGCACGATCACCGAAAAAGGATTGCGCACTAATATTAATGTCGGCATTCTCTATCTGGAAGCCTGGCTGAGGGGCTCGGGCTGCGTTCCCCTCTATCATTTAATGGAAGATGCCGCAACGGCCGAAATTTCACGCACCCAGGTCTGGCAGTGGGTGCGGCATAAGGCCAAGACCGAAGACGGCATTGAAATTAATCAGACGCTGGTCAAAAAAATAATTACCGAAGAGCTTAAGGCTATGCAAAAAGCTGCCGGTGACGAAAAATTTGAACAGGGCCAATTCAAAACGGCCGCGGCTCTTTTTGAAGAAATGAGCACACTGCCGGAGTGTCCTGATTTTCTGACACTCAAGGCCTATGATAAGTTAAGCTGAACAAAATCCAAAAGAAAGCAGGTGTACGTCATGTTTGAACGCGATGAGTTTTTAACACGATTAAAGCAAAATTGGGCTGATTCGATCCGCTGGAAAGGACTTAAAAGGCCGTATACTGCCGAAGACGTCTACCGGCTCAAAGGAACCATTCACCGCGAATATTCCATTGCCAAGGCTACGGCAAAAAGGCTGTGGGATCTTTTCCATCAGGAGAATTATGTCAACGTCCTGAGTGCGGTCACCGGAAATCAGGCCATTCAACAGGTCAAGGCCGGTCTCAAAGCGATTTATGTCAGCGGCTGGCAGGTGGCTGCGGACATGAACAACTCTCTGCGTATGTACCCGGATCAGAGCCTCTACCCTTCCGACAGCGTGCCCTATTTAATCCGCCGAATTAACAACTCACTGCTTCGTGCGGATCAGATTCATCATATGAAGGATGATCATAGTATTCATTGG
This sequence comes from Candidatus Omnitrophota bacterium, assembly GCA_020632475.1. Taxonomy (GTDB): domain Bacteria; phylum Omnitrophota; class Omnitrophia; order Omnitrophales; family Aquincolibacteriaceae; genus JACKFM01. The sequence continues at coordinate 51,219 of JACKFM010000004.1, read as the reverse complement.
CTGGCTCCGATCGTAGCCGATGCCGAGGCCGGATTCGGAGGATCGCTGCATGCTTTTGAAATCATGAAAATGATGATTGAGGACGGCGCCGCCGGAGTTCATTTTGAGGATCAGCTGGCGTCAGTCAAAAAATGCGGCCACCTGGGCGGAAAAGTCCTTGTCCCTACGCAGGAATTTGTCACTAAACTGATTGCCGCGCGTCTTGCTGCAGACGTCTCGGGCGTTGATACCATTCTGGTTGCCCGCACCGATGCCTACAGCGCCTCGCTTTTAACCAATGACATTGATCCTTATGATCGCCCCTTTATTCATGGCGACCGGACTTCTGAAGGTTTCTGGCGGGTTAAAGCGGGCATGGATCAGGCTATTTCAAGAGGATTAGCCTATGCCCCTTACGCCGATCTGCTTTGGTTTGAAACCTCAAAACCCGATCTGGCGGAGGCAAAACAATTTTCAGAGGCCATTCACAAACAGTTTCCCGGAAAATTTCTGGCTTACAACTGTTCGCCTTCGTTTAATTGGAAAGCGAATCTCGATGAGGCGACAATTGCCAAATTTCAAAATGAACTTGGCCAGATGGGCTATAAGTTTCAGTTCGTCACCCTCTCGGGGTTCCACGCCCTCAACCACAGTATGTTTAATTTAGCACAAGCCTATAAGGACAAAGGCATGGCCGCCTATTCCAAGCTGCAGGAAGCTGAATTTGAAGCGGAAAAAGCGGGCTACGAGGCCATTAAACATCAGGACTTTGTGGGCACGGGTTATTTCGATCTGGTGACTGAAATTGCAACCGGAGGAAACTCTTCAACTCTGAGCATGAAAGGCTCAACCGAAGAGGAACAGTTTAAAAAGTAAAGACCACAGACAAGAGACCGGAGACTGATTAAAAGCGCCGGTTCCTGCTGAAAAATGGGTGTCGTCTCTTTTAATCTATCCTGTTCTGAAACTGCTGCGCAAGACGGATAAAATCCTTCATCAAAAGCTCTTCGCCCCTGACCTTTAACGACATTCCGTTAGACTCGAAAAATTCGGTGATTTTTTGCTTATCGATCTGCAGGGTTTTGTCGCGAATCAATAAATTTAAAAACGTCTTACGCCGCTGGCTAAAGGCCAGCTTAATCAAATCAAACAGAAATTCTTCATTGATATCTTTGGGGAGTTCATCGCGTTTTCGAAATTGAAGTTCCAGGACACTGGAATGCACTTTAGGCCGCGGAGTAAAACAGGTCGGCTTCACATCAAACAAATGCGTAATTCCGGCATAATAGCGCATTTTCAGTGATAACCGGCCGTAATCTTTAGAGCCCGGCATGGCCGTAAAACGCTGCGCCACTTCTTTCTGCATCATCACAACGGCCTTTGAAAAAAGACCCCGGTGCTCAAGCAGCCGCATCAGAATCGGTGCGGTAATGTAATACGGGAGGTTACTGATCACCTTGACGTCCTGCTTTTTGCCTAAGCTCTTCAGGTCAAAATCCATAAAATCCTGATGAACCACTTTAAAATGGGGATTCATCGCAGAGGCATATTCGCGATTTAAAATCTCAGCAAAACGCGCGTCTTTTTCAACGACCGTTAAACGGCTACCCCGGTTTAAAAGTTCTCCGGTCAAAGCCCCCAGGCCCGGACCGATTTCAAGCACTTCATCCCCGGCTGCAGGATTTAAGGCATCCACGATTTTACGGCTGATGTTACCGTCAATTAGAAGGTGCTGGCCTAAATGACCGCGGATGGATAAACCGTATTTTCGGATGAGTTCTATTTGCGTAAGCATTGACTTTAAATCAATTTTTCGGCCAGCCGCACCGCTGAAACCATGGAGGATTCATCCGCCTTGGCACGCCAGGCAATATCAAAAGCCGTCCCGTGATCCGGAGAGGTTCTTACAAAGGGTAATCCAAGCGTGACATTCACTCCTTCTTTCAAAGCAATCATCTTAAAAGCCGTCAACGCCTGATCGTGATACATGCTAATAAGCGCATCATAACGCCCGTGATAAGCTTCATAAAAAAGCTCGTCGGCCGAAAACGGCCCGGTAACATGGATCCCTTTCCTGCGCATACGCTTTACGGCCGGAACAAGGATACGGTCTTCCTCGCGGCCCGTTTCACGCCCATGAGGATTTAAGGCACAAACAGCGATTCGGGGTTTTTTAAGTCTGAGCCGTTTTTTAAAAAATTCATCTGTCAGCATAATTTTTTCACAGATTAACTTTTCACTAAGGCAACCGCTTACTTCTTTAAGAGCGACATGAATAGTGGCCAATGTCACTTTCAGTTTCTCGCTATGAAAAAACATGGCAAAACGGTTGGTCTTGGCTTTGCGGGCAAGATACTCGGTATGACCGGTAAAGCCCGGCTGAATTAAACGCATGGAAGTTTTATTGACCGGGGCGGTGACAATCGCCTGGACTCGGCCCTGCAGCGCAGCCTCTGCGGCATAATCTAACGCGGCAAAGGCCCATGCGGCATTCACTTTGCAGACACGGCCGGCCTGAACCCGGTTCACATCAAATCGCGTAGATTTCAGATACCGCGCCGCACGTTCGCTTACATCACAAAAAAATAAGCGCCCGGAACGCAGCGCTGTGGTCCCGGACGAATCAATCAGATGAATATTAATCTTCAGACGAAGTTTTTTAAGAAGGGCCGAAAAGACCTGATAAGAACCGATAATCACAAAGGCGGGAGCTTTTTTATTTTTAAAACCGGCAAAGGTTTTAAGGATAATTTCCGGGCCGATTCCGCCGGGATCACCCATCGTCACGGCAACAACGGATTTAGAGGCTGAAATAGGCTTCGGCATGGGAGGCAAGTTTAACGAACGGAAATATAAGCGGATTTTTTTAATTCTTCCATCCACTCGTTAAAACGTTTTTCAAGCTTCTCATTGTATAGTTGTGTGCGGATTTGTTCGCGAACCTCTTCAAAAGTCTTTGATTCTCCATCCTGACGTTCTACGAGCTGAAAAAGATGCAGGCCCATTTCGGTCTCAATGGCTTGCGAAACCTCTCCGGGTTTTAACGAAAAAATAATCTCATCAATGGCGGGAATCATGGTGTGCCGGTCAATCCATTCACTCAAACCGCCCTCTTCGGCCCGCGTATCTTCGGAATGATCCTTAGCCAGTTTTTCAAACGGTTCGCCCTGTTTAAGTTTTGTTTGAATTTCATTCATCATCTGCCAGGCATTCTCATCCTTCAATCCTTTTTCTCTGGCTTCGATGCTCTTCTTGATGGTAATCGAACGTACCTTGACACGTTCCTGCTGTGAGAATTCATCGGGATGGTCGTTAAAATATTTTTGTAAATCCGTCGGTGAAACCACCACGCGCGAACGCACTTCCATATTGTGAAGCTGCCGGATCATTTCCTGTCTTTGAAAACGGTCACGAATACTGCCTAAGGTCATCCCCTGCATCTTTAACGCTTCTTCCAGCGTCTCGTTGTCGGGAAAACGCTGTTTAAACTCTTCGAGATGTTCTTCAATTAAACCCGGATCAACTTTCACTTCCAGTTCTTTGGCCTTTTGATAAACCAGGCGGTCTTCAATCAATTGATTTAACAGTTTCTGCCGGGCAATGGCCAGTTGTTTAAAAAGCTGCTCCCCTTTATATTCCTGTTTATAGTCTTCGTAAATCGGACGCAGCATGACATCCAGCTCACTCTGGGTAATGGCTTCATTATTGACCACGGCAATCACCCGGTCTAAAAGTTGACCATGCTCCTGCGCGTATAAGAATGATGAGAAGGTTAGCAGAAAAAATGTAGCAAATAATAACTTTAAATACTTATTAATATCTTTAATGATCATCATAAAGGTCTTCCTCCGGCAAATGAGCCTTGGTTATAGCATATGTCCCTGAAGAGTTCAAGCTTAAGCCTGCCCGGTATTTTTTTGATTTCGATGAGCGCGAATGGCTTCAACTTCCTGACGTAACATACGGCAATACAAATCGAAACCAACGGCATGAATAAAACCGCTCTGTTCATGTCCCAAAATATTCCCAGCTCCGCGGATTTCCAGATCTTCAAGGGCAATTTTAAAGCCTGAACCTAATTCGGTGAACTTCACAATCGCGGAAAGACGCTTTTCGGCATCCGAGGTCATCATCCAGTTCTTAGGAATCACTAAATAGGCAAAAGCCTGCCGTTTTTCCCGGTAGCGGCCGACACGGCCGCGCAGCTGATAAAGATCCGCCAGACCAAATGCATCCGCGCGGTTAATAATAATCGTATTCACATTAGGAATATCAATTCCCGATTCCACAATACTGGTCGCGATCAGACAGTCGATTTTCTTTTCCATGAATTCTTTCATCATCTTTTCGAGCATCAGAGGGGCCATTTGACCATGGGCCACACCAAAACGAATATCGGGCATCCATTCTTTCAGGCGTTGGTGGATTTTTTCAATGGATTGCACACGGTTATGAATAAAATAAATTTGTCCTCCGCGCGCGGTTTCACGGCGGACGGCTTGGGCAATTTTTTCATCATGATATTCCATCACATGAGTTTCAACCGGCATACGGTTTTGGGGCGGGGTGTTGATGATCGACATATCCCGCATGCCCATCAAAGACAAATACAGCGTTCTGGGAATAGGCGTCGCCGTCATGGTTAAAACATGAACCATAGAGCGCATCTGTTTCATCTTTTCTTTATGCCGAACTCCAAAGCGCTGCTCTTCATCAATGATCAGAAGACCTAAGTCTTTAAATCCGATATCTTTTGAAAGCAGACGGTGTGTTCCGACGACCAGATCAATTTCCCCCTCTTTAATCCGCTTCACAATTCGATTCTGATAAGTTCTCGTCCGGAACCTGGATAAGACCTCTACAGACACCGGAAAATTTTTAACCCGTTCCTTAAAAACCAGATAATGCTGCTCGGCCAGAACAGTTGTCGGAACCAAAATGGCAACCTGTTTTCCGCTCAGGATGGCTTTAAAAGCAGCCCGGAAAGCCACTTCGGTCTTACCATACCCGACATCTCCGCAAATTAAACGATCCATGGGCCGTTTGCTTTCGAGATCTTTTTTAACGTCGCAAACCGCCTGAATCTGATCAGGGGTTTCCCGGAAAGGAAATTCTTCCTCAAATTGTCTCTGCCAATCCTGATCCTTTAAGAGGGCAAAGCCCCGCTGCATTTGACGCTTCGCCTGTATCTGTAATAGATCATGTGCGATGCCGTGGACCGCGCGCCGTGTTCTCTGTTTTATCTTCTCCCATTCCGCACTGTGCAGTTTGGTCAGTTTGGGCTTGTAGCCTTCTGCGCCGATATATTTTTCAATCGGTTCTTTGATATCAACATACAAAATCTCACGATTGGCATATTCGATGGCAAAATGTTTCTTGCGAACTCCCTTAACCTGAAGCTGTTTCAATCCCAAAAAACGGCCGATTCCATATTTCATATGGACCACATAGTCGCCTTGGGCCAAATCGCGAGCCTCGGTCAGAGGCTCATAGAATTCAAATTTTTCGCGCAAACGTGAAATCTTCTTCTTAAACGTATCCGTTACAGGAAGGAGAAAAACCTCTTCAAAACGGGACATTGATTTTCCGTCAATGGGTGAAAAATCACGGATACCGTGCAGGCGCTCGCCTTCAAACTCCAGACGCACCGGAGCGCGATACGTTACGGGATAGATATCAAAGGTAGAGCCTCTTTCGGCAAATTCCCCGGGGCGCGTGACAAAGTCGGTTTTCTGATAGTGGAGCGTCAACAGATAGTCTTTTAACTGTTCACGGTCACACTCCGTACCCGCTTTGATGACTTTGGGTTTTGCAATCATCGGTTAAGCCTTGAGGTTGAAATCAAAATTGAAATTAAATATTTACAGGGAGGAAAATAGAAAACTACTGTTTTTGAGCATGCAACCATTCACCCATTCTGGTAATGGCTTTATCCAGATTGGCATCCGAGGTTGCAAAACTCATACGGATATGGCCGTCGCTGCCGAAGGGAGCTCCGGGAACAACCGCAAGACCGGTCTTTTCAAGGAGCAAGGTGGCAAGCTCCATGGAATTCATCCCCGTGCCTTGGATATCCATAAAAACGTAAAAGGCCCCTTGCGGCATAAAGGGTTTAAATTGGGGAAATTCGCTCAGTTGCGAGACAAACCGGTTCCGGCGTTTTTCGAAAACCTGCCGCATATTTTCAGCTGCTTCATCACCTTTCTGCAAAGCCGCCACGCCGCCTGCTTGGGCGAATGAGGTCGGATTCGATGTCGAATGACTTTGGAAACTGGCCACAGCTTTGGCCAGTGCCTTATCCGGAAAAGCGGCATAACCCAAACGCCACCCGGTCATGGCGTAAGCCTTACTCATCCCGTTGACGACAACAGTTCGCGAAGCAATTTCCTGATCCAGAGAAGCAATTGAAAAATGTTTTTGTCCGTCAAAAATCAGTTTCTCATAAATTTCATCGCTTAAAACAACAATCTGCGGATGTTTTTTAAGCACTGCAATCAACGCTTTAAATTCAGCTTCAGAATAGACAGCACCGGTCGGATTTGAGGGGGAATTCAAAATCAGAACTTTGGAACGGGACGTAATCGCCTTTTCAAGGGCCTCGGGCGTTAATTTAAAACTCTGCTCCTGCGTTGTTTGAACAATCACGGATTTAGCCCCGCAACAGGTCACCATCTCGGGATAGCTCAGCCAAAACGGCGCGGGAATCAGAACTTCATCGCCTTCGGAAACAAGCGCAAATAAAACATTAAAGATTGAATGCTTAGCACCTGAACTGATGACAATTTGATCAGCCGGAATATTCAGTTTCTGATCTTTAAGCAGTTTTTCAGAAACAGCTTTTTTTAACTCGGGTGTTCCCGTAGCCGGGGTGTATCGGGTCATCCCCTTTTGGAGGGCTTCAATCGCGGCTTGTTTGATGAAATCCGGAGTATCAAAATCAGGTTCTCCCGCGCTTAATGAGATCACATCCTTCCCTTTAGCACGCATTTCCGCGGCTTTAGCCGTAATAGCCAGGGTCGCTGAGGGTGAAAGTGAGAGAACTCTGGGAGAAAGGTCCATGATTTTACCGAAGATTAGTACAGATTGATTTCACCGCTGAGCACAGATTAGTATCTGCGCTCAACGGTGTATGATGAAATTTACTCGTCGCCTTTGAGAAATTTACGCAAAGACCCCAAGAAACCGCCTCTTTTTTCCGACTCCTTGGCATCCGGAGCATCGGCATTTTTTGTTTCGGCGTCGGATTTAACCGCTTTCTTGGTTTTCGGTGTTTCTGTCTTTACGGATTCACTCGCAGACTTCACATCGGACTTCTTCGAATCCTTTTTAGCCTTCTTTTTCGTGTCCTTCTTAGGAGCTTCAACAATCTCTGTAAATTCAAGCAGAGCCATTTTGCTGTTATCTCCGGGACGGTTAACCATCCTCAGAACACGCGTATAACCGCCTTTACGATCCTTAAAAAGAGGAGCGATTTCAGCCATCAAAACCTTAGCGCTTTCCTTGCAGGCCAATTTCGAAACCAGAAGCCGGTGCGCATGAAGATCACCTTTTTTGGCAATCGTAACCATGCTGTCGGCAAAGGCACTGGCCTCTTTGGCGCGAGCAAGAGTCGTTCTGATCCGTTTCCTCTGAATAAGACTTTTGACCAGGTTTCTCAGAAGAGCCCGGCGATGCTGTGATTTAACGCCTAGTTTTCTTTTTAATTTTTGGTGACGCATGAGTATTTATCCTTAATTTGCGTTTACGGCAGGATCCGCTTGAACGGCTTTACCACCCTTAAGGCGCTCTTCAATATTCATTCCGAGAGATAATCCCATAGGTGTCAAAATCCCTGCTATTTCGGAAAGTGATTTTTTTCCAAAATTTTTATATTTTAACATTTCCCCTTCGCTTTTCTGAATTAAATCGCCAATCGTTTTAATCTGAGCGGCTTCAAGACAGTTGGCGCTACGAACGGAAAGCTCAAGTTCGCTGATAGGCTTATTGACGATTTCTTTAAAAGACTCATCTTCCTGCGCTTCCTCTTCCTCTTCTTCTTCTGGTAATTCACCGTAATTGACAAAGATGTCAAGGTGACGGGCCAAAATATTCGAGGCATAAAGCAGAGCCTCTTCGGGGCTCATCGCACCGTTGGTCCAAAGCTCAAGAATGAGACGATCGTAATCGGTAATTTGCCCGACACGGGTGTCTTCAACCTTAAAATTGACTTTTACGACCGGTGAAAAAATGGAATCAATCGGAATCACACCGATCGTCATCCCTTCCTTCTTATTCTTTTCGGCCGAAACATAACCACGCCCACGTCCGACTTCCATTTCAATCTTCAAATCAACTTCTTTGGTCAGAGTGCAAATCAAAAGATCATGGTTGACGACTTCAACCGATTCGTCCGTCTGAATGTCTTTAGCCAGCACCGGGCCTTCTTTTTTGACATTGATGCTGATCTGTTTAACCCCTTTTCCATGATAACGCAGAACAAGTTTCTTGATGTTCAAAACGATCTGTGCGCCATCTTCATAAACACCGTCAATCGTTGAAAACTCATGAAGCATTCCGTTGACTTTAATACTTGTCACGGCAGCGCCCTCAATCGATGAAATCAAAACCCGTCTCAAGGCATTTCCGACCGTCGTTCCATAACCGCGTTCAAAAGGCTCTGCAACAAATTTTCCGTAAGTTGGCGTAGCAGTCGCCTTATCCAACTCAAGCCGTTTCGGCATCTCAAATGTTTTCCAGCGAATTCCCATGTTTTCCTCCTCAAAATTGCAGCTTTCCGGTTTCGGAAAACTACTTAAATAAATTTATTCCCCAAATTGAACATCAGCTAAGCGTAAAAACCGTATTTCCGTACGCGTATAAAAATAAGCCGTTCTTTCTTATTTCGAATACAACTCAACAATCAGCGATTCTTCAACCGGCAAAGCGGCATCCGCTTTAGTCGGCTCTCTCAACACTGTTGCTTCCAACGTCTTTCGATCCAATGCGAGCCAATCAGGGATCTGAAGGTCTTCGACCAGTTCCAGATTCGCTTTAATACGGTTAATCGTTGCTTCCTTCTGCCTCGGCTTGATCACATCCCCAACGCTTACACTATAGGAAGGAATATTGACCGAACGTCCATTGACAAAAATAAGCCCATGGCTGACCATCTGCCTGGTTTCGGGCCGGGTGGCTCCGAACATCAAACGGTACACGACGTTATCCAGACGTTTTTCAAGCAACTGGATTAAATTTTCACCCGTAATACCGGACTTTTTCGCGGCTCTGGCAAAGAAAACCCTAAATTGCTTTTCCAGCAAACCGTAGATGCGTTTCAGCTTTTGTTTCTCACGCAACTGCAAACCATAGTCAGATGTTTTGCGCTGTCTGTTTTTCCCATGCTGGCCGGGAATCTGCTGCAAGCGCTTGGCGACTTTGTCATCATTACGACGGCTGCCTTTTAAAAGCAGGTTAACGCCTTCCCTGCGCGATAAACGAACTGTAGGACCTGTATAACGTGCCATAAAATTAAACTCTCCTTTTTTTCGGGGGCCGGCATCCATTATGAGGAACCGGGGTCAGATCATAAATTGCACTCACCTGGAGTCCCGTCATCTGTAACGCCCGAATCGCGGATTCACGGCCTGATCCGGGGCCCTTCACATGAACGATGACTTCTTTCATTCCAAAATCCAAGGCCTTCTTAGCGGCCTGTTCTGATGCGACTTGAGCGGCAAAGGGAGTTGATTTCTTAGATCCCTTAAATCCGGCCCCTCCGGAGGACGCCCAGCAAAGAGTGTTTCCCTGCATATCTGTCACAGTCACAATCGTGTTATTAAAGGTTGCGACAACATGCACAATTCCCTTTGTCACATTTTTCTGCTTTTTCTTTTTCTTCACCATTTTTGATCTTCTCCGGTCAATTTATTGAGTATTAACAAATTTCGCGTCTTATTTAGGCGAAGGCGGTTTCTTGTTAAGACCGCCGACAACTTTTCTCGGCCCTTTTCGCGTTCTAGAATTAGTATGCGTACGCTGCCCTCTTGCAGGTAACCCACGAATGTGACGGACTCCACGGTAAGCACGGATATCCATCAATCTACGGATATTCTGCTGAACCTCACGCCTGAGATCACCTTCCACCTTTGTGGTCTTTTGAATGGTGGCAGCGATATCAGAGACTTCCTTTTCCGTTAAATCCTTGGCACGTTTAAGGGGATCCACACCCGCATCGGCCAAAATCTTTTTTGAAAGCGTATTACCAATACCAAAAATATAAGTAAGCGCAATGTAGCTTGTTTTTTCTCTCGGTATATCAACACCTAAAATTCGTGGCATAACTCTTTGCTCCTTTAAACTAAGTTATAAGTTTTAAGTGATAAGTTATAAGATCCCGGGGATCAAGAATGCATCTTTTATATCTTTGCCACTTAAAACCTAAGACTTATGACTTAAACTACTTTATCCCTGCCGCTGCTTATGCTTAGGATTTGTTTTGCAGATAATGTAAACAACACCTTTACGTTTAATTACCTTGCAATTCTCACAAATTCTTCTGACTGATGTTCTAACTTTCATAATAAGTCTTCCGCCCTTACTTGACGCGGAAAGTAATTCGTCCGCGGGTTAAATCATAGGGTGACAACTCCACTTTCACCTTGTCGCCCTTCAAAATACGTATGTAATGCATTCTCATTTTTCCGGAAACATGGGCAAGAATCTTATGTCCATTTTCCAATTCGACCCTAAACATCGCATTGGGTAACGGTTCCACCACTGTCCCTTCTACTTCTATCGCATCCTCTTTACCCATATTCTCTCAATCGTTATACTTCATTATCAGCCGAAAGCCTGATAAAACCTTCCTCGGTAAAAGCAATCATTTCTTCATAATGGCTTGCCAGCTTCCGGTCACGTGTTACAACGGTCCAACCGTCATCAAGTGTTTCAACCGAGTGATGACCTTCGGTGACCATCGGCTCAATCGCCAATACGAGGCCGGGTTGAATCTTCACTCCGTGCCCCGCCTTTCCATAATTAGGAACTTGCGGGTCTTCGTGAATATTGCGGCCGATCCCATGTCCTACGTAATCACGAACAACCTGAAAACCCTTTGATTCAATATACGATTGAATCCTTGATCCAAGATCACCGACCCGCCATCCGGGTTGATATTGCTCAATGGCACACTCCAGTGACTTTCGGGCTGTATCGACAAGGCTTTGTTTATGCTCATCAACAGCACCGACCGTCCAAGTCCTGGCTGAATCCGAATAATAGCCTTCAAATTTGGCACCAATATCAAAACTGACGATATCGCCTTTTTTAAGTTTTCTCGGGCCGGGAATTCCATGAACGACTTCTTCATTGACGGAAATACAGGCTGTCTTGGGAAAACCGCGGTATCCCTTAAATGCCGGTTCGGCATTGGCTTTACGGATAACCGACTCGGCAATTGTGTCTAATTCTTCGGTCGTAATACCTTCCTCAATTGCCGGCTTTACCGCAATAAAAACTTGTTTTAATATTTCACCGCCTTGACGTATGATTTCAATTTCACGGCTTGATTTCAAAGAAATCATACGGCCAGGTTTAATCTTTCAAAGATCTGATTCAAATGCGCCTGTAACTCAGGCACATCATAATCACCCGGAACATCCTGAAGCAGCCCTTTCTTTTTATAAAAATCAATCAAAGGCTGTGTTTCTTTCTCGTAAACTTCAAGACGTTTTTTAATCGTCTCCGGCTGATCATCCTTGCGAGTAACCAGTTTTTCTCCGGTTTCGTCGCATATCCCGTCCACCTTTGGGGGCATATTGCGAACATGATAAACCCGTCCGGTCGTAGGATTCACTCTTCTTCCCGACAAGCGGTCAATAATGACATTTTCCGAAGTGTCAAAGTTAAGCACCACATCTAAATTGTAATCGGTCCGAGCACAAAAAGCGTCAAGTGCTTCCGCTTGGCCGATCGTTCGCGGATACCCATCCAGAACAAAACCATTCTTCCGGTCGGCATTCTCAATTTCGCGAAACATCATTTCATTGACCAGATCATCCGGAACCAGGTGACCTTTTTCAATTGTGTCCTTCGCTTTGCGGCCAAGCTCCGTGTTCTCACGGATATTACGCCGAAAAATATCGCCTGCAGCCAAATGTGTCAGATTAAACCGCTCGCATAATATTTTGGCATGTGTACCTTTACCTGCACCCGGAGGACCTAAAAGAACAAGTTTCATTAGCGACGCGCCTTTAATTTTCCTTTTTTGATAAAGCCTTCATAGTGGCGCATAAGCAGCTGTGATTCAATCTGCTTTACCGTATCCAGCACCACACCGACAATAATCAAAAGACCGGTGCCTCCAAAAAAACTGGCAATCAAAAAGGGAATATTTAATACTCTCGGTGATGAAATCACATTCGGAAAAAGTGCAATAATGGCCAAAAATATGGCTCCGCTTGCGGCAATACGGGTCATAATGTAGTCCAAATATTCAGCCGTATTTTTACCCGGACGAATTCCAGGGACAAAACCTCCGAATTTTTGAAGGTTTTCGCTGACCTCAACCGGATTAAATGTAATTGCCGTATAAAAGAACGTAAAAAATAAAATCAACAAAGCATAGATAATTGAATGCGTGATCGAACCGGGTGATAACGCGTGAGCCACACTATTAATTGCTCCGGATCCCGGGAAAAAGCCTGCGATCGTGGCCGGAAAAAGAATGACCGATTGGGCAAAAATAATCGGAATCACACCGGCCTGATTGACTTTCAACGGCAGATAAGTGCTTTGCCCTCCATACATCCGGTGTCCACGGATCTGTTTTGCATATTGGACTGGTATTTTACGCTGTCCCTGAATAATCATAATGACGCCGACAACGGTCCCGACGAATAAGGCAATCATCAGGGCAAATTTCCACCATGCCAATTGCTGCCTTGCTGGATCAAAAGGAGATAACAGCAGATAGGTTTGCCAAAAAGCCGTGGGAATCGACTCAATAATACCGGCAGTAATGATGATCGACATCCCGTTACCGATGCCGTACTGGTCAATCTGCTCGCCCAACCACATGATGAATGCCGTTCCGGTGGTAAGCGTTAAAATAGTCATTAGTCTAAATCCCCAACCGGGATTAGGCACTATCACCGTTCCCTGGAATGCATTCGGATTCTCAAGCCACAACGAAATAAAAAATGTCTGAATAATGGCCAGAATGATTGTTCCGTAACGCGTATACTGAATGATCTGTTTTCTTCCTTCTTCACCTTCTTTGGCCATCTGCTCCAATTTAGGGATAACCACCGTCAAAAGCTGGAGAATAATTGATGCCGAAATGTAAGGCATAATCCCCAATGCAAAAATCGTGGCCTTTTGCAAAGCGCCTCCTGAAAACATTCCCATAATACCAAAGAGCGTTCCACCGGGAGAACGTGAAATCTGCGCAAAAAAATGAGCCAATGCGGTTCCATCAATTCCCGGCGTCGGAACATACGTTCCGATACGATAAATCACAATAATCAGTAAAGTGAAAAGGACTTTACTGCGTAAATCCGGAATTTTAAAAATGTTTGCGTATGCTTTCAGCATAATTCCTGCTTAGCGATATCCGATAATTCTGTATTGATGGTTGAATAATTACGACTCACGGGTGGACGTCTTGGCTGATTCAATGACAATCGCCTGTCCGCCGGCCTGTTCAATCTTGGCCTTAGCCGAATCACTAAATTTATGAGCCTTAACAACGACGGCTGATTTTAGAGTGCCGCGTCCAAGAACTTTGAGGCCGGCATGCAGTTTTTTGAATTTTCCTTTAGCCTGCAAGAGTTCCGGGGTAATCTCTTTCTCTTGTAATTCAGCAATGCTATCCAAGTTTAAAACAGTATATTCCTTACGAAACGCCGCTTGGTTAAAACCGCGTTTAGGTAACTGCCGGTACAGAGGATTTTGTCCGCCTTCAAAACCCGGACGGATTCTGGCACCCGATCCCGAACGCGCCTTTTGCCCTTTGTGTCCTTTGGTCGCAGTTTTACCATGGCCGGAACCCGAACCGCGTCCAATACGTTTAACTTTTTTCTGATAAGGTTTTTTTGCCTTCATAGTTATTCCTCAACCCCAGGTTCGGCAACCTCTTCATGACGTATGCGAGTGTCAATAAGCTGGCGCAACCCTTCAATCGTAGCTTTTAAAACGTTGATTGCATTATCACTACCAAGACTCTTGGTCAGAATATCTTTAATGCCGCAAGATTCACAAGCCGCACGAACCGCACCGCCGGCAATAATACCGGTACCTGGCGCAGCCGGCTTTAGGAGCACTTTCGCAGCACCATACCGGCCAAGAATCTCATGCGGAATAGTGGTTCCTTTAAGCGTAATCTTCATTTTATTTTTACGCGCCGAGATTAATCCCTTACGAATTGCATCGGCAACCTGATTGGCTTTCCCGAGCGAGTAGCCGATCTCTCCGGATCCATTACCCACCACAACCAGTGCGCTAAAGTGAAATCTGCGGCCACCTTTAACAACCTTTGCACAACGGTTAATGTGAACGACCTTTTCAAAAGCACTCTCACCTTGATTCGAATAAAAATTCGAATCCGTCGTAGTCTGTTCAGACTGTTCCGAAGACGAATCATCGGAATGGTCAGCAGCCGAAGCGGCATTCTTCGTCTTGTCGTCTTTCAGCGTTTTAGAGCTCACATGGGCCTGAACGGCCGAATTTTTAACGTCTTCTTCCTGATCTTTTTTATTCTCACTCATACCTGTATTCCCGCCTGTCTAAGAGCATCAGCTAAAGCTTTAACGCGGCCATGATAGAGATATCCTCCGCGGTCAAACGCTACTTTATCAATGCCTTTTTCTTTAAGTTTTTGCCCAAATTGAAGACCGAGCACCTCAGCTTTTCCGGTTTTCCCTCCGGAAGCACTTTCTTGCTTAGAAAAATTTTTGTCCAAGGTCGACAAAGAAACAAGCGTCTTAGCTTGAATGTCATCAATTGCCTGAACATACAAATGGTTCAAAGACCGGTAAATACTTACACGGGGTCTTTCTGACGTTCCAGAAATCTTTTTCCTAATTCTTCTATGCCGTTTCAACCGGCCTAACTGTTTCTTTAACATGACTACCCCACCGTCTTTCCTTGTTTGCGTCTAATATTTTCACCGACATAGCGCACGCCTTTACCTTTATACGGTTCGGGCTTATGAAAACGCCGAATTTCTGCAGCAACTTGTCCCACCTTTTGTTTATCCACACCGCTCACGGAAATCTGTGTAGGTGTCGGGCACTTTACGTCCACGTCAACCGGAACCTCATAGTCAATCGGATGGGTATATCCCAAAAGCAGATTCAAAACTTTACCTTTCATACTGGCTTTAAAACCGACACCTTCCAATTCAAGATTCTTCTGATAACCTTCTGTAACACCCACAACCATATTTTGTATCAGACTACGTGTCAGGCCGTGCAGCATACGGTCAGTACGGGTATTGGTCGGACGCTTCACCTCAACGTGTTTTTCGTCGATGACAACTTCCATACGAGGATGGACATCCAAATCAAGTTTGCCTTTAGGGCCTTGGATATTCAGTTTGCGTTTATCAAGCTGGAACTTGACTCCGCTCGGGATACTAATTGGTTTTTTTCCTATACGTGACATTTCAGTTTTTACCTCATACTCAAAAATTCGTTTTTACCAAACTTGACAGAGAACCTCTCCGCCGATCTTTTCCTTACGAGCCTTTGAACCGGTCATAACACCTTGTGAAGTCGAAACGATTGAGATCCCCAATCCTCCGTGAACCCCACGAATCTCTTCATGCCCGGAATAAACCCGGCATCCGGGTGTTGAAATTCTTTTAATCCCTTGAATTGCCGGAACCTTGCCGCGCACATATTTAAGATGGATACGGGCAAAATTCTTATTTCCTTCTTTAAAGGGTTTAATGGCTTCAATAAAGCCTTCTTCTTGAAGAATCTCGGCAATACGCACCGTTAGATTCGATGACTTTATGGTCACTTTATCTTTCTTGGCGTTGGCGGCATTGCGAATTACCGTTAAAAAATCTGCAATAAAATCAGAACAGGCCATTTCTCTCAATCTCCTTATTAAGATCCATCCGGATCCCCGCTGTCATAGGGGCAAAAGCGTTCGGGATCGTCGTTTGATCTGTGTATTACCAGCTTGAGCGGGTCACACCGGGGATAATTCCCAGGTTGACAAGTTCACGGAAACAAATTCGGCAAAGGCCCATTTTACGGATATAAGCACGGGGTCTTCCGCAACGTTTACAGCGGTTATATCCCCGCACACTGAATTTGGGTTTGCGTTTTTGTTTTACAACCAGACACGTTTTAGCCATTAAAGCTCGCCGCTCCTTAATTTAATTATTGCTTCTTGGCAAACGGAAGACCCATGAGACTCAACAGTTTTTTAGCCTCTTCATCCGTCTGCGCTGTTGTCACAAAAGTAATATCCATTCCTTGAGTTTTCTTAATTTTATCAAACTCAACTTCGGGAAAGATAATCTGTTCCTGCAATCCCAGGGTATAATTACCGCGTCCATCAAAACTCTTCTCGCTATAGCCACGAAAGTCACGGATTCTGGGCATGGCCACATGAATTAGGCGGTCAAAAAATTCATACATCCGCCTTCTTCGCAAAGTCACTTTCAGACCGACCGATTGCCCCTGACGCAGCTTAAAGCCCGCGATGGATTTTTTCGCCGAAGTCACAAGCGGTTTCTGTCCGGTAATCGCACCCAGCTCGGAAGCTAACAATTCGATGATCTTAACATCCGTTTTGGCATCCTTAACGCCCATATTGACAACGATTTTGTCAAGACGGGGCACTTGCATAATATTCGCATATCCAAACTCCTCTTTCAGAGCAGGAAGAATTTCTTCACGGTATTTTCTTAATGATAATGGAATTTCGATTACTTGTGCCATTAGATAGTTTCTCCAGACTTCTTGCTCACACGCTGCTTTGTTCCATCAGCGAGTTTGGTATATCCCACGCGAGTCGGCTTACCCGTCCTGGGGCAAATTAACTTAACATTGGAAACATGGATCGGATTTTCCGCTTTGGTAATACCACCCTGCGGATTTTCCTGGCTTCTTCTTAAATAAACGGTTGTATAGTTAATCTTTTCAACCAGCACGCGGTTCGATTTCGGATAAGTTTTAAGCACACGGCCCTTTTTACCCTTATCTTTGCCGGCGATTACAATTATTTGATCATCTTTTTTTAAACGCATAACAAACATTCCTTTTTAAGAAAAACTGTCTCGAAGTTAACCGATTACAGAACCTCGGGGGCTAAAGAAATAATTTTGGCGAATTTACGATCCCTGAGTTCTCTGGCGACCGGCCCAAAAATACGTGTACCGCGGGGATTCTGGTTATTATCAATCAAAACCACCGCATTCGAAGAAAACTTCACAACCGAACCGTCTTTACGGCGGATCGGTGAAGCTGTACGCACAACTACAGCTTTGACCACATCACCCTTTTTGACATTTCCCCGGGGAATCGCCTCTTTAATCGAAGCGGTAATAATATCCCCGATCTCAGCTGTCTTTTTACCATGTCTACCGATAACACCGATCATGGCAGCACGTTTGGCCCCGCTATTATCAGCAATCTGTAAAATCGATCTCATCTGTATCATGACTGCAGCACCTTTACTAAGCTCCAACGTTTTCTTTTAGATAACGGTTTGGTCTGTATAATTCGAACCTTGTTACCGATCTTTGCCTCATTGTTTTCATCATGCGCAGCATATTTGGTCTTACGCCTGATGACTTTATTAAACTGGGAATGAGACATCAACCGGGTCACTTCAACGATAATAGTCTTGTTCATCTTATCGCTCAAAACAATACCTTCTCTAACTCTTCCCTCGAGCTTAATTTCTTTGTCTTTCTTCACGGCTTAACCTCTAAGTTCTCTTTCTTTTCATTGATGATGGTCAACAGGCGTGCAATATCCTTCCTGACCGCCTTGATCGTAGATTTAGTTTCAAGTTTCCCGGTTTTAGATTGAAACCGGTACTGCATTAAATCTTTTTTAAGCTGCGCAACCTTCTCGACCAGCTCATCTTCATTCATAGCACGTAAGTCAGATGTCTTTAACATGATTATATCGCCGCCCTTTTTACAAATTTGGTTTTGAACGGCATTTTATGAGAGCATAAGCGTAATGCCGATTTTGCCAGTGCCTCGGGCACACCGGCCATTTCAAAAATTACCCGGCCCGGTTTAATCTTCGCGATATAGTACTCGGGCGATCCCTTTCCCTTTCCCATACGAACCTCAGCCGGTTTCTTAGTATAAGGTTTATCCGGAAAAACACGCAGCCACACCTTACCGCCGCGTTTCACGTGACGAGTCAAGGCAACACGGGCCGCTTCAATCTGCGTCGCAGTCAGCATACCGCGGTCAATGGCTTTAATACCATACTCACCGAACGATACCTGATTACCCTTGGTGGCAAGACCATTCATCCAACCACGGTGCATTTTTCTAAATTTAACTCTTTTAGGCATCAATGACATAACATTCTATTCCTTATCTTAATTTGAATCCTTCTGAGTTGCTTCTGGCGCATCAATCTTGGATGCTTCAGCTTCTGCAACAGTGGCCGGATTCGATGCTTCTCGCGCTTCTGCAGCTTCTTCTTCAGAGACAGCTAAGCGGCTCTGACGCTTCTCACGCTGTTCGGCTTCTTCTTTTTTCACCAGAATATCGCCCTTATAAATCCACACCTTACACCCGATGGAACCGTAGGTCGTGTGGGCTTCAGTGAATCCATAATCGATATCGGCCCGAAAAGTACTCAGAGGAACCTTTCCTTCATGCATTCCTTCTTCTCTGGCAATTTCAGCACCACCAAGACGCCCCTTGCATTTCACCTTGATTCCAAGAGCTCCTTTTTGCATGGCCGTCTGAACGACTTTTTTCATTGCGCGTCTGAAACCAATACGCTTTTCAAGTTGCATGGCAATGTTTTCAGCAACAAGCTGTGCTTCAATTTGAGGCGTTTTGATTTCCTTAATATCAAGGGTCACTTCACTTTTGGTCAATTTACTGACCCCGTCTTTAATTTTCTCGATTTCCTGTCCTCTGCGACCGATAATAATCCCGGGACGGGCTGTAAAAATCCTCACGCGGATACGTCCGCTGGAGCGTTCGATTTCAATATTACCAACCCCTGCATGAGATAATTTTTTCTTCACATGGTCGCGAATTTTCAAATCCTCTTCCAATAAATCAGAAAAATTTTTCTTGGCAAACCATTTACCGCGCCACGGCTTGATATAGCCTAATCTAATTCCATAAGGATGTACTTTCTGTCCCAAGACTTCCTCCTTTAACCAGCGGCTCCGGCCGCAGCTTTTGCTTTACTGGTCTTCTTTGTAACTTTTTTCCCTTTAGCCTTTCCTTTGGCCTTAGGTTCTTCCTGAGCTGTTTCGACAACCGCTCCCGGTGTTTGAAAAGATCTTTCCCCTTCGCTCAGAGTCAAAGATAAATGGCTCGATCTTTTAAGAATACGATCCGCCCTTCCCATTGAACGTGAAAGGAACCGTTTCATCGTCGGCGCCTGATCTGCCCGGATATCCGAAATATATAGACGGCTTTGATCCAAACCAAGGTCTTTTGCATTAGCAATCGCACTCTTAAGAAGTTTTTCCGTAAAACGCGCACCTTTCTGAGGCAGATTCGCTAAAATTCCAAGCGCACGAAAAGCCGGTTTGTAACGGACCGAATCAATTACCAGCCGGATTTTACGCGGAGAAACACGCAGATATCTGGCGACTGCCTTTGCACTGGAACCCGTCTTGGATTCGGTTTCTTTATCCTGTTGATTATTTTGTTTTGTCTTTGCCATTTTAAATCAATGCCCTGTCTTATTTTGATAACGATTAAGTTTTTGCCCCGGTAGCCATTGCTTTAGCTTTTTCACCCGATGCGCTATGTTTCTTAAATGTCCTTGTAGGAGAAAATTCTCCGAGCTTATGACCGACCATATTTTCTGTGACAAAAACATTGTTGAAAATTTTCCCATTATGCACGGCCAGTGTCACACCGACAAAATCAGGCGTAATCGTGGAGCGCCGGGACCAGGTTTTAACCGGACGACGGTCATTTTGCGCCTTGGCCTTCTGCACTTTCATTAACAATTTCTCGTCTACGAAAACACCTTTTTTTGCTGAACGGCTCATTTTCTTCTATCCCTCACAATAAATTTATTAGTGACTTTGCTTTTCTTACGGGTCTTAAGACCTTTAGCCTTTTGCCCCCAAGGACTCTGAGGATGTTTACCGCTCTTGGACTTACCTTCACCACCGCCCATCGGATGATCAACCGGATTACGGCAGATACCGCGGGAAATGGGACGTCTGCCAAGCCAACGGCTTCGGCCGGCTTTACCCAGTGTCAGGTTTTCATGATCGGTATTTGAACATTGACCGACAGTCGCATAAGCATCAAGCCGGACCATGCGAATCTCTCCGGAAGGCAATTTAAGATGCGCAAATTGCTCCTCTTTCGATAAAATCTGAGCCACACCACCTGCTGAACGCACAAGCTTTCCGCCT
Organism: Candidatus Omnitrophota bacterium; assembly: GCA_020632475.1. Lineage (GTDB taxonomy): Bacteria > Omnitrophota > Omnitrophia > Omnitrophales > Aquincolibacteriaceae > JACKFM01. Next base: position 30,657 of record JACKFM010000004.1, on the reverse strand, counting down.
GCGCCCGGGAAGAGTTCAATGTTATGAATCGGAGTACCTTCAGGAATATTACGCAGCGGCAGATGGTTGCCCACCTTCACCTCAACATTTTCTCCGCTCATGATCACCTGCCCGACCTGCAACTGATCCGGACACAGGATATATTTTTTCTGGCCGTCCGGGTAACTCACCAAAGCAATTCTTGCGGTTCTGCCCGGATCATATTCAACAGTCAAAACCGTTGCCGGATCATTATGACGATTCCTGCGAAAATCAACGATACGAATACGCTGTTTATGTCCGCCTCCACGTCCACGGGCGGTAATATGGCCGTGGTTATTGCGTCCGCCTGTACGTTTACGGGCAATAGTTAACGGTTTATACGGGCGGTCAGTTGTAATCTCGTCAAAACTGGAAACGTTTCCAAAACGTCTTGTCGGTGTTGTCGGTTTAAATTTTACGAGTGCCATTTCTAAATAAATTCCTTAATTTTGTCTGATTTAAAGGGTAACTTAAGTAGTGATATCGATTTTATCGCCTTTTTTCAAAGTCACGATAGCCTTTTTCCAATTCGCTGTTTTACCGGCCTGGTAACGAACACGCCGCCATTTTCCGGCTTGATTAGACGTATTAACAGAAGAAACATGAACATTAAAAACTTTTTCAACCGCAGATTTAATCTGCTTTTTATTGGCCTGAGGATGCACCTTAAAAGCATATTTACCTAGCTTTTCCTCTTCGCGGGCAAGTTTCTCGGTGATCAAAGGTTCTTTGATAATGTCATAAATATGAAGCTTCATGATTTTGCCTCACTTAGTGATTTTTTAGCTAAAACGGCATTTTCAAGCTGCTCCAAAGCGGTTTCTTCGATGATCAGTTGTCCGCGCTGAAGAACATGATAGGCATTCACATCAGCTGCCTGTTTTAACTGCACCAGTCCTTCCAAATTCTGACCGGCTTTTTTTAGATTTCCTTCCAGACTCTTCACAATACATAAAGCCCGCTTCTTATTCATAGGCAGAGACTTAACAATTTGTGCAAATTCCTTGGTCTTATGGGTTTCAAGATTAACACCTTCAAGGACCACCAGGTTTTGCTCTTTGGCTCTCAAGCTTAAAGCTGCTATTAAGGCCTGTTTGCGCATGCTTTTCGGCATCTGGATATTATAGCTGCGGGGATGCGGACCGAACACCGTACCACCTCCTCGCCAAATCGGAGAACGTGAAGAACCCGCACGTGCACGCCCTGTTCCCTTTTGCCTCCAGGGCTTTTTACCGCCGCCCCGAACATCCTTACGGGTCTTCGTTGCCGCGGTCCCTCTGCGAAGATTGGCTGCAAAGGCCGTACGGGCCAGCTGCAGTAAACGTTCATTGACCCGGACACCAAAAATTTCGGCATTGAGTTCGATTTCTTTTTTCTTTTTTCCCTGTTTTGAGTAAACCGGCACCTTCATTATTTTTTCCTTTATCAAAATAAAAATTGAGTCCTTAAGACTTTTCTTGCTGATCTTTCGAATCTTCTTGTGCAGAAGTTTCTTCGGCTGGAGCTTCTTGTTCGGAGGATTCGGCCTGAGCTTTAGGTTCTTCGGCCGGCTTGTCTTCCTTGACTTCTTCAAGCTTCCATTTCTTATCTTTTCGCTTTTTCAGGGCATCACGAATGACCAGATAGGAACCGTCATAACCGGGAACAGCCCCGTTTAAAGCAACTAAATTATTTTCGACATCCACTTGGACAACACACAGATTTTGAACCGTCACTCTCTCGCTACCCATATGCCCGGGCATTCTCAATCCCTTAATCACACGCGAAGGGTAAGCGGATTGACCGGTAGAACCAGGTTCACGCCCCATTTTGGAACCGTGAGCGGCTTCACCGGCTTTGAAGTGATGTCTTTTTACAACACCTTGAAAACCACGGCCGATTGAAACACCTTCGACGTCCACAAAGTCACCAACCGCAAAATTATCCGCGCGGAGTTTTGCTCCGGGAGTCAAACCCTCGATATTTTCAGTACGAATTTCACGGACAAAGCGTAAGGGCTCAATATTCGACTTTTTCAGATGTCCGACTTTGGCCTTATTTAAGTTTTTTGGGCGGCAAGCATCAAAAGCTAATTGAACTGCCGTATAACCATGTTTTTCTTTTGTACGGATTTCCGATACCTGACAGGGACCTACCTGCAAGACAGTTACCGGCACCTGACGGCCTTCGCCGTCAAACACTTGAGTCATTCCTACTTTTTTTCCTAAAAGTCCTATCATTTTAATTCGAGCATCCTATTTTAAAGTTTAATTTCAACATCCACACCCGCAGGCAAATCCAGTTTCATCAATGCATCGACTGTTCTGGCGGTCGGTTCTTCAATTGCGATTAAACGCTTATGCGTCCGGATTTCAAACTGATCCCTTGATTTTTTATCAATCGTAGGACCGCGAAGCACTGTGGTCTTCCAAACATGTGTGGGAAGGGGCACCGGACCGACAACTCGTGCGCCGGTACGTTTAACCGTCCCGACAATTTCCTGGACCGATTGATCCAGAATACGGTGATCATAAGCCTTTAATTTAATTCTGATTTTTTCTTTCGTTGTAACGGTCATATGTTTTATCCTGCTTTTATGAGCTTAGCGCCGCGTATTATTAAAAAACTACTAGTACTGCACGACAATTAATTTTATGGGTTCGCAATACTGTACCGTCTACCAATAAAATTAAATGTCAGACGGTACTAGCCTGCAATAATTTTCTCGGCAACATTCTTGGGAACTTCCTGATACTTATTCGGCTCCATGGAATAGGTTGCACGGCCCTGCGACAAAGAACGGATCGCTGTCGCATATCCGAACATTTCAGCCAGAGGGACAAGTCCCTTTACAACTTTTAAATGCCCGCGATTACCCATTTCCTGGATAATGCAGCGTCTGGAGTTCAAGTCGCCGATAATATCACCCATATATTCTTCCGGAACCACAACTTCAACAAGCATCATCGGCTCAAGAAGAATGGGTTTAGCTTTTCTGAAAGCTTCTTTAAAACCCAGAATACCTGCCATCTTGAATGCGATTTCTGATGAGTCAACATCATGATAACTTCCGTCATACACAACCGCTTTGACATCGGTAATGGGATAACCGGCCAAAATACCGTTATTGCAAGCTTCTTCAACACCCGATTCCACCGCAGGAATATATTCACGGGGAATTGCACCGCCGACGACTTCATTTTCAAATTCAATACCCTTGCCATTTTCCAGCGGTTCAATACGCAGTACGCAATGTCCGTATTGACCACGCCCACCGGTCTGTTTAATGAATTTACCCTCAGCTTCAGCGGTTGCCGTAATCGTTTCGCGATAAGCAACCTGAGGCTTACCCACATTAAGCTCTACGCCGTATTCACGCTTTAAAATATCCACTTTAATATCAAGATGCAACTCACCCATTCCGCCGATCAGCGTCTGCGCTGTTTCCTGATCAGTTCTAACGCGGAAGGTAGGATCTTCGGCAACAAGCTTGGTAATTGCATCCGACATTTTGTCACGGTCTGCTTTGGTTTTGGGTTCAATCGCCATCCAAATCACCGGCTCGGGAACAAAAAGCGATTCAAGAATAATCGGACTGGCATCCGTACAAATCGAATCTCCAGTTTTCACATCCTTTAAACCGACAGCGGCAACGATGTTGCCGGCACCCATTTCTTCAATTTCTTCTCTTTTATTTGAATGCATTAAAAGAAGACGGCCTAAGCGTTCTGTTTTTTTGCTGCGCGGATTATAGACATAAGAACCTGCCTTAAGAACACCTGAATAAATACGGATAAAGGTCAAACTTCCAACGAATTTATCACTGGCAATTTTAAAGGCAAAGCAGGTCAAAGGCTCATCTTCAGAAGCATGGCGTTCGATTGGAGTTTCCTCATCGACTGGGTCCAAACCCTTAACCGCAGGCACTTCAATCGGTGAAGGCAGATAATCAACCACCGCATCCAGAAGCTGCTGAACCCCTTTATTCTTTAAAGCAGAACCGCATAAAACCGGCGTCATTTTCAAGCTGATCACGGCTTTACGAATGGCTTTTTTGAGCTCCTCTTTGGTCGGCTCCTGACCTTCAATGAATTTATTCATCAAGTCATCATCATGTTCTGAAGATTTCTCAATGAGAAAGTCACGGGCCTTTTTTACCTCTTCCTGAAACTCAGCCGGAATATCCGCAACTTCAAATTTTGCACCCATCGAAGTATCATCAAATAAATAAGCCTTCATTTCTAAAAGATCAATAATTCCCTTAAAATTCTCTTCACAGCCAATCGGCAGCTGAATCGGAACAGCGTTAGCACCGAGCTGATCTCTCATTTGCTGGATGTTTACTTCAAACTGAGCACCGGTACGATCCATTTTATTAATAAAAGCAATGCGGGGAACTTTATAGCGATCAGCCTGGCGCCATACGGTTTCAGACTGTGGCTCGACACCTTCAACAGCACCGAAGACGGCAACACAACCGTCAAGCACGCGGAGTGATCTTTCCACTTCAATCGTAAAATCAACGTGACCGGGCGTATCAATAATATTAATACGGCAATCTTTCCAAAAACACGTCGTGGCGGCCGAAGTAATCGTAATTCCGCGTTCCTGTTCCTGTTCCATCCAGTCCATGACCGCGGTTCCCTCGTGCACTTCACCAATCTTATAGGTCACGCCGGTATAAAACAGAATACGTTCGGTCGTCGTCGTTTTACCTGCATCAATGTGCGCAGCAATTCCGATATTACGGATACGATTGATCGGATATTTAATATTTTTACTCTCAGCCATTTTTTAAAACCTTTTCTTTCTACCAGCGATAATGCGCAAAAGCCCTGTTGGACTCGGCCATCTTATGGTTGTCCTCGCGTTTTTTAATCGAGGTTCCTGTTTTTTGAAAGCTATCAAGAATTTCCTGCGCTAACTTCATTTTCATCGGACGCCCTTTACGATCACGCGCAAAAGAACGCATCCAGCGGAGAGCTAAAACATTCCCGCGATCAGGTCTAACGCTAACCGGTACTTGATAGGTGGCCCCACCGACCCGGCGGGATTTGGTCTCAAGAAGCGGGCGGACATTATCTACGGCTTGCTTAAAAACTTCAAGAGGTTCTTTTCCTGTTTTTTCAGCCACAATCTCCAGGGCACCATAGACAATGGACTGGGCTATAGACTTTTTCCCTCTACTCATAACTAAATTGATCAATTTTGACACTAATTTATCATTATACCGAGGGTCTACCGTAACTTCTCTCTTGGGGGCTCTTCTTCTTCTCATTGGTTATTTTATCCTCTTATTTCTTAGCCGGCGCTTCTTTAGGAGTTTTTGCGCCATATTTTGACCGGGATCTTCTGCGATTATTAACACCGGTCGTATCCAATTTACCTCTTACAATATGATAACGAACACCGGGAAGGTCTTTAACACGGCCGCCACGAACTAAAACAATCGAGTGTTCCTGTAAATTATGCCCTTCACCAGGGATATAGGCCGTAACCTCTTGTCCATTGGTCAACCGGATACGGGCAATTTTACGCAGTGCCGAGTTAGGTTTCTTGGGGGTCTGGGTTCTAACGTTCAAACAAACCCCTTTTCTAAAAGGGCAATTCTGCAATGCGGGTGACTTGGTTTTATTTTTAAACCGTTGTCTTCCCTTGCGGATCAACTGATTAATTGTCGGCGCCATTATTTCGTCTCCTCGGCTTCTGATTCAGCAACAGCTGCTTCTTCATTTTTAACGGTTTCCTGCGAGTCCTCTTCTATCACACCCTCTTTTTTAAGTTGAATCTGACGGTGTTCGGCAAAACCGGTTCCGGCAGGAATCAGATGCCCCATAATCACATTTTCCTTAAGTCCCAAAAGCATGTCGCGTTTTCCGGCAGACGCAGCTTCCGTTAAAACGCGTGTCGTTTCCTGGAAACTCGCAGCGGAAATAAAGCTTTCAGTCGTCAGAGATGATTTCGTGATACCAAGCAGAACAGGCGTTGCTTTGGCAGGCTCTTTGCCTTTTTTGAGAACTCGATTATTTTCCTGATTAAATTTCACTTTATCCACATGGGATCCGACCAAAAAGTCTGTATCGCCCGACTCTTCAATACGAACTTTACGGAGCATTTGACGAACAATGATTTCCACATGCTTATCATTGATCTTGACTCCCTGAAGCCGGTAAACTTCCTGAACCTCATTGACCAGATACTCCTGAAGGCTGCGTTCTCCGGAGACCTTTAAGATATCCTGAGGAACAACAGGACCATCAACCAACTGCTGCCCTGCAGTCACACGATCACCCTTATAAACGTTCAGGTGCTTTCCATGGGGAATCAAATACTCCTTTTCCATCCCGGTCGTGCTCTTAACAATAATCTTGCGCTGCCCCTTAACCACATCACCGATCTCCACAATACCGTCGATTTCAGAAATCACGGCCGGATTCTTCGGTTTGCGCGCCTCAAACAATTCGGCGACACGGGGGAGACCCCCGGTAATGTCACGGGTCTTGGCAATCTTACGGGGAGTTTTTGCAATTAAGGTACCGCTTGTAATATCCTGCCCTTCTTTAACCACAATGTGGGCTCCGACAGGAATCGGATAAAAGGCCACGATTTCATCATTATCCCCGACAATCAAAAGCTGCGGATGTAAATCTTCGCGGTGTTCGGTAATTACACGCTCGGTCATACCGGTTGTTGCATTCAATTCTTCATTCATCGTCAAGCCGGCACGGATATCCTCATAGCGGACCTTACCCGCTACAGCGGAAAGAATCGGAACCGTATACGGATCCCATTTCACAAAAATCGCATCCTTCTTAACCATGTCACCGTCATTTGCGCTAATAATCGCACCTGAAGGAATCGTATAGCGTTCAAGTTCTCTGCCGCTCGGATCATGAATCGTCAGCTGTCCGTTACGGTTAAGTACGATAATTTCATTCTTCAAGGTTACAACGGTTTTCAGCCCGTGATATTTCAACTGTCCGTCATGGCGGGCTTTAAAATAAGACTGTTCGACAACGTTTGAAGCCGTACCACCGATATGAAACGTTCTCATGGTCAACTGTGTGCCGGGTTCTCCGATAGACTGTGCGGCAATAATACCAACAGCCGTACCCATCTCCACCTTACGGCCCGTAGAAAGATCACGGCCATAACAAAGTGCGCAGGTACCACGCGAAGATTCACATGTGAGCACGGAACGAATACGGATTTTTTCAATCCCGGCATCATCAAGGCTGTCAGCAATTTCCTCATTAATAATCTCGCCAGCCTTTACAATCACCTGGTCAGTCACGATATCAACAACGTTATCAAGAGGAACACGGCCGAGGATACGGTCTTTCAGAGGAACAATCACTTCTTCCCCTTCATAAATCGGCTCGATAAAAATACCATTCAAAGTTCCGCAGTCATTTTCGGTAATAATCATGTCCTGAGCCACATCCACCAAACGGCGGGTCAGGTAACCGGAGTCAGCAGTTTTAAGAGCAGTATCAGCAAGACCTTTACGGGCACCATGTGTCGAAATAAAGTATTCCAGCACGGTCAACCCTTCACGGAAATTAGCCGTAATCGGACTTTCGATAATTTCACCGGAAGGTTTTGCCATCAAACCGCGCATACCGGCAAGCTGACGAATCTGCTGTTTTGATCCTCTGGCGCCCGAATCAGCCATCATGAATACAGGATTAAACATATCAAGCTGTTCAAACATACTGTCAGCAACACGATCGGTAATATGGGTCCAGATATCAATGATTTTGTTGTAGCGTTCACCGGCCGTAATCAAACCGTTGCGATATTGACCTTCAATCTGCTGAACGTCAGCACGGGCTTCGTCAAGAAGCTGCTGTTTTGTTTTAGGAATCTGAATGTCTTCAATGCTGATCGAAGCACCCGACTTGGTCGCTTCTTCAAAACCAAGTGTCTTCAGATTATCAAGAAGTTCGATCACACAACTGTGGCCAAATTCCCGATAACAGCGGGCAATAATCTTCGAAAGCTTTCCTTTACCGACGATATCGTTAACAAAAGGAAATCCTTTGGGAAGAACCTGGTTAAACAAAATACGTCCCATGGTCGTCTCAATGGTCTTGCCGTCCTCAAGACGAATCTTGCATTTTGCGTGTTTGTGAACTTCGCCATCCTGATAAGCAAGCATCGCTTCGTCGATATCGGCAAAGTGCAACCCTTCACCCGCAAGACCGTCTTTAATCTTAGTCAGATAATAAATTCCCAACACGATGTCCTGAGACGGAGTTGCAATGGGTTGACCGCTCGCAGATGAGAAAATGTTGTTGGCCGAAAGCATTAAAATCCATGCTTCCATCTGAGCTTCCATTGAAAGCGGAACGTGCACAGCCATTTGGTCACCGTCAAAGTCTGCGTTAAAAGCTGCACAAACGAGCGGATGAATACGAATTGCCTTACCTTCGATCAACACCGGTTCAAACGCCTGAATACCCAGGCGATGCAGGGTCGGGGCGCGGTTAAGCAAAATTGGATGTTCATGAATCACTTCTTCAAGAATATCCCAGACTTCAGGCTTCACTCTCTCCACCATCTTCTTGGCCGAACGAATGGTATGAACATGCCCGCGTTCTTTCAGTTTACGAATAATGAACGGTTCAAAAAGTTCCAGAGCCATCTTTTTAGGAAGACCGCACTGATGAATCTTCAACTCAGGTCCGATCACAATAACAGAGCGGCCCGAATAATCCACGCGTTTTCCAAGCAGGTTCTGACGGAACCGTCCCTGCTTACCCTTAAGCATGTCACTCAAAGATTTTAACGGGCGATTACCGGAACCAAGCACCGGCCTGCCGTGGCGGCCGTTATCAAATAGGGCATCGACAGCCTCTTGCAGCATTCTTTTTTCGTTGCGGATAATGACGTCCGGAGCCTTAAGGTCCAGAAGTTTTTTAAGACGGTTATTACGGTTGATCACACGACGGTAGAGATCATTAAGATCACTAGTCGCGAAACGACCGCCGTCAAGAGCCACCAGAGGACGTAAATCAGGCGGAATCACCGGAACCACATCCAGGATCATCCATTCAGGTTTATTTCCGGACTTACGAAAAGCATCTGCAATTTTAAGGATTTTAATCGCACGGGCACGGGCCTGCTTCGATTTTGAGGTACGGACCTGGCGCTGATATTTTTGCACCATTTTATCCAACTCAATTTCCTGCAACAAATCACGCGCAGCCTCGGCACCCATCTTGGCCGTAAAACTGTTTAATCCATATTGCTCCTGAGCCTTATGAAATTCCTCTTCCGTCAGAAGTTGCGACTTCTTCAGCGGGGTTTCTTTAGGATCAATCACAATATATTCTTCGTAATACAAAACCTTCTCCAAAGCACGAACACTAATATCCAGCAGATTCCCAATGCGCGAAGGCATAGTCTTAAAAAACCAGATATGGGAAACCGGGGTCACAAGCTGAATATGCCCCATCCGCTCACGCCGGACTCTGGACTGCGTCACCTCAACTCCGCAACGGTCACAGATAATCCCTTTGTGTTTAATCCTTTTATATTTTCCGCAGCTGCATTCATAATCGCGGGTCGGTCCAAAAATTTTTTCGCAAAAGAGGCCGTCTTTTTCAGGCTTCAATGTGCGGTAGTTAATGGTTTCCGGTTTTTTAACTTCGCCGTGGGATAAAGCGTAAATAGATTCCGGTGAAGCAATCTGGATCGTTACCGAGTCAAACATATTGATGTCATATTCCAAGCTCATGCTTTTAATTTCTCCTTGGCTTTTTGTTTTCGTTCTTCGGCACTTGCTTCAGCGCTTTTTTTATCCACAGCAACGCTGCGCTCCTTACCCGCCTGTGTTTTTTCAGGCATAATATTCAAAGCGAGCGATTGAAGTTCTTTGACCAATACATTAAATGATTCGGGTGTACCCGCATGCAAAGCAGGCTCCCCTTTAACAATCGCTTCATAAACACGCGTACGGCCAACCACATCGTCACTCTTAACCGTAAGAAGTTCCTGCAGCGTAAATGCAGCTCCATAGGCCTCAAGCGCCCACACTTCCATTTCTCCGAAACGCTGTCCGCCGAATTGGGCTTTACCGCCCAAGGGCTGCTGGGTTACCAGTGAATAAGGACCGATAGCACGGGCATGAATCTTGTCATCAGCCAAGTGCGCCAGCTTCAGCATGTAGATGTAACCAACCGTTGTGTCCTGATCAAACCTCTGACCCGTGCGGCCGTCATAAAGACCAATTTTACCGTCTTCAGGAAGACCCGCCTCAGTCAAAAGGTTCTTGATTTCCTGTTCGGTCGCACCGCTAAAAACGGGCGTCTCGACTTTAAATCCCAATGCCTGCGCAGCCCATCCCAAGTGAGTTTCAAGAATCTGCCCCACATTCATACGTGATGGCACGCCCAGGGGATTTAAAATAATCTCAATCGGCGTTCCATCCGGCAGATAAGGCATATCTTCTTCGGGCAGAATCTTGGCAATAACCCCTTTGTTTCCGTGACGGCCGGCCATTTTATCACCGACCGCAATTTTCCTTTTGGAACAAATATAGACAACCACTTTTTTAATCACACCTGGAGGAAGTTCGTCACCTTTTTTGATCCGCTCCACTTCGCGGGTACGCTCACCGATCAATTCGTCGATTTCATCACCCCACACACGGGCGATTTTGCGGATACTCTCTTCGGTATCGGAATCATCATCAATACGAATAGATTCCCAGTCACAGTCTTCAAATTTTTTCAGATCGGTCTTCTGGATCACGCGGCCGGCTTTAAGCAGGACCTCTCCTAAAATATCATCCAAAAGATCTTCGGCCAGTTTCTTACCGATAATCAGTTGAGAAACTTTATTAATTCTTTCTCTCTTTAAAACATCAATTCTTTTCTGATAGCGGTCTTTAATCTGCGTAATCTGCTTATTTTCTTCGCGACGCTCTTCACGGGTTTTCGACGCTGATTCTTTACGCGCAAACAGTTTCACTCCGACAACGATACCTTCCACACCCGGAGGAACCGTCAGAGAAGCATCACGAACATCACCGGCTTTTTCACCGAAAATCGCTCTTAATAATTTTTCTTCGGGAGATAATTCAGTTTCAGACTTAGGCGTGATTTTTCCAACCAAAATATCACCAGGCTTCACTTCAGCTCCGACACGGATAACGCCTTCCTCATCCAAATTCGCCAGCGCTTCTTCGCTTACATTCGGGATATCACGGGTAATTTCCTCATTCCCCAGCTTGGTATCACGCGCATCCACTTCAAATTCTTCAATATGCAACGATGTGTAGACATCTTCTTTACAGAATCTCTCACTGACAATGATGGCATCCTCGAAGTTATATCCACGCCAGGGCATGAATGCAACTAACACGTTACGTCCCAGAGCAAGCTCGCCATTCTGTGTAGCGGCACCGTCAGCAATGATATCGCCGCGCTTAATTTTTTGTCCGACCGTTACCAGCGGACGCTGATTAATACAGGTTCCCGCATTGGATCTTTCAAACTTTTTGAGTTTATAAACAAAATCATCGACGACGATCTCCTCAGCACTCACAAATTTAACGGTTCCGCGGGATTTCGCCACGACCGTTGCACCCGAGTCTCTGGCCACATGGCGTTCCATACCGGTTCCGACAATCGGAGAATCGGTAATCATCAAGGGAACAGCCTGGCGCTGCATGTTCGATCCCATCAAAGCACGGTTTGCGTCGTCATGTTCCAAGAAAGGAATCAATGCTGCCGCAACACTCACCAACTGCCTCGGAGAAACGTCCATATAATCAATATTGGCGGGCTTCATTTTAGGAAAATCGCCTTTTTGACGGCAGGAAACTACCTCATCAATAAACTTACCCTTTTCATCCAAACGGGCATTGGCCTGCGCGATGACATATTTATCTTCCACATCCGCAGTCAAATATTCGATCTTATCGGTCACACGTCCATTTTCCACTTTACGGTAAGGACTTTCTAAAAACCCGATCGGATTCACGCGTGCAAAGGTGCTCAAAGATGCGATCAAACCGATATTCGGCCCCTCAGGCGTTTCAATCGGACAAATACGTCCATAGTGTGAGGGATGGACGTCACGAACTTCAAAACCGGCTCTTTCACGTGATAGACCGCCGGGTCCCAGAGCGGATAAGCGTCTTTTATGTGTCAACTCGGCCAAAGGATTGGTTTGGTCCATAAATTGAGACAGCTGACTTCTCCCAAAGAAATCTTTAACGGCCGCTGAAATTAATTTGGGGTTGATCAGGTTATGCGGCATAGCGGCATCCAAATCATAAATCGACATTCTTTCCAGACAGGATCTCTTCATACGCGCCAATCCGACACGGAACTGATCCAAAAGCAATTCACCCACAGAGCGGACACGCCGGTTACCCAAATGATCGATATCATCCACGTGCATTTCGGCAGTACGCAACTTCAACAACACTTCCACAACACGCATCACGTCTTCTTTACGCAATGTCGTCTGCTTCACTTCAGCATCAAACCCGAGTTTGCGGTTGAGCATAAAGCGTCCAACCTTACCGAGTTCATAACGCTGCGCATCAAAAAAGAGTTTTTGAATCAAATCCTTCGCACTTGCTTCGGTGGGAGGATCACCGGGACGCATGCGTCGGTAAATTGCGATCTGCGCATCGACAGTTGTCTGATACGGATCTCTTTCAAGCGTATTGAAGATAGAAACGTCATCATTGCTTAACTTAACCGTGGTCAGCGAAGTAATATTATTGCTGGCCAACACATCAAGGATATCTTTCGTTAATTTAGTCCCGGCCGAAGCAATCACTTCTTCCGTTTCAGGATGCAGAACTTCCTGTGCCAGATAAAAATTCTCAAGCTTTTTCAAAGCCGCCTTATCAATTTTCTTATGTTCTTCAACCGGATAAAGCTGCGACAAAATATCAAAGCTGCTGGAATAACCCAACGCTCTCAGAAGAGTCGTAGCCAAAATCTTTCTACGACGGTCGATATAGGCATAGAGCACATCATTAATATCCGATTCAAATTCAATCCATGCACCGCGGTAAGGAATGATACGGACACTATAGATTTTCTTTCCGCTAGGATGCGTTCCCTGCTCCAACGAAACACCGGGTGAGCGATGCAGCTGACTGACTACAACGCGCTCGGCACCGTTGATCACAAAAGTTCCCGTCTCCGTCATCAGAGGCAGATCACCGATATAAACCTCCTGCTCCTTAACAACAGAATTGCGGATCAAACGAATTTTGACTTTAAGCGGGGCTGCGTAGGTCATACCGCGTTTATGACATTCGGGGATAGAGTATTTGGGTTTACCCAAAGAGTATCCGTCATATTCCAAACGGCAGGATCCATCAAAGCTTTCAATCGGAAAGCAATCCTGGAAAACGACTTCCAGCCCCTGACGCTTACGCCGACGCTGAGATCTCTCCGTCTGCAAAAATTCATTATATGACATCACCTGAATCTCAACGAGATTAGGCATATCCATGGTATCTTGAATTTTTGTCAGACTTCTACGCTCTAAAAAGTTTGTCATAATGATATGGCCTCCTAAATAGCCGGAAAGTACCAAATACTAAAAGATAGTTAGCCGTTTAACCGCGGCTTTAATTCTTCTAAAACAAAAGGTTCTTACTTGATTTCAACCTTTGCGCCCTGAGCTTCAAGAGTCTTTTTAATCTGCTCAGCTTCATCTTTAGAAACGCCTTCTTTAACCGTCTTTGGCGCAGATTCAACCAAGTCTTTTGCTTCTTTCAAGCCGAGGCTCGTCAGAGTGCGAATTTCTTTAATGACCTGGATCTTCTTATCGCCGGCATTGGCAAGAATAACATCAAAGCTATCCTTTTCTTCCACTGCTGCCGCACCACCGCCCGCGACCGCACCACCTGCCGGAGCCGCAACCGCAACTGCCGCCGCTGCAGAAACACCAAATTTATCTTCAAGCGCCTTAACCAGTTCCGCTAATTCAAGAACGGTCAGCTCTTCAATGGTTTTCAAAATTCCCTGAAGTTTTTCAGAGACTTTCACTTCCTTTTTTTCTTCTACCGCTTGTTCTTCTGACATGATTAATTCCTCCTAGAATTTTTTGTGAATCAAAACATTGGGGATAATGCTAATTACCCGCACCCTGTGATTCTTTTTGTTTTTTTACTTCATTAAGTGCAACCACCAAACCTTGAAGCAATTGATTCAAAGTCATCACAAAACCAGAAATCGGAGACTTCATCCGCACAACAACTTGCGTCAGAAGCTCTTTTCTTGAGGGCAGGGTTGCAAGACCTTTGACAAAAGTTTCGTCATAAAGCTTATTTTCAAAAACCACAACCTTGGGAACAAATTTTTCATTTTTCTTAGCGTAGTCAACGATCGCCTTGGAAATATTCTGGGGGTCTTTATCACCAACAGTCACCATCACATGCCCCTGACCTTTGAGCTGTTTGGTCAGATCGCCATACTGTTTTTCCTCAAAAAGCTTTTTAAGAATCGAGTGTTTAACCACAATCGAACGATTAGCCACTTTTTCAAGGCTGCGGCGCAACTCGGAAAGCTCTTCCATAGGGAATTTATCAAACGTCGAGACAAATGCATACGCATTGCCTGCTAATTCTTTTTCTACTTCTGTCTTAATTCTTTCATTAACGATAGATGGCATAACTTCCTCACATCAAAGACGTTGTTAATAAGCGAATTCCGGGCCCGTGCGTAGGGGCAATGGTTACACTTTTAAAATACTCACCCTTACTCGAAGCCGGCTTAGCATCCCGGACAGCCTTAACGACTGTCTTGGCATTCTCTAAAAGAGCCTCTGTAGAAAAAGATAATTTTCCACAAACGGCATGCAGCCCTCCGGTTTTGTCACTTTTATACTCAATGCGTCCTGCCTTCAATTCCTTAACCGCTCGGCCCACTTGAGGCGTAACGGTACCGGCTTTCGGAGACGGCATCAAACCCTTAGGTCCTAATACGCGGCCCAACTTACTCACCTCGCGCATCATATCAGGAGTAGCAACCAGCGCATCAAATTCAAGCCAACCGCCTTGAATTTTTTCCACAAGCTCTTCAGCTCCAACCTCTTCAGCACCTTCGGCCTCAGCTTCACGGGCAGAATCGCCTTTACAAATACAAACGACACGCACGCTTTTTCCGCTGCCATTAGGCAGGGCCACCGTTCCGCGCACCAGCTGGTCGCTTTGAGTCGGGTTGATTCCTAACTGAAAATTAATCGAAACCGTTTCGTCAATCTTTGTATCCTGAATACTCTTCAATGCGCTCACAGACTCCTCTAAACTGTACATTTTTAAAGGCTCTGCAACACCCTGTCTTTTCTGATATCTTTTGCTGCGCTTATTCATAGCCGTTATTCCTCAACAACTTGAAGCCCCATGCTCCTGGCCGTACCCTCAACAACTTTTACGGCACTCTCAAGCTTGGCTGTGTTCATGTCCTGAATTTTACCCCTGGCAATCTCTTTCACCTGGGCTTTGGTCACCTTACCGATAAGATTTCTGCCGGGTTCCGGCGATGCTTTCGCTAAGCTCGCAGCCTTCTTCAAAGAAGCCGAAACAGGCGGAGACTTCATAATAAAATCAAACGAGCGATCTTTATAAACCGTGATAACTACTGGCAGAATTTCACCCGGACGGTCTTTGGTGCGTTCATTAAACTGCTTACAAAACTCCATAATATTAACACCGTGCTGACCCAGGGCCGGACCGATTGGAGGTGCCGGATTCGCCTGTCCACCGGGGACTTGAAGCTTAATTTTACCTGTTACTTCTTTTGCCATTTTCTTACCTCGTACTGCGAAAATATTTCTTCGTTTATTTGTGCGCTATGGACCGCACGGTTATATTTTCTCAACCTGCCAATACTCAAGCTCAACCGGAGTAGAACGTCCAAAGATGGTTACCATCACTTTTAACTTACCGCGATCAGGATTGATTTCTTCGATTGTTCCGTTAAAATTTGCGAAAGACCCTTCTTTAACACGAATGCTTTCGCCTTGAGTAAATTCAACTTTCGGTTTTGGCTTAGTCGTTTTTTCCTGTTGCTGATTCATGATCTGCGAAATATCATCATCGCTCAAAGGAATCGGCGTTTTACCCGAACCGACAAAACCTGAAATTCCCGGTGTGTTTTTAACCAAATACCAACTCTCATCCGTTAATTCCATCTGAACCAGAATATATCCGGGATAAAACTTACGCTCTGAAATCCGCTTTTTCCCGGAACGAACTTCACTGACCTTCTCGGTCGGAACCAACACCTGTTTAATCAAATGCTTGAGTCCGGCATTTTCAGCCCGGCTTTCAAGATTCATCTTTGCACGCTGCTCCACACTTGTTTGCGTGTGAACAACATACCATTTAGCTTCACCCATAACCAATTCGCCCACCTATCCTAAAAGAAGTCTCATGGCAATCGATAAGACAAAATCAACACATCCGATAAAAACCGCCATAATAAAAGTCGTGATAATGACAACCGCTGTAGCCTGAACCAGTTCATCACGCGTCGGCCACGTCACCTTGTTCAGCTCTTGCCTTGTCTCACCTACAAATTTACCAATTCCACCAAACATTTAAACAACCCTACCTCTGTTTTATAAGCACCGTGGTAAACACAGGCCTGGCAGGATTCGAACCTGCAACATGCGGTTTTGGAGACCGCCGCTCTAGCCAATTGGAGCTACAGGCCTCCGAATAAGCGAAAAACTACTTCTGTTCTTTATGAGGAACGTGTTTTCTGCAAAAGCGGCAATACTTACTCAATTCGAGTTTATCCGGAGTATTCTTCTTGTTTTTACGTGTAGAATAAGTTCTACGCTTACATTCAGTGCACGCTAAGATAATAATCTCCCGCATATAAATTTCTCTCTCAGAATATATTCTGTTTTTTTATATTTCTTAAGAATCGTAAGACCTATTACGGCGAAATAAACGCCTTACGATCAGAAATGCTCGCCAAGTTCGGTGATGAGTAGACCCTGCAGACGGGCGTCTGCAGGGCAACCAAAGAATTCTTACGAACTTAAATTACTCGATAATCTCTGTAACAACACCAGCGCCAACCGTTTTACCACCTTCACGGATAGCAAAACGAAGTTCTTTTTCCATAGCAATCGGAGAAATCAAAGCCGCTTCAATCGAAACGTTATCTCCGGGCATCACCATCTCAGTACCGGAAGGCAATGTCACCACACCGGTCACGTCGGTTGTACGGAAATAGAACTGAGGTCTGTAACCGTTAAAAAACGGCGTATGACGGCCACCCTCTTCTTTGCTGAGAATATAAATCTCAGCTTTAAATTTTGTGTGCGGAGTCACGCTGCCGGGAGCCGCGATCACCATACCGCGCTCAAGCTGATCTTTTTCAATACCGCGCAACAACAATCCAACGTTATCTCCGGCCTGACCTTCATCCAACAGTTTGCGGAACATTTCAACACCGGTCACCGTGGACTTCATCGTCTTTTTCTCTTCCTGTAAGCCAACGATCTCAACTTCTTGCCCCACTTTAATGATACCGCGTTCAATACGACCCGTTCCGACCGTTCCACGGCCAGAGATCGAGAAAACGTCTTCAACAGGCATCAAGAAAGGCTTGTCCGTTTCACGTTTCGGCTCAGGAATGCTCTCATCAAGCGCCTTCAGAAGATTCATGATGGGCTCAATCGCTTTTTCATCTTTCGGACTCTGCGCAGCTGCCAACCCCGAACCACGAACAACAGGAATTGTATCGCCGGGGAAGCTATATTTGTTAAGAAGCTCACGGATTTCAAGCTCGACCAAGTCAAGCAATTCAGGATCATCAACCGCATCACATTTATTGAGGAAAACCACGATCGCGGGCACACCGACCTGACGGGCAAGCAAAATGTGTTCGCGCGTCTGAGGCATAGGACCATCGACAGCGGAAACCACAAGAATCGCACCATCCATCTGAGCCGCACCGGTAATCATGTTTTTAATGTAATCAGCGTGACCCGGGCAGTCAACGTGTGCGTAATGGCGTTTATCAGAACTATATTCAACGTGAGAAACGGCAATCGTCACAATTTTGGAATCATCGCGAACAGTACCACCTTTTGCGATATCGGAATACTCACGGATATCAGCCATACCTTTTTCAGACAGCACCTTGGTGATGGCGCAAGTCAGGGTTGTTTTACCATGGTCGACGTGCCCGATCGTTCCAACGTTCACGTGGGGTTTTGTTCTTTCGAATTTTTCCTTTCCCATTTCTCACTCCTTCATTTAATAGATCAAGTTAATCGTTTTCATCTTCTAATGTTATGATTTCAGCTGGGGATGGGAATTGAACCCACGACCTCATCCTTACCAAGGATGTGCTCTACCGACTGAGCTACCCCAGCACGGCAGCAAAAATCAGGACTTCATAGACAGTCCACCCCTGTGTAAATTGAGGCATTTTACAGAATTTCAATCAGGAGTCAAGCCTTTTTTAAGTACATATTTTAAAATTTGAGAAGACGGTTATGATAATCTGCGGTGATGAATAATGCAAGGACTCTTTACTCCCCCCCCCCGCCCTCCGCTGCCCGGCTTAGTTATGTAGTCATAAGATATTAATATTAAAATAGTTATAAAAAATAATGCTGGTGATATCGCTCAAAATCGGCTACTATTTCTGCTGTCGATTCATCACTTGACCCATTAAAAGGAGCTCAGCAAAAAAGCATTATCTTATTGCTATAAAATAACTTATGAAAAAAAATGACGACACACCCAAAGGAATCTATTGGCCATCGGCCACTTTCATCATTGCAACGCACCTGATCGCAATTTTTGGCTTACCCACTTTTAACTGGCCGGCCTTCTGGATTTGCCTAGCCCTCACCTGGATGACGGCCTGCCTAGGCATCACGTTGTGCTATCACCGGCTTCTGACTCACCGCAGTTTTTCTGTTCCTAAACCGATCGAATATTTACTGACACTCATCGCCTGCCTGGCATGGCAAGGCGGTCCGATTACTTGGGTTGCCGTACACCGGCGCCACCACGGACAGTCCGATCAACAGGGTGATCCTCACAGTCCGAGACATGGATTTTTCTGGTCTCACATGGGGTGGTGCTTATATGAAAGCTATTTTAATCAGCATCCGGATCAATACGAAAAATATGCTCCGGATATGACTGGAGATCCCATATACCGTTTTCTGGAAAAAACTTTTGTCCTTTGGAATATTCCTCTCGGAATTATTCTTTATTTATCGGGTGGGTGGACATTTGTCATTTGGGGAATTTTCATCAGGATCACATTTGTATATCATATTACATGGCTCGTTAATTCTGCAGCGCATACATGGGGCTATCAGAGTTATAAAACCTCTGATCAATCAAAAAATCTATGGTGGGTTGCATGGTTAAGTTTCGGTGAGGGGTGGCATAATAACCATCACGCCTTTCAGACTTCCGCACGGCATGGTCTAAACCGGGGGGAATTTGATTTAACCTATACTATCATCCGGTTTCTTGAACGGTTAAATCTTGCAAAGAACATTAAGCTTCCCACTAAGCAGCAGCTGCAGACAACGCTATAGCTCTTACGGGCCGGATGCATGAAAAGATTCGAACAAGAAATCAATCTGCTCAAAGTTTTGATGCGTTCGCACATCGGTTCCAGCGATTACCGCTCAGTCCTGGGTGCTCTATGGAGTTTCATCGGCCCTTTCCTGACTTTTGCCGTTCTCTATTTTATTTTTGTCGAAAGATTCGGACGGCATATTTCCTTTTTTGCGCTCAAATTGCTTACCGGGATTATCGTTTTAACCTTCTTTAGAAATGTTGTTCAGGTATGCATGCAGTCGGTCACTCAATCCAGAACTATAGCGCTCTATACCATCGCCCCTTCTGAGATTTTCATTCTGGCTCCGCTCATTGTTCCGTTGATAAAATTTATGATCGAAATATCTTTATGCGTCATCATCAGCGCCGCGCTGGGAATCTTCCGTTTCCCCGCACTTCTTCCTGCGATCATCATTATTTTTCTTTTCCTGGCTTTCTCACTCGGTGTCGGCCTTATGCTTGCAATTTTAAACGCGTTCGCAAGTGATGTTCGGGAAATCTGGAGCATTCTGTCTCCGCTTCTTATTTTTCTCAGTCCGATTTTTTATTCCTTTGATATGCTTTCCGGATGGGCACGCTCCATTCTGTACTGGGGCCATCCGATCAATCCGTTCATCCTCACCTTTCAACAAATGGTCACAGGCGGCAATATCCCTTATTACAGTCATGCGACATTTCTGCTGGCTTTTGCCTTCGCAGGAATATTTTTAATTCTCGGATATGCGCTGTTTAAACGCTTTGAGAAAGTCGTCCTGGAGCTTTAATGTCGAAAGTCATTTTAAAATTTCAAAATGCCGGCAAATGTTTCCGGATTTATCAGACTCACAAAACACTTTTTCAGCTCAGCCGGGCTGTCATTAGCGGCACGCCGATTAAAACGGATTTTTGGGCTTTGAAAAATTTAAACCTGAACATCCGCCTCGGAGAAAAAATCGGCATCATCGGTCTAAACGGAAGCGGGAAAACCACTTTTTTCAGACTGGCTTCGGGGATACTCACGCCTAATGAAGGCACCGTTACCGGCAACCGCAAGCAAAGGCTGCTTCCCATGTTCGCTTATGGTGCAGGTCTGCAGAATGATCAAAGCGTGTATGAGAATATTTTTATCGCCGGGGCGTTTCTGGGGCTGCTGGAAAAAGATCTGCGGGCTAAACTTGATTCCATCATGGAGTTCAACGAACTCGCTCCTTTTCTGCATATGCCGCTCAGACATTTATCCACCGGACAACGCTTAAGACTTGCCTTCTCGGTTTTTGTCCATAATCAGGAATCTTTTATGGCTTTTGATGAAGGTTTGTCATTCGGGGATTACCCGTTTCAGCATAAAACCAATCTTTATTTTAAAAGAATTATGAGCGACCCGGAAAAAACGATTATGATCGCCTCTCATAATCTTGCCGCGATACGCGCTTTTTGTACTAAAGTCGTTTGGCTGCACCAGGGAACGATCCGCCATATCGGCCCGCCGAATCAAACCATTCATCGCTACCGTACTTTTTGTTCCCAGCTTGATCCGGCCGCCGGGCCTTCTGTGCCGCCGGAGGACAAAAACTCTCTCAGCTTATAACCGGGCCTGTCTTGTCAAGAAAAGCTGCTGCCGATCTCTGTATCCATTTCGGCACGGGCCAACTGCGCAACGCATAGTACTTCCTCTCCATCAGAGGGTCATGATAGTCCTGAGTTTTTTGAAACCATTTCTCAATCCAGGGTTCTTTGTCACGATGATCTTTAAGCCATTGCCAAAACTCCCGGGATTGCAATACGGGAAATTTTAAAAAAAGTCTTCTTAGATAATACTGATACCTGAGTGTTTCAAGACTCGTATATTCCCACCCTTCTTTATTTTCCCATCCGTGATCAAACAGTACCGATCCCATTTGGCGCCCGAACGTCAAACCATCATCCGGCAGAAGTTTTTTCTTCCATTCACCGGGAGAGCCTTTACGAAACGGGTTCATTTCATAGGATATTTTTCTGGGGCTTCGGGCATGGGCAACCATGTTTTGGATCAATTCCGGCGAGGCCTGAATTTCAAGGTAGTCCAGAATTTTCCGGGTTGTCTCATGCGGGCGGTTAAAAAGCTCTTCATAATAAACAATCCAGGCATGATTTTTTTGGACTTTGGGCATCCAGTCATTCCACCACCTTAACTCCGCCGGGTCACAGTACGGGCATGGATAAAACCAATCCTCGGACTTTGTACTGTCATCACGGTTGCAAAAGTGATACCGCATTGAAATAAGACGGTCGCGCGGGTCGCGGCAGATCACAATGATTTTAGAAGACTCCAGGTAGAGAGATTCCCACACATCAATGTACGGAGAATGTCCGAAACAGATTTTATCGCCGATATAACGCCGGCCGGGGCATGAACGCGTCTGGCGGTCAACAAAGTTTTTATAAATA
Source organism: Candidatus Omnitrophota bacterium (assembly GCA_020632475.1). Taxonomy (GTDB): domain Bacteria; phylum Omnitrophota; class Omnitrophia; order Omnitrophales; family Aquincolibacteriaceae; genus JACKFM01. Next base: position 8,663 of record JACKFM010000004.1, on the reverse strand, counting down.
TCCCCGAATAATTCAAGATCACCGCAGGAGCTGCTCAATTTGAACTCCCGCCACAAAACATTGAGTCGCTCCATCGCCAGCACAATATCCGGATGAGCATGCAAAATATTGCGCAAAAAGGAAGTCCCCGATTTGGCAAGGCCGTGAATAAATAACCGGCTGGGCTTCATCCGATCCCCCTCTGTGCCCGGAAAAACCATAACCGCGTGAGAAAAGTCTGTCGAATACGCTGCCATAGAGATTGTTTCAAATGTTGGGAGGATTTTTTTTGCATTTCCGTATAGAGGAAACCGGCATCGTGTTTAATCATTCCGGTCTTAAAATCCTCCGTGGTCTGAGTCGAATCTGATGAACGAGGCTTAGGGATAAGCTGATGATAAAGATTTTCGTATTCCTCAAAACTCTGCGCCATGGTTTTGACTTTAACGGCCTCAACACTCTTTTTCAACGCCTCATGTTTAAACGGATTTTCGATCAGTTCCAGAAGGCACCGAATAAATTCACGTTTGCAAATTTTATCCAAAACCACCCCGCCGCCCTGTTGGTGAATTCTTTCGGCCATGGCTCCGATCGGCCAGGTGATTGCCGGATAACCGGCCAGCCATGCCTCGGTCAGCGTATAACCGTGCGTTTCGATCCCCGACGGCAGCAAGGCCACGGCTACGGGATTAATCACGCTCAACCGGGCCGGCAGCTCTTCGCGCAAATAGAGTCCGTGCACATGAAAATAGTCTGAGCCCAGAAAAGCTTTCCACAATGACGGGTTTGAGCCCAGGATATGAACGTGGACTTTTTTTCTCAGCAGCATGCGGATAATGCTTGAGATTTCTTTGCGGCCCTTGCGGGCATCATGAACCGCTCCCAGAAAACAAACGGCCGGAGCCTCTTCAGTGTCGGCTGGCGCGTCTCTCAAATCCGATCTGACAGGATTTTCAAAGACCGGATAGCCATGCTCCAGAATCCGGCTGCTGCGAATTTCCGGATAGTAATTCAAAATTTCATCCCGGGTTAACCGGCTGGGGAAAATAGCTTCGTCAATCATCCGGACAAAGGGGCGCACAGTCTGACACCATGACTCAATCGTCGTATGCCCTATTTTAAAATGCCGTTTAAAATAAAAACGGTCAGGGCGCACCTCTTTTGCCCCTTCCATTTTAAATTTGAACATCATTCCGTGATCCGGCGATACCATATAAAAATCATGAAATGTCATGATCACAGGCAGCCCGGACTGTTTAGCGGCGGCAATAATATCGAAAGTTGCATTTTTAAGATGGTGTACATGGACCAAATCAATTTTGAAAATATTTAAAATGAGTTTGTATTTTTCCAGGACGAAATGGTCTGAAAACGGGACGCCTTGATTCTGAAAACCGGGAAGCTCAAAAGCATAGGAGGTCTGGATATTTTCCGTATATTCCTGAATAATAATTTCTTGGTTTAAAAAATAAGTCACATAACAGACCGCATGCTGTTTAAAGGCATCGACCAAATCCTTCACGTGCAGCTCCGTTCCCCCGATATGAGAACCGTCAATGGGATTGTGGAGCGCAAACAGGATTCTCTTACGCTGCTTGAGCAGATGATTCTGAACACAGCGCACTGTCCTCGTCCGGATATGAGTCATGATGTTTGTGCCCATGAAGCGTTGAATGAATTCAGGGTATTGGGGATAACGGGCAATTAGAATCGCTTCATGTTCGGGATTGGTCTGTTGACCTTCATTTAAAAATCCTGCCCGGGACATCGAAACATGTCCGCGATGATACACGTAGGCATTATCCGCCAGCACAAACCGGTAAGCCTTGGATTTGGCACGCATACACAGATCATTTTCCTCTCCGTATCCGTGACCATAAATTTCATCAAAAAATCCAATCTCGTTCAAAAGCCGGCGCTTAAAATACAAACAAAACCCCACGGCTGTGGGGATTTCGGGATAGACGGGATCAAGCCTGCTGATCCAGGAACCGACCTGCATCGCCTGGTTCGGTTTTTTATAATCCGAAAGCCGTTTAATCGAATAGATGGAAGCTTCGTTAGAAAGCGGATTCGCCCCTCCGATCGCCTGAACGCGCATGACCGCCTTAAAAAGATGGGTAAGCCAACAACGGCTTACAATCGTGTCCGTATTAAGAATCACCACATCATTGGACTCGGACTGAATAAAGCCCGTATTTGAGGACTTTACAAATCCCCCATTGGTTTCCCTGCGCAAATATAAATCTTCAGGACGTTTTTGACTGAGAAAAAACTCTTTAACCGCAGGGTCCGGGCTGGCATCATCCACAAAAATAATTCTGAAAGGCATATGGACCGTATTCACATAAATACTGCTGATACAGGGTTGGATATAGTCCAACGCATTATAGGCCGGCACAATAATATCAATCACTCCGGACAATCCGTAAACCAGAAAAGAGGACATCGGGATATCTTCCAGATAGGCAAATCCACCGGCAAGCGCTGCCGGCTTTAAAGCCTCATGCGGAGACTCTGCTGAAACACCTGCTGCCATTTGCCCGCCGGCCGCATAGGCATCCACAAATAACAGTCCGTATTTTCGAAGAAAAAAGCGGCTCCACTCAAAAACGTCTTTTCCGTCCGCTTCACTTTTCAGGTAAATGCAGACATCAAAGGGTTTATCGCATTTGAAATTTTCGAGCGTTTCAACCGCAACCACGTCAAACCCATGATCTTCCAGAAAAGCGCACTCAGCAGAAGACTTCGGCGCACCCACCAATAATACCGAACGGTGTTCCGGCAATGGCGACAAATAGTGAAAGACCGGCAGCAGCGTTTTATAACCGGAATGATAATGAAACGGCAGCTGCAACGCCTGTCCGCTCAACCGCGTTTCCTGTTTACGAAACAGAGCGTCAAAAAAATCACACAAGGCCTTTTGCGTCTGTGTCCGGGTATAAAGACCAGCGGTTTTATAAGCCTGCAGGCGGACTTTTGAACACGAACTTGAAGACTCCTCAAAGCGTTCAAGCATATCAAAAAGTTTATCACTCAGTTCATGGATGTAATGATTTTTGAAAACAAAGGCATTCGTACCCGGCCGAAGAAAATCATGTCCTCCGTAAGCATCATAACAAAAGACCACGCACCCGGCGGCCATGGCTTCAGGAACACTCGTATTAAAAGCCTCATACGTATTAAGATTTACCAGAAAAGACGCTTTTTTCATCAACGCCATGGTCTCGGCATGGGAATAACCGTCCAGTTCAACAAAGTGCCAGTCTTTGAGATTCTTTCCTTTGATCTTCGCAGCCTCAAAGGCCTGATACAACAATCTAAAATCCCGTTTCTTATCTTTGGAATATAAAAGAATAATCTTGTCCCTGTGATCAGAGGACAGTTCATCCGGAGACGCAAAGGCATCGCCTGTAATAAAAGGCGGGACGATCTCCGCTTTAAGCCCGCAGAAGTTTTCTACGGCCTGACGGACATGCGGCAGTATGGTCATAGCGTTTTCATACCCCAAAAGAGCATAATTCGGCGCGTGGGCATCTGTCTGTCCGGACATTAAAAAAGCGTTTTGAACAAAAACAATTTTTCTTCCGGGCAGATTTAAAAGATCATCATTTGCAGCCAGCGTTTCAGGCACCACTAAAATATCGTGCTCATGCATCACCCAGTCACGGCCCCGCAAATAGCGCACCGGCGCCCGGTGAGCCACCCACTCAATACGAAAACCGGGCGTCTGATGCAGAACATACGCTTCAATTCCGGCCTGCCGCAAAATCTCGACATGAAAATACAGCATCGCAACACCCCAGCTGGGGATCGCGTAATCCGGTGCCAAATAATAAACAGCCGGTTGTGATTGCTTTTGAAAATCCATTAAGACTCCGTCAATAGACAATTTTTAAGAATAATATGGACAAGAAATCTGAGCGAATCAAGCGGACGGGTTATCCACGTTTTGGGATAAAAAAAGCGGCGCGCATCATCCACCCGCTGATGATGTTTCTTCTCCCGGCTCAAATCGCGGTAATCCTTCTGCGTCAGCAGGACGCCTTTTTTCTGTCCGATCACGTGTTCAAATGACCGGTAAAGACTTTTAAGAAATTGATGGAACCGCCATAAGGCGCGTTTATTAACGCGCCCGTAAGCGGTACTTTTTTTATGAATTCTCCAAAAAACCAGTTTTTCGGGAATAAATAAAAAACGACAGCGAAGACTCAAATGCGCAAGTATCCACCAATCAAAATTTTTCTGACCTGCCTCGCACGGTGGGATTCCGGTAAAAAGATGACGGCGCATAAGAAAGTGTGAAAAGGAGGCCACCGGATTGCGTTTTAAAAATACGCCGAAAGCAACAAAAGGGCGCAACGCCGGCGTAGTTATCCGGTTTAACCCGGCGTAAATCTTCCAATAAAGGCTTCCCCAAAAATCACCGAAGGGCCGGTAATCCGAATAAACGACCCCCGCTTGCTCAACACGATTTAAAAAAGTAATCTTCTTTTCCAGATTATCCATCCGCCAGACATCATCGGCTTCCAAAAAAGCCAGATACTTGCCCCGCGCATGGCTGATCGCATATTCATAACTGCGCACAATCCCTTTATTGCCTTGATCCGGATGCGTCAACAGCCGGATACGCCCGGGAAATTTTTCCGCATAGTCCTGCAGGATGCTCAACGAACGGTCCTTTGAACCGTCATCAAGGATAATGAGTTCAAAATCCTGGAAAGTTTGAGCCAGCACCGACTCAACCGCCTGCTCAAGATAATCTGCATAGTTATAACTGAGCATAATCACACTGACCAAAGGAATCAAATGATCCTGCATAAGCCTCAACTTCCGGTTCTGTTGAAATCCCTAAACTGATTAAATGTTTAAGATGATAAAGAAAATGTTATTCTGAAACACGCCAATCGCTTAATGGATCCCTGCTTTCGCAGGAATAACCTACTCTATTTTAAAAACGCTACTGAGTTAGTGCGCTAAGTCATCATTCAAAAGTCGATTAATATTTCAACAGGACGAAAGTTCTTCGGTGCGAGTTCCGCAGGCCCGTAAGGACCGAGGATGTCTGAGCACCGGAGGATCTTTGCGGTCTGGTGAAATATTCAAAGACTGATGCTTGGTTACTGAGTACACCCGGTACCGTTCTCCGCAAACAAACCCGCTAATCCATAAACAAATCCGCTCATCATTCCCGCACACATAACCGCACCGTCTAAAGGAATCCAGGCCGCAGCCTTCAAAGCCCACCCTGCGTCTCTGGCACCATAGACCTGCTTCAGAAACGGTATCCAATAAAGAAAAACCGCGAAGAACTGCCAAAGGGCTAAAACCATCAAAGGGCCTGAGACCAAAGCACATCCCAGAATCAAAGTGGCAACGGCCGTACCGGATAACACCGTCGCCAGAGCCTGCCCCGTCGAGGCATGGGAAAAGCGCCGACGGCGGGTTTTTGAAAACATCGCCCGGTAACGCAATAACATCACCGAAAAAAGAAAGGGAATTTTAAAATCGTTTTGCAGCAGAGAATACCATTGGTATTTTTTCAGATGCGTTACGGCAAGCGTCTTATCCAACAGAATTCTCTTACCGCTCATTCTCAGCCGGAACCCCATTTCAGAATCCGAGACAAGACTTCCGAAGGGTTTCGAGATCGCATCGAAATAAATCATATCACCGGCCCGAATAGCCCAAAGTGAACCGTAGAGAAACAGACTTTCACGCGGCTGGCGCTTGAAAATAAAATTCATATATTCATTTTTATAGGCGCTGAAAAAATTCTCATCCGGTGCCGTAGGCGCAAGAAGACCGGTCACCGCCGAAAGCCCGGCGTCTTTAAAATGATCCAGAATTTTTTCAAAACTGCCGGGTGACACACAAACATCGGCATCGATAAAAACAAGAATATCCGACTTGGCCTTTCGAGCACCTTCATAACGAGCTTCCATGGGGCCTCGTTGAAGACAAACATCCACAATGCGACAGGGATAAGCTGAGGCACAATCTTTAGTCGCATCACTCGATCCGTCATTGACCACCAACACTTCAGAGGGCAAAACACTTGAAGCATCAATTGCCTGCAGACAGGCCGCAATAGTCTTTGCGGCATTTCTGGCGGGAATAATCACGGAAAATTCCGGTAGCACGCACAACTCCTTAGGATATTTTAAATGTCAAGGTTCCACAAATCATGACGTCCGCCCATCAAATTACGGGCTCCGTAAAACCCGGTGAGAATGGCGTGATCACTATTATTGTAGCGGAAAAGACCTGCCCGGCCCAAGACCTGAAGATTTTGGATCGAAGAAAGAAAGCCTTTAATTTCAGCAACGGTTTCACGATACCCCGGACTGTAGACGGGATAGGCATTGGCTACTCGAAAAACATGCCCTTTGATCAGAGTTGCACCGCGGCAGAAACCGATCTGCGTCAACTCCTTTAAGGCCAATTCAATCATCGCCTCGTCACTCATATTCCAGAGCTCATCACCCTGGGTCACAAAGTATTCCATGCCCAGTGAGGTCTTTTGAGGATCAGGAACCATCTGAGGACTCCAATTCTTATAATTTTGGATACGCGCCACACCGACATCGGAAGAATGGACATAAATCCAGTTATCCTCAAACATTTTTTCCTGATCAAAAATCAAAAAAACCGTAATAAAACTTCTGAATTGAAGACGTTCGGAGGCCTCTAAAATGCCGGGCGGAACCTGCGGATCCATGCGGTGGACGAGGTGGGTCAGGGGAATACTTGAAAAAAGATAATCGCAGGGCAGCGTTTCTAACGTCCCCTGCGCGGAAGAAATATCGATCTCCGTAATCCGGTTATGATCATAACGGACGGTCTCGACACGCGTGTTGAGGAGATGACGAACTCCAAGACTTTCATTCTTTTCTTTGAGCCGCTCATAGAAAAGTCCGGGGCCCAGGCGCGGATAAAGAAACTCCTGTGTCAAACTCTTATGGCGGCTTTCTTTTGACCAGGACACGGCCTGACGGATGGCCGAGATCAGCGACAAACCCTGAATTCTCTGATCCGCCCAATCGCTTGAAATGTCCGAACACGGAATTCCCCAAACTTTTTCAGTATAACTTTTAAAAAAAATCTCATAAAGCCTTTGCCCGAACCTTTGAGTCATCCAGCCCTCAAAGGAAGATGGGTTTTCAGGTTTAAAAATCTGCGTCCGGATAAAACTCCACACACATTGAACGCTCTCCCACATCCCCAGACCGCTCATCGCGTTGCCGATTCTCAAAGGATAGGAGAAAAATTTATTTTGATAAAATATCCGGGACTTACGCGAAACACGCAAAAAATCTTCCGGCAGGATTTCATCCCAGAATTGGTTCACCTCCGGGCTTTTAGATAAAAACCGGTGTCCGCCAATGTCAAAAAGATAATCCTCATATTGGAGGGTACGGCACAGCCCGCCCACCACGGCATTTTTTTCAATCACCGTCACTTCAAAACCGTGGCGGACCAGTTCGTAGGCGCAGCTTAGACCCGCCGGCCCGGCTCCCAAAATCAAAACCTTGTTATTCGTTTTCACGGATGAAACGCTCATGAGGGATTTGCAGAACTCAAAGACTGCTGCAGGACCTTGCGGTATTGACCGGATTCAGGATCCAGCGAAACCGCCTGTTGAAAATAATGAATCGCTTCATCTTTTTGATTCTGGCGCAAAGCAATGAGCCCTAAATGAAAATACGCATCGGCACTCCCGGGATCCCGGTCAAGATTTTGCAGATACGCTTGCCTTGCTTGCGGTAATTGCCCAAGATTAAAGTAGGCATATCCTTCCTGAAGCAACAGGCCGGAATGATGCATATCCTGTTCATGCATCAACTTCAGATAATGCAGCGCCCGGTCCCAGTGTTTTAAAATATTATGCGTCAGCGCGCAAAAGTAATAGGCTTCCGGCAGCGCCGGATTCAACCGCACGGTTTCTTCAAACATGGCGGCCGCACCTGTCCAATTCTGCTTTGAGAAATAAAGCCGGCCAAGGGTGTAATAAACCGATGAGTCCGGGCTGGCGGCCCGCACGGCTTTTTCAAGATACTCAAGCGATTCATCGCTATGACCTTCAAGGTGCGCAATCCCCGCACGCAATGCATAAAGGTCATACGGTGCGGCATACGTTTTAGCCTCCATTTCCTGAACAGTCTTTTTAGCCTCCTGTGTACGCCCCAGGGCCAAAAACAGATTGCTCAGATTCACATAGGCCAAGGCATCTTCAGGATAATTGCGGATAAGTTTTTGATAGATCGCAATGGCTTGATCATCATGTTGATCCTCCCCATACGCGTCCGCCAGAAGAAGATTGGCGCGGTGATGATCAGGATAGGTCTCAAGCACACTTTTCCAAAGTGTTTCGCTGTTTTTCCAAATTTTTAAACGCTGAACGGTTCGAACGCCAAAAAATAAATTCAACGCGCACAGAAACACGATCAAAGCCCTTCCTCTTTTTTCAAACAAACTGAGGATAAGCCCGCTTAAGCCCAAAACCGGCAAATAAAGATGCCTATCGGCGACCGGCACCGGAATGAACGTCAGCACGGGCAAAAGCCAAATCACAATCCACAAAAACCAAAAACCCGCGCAGCTTCTCTTTAAAAACGAGAGAAAACTCAAAGCACCGATGGCGGAAAAAAATAAACCGGCCGCCGCAAAATGATCCGGTCTTT
>JACKFM010000003.1 GCA_020632475.1 Candidatus Omnitrophota bacterium | reverse complement strand
TTTTGTTCCGGATTTCTGATCCACGGCCTCACGCGTTCTTTGCATCATCTCAAGTCCGCCGAGTGCATGGACATTAAACATATCCACATCGTGATCGCATATCACCTGTGCCGTCTTGGCCACCGTATTGGGAATATCATGCAGTTTTAAATCGAGAAAAATTTTAGCGCCCGTTTTTTTGACTTTCTCAACAGCTTTCCAACCATGCGCCGTAAAAAGCTCAAAGCCGATCTTAAAATAACTGATCACTCCCTGAAGCTCTTGAATCAATTCTTCACATTCCTCAAGAGTCGGAGTATCCAGCGCAACAATAATTCGGTCTTTCTGCTCTCTCATGACTCGGGCCTCACATGATGAAAAGATCCCCGCAGCTGGCCGATTTGTCTAATGCCTTGTTGCCGACAATAGTCCGTTAAACCTTCAAGAATATCCAGCGTGGAGCGAGGATTGACAAAATTCGCCGTACCGACAGCAAGTAATGTCGCTCCGGCGATTAAAAATTCAACGGCATCCCTGGCATTCATGATTCCGCCGGATGCAATGACCGGAACATCATAATGTTTTTTGACTTCATAGACATAACGCAGAGCGACCGGTTTAATCGCCGGACCGCTCAAACCGCCCGTAATATTGGCAATTCGAGAGCAGCGTTTTTCAATATCAATCGACATCCCCTTAAGCGTATTAATCAGGCTCAGACCGGAAGCTCCCGAATCAAGCACCTCTCCGGCGATTTCAAGAACATCTCCCAGCTCGGGAGAAAGTTTTGCCATCAAAGGCATGTCTGTCTCGCTACGGGCTGCACGAACGGCTTGTTTGATCAAACGGCGTTTTTTCATAAATCCGGCACCGCCTTTTTCAACATTCGGACATGAAAGATTCAGTTCAATCATCCGCACCACTTTTTTATGTTTATTCAACACCGCGGTAAGCTTTGCAAAATCACCTTCCGATTCACCCGCAATATTAACGATCAACGGAGATTTAATCCGGGCATAGTAAGGAATTTTATTTTCAATAAAATCCGCAAGCCCTTTATTCTGAAGACCAATGGCATTGAGCATGCCGCTTGAGGTTTCACAAATCCGGGGCATGGGGTTACCAAGCCGGGGATTGACTGTAATCGTCTTGGTAATAATCGCTCCCAGGCGGTTATAGTTCACATAACGTGAATATTCTCCGGTTGTTCCGAATGTCCCCGATGCCACGGTGACCGGATTTTTAAAAATCACATTTTTAATCTTTGTGGTCAGATCAACTTTTTTCATGCGATGCAGCCTTTTCTTACAATTTGGCTGAAACGAAAAACAGGACCCTCGATACATGAGGGAACCCACCCCTTCGGGGTACGCACCATACAGCCAAGACAGGCTCCGACACCACAGGCCATACTTTCTTCCATGGAGGCCTCCCCCTCGATTCCCTCACGTGCGGCAATATCCATTACCGCATTCATCATCACCGTTGGGCCGCACGTCTGGATAAAGATATTTTCAGCACCTTCTTTGGCAATCACCTCTTCAAGCAAGGCGGTCACAAATCCCTTTTCCCCGTAGGAACCGTCATTGGTTGAATACAGAATTTCAGCTTTAACTTTAGCGAGTTCTTTTTTCGGTAAAACTTCCTTGCGTGATTTAGTACCGATCAACAGATAATCGATTTTTTCGTGTTCCGCCAAAAAAACAAGCGGAGGAACTCCGACGCCTCCGGCCACAAGCACCCTTTTTTTACCTTTGATTTTTGGCGTAAACTCACACCCCAAGGGCCCCATGACCTTAAGCGATGCACCGGTTTTTAATCCGGCCAAAATACCGGTACCTTTACCTAAGATTTCATAGAGAATCTCAACACGATTGGAATGAACACGATAATAACTAAAAGGACGACGCAAAAAAGGGTCCAATGCCGGGGTGATTTGAAAATGCATAAACTGACCGGGCTTGACTCCGCGGGCCAGGCGATCGCAGCGGAAAGTTAATTTATAATACTTTTCATTAATCTTCCGGTTATCAAGGATAGTGACACTTTCATCATACATATTTATTAAACGCCCGCAGCCGTTCCGTGATAATCCTGAATGGCTTTGACATCCAGTCCTTTGCCGCGCACCGCCTCCAGGCCCTTGGCTGCAGCCTGTGCGGCATTCAGCGTGGTAATACAGGGGATGGTATAGGAAACCGCCAGGGAACGGATTTTGCATTCATCCAAAGCAGGCCCTTTTCCACTTGGCGTGTTAATCACCAGTTTAACCTCGTCATTGCGGATCAAATCCATAATATTCGGGCTGCCTTCGGCCAGTTTCTTAACAATCTCAACGGGGATACCGTTTTCTTTTAAGACAGCGCCGGTTCCGTCTGTCGAAACAATTGAATAGCCCATTTCATGAAATTTCTTGGCAATCGGTGCAACTTTCGCTTTATCAAACCGGTTTACACTGATAAAAATCTTACCTTCCAACGGAAGGTGCGACATGGCCGCATCCTGAGATTTATAAAAAGCCCTTGAAAAATCGACATCAATCCCCATGACTTCGCCGGTGGAACGCATCTCAGGCGAAAGGATGATATCGACACCCGGGAATTTAATAAAAGGAAAGACCGACTCTTTAACCGAAACATGCTCCGGCACCTTTTCTTCGGTAAAATTTAACTCCTGAAGGGTTCGTCCCGTCATGACCTTGGCCGCAAGCTTTGCCATCGGAACCCCGATACTTTTACTGACAAAGGGAACCGTGCGGGAGGCCCGAGGATTAACCTCCAGGCAAAAAACCTCATTTTTAAAAATCGCATATTGGACGTTCATCAATCCGATGACATTCAACTCTTTGGCGATCTGTTTTGTTTTGACAATAATTTCATCCAGAATCGTCTGACTCAGCGAATAAGGCGGGATCACCGAAGCGCTGTCGCCTGAATGGATTCCGGCCTCTTCGACGTGCTCCATCACGGCACCCACCACCGAGGTTTTACCATCCGAAATTAAATCGACGTCCACTTCGGTTGCGTTTTCTAAAAACTTATCAATCAGCACCGGATGATCGTCGCTGGCCTCAACAGCATGCGTCATATACTTTTTTAAGAAATCATAGTCGTAGACGATTTCCATGGCCCGCCCTCCCAACACATAAGAAGGCCGGATCACCACCGGATAACCGATCTGATCGGCAATTTTGGCGGCTTCTTCAAGACTGCGGGCAATCCCATTGGCCGGCTGACGTAATTTGATTTTCTCGAGCAGTTTTTTAAATTTATCTCGATCCTCGGCAGCATCGATTGCATCGGCGGAAGTCCCCAAAACCGGAACTCCGTTTTCAACCAGACCGCGCGCCAGGTTAAGCGGCGTTTGGCCTCCCAGTTGAAGAATGACTCCGATCGGTTTTTCACGCTCATAAATATTCAAAACATCTTCAAGCGTCAGGGGTTCAAAAAAGAGCTTATCCGAGGTGTCATAATCGGTACTGACGGTTTCCGGATTGGAATTGACCATAATCGTCTCATAACCGAGTTCCTTAAGGGCAAACGCGGCATGAACACAGCAGTAATCGAACTCGATTCCCTGTCCGATACGATTAGGACCGCCGCCTAAAATCATCACCTTTTCCTTATCACTGGCAATCGTTTCGTCCTCTTCTTCATAGGTTGAATAGAAATAAGGCGTATAGGCCTTAAACTCCGCCGCACACGTATCCACCAGTTTGAAGACGGCTTCAATCTGCAGGCTTTTTCGAAGAGAACGGATTTCACCTTCTTTAAGTTCCCACAAAAAGGCTAACTGACGGTCGGAAAAACCGTATTGTTTGGCTTTTTTAAGCAGAGCCACCAGATCTCGTTTGCTTTCAGCCGTCTTGGCCGACTGAGGCGTCAATTGAAGTAATTGGTTTTCAAGCTCGACGATCTGACGTATCTGCTCCAAAAACCAGGGATCCACAAACGAAATCTCATAAATCTGCTGAACCGAAAAACCGGCCTGGAGCGCATATTTAAGATAAAAAATGCGATCTTCTTTGGGTACACGCAACCGTTCTTTGATCTGTGTCTGAAAATCCTTATTCTCCTTAACACTTGCCCAGAAGGATTTATATTCGTTCACGGTTTTCAGCGCATTCTCGAAAACCTTATCTTTCCCGTCCGCACCAAGGCCGAAGCGTTTGATCTCAAGTGACCGCAATCCTTTTTGTAAAGATTCTTTAAAGGTTCTGCCGATGGACATGGCCTCACCGACGGATTTCATTTGAGACGTCAGCTTACTGTCAACCCCTTCGAATTTTTCAAAAGTAAATCTCGGAATTTTGACCACACAATAATCAATCGAAGGCTCAAAAGAAGCGGGGGTGTATTTTGTAATATCATTTGAAATTTCATTCAGCGTATACCCCACAGCAAGTTTGGCGGCAAACTTTGCAATCGGAAAACCGGTAGCCTTGGAAGCCAGGGCCGAAGAACGTGAGACACGCGGATTCATTTCGATGACCACCATGCGTCCGTCCTTGGGATTAATGGCAAACTGAATGTTGGAACCGCCGGTCTCTACCCCGATTTCGGAAATGACTTTGCGGCCCGCGTCACGCATACGCTGATATTCTTTATCCGTCAGGGTTTGAGCCGGTGCCACGGTAATCGAGTCTCCGGTATGCACGCCCATCGGATCAAGGTTTTCAATCGAACAAATCACCACGAAGTTATCGTTAATATCCCGCATCACTTCGAGCTCAAACTCTTTCCACCCCAAAACCGACTCTTCAATCAGCACTTCATTAATCATGCTGTATTCAATGCCCGCAGCTGCAGTCCGCTCCAACTCTTCGCGGTTATAACAAATTCCGCTGCCGAATCCGCCAAGCGTATAACTAGGCCGGACAATCACCGGATATTTAATTTCTTCAGCCAGCGTGACGGCGTCCTCTACCGTATAGGCAAATCCGCTGACCGGCAGGTCCAACCCAATCTTTTGCATGGCCTTTTTGAACTGTTCACGGTTTTCGGCCTTTTTAATGGCTTCACATTTCGCACCGATCAGTTGGACATTGTGCTTTTGAAATACTCCCTTCTCATAAGCCTCAACCGTCAGGTTCAAAGCCGTCTGTCCGCCCATGGTCGGAAGGCAGGCGTCCGGTTTTTCTTTGGCAATCACCTTCTCAAGGAATTCTACGGTCAAGGGTTCAATATAAGTCCGGTTGGCGGTTTCCGGATCCGTCATAATCGTCGCCGGATTGGAATTAATCAGAACCACTTCATAACCTTCTTCTCTTAAAGCCTTACAGGCCTGGGTTCCCGAATAATCAAATTCACACCCCTGCCCAATCACAATGGGGCCTGAGCCGATAATTAGAATCTTTTTGATATCTGTTCTCTTGGGCATAAGTTCGTATCCTTATCAGGCAAAACCGGCGCTATACCGGGCAATTGTTTTGAACTAATTCATAAAATCGTGAAAAAAGATAATCGCTGTCATGCGGACCCGGCGAATTTTCAGGATGATACTGCACCGAAAAAAGCGGGTGCTTTTTGTGTTTCAGTCCCTCAAGCGTCTGATCATTCAAATTGACGTGAGTAGCTTCGACCTCCTCTTTGGGCAGCGTATCGATATCCACCACAAAACCATGATTTTGTGAAGTGATCTCAATTTTCTGGGTGGCAAGATCCATGACCGGATGATTACCGCCGCGGTGCCCGAATTTCAATTTGGAGGTCGTGGCTCCGAGCGCCTGGCCTAAAATCTGATGCCCGAAACAGATGCCGAAAATCGGAACCTTTCCGATCAATTCCTGAACGGTCTTAACCAGATAAGGCACAGCCGCAGGGTCTCCGGGGCCGTTTGAAAGAAAAACCCCCTGGGGATTGGCCTTGAGTACTTCCTGGGCAGAGGTCTGGGCCGGCACTACTTTGACCCGGAATCCATGCTGATTCAGCTTACGTAAAATATTAAACTTAATGCCGCTGTCAATCGCAACAATGTCATAGGCTTTCTGACGGCCCTCGCCCCACTCAAAACCCGGCAGAAGTTCCTTATCGAAAACATAGGGTTCTTTACAGGTCACATCCTTGACCAAATCAACGCCGACGATGCTCGGTGAGGCTTGAGCTTTTTTGACAAGACTTTCACGGTCATGATCAACGGTTGAAAGAATTCCTTTTTTAGCACCGTGATCTCTCAGGTGTTTAACCAATTTACGCGTGTCAATCCCCTGAATGCCGATCTTATTATACTTTTTAAAATAATCGTCCAAAGACATCACCGAACGGTAATTACTCACCACCGGGCTGAGCTCTTTGATAATCAGACCTTCCACCCACGGATGAAAAGATTCCTCATCATCCGGATTGATACCGTAATTTCCGATATGCGGGTACGTCATCGTCACAATCTGTCCTTTATAGGAAGGATCGGTAATAATTTCCTGATATCCGGTCAAAGAAGTATTAAATACCACCTCACCGTATATTTCCCCCGATACGCCGAAGCCTTCTCCTTCAAAAACCAGACCATCTTCTAAAGCTAAATAGGCTTTCATAAGATCCCCTCATCCCTTTTAAACCCGGATTTAAAAAGCCGGGTTGAATTCCCAGGAGTTAAAACTCCCACAATTGACCGGCACAAACCGTAGCCAGAACTTTCCCTTTAAGTTTGCGTTTAATAAAACATGAATTTGTTGATTTGGATCGAAGTTCCTCTGATGTCACGGTCCACTCCAGCGAAGGATCGACCAGTGCAAGATTCGCTTCAATCCCCTCGCGAATAAGTCCGAATCGTTCTTCTTTTTTCAGAATCACCGCCGGATTACGCGACATAATGGCCGCAATAGCGCCAAGCGTCCAACCACCCGCATGGTAGAGTTCGCTCATCACAATTCCGAATGCGGTTTCAAGTCCGATGACTCCAAACGGGGCAACATCAAATTCACACATTTTGTCCTCAGGCGTGTGAGGCGCATGGTCGGTGGCAATACAATCAATTAGTCCGTCTTTTAAGGCCTGTTTCAATACGGCGATATCCTGATTAGTCCGAAGCGGGGGATACATTTTAGCATTCGTATTGTAGCCTTCGATAATCTCCTCTGAAACGCCGATGTGATGCGGGGTCACTTCCGCAGTCACCCTCAAACCTTCTTTCTTCGCGCGGGCCAAAAGCTCCACCGAACGGGCCGTCGAAAGATGACAGAGATGAAGATGCGCACCCGTCAGGCGGGCCAGTTCAATGTCACGCGCGACCGCAATTTCTTCACTGGCTGCCGTAATGCCTTTAAGCCCAAGCCGCGTAGAAGTCAAACCTTCGTTCATCACGCCTCCGGCCGAAAGTCTTCTATCTTCACAGTGACTCATCACAATCAAATCCAGCATCGACGCATATTCCATGGCGCGCCGCATCAAGAGTGCGTCCCCCACCCAATCACCGTCATCGGTCACCGCAACAATCCCGGCATTTTTAAGATCTGCCATTTCAGAAAGCTCTTTCCCTTCGCGCCCTTTACTGATCGTTCCCGAAGGAAAAATATAATAAGGAACCTCTTTGGCTTTCCGAATGATGTTATCAATAACGCCCTGGTGATCACACGGAGGAAAAGTATTCGGCATTGAAACCGATGCCACGTAACCGCCTTTTAAACCGGCATGGGCACCGGTGACAATCGTTTCTTTCGCTTCAAACCCAGGCTCACGAAAATGCGTATGCAGATCCACAAATCCCGGCATCAAACATTTGCCGGTTCCATCAAGTGTTTTTTCGCCGGAGGCGTTCAGTCCGGATCCAATCTTTGTGATTTTGCCTTCATGAATCAAAACATCCGCTACCGGCAACTGGACGTCTGCGGTTTTTTCATTTTTAGCGGGATCCACAATTTTTACGTTTTTAATTAGAAGATTTATCATGATTTTCTATTCACTCCTCAGTCTCTGTCCCGGCGGTACCGCATAACAGGAACAAAACCGCCATACGCACGGCAATACCGTTTGTCACCTGATCCAGAATGACCGAATACGGTCCGTCCACCACATCGCTTGTAATTTCAATTCCGCGATTAACCGGGCCGGGATGCATAATCACAACATCACTCTTGGCTCTTTTAAGAACATTTTTGTTAATCTGATAAGCGGTGGCATATTCACGAATACTCGGGAAAAAGGATTCGCTCTGACGTTCCAACTGAATTCTTAATAAATTAATCACATCAGCCTGTTCAACCGCTTCATTCAAATCGTAAGTCACCCTCACTCCTAATTTTTCAATACCGACCGGAATCAGTGTCTTCGGCCCGCAAACGGTCACATTGGCACCAAGCTTTGTCAACCCCCAGATATTTGAACGGGCCACCCGGCTGTGCAGAATATCGCCGATAAACGTAATATTCAGCCCTTCAATTTTTCCTTTTTTCTCCAATACCGTAAACATATCCAGCAAAGCCTGGGTCGGATGTTCATTAATTCCGTCACCGGCATTAATCACACTGGCCTTCAAATGCCGGGCCAGACGAAACGGCGCTCCGGAAAAAGAATGACGCATCACCACCAAGTCAACTTTCAGGGATTCAATATTCCGGCACATATCCTTAAGCGTTTCGCCTTTGACCATGCTCGATCCGGTTTTTTGAATCTGAATCGTATCTGCGCTGAGACGCTTTTCGGCTAACTCAAAGGAAACCCGGGTACGCGTACTGGGTTCCAAAAAAAGATTGGCTACTGTTTTTCCTCTGAGAGCAGGCACCTTTTTAACACTTCGCAGTGAAACATCCTGAAAAGACTTGGCCGTATCCAGAATATGCCGTATTTCAACCGCCTCCAATGTCCTCAACCCCAACAAATCTTTGCGATGCCATCTAAATTCACTCATTGGAACCTCCGGCAATCACCACTTCATCGGTCTGATCTGTTTCTGAGAGTTTTACGATCACTTGTTCTTCTTTAGCGGTAGGCAGGTTTTTACCGACATAATCAGCCTTGATCGGAAGTTCCCGGTGCCCCCGATCAATCAACACAGCCAGCTGAATCGCTTTAGGCCGCCCGAAATCAATAATGGCATCGAGCGCCGCACGAATGGTTCTTCCGGTATAAAGGACATCATCCACAAGAATCACCACTTTACCTGTCGGATCAAAGGGAAGCTCTGTTTGCTTAACAACAGGACGTGGGCCGATCTCGCCAAGATCATCCCGGTAGAGGGTAATATCCAGATAGCCCAGAGGCAGCTTGGAGCCTTCGATAGTTTGGATATTGGCACAAAGACGTTCGGCCAAAAAAACTCCGCGGGTGCGAATGCCGACAATGACTAAATTCTTAATCCCATGATTACGTTCTAAAATTTCATGGGAAATTCGAATCAAAGCTCTTTGGACATCGGCTTCACTGAGGACTTTCCGTTCTTTATCCGCCATGGGAGTGTGCCTCACAAGTCAGACGAGGGAGAGATTGTTTCCGGATACGGGCAAAAAAATACCCTGCAGCGTATGGATGCAGGGTAGAAGGTAATTGTCTATTAATTAAGACTTTCACAAGAACTCCTTTGTCGATGTCTCAGCATCGATTTAAAAGGGTGAACGATTGCAGGGATAATACCCAAGATTCCTAGATCGGTCAATTATTAATTTGAAGCAAATGGAACCCCGCGGGCAAGCCCGGGGGCTTCTGCGTAGGTGGATAAAAAGAGAAAGGCTCTGTAAGCCGGGTTCTGTCTCTCCCACCAAAGGTGTGAGAGGATGATCATCTCTCTAGGGCGGTCATTGCTGAACGCCTCAATCGGTCAACCCGACGAATTGCCTAAAAGGCAAAGGAAACGAGCCATTTCCCCAAAGGGACAAGTCCCCTTAAATCCGTTCTATTTGACCTTTCTTCACGTAGAGATTGCCGCGTTTCACCCCGGTTACGCACCGGACTCGTCTCTGTGGCTCTTCCGCCAAAAAAATTGGCGGATCCCGTCCCTCTTTTTAAAGAGGGCGGAAATCCGTCCGTCAGATTGAAATCTGCCGGAGATGGGCATTACCCACTACGCTGCTCTCTGAAGCCCGGACTTTCCTCCCGGCACGCTAATACCGCTCCCACCGATCAAAAGATGGGTCCGCGGCACAAGTGTCCGTAACAATGCCTTCGGCATTGACGGAACACTCTGGCACCCGGCGATCATCCGAACCTTTCTCTTAAAGGGATAAATTACGACTTTTTAGAAGAAGACTCGAGTTCAAGATCCTTGAGCTGAGTCTCGGCAAACTTGGCCCAAATCAAATCAGGATGATTAGCTTGTATCGCTTGATAAAGTTCTCGGGCCTTATCCAATTGTCCGAGGGCCGCATAGCTCTTGGCGGAGTAATAGGTTGCGATCACAGCCAAATTACCATCCGGATTTTCATCGATATAGGCAGAGTATTGATTAATCGCTTCCTGATACTGACCCGCATTATAAAACTTTTCAGCATCCGAATAACTGCCGAAATAAAATTTTTCAGGGCCCTGTTTTGACAGACAAGAAGTCAAAACAACAGGGAAAAACATCACGATTAAGATTTTGGTTATATTTTTCATCGAATACGGTTCCGGCTTTTGCATTGAGCACATAGTTTACTGATAAGCAGGTCCATGGGCAAGAAAAAAACCCCAACCTCTAGAATCTACTCCACCAAGGGAGGTGAGTGAGGTTGGGGTTTTTTCTTAAATTAAAGAACGAACAAACGGTTGATTAAACGACGTACAGAACCTGCGCACCGACGGTTGTCTGACTACTCGATCCACCCTGAATGCGATCATCATTGGATTTGTCCAGTCTGAGTTCAGCACGGGTAATCAAGTTATCGGTCAATTTGTATTCAGCCGTAAAGGTCTGAGCCCATGTATGGTCTGAATTAATCACATCGCCACTCACTGTTGCCGTGCGATAAGCGCTACCATCCACAAACAGTTCCGTTCTAGCTGCCATCGCAAATTTATCGGTAAACTGATAGCGGGCATATAGTGCATATTCATACCAATTAGCAGTATTGCCATCACCACTACCCGTTAACGCTGGCGTAATCATATTACCTTGACGGCCAAAATCAAAATCCGCCATTATTGATAGTTTTTCTGTAATATCATAGGTCAAAACGTTGGTCCAAAGAAAACGGGTCCCAGAGTTCGCAGCCTGTTCTTCACCCAGGTAGAAGGCATGGAACAGAGAAACGTTTTCAAAGGGCTCATAACCAAACGCAAATTCAAGCGTTTTTTCGGCATTCGTATCCACCGTGTTATCCCATCCGTTATTGACACCTAAATAGACATCAAAATAGTCGTCAAAGAGACCAAAATTCGTTCTCACACCGGTATGCACAAACGGAATTCCAAATCCGAAAGCAATCGAACGGGAAATGTTCCAATTATCCGGACTTTCAATGACTTCAAGACCGGCTAATGTCACAAAGCGACCAGCCGTGATTTTTACGGAATCCGGCAAGATGCTGCTGCCTTCAAAAAAGCCGAGCGGAGCAATATATTCAACATAGGCCTGCTGAAGATCAATTTTGGAGGTGTCGCTGGAACCGTCACCATTAACAACATCCGCATCTTCCCCCATCAATACATCAATACGAAAACCGGCTTCTCCGGCTTCTTTAGCTTCTTTGCCGAACCAAATCTCAGCGGCATTCACTGTAAAGGAACCATCATCGGTATCAAAGATACGAAGTGAGTTGGTACCCGTCACACCGGCAGGTTGTCTAAAGTTGTTATTCCACTGCACATCAATAAAACCGCCCATATCAATACCCTTATTGTCAGGCATCGGAGCTGCTGCGGGAGCAACAACAGGAGCTGCTTTTGCATTGGCGGCTTTTTCCACACTTCCAAGTTTCTTTTCAAGCTTTGCTAGTTTCTTTGTCAGTTCGCTTACTTGAGATTTTAACGCCACCACTTCGTTTTCATCCGCTGACGCCGTTCCCATAAAGCCAAAACTGAGAACCATCATCAAAGCTAAGAATGTTCCCATTAACTTCTTCATTGAATTTCCTCCCTTGGTTTTTTGTTTAAAAACTTTCTGAACTTGTTCCTTCAAAACAAATACTGCTATACACTCTTTAGGGCTAGTCAATATCTATGCCAAATAATTCAGATTACCCTTGAATGATCTTTTTTACTCATTTTTTACGTATACTAATCTAATCTTTGACATATGCAAGCTTTTTTAATCGTATCAAATAAACTACAATCTGACACTATTGTGAGCGGCATATCACAAAATTGTCCCCAATAAATGCCCTAAACAGCTAAAACTTCCCGGATTTGAGCGAGCATTTCATCGGCCTTGAAGGGTTTGGTTATAAAACCTGAAGCACCAACCTCTCTGGCCTTAGCCAAATCCGCCTGCTGGGCCTTGGCTGAAAGCATCATGACCGGGATAGCGGCTGTTTCCGCATTGGTCTTGATCATACGCAGGCATTCATATCCATCAACCCCGGGCATCATGATATCCAAAAGGACTAAGTCGGGTTTTTCAGCCAATGTCTTTTCATAGCCCATCTGGCCATCATTGGCAGTAACGACTTCAAAACCATTTGCCTTTAGCCTTCCCGAGACCATTAAACTGATATAAGTTTCATCATCGACAACAAGAATTTTCTTTTTCAAATCAATATAACTCCTTATTTCAAAATAAGTTACGATAAATGATGTCTAAAACCACTTAAAGATAGCTCCCCTTATCCATTTTCAGCAATTTTGGGCAGACTGAAGAAAAACTTCGTCCCCTGACCCAATTGGCTCTCAGCCCAAATCTTACCGCCATGCATTTCAACCAACACTTTACTAATGGCTAGCCCCAATCCAGTCCCTTTCTCTCCGGGCCCATAAACCCTTCCGAATTGTGAAAAGCGGTCAAAAACATGTTTAAGGTCATCCGATGCGATTCCGGGGCCCGTATCCTCAACACTGCAGACGACACCGTCCGGCTCCTCGGTCAAACGTACGGCAATGCTGCCCTTATCCGTAAACTTGAGTGCATTACCGATTAAATTCGTCAAAACCTGTATGATTTTGTCCCGGTCAAAAGAATACTCGTATTTTTCCTGGGGAAAATCACAAATCCACTTTAATCCTTTATTTTCAAAAGCCGGCTGAAAAGAGGCTCCGACATGTTCAAATACCTCTTTTAAATCGCCCCTCTCCTTTTTCAACTCAACCCGGCCCGCATCAAGCTTGGAAATATCCAACAGATCATTAATAATGCGTGAAAGCCGGTCTATGCCTTCGAGAGTAATTTCAAGTATTTGTCGTTGGTCATCGGTAATTTCACCTAAAATACCGTCCAGCACCTGACTGACGCCTTCGCGGACAATGGTCATCGGCGTTCGTAATTCATGAGAGACCGTACTGATGAACTCGTCTTTCATCCTTTCAAGACGCTTGCGTTCCGTAATATCACGAAATATCCCGATTGATCCTGTAATGTTTCCATCAATATCCTTTAAAACACTGATGCTGATATCCACATCAACGGCTGTCGCATTCTTACGGAACATTTTTGTATCAAAATGTTCCTGGTTCCCTTTCTGCCGGATCTTACAATCGCAAAGCTTCTGCCACTCTTCGGCAGGATATAAAGTTTGCACATGTTTCTGATATAGATCTTCGCGGTTCATTCCCAGAAGGTCCTCACAGAATTTATTCCATGAGATAATCTGCCCCTGGCCATCAACAACAGTTATCCCAACGGCTGAATTTTCAAAAACGGTTCTGTATTTCTCTTCGGCGGCATAGATTCTCTTTGCAGCCCGCTGACGTTCGATGGCATATCTTAAAACGCGAAAGAGCATCGACCCATTAATGGTTGACTTGACCAGATAGTCCTGGGCACCTTCTCCTACGGCCTGAATCGCCATTTCATCGCTCTCAAATCCGCTCAGAATAATAATCGGTACTTCGGGACCGGCTTCCTGTATTTTATGAAAGGTTCTTAACCCGCGACAGTCGGGCAACGATAAATCCAATAGAACAACATCAACTTCCTTACGAAGGAAAAACTCCAAACCTTCTTTCAGATTTTTCCGGTAATTAAATTCAAATTTAGGACGTTTGAATTCGGCAATGATTTCCTGTATTACAACCGCATCGTCGGTGTCATCTTCGATCAATAGAACTCTTATGGCCTGGTTTTCTATTTCACTCACAGCGCTTTCCCTCTGATTTTTTGTCCAATTTTAAGTTTCTTTTCGTAAAGTTTATCATCTGCCTTAATGAGCAGTTTTTCAATTTCTATATCCTGTTTAGGATCAAAAGATTCGGCTCCCATACTGAGGGACAGAGAATATTCCTTTTTCTGGGCCACATTAAACTCTCTCAGATTTTCCTGAAGACGCTGAGCCAATAAACTTTGATGTCCCTGTCCGGCTTCCACAGCCAAAACCGCAAATTCATCCCCACCAAGTCGCCCGATAATATCGGATTGACGGAATGTACTGCGCAAAATGCCCGCGACATGACTGAGGGCTTGATCTCCTTCAGTATGCCCAAAACGATCATTAATTTGTTTAAGGCCGTCAAGATCCATAAAAAATAGCAGGAATGCACTGTTATTGCGTTTGGCCAATTTTAACTGCTGCTCCGCCAGGGCCAAAAACCCTCTACGGTTGTGAACATGCGTAAGTTCATCCTGCATGGCAATTTGTTCAAGCTGCTGATTCAGCTGATACCGTTCAAGCGCCAGGTGGAGGACTTGCGCAATGGATCTTTCATCCGTTTTGTTTCGCAGAATATAATCCTGCACCCCATTTCGCGCGGCTTCAAGCAAGTGTTCCGGCTGCATCTCATCAAATAAGATCACCAGGGGTCTATGTCCGATAGCGTTTAACCACCTGTGAATTGTAGGGCCAATATCCGACTCATCGTTGTTGAACGCAGCAACGACAATATCAGGATTCTTGCCCTGGATAAACGCTGCAGCAACCTCAAGATCAACGGCATGATATACGCTAAAATCCGCACAGGTTTCATCCTCCAAAGATTTCTTTATCTCTTTGGCATTCTCAAAATCATGATCAATCAGCAGAACAAGACAAGGTTTGTGCCTATGCATATACCCAGCTTTCTTTTAATTCGGATTTTGTTCCTCTGCGGAAGACGATACTTTTTTCTTTTTGCTTTCATAGAGAACTTTATCCGCTTCAGAAAGGACTTCTTCAATTCCCGGGGCATTGTCAATATCATACCGGGCCCACCCCACACTGATTGAAAGACTGTAGTCGGACTTGATCATCCTATTCAATGACATCGTCTGATAATTTAAGCGTTGCCGCAAAATGCCGGCATCCTTTTCTTCTGCATCAATGGCTAAGGCCGCAAATTCGTCGCCTCCAAGGCGGGCAACGATATCGGAGGCTCTGAATGTCTTTTTCAGGATCCCGGCGGTCTGCACAAGAGCCTGATCTCCTGCTGCATGGCCCCATTGATCATTAATTTTTTTAAGTCCATCAAGATCCGCAAAAAATAACAGGAAACTCTTTTTAGAACGTTCGGCAAGTTTGATCTGTTGCTGAGCAAGCGTAAGAAAGCCACGCCGGTTAAGCAGGCCGGTCAATTGATCGTCAAGCGACAGCTTCCACAGTTTTAAATAA
Source organism: Candidatus Omnitrophota bacterium (assembly GCA_020632475.1). Classification (GTDB taxonomy): domain Bacteria; phylum Omnitrophota; class Omnitrophia; order Omnitrophales; family Aquincolibacteriaceae; genus JACKFM01. The sequence continues at coordinate 197,483 of JACKFM010000003.1, read as the reverse complement.
TTCTGATGCCGTTCAATGGCATACGCCAACAGCGTATGCAGCCCTCTAAGATCGGTACGTCCTTTACTCAGATAATCCTGGGCTCCGTTCCTGACGGCATCCACAGCAAGACTCCGGTCATTAAGACCTGTCAGGACTACAACCGGCGTGTTGGGGGCATAGGCACAGATACGCCTTAATGTTTCAAGGCCTTGAGAATCGGGCAGGGTTAAATCCAGAAGAATTAAAGCGAACTGGCTCAGCCATAAAAACTCAAGTGATTCTTTGAGTGTTTTGGCAAGATGCACTTCAAAGGGGCATGAAGGGTTACGGCTTAATCTCAGCGCCACGATCCGGGCATAAGCGGTATCATCTTCAACCACCAATACTCTTTTATTCTGTATCGCATTCATAGATAACTTTGCACATGGGGCCAGTTGTAGATCATCTCAAACAATTCAAAATTGTTCTACAGCGTATCGATAAAAATAGCCTCTAAAAGGTACGCCAGACGCACCTCACTTAAATAATTCGGCTGCCGATAAAAGGTTCTTTAGCACTACCCGATTAAATGACTCATAGCCCCGGTTGTGAAAAATTATTAAAATGTCATTCCATCCGGATCTTTGGAGGGTTTACCCAGCAAAAACCCCTGCCCCTCGGGGATCCCCATATCCATGAGGATACGAAGGTCCTCTTCGTCTTCAATCCCTTCAGCAATCGCCCGGGCATTACAGCCATTAATCACATTTAATAAGCGTGTGAGGGAATGGCGTTTGGATTCGTTTTTATGAATATCTTTAACGAATTTTTTGTCAATTTTCACCACATCGGGCTCTAAAAGGATTAAACTTTCCAAAGAACTACGACCGAATCCAACGTCATCAATGGCAATACGGATACCCGCCTGGCGAAAAGCACGAACCGGTTGAATCAGATGGTATGAATCACCAATAATTTGCTGTTCACTAATCTCAAGACAAAAATTCCGCCCCTCGCCTATCGTCTTAAAATCATCCACAATTTGTTCTGTGGGAACATCGATCATGGTTGAAGGAAACAAATTAACATGCACAATCAAATCCGAAGCACATGCCGATGCCGCTTTCAAACACACTTTCAGACAAAGCCTGTCAACAACCGTCAAGATGTTAGCTTCTATCGATAATCTGAAAAAATTATCAGGCATTCCAAATTCGCTCATCGCCATACGGCTGAGAATTTCATACCCTGTCTTTTTTTTCGTTCTCAAATTGAAGATGGGCTGCATAACGGCATAAAGGTTTTTCCCGGATTTCATTTTCTGCAGCACATTCATCACATCTTCGTCTTTTGTTTCAAACACCGCATCCGGTTGTTTAAAAGTCACGCGGTTCTTCCCTGCTTTTTTACTTTTGGAGAGTGCCAAGTGTGACGACTCAATCAATTCATCAACCGAAAGTTCCTGTTCCATGATTGAAACCACTCCGACACTTCCGGTCACGTGGATAATTTCGGTCTCAGAAACAGCAATTTGAGTTTGCGCAATGACTCGGCGGATTCTATGGGCAATATTCATCGCTTCAGCCTCTCGTGTTTCCGGCAAATTAATAATAAACTCATCGCCCCCGATACGGGCCACATGATCTGTCGGGCGGACGGTCTCTCTAATTCTACGTGCTATTTCTTTAAGTACGATGTCACCGATAGAATGACCGTAGGTATCATTAATTTTTTTGAAATCATCCAGATCAAGCAAAAAGGCATACGAGGTTACGCCAAACCGTTCATATTTGGCAGCTGTTTCCGACAGGGCCCTCTGAAGCCCCCGGCGGTTGAGAAGCTCTGTAAGCGGATCAATTGAAAGTAAATGTTCAAGGGTTCTGTTGGCCGAATTTAGTTCCTTTTGAATTCGACTGCGTTCAATCGCATAAAGAATGGCCTTTTCAAGCAAATGCGCATCAATCTGGCCTTTCGGCAGATAATCCTGGGCCCCTTTACTAACGGCATCGAAAGCCATCTGACGGTCATCCAGGCCGGTCAGAATAACCACCGGCAGCTCCGGGAAACTCCTATGCAAATTTTCAAAGGATTGAATTCCCTGACAGTCCGGCAATGACAAATCCAGCAAAACCATATCCGGCAGTTCTTGCGCTAAAAAGGCCATTGCCTTTTCATGCCGGTCCTGGTTAACGACTTCAAAAGAATAGGCCTTCGAGGATTTAAGAAACTGTTGAATGATAAAAAAATCATCAGGATCATCTTCAACCAGTAAAATTTTTATCCGGTTATCATTTTTCATTTGAGCTGATATGGGTGTATTTTATTTTCTTCGCTTTTGGCACCGTGTCAGCGATATGAAACTGAGCTTGCGATACTGTGCCGTCTACCAATAAAATTAAATGTCAGACAGTACTAAGTAATCATTCAAAAGTCGATTAATACTTCAACAGAACGAAAGTTTTTCGGTGCGAGTTCCGCAGGCCCGTATGGGCCGAGGATGTCTGAGCACCGGAGAATCTTTGCGGACTGGTGAAATATTCAAAGACTTAGGCGCTGTTACTTAGGAATTGTAAAAATAAAACAAGCGCCACTTCCTTCTGAGCTTTCGACGCGAATCGCTCCCTGATGCGCATCCATGATCCCTTTACAAATGGCAAGGCCCAAGCCTGTTCCCTTTTGGCCTTTTTTATTCCTCCGGCCGAACTGTTTAAACTTATCAAACAGTCTTTTCTGATCTTCCTGGGAAATACCATAGCCTGTGTCTTTAATTCGACATTCAACAAATGCGCCTTGATCGATGATTGATGCCTCCACATAACCGCTTTCGATAAACTTAACCGCGTTACTGATTAGATTAATCAAAACCTGTTGTATCTTTTCGGGATCAGCATAAACATAAACAGGCATCTCCGGCATCTGCATTTTTAATTCAATATTTTTTTTCCGGGCCTGTGATGAAAAATTTGCGGTTATCTGTTTAACCAATTCCACAAGATCAAAAGTGGATTTTTTCAAATCGATAGCACCCAATTCCATCTTGGTCATATCCAAAATATCATCAATCAGCAGATTCAAACGATTCATATTATCATGGGCCATGGTCAAAAAAAGTTTTTGGTCCGGCGTAATCTCCCCAAGAATCCCTTCAAGAATCTGAGCGACACTATCCATTGAAACAACCAGCGGAGACCGAAGCTCATGCACAATCATTCCGACAAACTCTTGACGCATTTTTTCAAATTTACTTCTGTGCAAGGCATACCGGAGAACCCTGGCCAGGTTTTGCTGATCAATCTTTCCCTTAATCAAATAATCCTGAGCCCCTTTACTAATCGCATCAACGGCAACCTTTTCGTGCTGAATTCCCGCACAAATGACAATCGGCATATGCGGAGCCACGGCGCGAATACTTTCAAAAGCCCTAAAATCCTGAGCTTCGGGCAACGAGAGATCCAGAAGAACCAGATCGAAATGATCTTGAGACAAGGCCTGAAACGCCTCACTCAAAGACCGAGTCTGGACCGTCTGAAAAGACTCATCCACCCCGCTGCATTTTAAAAGCAATTTTTGCATAAGCAGGGCGTCATCCTCACGATCCTCAATAATCAAAATGTGGTAAATCTCTTGCGCCACAGGTCCTCCTGTCGAGTAAAAAACGGGCCAAATCGCTATGCTCCCGGCAATTCAACCCGAAAAACAGATCCTTTCCCCGGACAACTACTTACCGACATCTGTCCGCCATATCTTTCTACGATTTTTTTACATATGGAAAGGCCAATTCCCGTCCCCGGATAATCTTCCCGGCTGTGCAATCGTTGAAAAGGTTTAAAAATACGCTCCTTATTTTGCTCATCAAATCCGATCCCGTTATCTTCAACAGACAACTCGATCATTCCGTGCTGTAGAGACTTCGCACGAATGCGGATGTCGGGAGGCAGTTCTTTGGAAGAATACTTCAAAGCATTACTAATCAAATTGTGCAAGAGTTGCCGAACTTGCACGGGATCCGCCTTGACCTCAGGTAGATTTCCACATTCAATTCGAGCCTGTTTCTCCTTAATTTGCAATTCAAAATCGGGAAGAATCAATTCCATTTGCTCATTTAACGAAACGGCATTGAATAAACTAGGTTTCATATCCACGCGGGCTAAATCCAGAAGGTCTTTGATCAACCGGCTCATCCGACACGACGCGTCTTTCATTCTTTTTAAGTAGTCTGAGGCCTCAAAACTGAGCTGGTTTTGACACTTCGCAATCAACAAATCAGAAAAAGCATTAATTTTACGTAAGGGTTCCTGCAGATCGTGGGAAGCGGCATAGGCGAATTGTTCAAGTTCTTTATTGGATCGTTCAAGTTCCAAAGTGCGATTTTGCAGTTCTCGTTCGGTTTTGTGACGACTCAAAATTTCCTGTTTTAACTTGTTGATCCCCTTAACCGCGGTGATGTCGGTGGCCGCAAGCAGATTCACTTCCTCACCCTGCCACTTAAACTCAACAACTCTCACACTGGCGATGATGGAAACGCCATTAGGATGTTCAATGGGCATTTCAGTTTCTGTCCCCCGCACTAACGGAAAACCGAAATGTCCGTATTCCCCGTCTGATTCCTGAAGGTCAAACATCAAAACGGCAGTATGATTCGCATACAAGATTTTTCCGTTGCGGGATACAACCATAATCCCGTCTTCAATCTTATCGACAATTTCCCGGAAATGGCTATCCACACTCGTTTTTTCCATTGATATCCTTAGGCTATGTCGCGACTGTATTCCAAATGTCCGTAGAACCCAGCATAAGATGCTTAACTAAATCCGTATCCGTCAAAAAGACAATTCTCAACCGGATTTTTTACAGTCTCAACTTGAATTTAGCGGGAAGGAAGTTTAACGATTGTAAACCAAAAATCCTCAATATGCCTAACCACACTTCGAAAATCTTCAAATCCTACCGGTTTGGTTACATAAGCATTTGCCCCTAGACCATAAGACTTACAAACATCGACATCCTGATCAGAAGTTGTCAAGACAATGACCGGAATCCTCATCAGCTCCGGATTCTTTTTAATTTCCGCAAGGACTTCCCGGCCATCTTTTTTGGGCAGGTTTAAATCCAACAAAATCAAAGAGGGCTTATTGCCGGCAAGATATTGCAGAGCTTCTTCCCCATCACTGGCGACATCCATACGGATCAGAACCTTTGCATCCCGCAAAGCTTCTCGAGTCAATTCCACATCTGCAGGGTCATCATCAACTAATAAAATTCTTATCCTTTCCGGGCTCATAAAAACTCCTAATCAATGTAAAATTCATTGAGGTTAAAGTTTAATTATAGCTCTTCATGAAGCGCTTTCGCTATGGTAAAAAAGAAAGCACTCCCCTTTCCCAGCTCAGATTCAAGCCATATTCGGCCATCGTGTCTTTCAACAATCTTCTTGCAAATCGCCAGGCCGATGCCGGTGCCGGAATATTGCTGACGAGTATGCAATCTCTGAAAAATGACAAAAACTCTTTCCGAGTATTGCGCATCAATTCCGATACCGTTATCTTTAATACAAAACAGCCATTCCCGAGGATGTTCTTCAAAGCTGATATTGATTTCAGGAGTGCGTTCATCGTGGTATTTAAGCGCATTCCCAATTAAATTCTGAAAAACCTGACCCATTTGCCTTTTATTGGCATTAATCTTCGGCAGAATTCCATAATGGATCTGCGCACCCGTCTTTTGGATACGCATTTCAAAATCATGTAAAATGATTTGAACAACTTCATTCATATCGGTTGATTCCGTCTCTAGTTCTCCTCGACTGACTCTGGAATAACTCAACAGATCACGGATAAGCCCCTGCATTCGCGTTGCTCCATCGACCATATAAAAAAGATAACGAGAGGTCATCTCATCAAGCTTTCCTTGCATCTTTTTTTCAAAAAGCTGCGCATAGCTGATGACTTTGCGTAACGGTTCTTGTAAATCGTGTGAAGCCACGTAAGCAAATTGCTCCAATTCCAGATTAGATTCTCTCAACAGCCTTTCCTGTTCAATCATTTTTTTACGTTCCTCTTCCAAATCCTTTAAGACGGAAATTGTTGCTGTGCGTTGTTTTTTATAACGGTGTGTCTGCAGCGTCAACTCGTCAACGAGCTTCTCCCGGTTTAAGATTTCGATTTCCAGGCGATTGTTGGTTGATGAAAGCTCTATTGTCTTTTCAATCACCTGATTCTTAATGCTAATCGACTGGCCGGTAAGCGTTAAAATTAAAATAACCAAAACGCTGATCGAAAGCAACCCTCCCATGACCATATATAACCCGTGAGCCTGATATTGTTTGGTAATATAGTCTTTTGAAAAAAGATACCGCAGTTGCCACTGTCTTGCACCCACAAGGATTGTTTCCTGTAGCTCATAACTCACTGGAATTTTATCAAAGAATGGATCGGAAAAGATTGTCTGGACATCGCCATCGGTGATGTCATTGATCTCCAAACGAAGCCACTCAAGCGTATCCTTCTTATCGGTTAATGCAATAGTTTGTTTCACTTCGGCAATAATATCTTCCATCCGGAAGACTCCGGCGATACACCCCAAAAATTTGTCTTTATAGACAGCCAAGTACATCAGAAATGCATCAGAACGTTTCCCTATTTGTACCAGCTGTAAAGGTTCTGTCACAACCGGCAAGGATGTCTGTTTTGATGTCAAATAGGCTTTTAAGCGCTGCTGATTGGAACCATTATCCAACCCCAACACGGCTTTATTTTGCTCCAATGGTTCTGCATAAAAAACCGGGTAATAAACAGCTTCTTGGCCGCGCGCATCAAGTCCAGCACTAGTGTTAATACTCTTTAAAGCAAAATGCTCAAGTCCATCGTCATGGGCCTTTTTAATCAACGTCTCCACATCGGCTTTTTTAATTTCAGGCACCCATTCCAAAGCATAAACACCGCGATAGCGTTGAAAAATAAAATGAACGTAGGTCCTGAATTCATTCCGATCCACATATTGCGAACTGTCATAAAACGATTTAATGGAATATAAAATATCTTCATAGCTGCGGATGCTTTGTTTAAAGGCATGTGATACTTCATCTTTTTGATGAACGGCTTGTGTCCGTATTCTTTTAAGTTCCGCCTGATGAATGAAAAGAAAAATAACCGTCAGCGAAATACAGGCCAGGGAAAGTGAAATCCCCAATGCAAGCCGTCTTGACCGCCAGACTTTACGCGGTGTTCCGATAAAAGCCAGAACGAGTGGAGTAAAGATCATCACGCCGACCGCATCACCAAGCCACCAAACAAACCAATGATCGACAAACCGGTTTGGGGGAATAAAACTGTTTGTTTGCAGGACATAACATCCGATCGTAGGATTGATCACACAGGCAACCACACTTCCCCAGAAAACAAACCTAAGAATATCCTGCCAGGAAATCAAATCATAAGGATGCTTTAAAAACCGGCGCAACAAAGTCTTTCCGATGAGGGCCTCTAGCACGGCTCCGCTTCCGATCATGGCTGGCACAACTAATGTAATCAGCCACGAAGTCTCACTGTGGGCTCCCAAACCAGTAGAGACATTCATCAAAAAAGACCCCAACCATATACCGGGCCATATTCCATTGCCCCACTGAATCATCATAGCCAAAGCCGCGCCTGCAGCCGGCCAAATGGCCGTTGCATATCCCGGAGGGATGGCTATCAGCAAAGCTAACTTTCCTAAAATATAATAAACTGCACAAACCGTTATATTTTTATAGAAAAAATTTTTCATACGATTTTAAATATTTCCAGGCGGATAATTCTGTCCTGAACGGTTGGACAGTCTGCGTTTTAACTGTGCGTTTTCATCCCGAAGCGCCTGCAGCTTCAATTCACGACCGATCATGGTATCATTCATAATTTCAAGTTCTTCCATGCGTTCTTCCAGCTCCTGTGTCCTGTCATGAACTCGTTGTTCCAAATCCGACTTAATTTTTTCAAGTTCTACCGTCCGCCGTTTAACTTTTTCCTCAAGGCTGTTCTTAACTCGTTCAAGTTCTTCCGTGCGGGCATCATAATTACCCGTCATATCCCGGGCAATTTCAAAGGCCTTTTTGCGTAATGAAGAAATAGACCACATCACATAAAAAAGCATCGCATGGACAATGACTGCACCGACAATAATCATTTGCTGCTGGTTGCCGTCAAGACGCGCCCCCCCCTCCGGAGTCGAAAAGTAAACAGTCCACACATGCCCTTGAACGGTTAATGAGATTGATTTTGAAAATGAATTCTTTGGATTTTCGGTCGGATAGTGAAATTTGCCGGTACTACTGAAGAGCAGCCATTTCTGACTCATAAGGTCGCCATCAAATATTTCGAATTCAATATTGGGGTCTCGTTGGCCGGTAATTCCTCGCATTAAATCCCCAGCTCGGAATGGACTGTAAACCCATCCGATAAAGGCATTGCGGCGATCAAGAACCGTTTCAAGTCCGACATCGTTCTTATATACCGGAACGTACATCAGAAATCCCTTTTGGACATCCTCATTGGTTTCCTGTAAAAGCGTAATCATTCCAGAAACAGCAGCTTCTCCGGAGTCCATCGCCCTTTGCATAGCTTCACGGCGTTGCGGATTAGACCACATGTCATAACCAAACGCACGCTGATTACGCCAGTCAAAAGGTTCTAAATAAATAATGGCCGTATAGGTATCTCGAACTCCTTCGGGCTTAATTGTATATTTAGGGAAACCCTCTTTTCGAATAGCCGCAATATGGGCATCTTTATCCTGAGATTTAATCAATAAGCTGTAACCAATACCCTGAATACCCGGCCAATGGCGATTGATATCAAGCGTGGAGACATATTGATGCCAATCGCTACGGGAAACAACACCGGCCTGAGAGTTTAAAAGACCGACACCGCCTCGCAAGACCTGTTCGTAAAGGCTCATGCGATCATTGATATCCTGGACAATTTTTTCTACACGATATTCAAATTGATCATACGCTCTTTTAAGCGCATATTGATCGGCAATCCTGTAAGCAGCAACGCTTAAACTCAAAGAACAAATAAGGATAGCGATGATGGCATAGCCACTGTGGAACCATACGAGGAAGTTTTTTTGATCGTTGGGATTTCCCGGCTTACCTGGATGCTCACGGCTCATTTCCATGATCCCTCTTTGCCTTTTTCTGACCTCTGGATATGTTTTAAGATTTTCCATATCCATCCGCATCACAAACAGAATTGAAAAACAGCTGTTCTTATATAATATCGACTTACACAAAAAATGCTGAAAGGCAACTACGGATACCGTCTAATATTTAATTTATTGGTAACGGTACAGTACCGCGAACCCATAAAATTAATTGTTGTGCGGCACCAGACTACCGGGGGATTAGCTTAAAAGCGGCTTGATGCTAAAAAATATCATTTTGATCTATATTAATTTTACGTTCTCTAATCTCAAGGCGTATTTTTTCAATTTCTTCTTTTCCGCTTTTAATCTCTTTAAGGACTTTACGCTGAACATTCGCTGCCGTCAACACTCCCAGTAAAAAAGTCGCGTCAATTTGCCCCTTAATCAGATACTCATGAGCCCCCATACGAACGGCTTCATTCGCCAAACGCTCATCTTCGAGGGTTGAAACAATAATGACCGGAATTTGAGGATATTCATCGCGTATTTTTTTTAATGTTTCAAGTCCGCTGCTGTCCGGAAGCCCCAAATCCAAAAGGATGACCTGGATACTCCCTTGAGCAAGCTTTGCCAGAGCATCTTTCGAAGTACTGGCTTCTTCAATAATTTTGTCAGAAAATTTGGCCTCAGCCAACAGCTCTTTCATTAATTCGATATCCGCTTCGTCATCATCAACAATCAAAATCTTCATCCGTCAAAGCTCCCGTTATTTTCATCATCATGTTTTTCTTCAGGCAGTAGCATCAAAACCTGAAACAGACAATTGCCCTGATTCATCAGTTTAATCCAGCCTTGAGACTCCCATTCTTTTAAAATCCCCATCAGTATTGCCTCAAGCTCCGTCACATCCATAATTTTCATCACGTCCTGTTTTGTCCACCGCGTATATTTTTGACGAAAAAAACGGTTAATGGCCGGCTTTAAAAAAACTTTTGCTTTCACTGGAATCGAAGCATCTTTCTCAAAATGTGTCGCCATTCGCCAATATCACTCCTATTCTTTTTTTTCGAGAAGCTCTTTAATCTTTTCCAATAAAAAGGGTGCCTCAAAAGGTTTTTTGATATAAAAATCCGCAGGAACTTCCACCCCCTCACCTGTTTTGTCATGAACAAACGCACTTAGCATAATGATGGGGATATTTTTAATCTCTTCCATCTCGCGGACTTTTCGCACGACAAGATTCCCATTCAGCCCCGGCATAGCCATATCCGTAATCACTAAATCCGGTTTTTCCTTGGCAATTAAATCAAACCCCATTTGACCGTCTTGCGCGGCTACGACCGTATAACCATTGGCTTTAAGACGGGCAGAAATCAGTTTAATAATGTCCTTTTGATCTTCAATAATGAGAATTTTAGCCATAAAACCCCTTCCTTTTTATATCACATCCCCCTGTGTTCCGATCAATTCCCCTCAGCCGTCCATGGAGGTTGATACTCATTCCAATCAATCGATTCTCCTTTTAAAATCTTTTTCGCTAACTGCACCAATTCGACAACCATGGGTTTATAAATAATACCCGTGGCGCCGGAATGAATCACTTCCTCTTCAAGCCCCTTTTTTGTCGAGGCCGTATAAATAATGACGGGGATATTTTTGAATTTTTCCTCCGATTTCATTTTTCGGCAAAGTTCCAAACCGCTCATTTGAGGCATCATCTGGTCAAGAATCACCAGTTGCGGATTTTCCTTTTTGAGGATATCAAAGGCTTCAACTCCGTTGGAGGCTGTCAGCACCTGAAACCCCGACTTTTCCAAACGCCGACGCATTAAAATCACCACATTGTCTTCATCGTCGGCAAAAAGAATCTTCTCATTAGCCATAACAATCTCCGGACATTGGTCTCTTTCTGCTTACTATAAAGTTTACCTAATTATCTTTGTTTTGTCAGATCTGAAAAAATTAGGGTCTGTTGACATTTGGGCTATAGAATCTATAGCGCTCCGTCAATATTGAAATGCCGGACTTGAGTTTCAATATGGCTACAGACACCTGTGCCTAGAAACCCGACATTTCATGCTTAACAAGATTCTAGATATACCCTACCGAAAAAAGCAGATCCTCAGGCCGCCCCCCCTGTTCAGGATAAACCGCGATTTTATGTTCAAGTTCAAAGGGGTATTTCCCTTTATCCAGAAAAGTCTTAAAAACCTTTATCGCCCGTTTAGCCACGGCTCCGGCAGCCTTTAAGTCCGTCAAGGGCAAAACAAAAAGGATATCGGTATTTGCATGAACCATCCCGTCATAAGGACTGCGCAATAGCTGCTTCACCTGGTCCAGCATTTCATTGACCAGCTCACTTGAAAGCATTTCCTCATTCTTTTGATTTTTCTTAAGCCGAAACAGTATAACCGCCAGCGGCTTTGATTTTACGATCGATTTTTGGAGCCCCCTTGAGATGTGGTCATAAAAAACATCACGGGCAGACAACCTGGGTAAAATCAACTCAAAACCTTTTCCCTTTCCGGGAAAACTGCCTGCCCTGATTTTTCCGCCTTGACGTTCAACAGAAACTTTGACCCGTGCCAGAGAGCCCCCCTCCGGTCCTCGAGGATATTCAATTCGTTCACGGTCTTCGGGACGAACAGACTCAAGTAGTCGGGTTAAGTCTTCTTGGCAAAGGTCTCCACTCTGATCAAAAACCGTACAAATGGCCTGATCATGATCAGCCTGAACCTTCACCTCAACCGTGTCGCCGGAGGATGCTCGCAAAACACAGTCTATTAATGCCGTGAGGATATTTAATACTTCTTGCCGGTCGGCATATATCTGCGGCTGGAGTTCATAATCCACTGAAACGAATATCCGTATCTCTTTAGAGCTTTCCTGTTCCCGGACATCCCGGCAGGCCAGATTAACCAATTCTTCCAGATTTAAGAATTCTTTATGCAGAAAAATATTTCCAGATTTCATTTTTGTGAAATCAAGAAAATCCTCCACATCGTTTTGCAATCGGTTAATATCCGCAAGAAGCACTGAAAGAAATTTCTTTTGTTCATCTCCGATCGGGCCCAAAACGCCATCATAAATGAGCGAAACGCTTTCATAAACCGACGCCAGCGGCGATTTGAACCGTTGCGTTACGGTTGAAATAAACCATTCCTCCTCCTGCTCAACTGTTTTTTTCACATCTGTCCGGCTTATTTCTTCAATAATACCGCTGACTTTCCCTTCCTTCATCATAGGAGAAATTTTCGAATACAACTGATGCTCTTTTCCTTCTTTATCCAAATACAGTACACTCGCCTCAATGGGAACTCCTGTGGCGAGTACGAGTGTCACGGGGCGCCTCACATAAGGGATGGGTTCATTTTTCTCATCAACGGCTCTAATCACTTGATCAAAAGGACGGCCAATGAGTTCTTCAGGCGAAAAACCCAATAGTTCAGGAATTTTTCCGCTCGCGATACGGATCTCCCCCGATTCATCCATAACGAGATGTCCTTCGGATGAGAATTCAACAGTCGAACGGTACCACTGAAGTTCCTCGGACACTTTTACAAGCTGTTCCTTCAAAGTCTCATGGGCAGCCTTCAATTCCTGCTTTAAGGCGTCCATCTGAACATCCTGCTCTTTGATTTTGGGTTCAGACGTCCTCGGTTCTTTAATCCCGCTCTGCCGCTTAGAGCCCACCGTTCCTTTCTCACGAAGGCGACGGGCCATTCCATTAATGACCGCAGCGATCCTTGCAATTTCGTCACGGCCATTCACTATAATTTGATGACCGAAATCTCCTCCGATAATCATTTCACTGCCTTTGTCCAATTCCTTCAATGCATTGTGAACCGGACGTATAAGCCACTGCACAGTGGCCAAAGAGGCTATGACAAAAAACACAAGTAAAACAAGCGCCAGGACGCGTGTTCTGGAAATGTGAGTATCCATTTCCCGGACCATTTGTCTGAGCTGCGCGGTCGAAATCGTAAAAGTTCCCTCTTCATCCTGTTGCCCCCGGATATCCGCATAATCCTTGACTGAACGTTTGATCCCCTGTTTAAGCTGCCAATAAACGACGCCTTCCATCGTATCCTTAGCTTTTTTGCCCTGTCCTGAGTCGGCAAATTCCATTGCCTGAAACTCATGTCCGGACAAAAGCATCCGCGTATGCTGCAGCGATAAAAAGGTTTTTCTAATATCCCCCACGGAGTCGCTGACCGCCTGTTGGATCACCGGCTTCCATTCATCCAGGAGCTCTTGATACCGGTATTTCCACTTACGTTCGGAAGTCGCGACATAAGAGGACATCGCCTCCGTAAGAACCTCGTCGTAAAACTGAATCTTGCGGATTTGCTCATCCTGATAAGAAGTTTTTTCGATTTGAACTAAACCTTGGGGGAGTCTTTTTTCGAGTGGTTTGGCGGCATCGAGAAACAACCTTAGGATCCCAAAATTGGCCAATACGGCCAAAAAGATGATGATCCAAAAGACTGTCGTAATTCGTTGAGCCAGCGAAAGATTTTTAAGCATTTTTCATGTCCGAAAAGCCAATAATATCGTCATTATCCCTTTACTCATATTTCGCCCAAATGACATGATTTATTGAGTGAGAAAAAAGGAAAAATTCTTGCAGAGGGCTTGAAAAGATTACAGAATTCTTGGGATGCGGGTGAGAAAAAACTCAAAAAAGAAGAAACGGGCTTTTAATCGCTTAATTTGATATCAAGGAAATTCTTAAGTTTGCGTGCGCGGGTAGGATGCCGCAATTTACGCAAGGCCTTGGCTTCAATCTGACGCACACGCTCACGGGTCACATTAAAAATCTGGCCAACCTCTTCAAGGGTACGTGGATAACCGTCTCCGATACCAAACCGCAAACGTAAAACTTTCTCTTCACGCTCATTCAAACTCAACAGAACATCGTCCATCTGCTCTTTCAGCATGCTATAGGCCGTCGCATTCGCAGGAGATACGGCAGACTTATCTTCGATAAAATCCCCAAAATTAGTATCTCCATCGTCTCCGATCGGTGTTTGAAGGCTAATCGGCTCCTGAGCGATCTTAAGGATTGCCTTAACCTTATCCACGGGCATTTTCATCACCTGGGCGACTTCTTCAGGCGTCGGTTCACGCCCCGTTTCCTGCACAAGGTGCCTGGAAGCCCTGAAAAACTTATTAATGGTTTCGATCATATGCACCGGGATACGAATCGTACGGGCTTGATCGGCAATTGAACGTGTAATGGCCTGACGAATCCACCAGGTTGCATAGGTTGAAAACTTATAACCACGCTTATATTCAAACTTATCGACGGCCTTCATTAAACCAATGTTACCTTCCTGAATCAGATCCAGAAAAGACAAACCGCGATTAGTATATTTTTTGGCAATGCTGACCACCAGACGGAGATTGGCCGCCACAAGTGCTTTTTTGGCCTGCTCCAAGACCCGTTCTTTTTTTATGATGGTTTTAAAAGCGTCCAGAACGTCTTTTTCAGACTCGCTAAATTCGACAATAATCTGTTTATTTCTAGCCTCCAGTTCACTCATTTGACTTTTGGCCTTTTTGCGCTTCAGCTTCACAATTTCATCGCGATTCTGGCGCAACTCATAGAGTTTTGCTCTCAAATTCGCAATAATCTTTTCAACAATGGCAATATTCAGATTAAACTGCATCAACAAATCAACCACATTGGTATTTTTTCTGGATGCCCGAAGTTTCTGAATTAATGATTTGAATTTGCGCTTGGTCAAATTGATATTGGACTCTTGATCACCCTCCAGAATCGACTCGAGATTGACCTCATCAGCCAGGATCTTGCGGCCTAACTCTAGAACCTCCTGGCGCATAGCCTTCATTTCATAAACGGCTTTTTTCAAGTCATCTTCGGCTGCCTCAATCCGCTTGGCAAGATCAATCTCTTCCTGACGGGTCAGCAAGGGAATCTGTCCCATCTGCCGCAGATACATACGGACCGGATCATCCATCCGTGAGCGTTCGTACTCTAAAATGGCAACTTTGGATTCTGCCGGCTTGGCCTTTTTGGTTTCAGGTTCACGGCCATTCTGGGCTCCGTTTAATTTATCCGCACTTAAATCATCCGTCGCAACTTTGATTTTATGCTGATCAAGAATCTTTAGGACCTCTTCAATTTTTTCCGAGGTCGTGATTTTTGCAGGCAAGAACTTTTGAATTTGCTTATAAGTCACCTGACCGGTCTTTTTTCCTTCGGCCAATAACTTATCCATAGACTTTTGGTAGCTGAGTTTTTTGACTTTAACTTCTTTTTGAACCGAAACCTTTTTCTTACCCTTTTCCAAAACCTTACGGGATGTTTTTTTCGGTTTGACGGCGGTCTTGCGGGGCATTTTTTTCCGTGAAGCGGCAGCGGCCCGTCTAAGCACTTTTTTTGAGCTCGCAGAGGCTTTTGATTTTATATTTTTTTTCTTCCGTTGGACGGTCTTCATAAGCGCAACATTATACGTAATAAAGATTAAGAAGCCAGTAAAACCTTTTTAGAACTTTCCGGAGGGATTCGTTATGCTATATTTTGATATCTATAGGATGTTTTTTATATTTAAAGTTTAAATCTGAGGTGTTTTGAGAAGCTCCTGATACTCTTTTACAAGTTGTGTCAGGGCATGAGTGTCTCCGTTTTTTTCGGCCTGCTGAATATGTCCTTTGAGCACCATCAGCTTTCGCGTTCTCTGCTTCTGCCGAATTTTTTGGAGACAATCCGAAAATGCCTTTTTCCGTTCGTCTGCAGGCCAATCCGTTGCCGCAATACGGACAAGTGCCCTTTTAAGACCTTCATCTTGAATCGAGGCCAAAATACTGGCCAGCTGAAGGGACTGAGCGTGTTCAACGCGCAAGGTTAAGTCTCTAAATAAAAGACCAAGCCGTTTATCACCAAAATCAGATTCCTTTAATTCCCGGACCCCCAAAGCCAGCATTTTCTCATCATCGATCATATGAGCGAGGAGAAGGACCTCTTCGGTTTCAAAAGCTTTCTGGGATCGGGCTTCAGCATGGGCTTCCTTTTTTGTTTCTCCTGGTGAAGGCTCATGAGATCGGACTGCCTTTTCTTTAAATTTTTGCAACTCCGTCCGGATAATATCTTCTTCAAGATTTAATTCTCCGGCCAGACGACGCACATAGTGGGCTGATAAAATGGGATCTTTGACTTTGGAAAGCGTTTCAATAAAGTCAGCCGATACCCTCATTAATCCTAGTGAATCCTGGAGATCATATTGTTTTTTAAGGATATCCAGTTTGTAATCAAAAAAATCTTTAGCGGTTTCAAGCAGCTGGCCGAATTTTCCGGTCCCCTCTTTTTTCAAATAATCATCCGGATCCAACCCTGCAGGCATCTGAACGAGCTTCACATTCATGCCCCCTTGCAGGAAAATCTCCAATCCTTTCAAAGAAGCCCGTATTCCCGCAGCATCGCCATCATAAATCACAATGGCTTCATCCACAAAACGCTTGAGTGTCTGAACATGCTCTTCGGTCAGAGCCGTTCCTAACGTCGCGACCGCATTTTTAAATCCCGCGGCATAGAGACTTAAGAAATCGATGTACCCTTCCACAACAATCATCCGTGGTCGCGAAGGATCAATATTTTTTTTGGCCATAAAGAGGCCGAATAATTCTTTACGCTTTTTAAAGATCGGAGTCTCCGGTGAATTCAGGTATTTAGGACCTCCGCCGGCATCCCCGGAAATTAGACGCCCGCCGAATCCGACCACTTTTCCGCTCAAATTATGGATGGGAAAAATGACGCGATTCCTGAATACGTCATAGCAATTACCTTTTTCCGATTTCTTAATCAGACTGGCTTTCATCAACATCTCTTCTGAAAAACCCTTCCGGGTCAGAAGATCAAAAAGCCCGCGCCATCCATCAGGCGCCCACCCCAGTTTAAACTCCTTAACAAGGGCCTCATCGAATTTGCGCTGGATTAAATATTTGCGTGCCGCCTGACCATTTTGTGGATCTAATAATTGGCGGTGATAATATTCTGCGGCAACCTGATAAGCCTCATAAAACCGTTCGGTCTCAGAACGGTCTTCCCGGCTTCCCCCGCTTTGTTCCGGAATACGGATGTTGGCTCTCTCGGCCAAAAGACGCAGTGCTTCGGGAAAACTTAAATTTTCGTATTTCATCAAAAAACTGAAAACATCGCCACCAATCCCGGTCGAAAAACAGTGAAAAATCTGTTTCTCGGGGCTGACCATGAAAGAAGGTGTTTTTTCCGGTTTAAAGGGTGAGAGCGCCTTAAAATTACGGCCGGCGCGTTTCAGGGGAATGTAAGCGGAAATCACATCGACAATATCATTGGCAGCTCTGACCTCATCGACAATGCGATCGTCATATCGCATAAAAATCTCCCTTTACACTAATACCAAATTTATTTCGAGGTCACCTTGGATTGGACTTTTTCGATTTGTCCGGTAACCGTTTTGACAAAATCATCAAGCACACCGTAGACATCCGGTGCAACACTTGCAATTCTGGATCCTGTGTAGGTGGACTTAGTTAATGGCTCTTTGAGCGCATCCCAAGGCCCCAAGGAAACAGCCTGAAAAATAATACTTAAAAAAAGAAGGCTATTAAAAATACCGGCACCGCCGCTTAAGATCATTTTGAGAAGCGGTTCTGAAGAGGCCTTGATTTTGTCTTTAATCAATTTGAAAATAAAACCACTTATCGACAAAGCCGCAAGCACCAATAGAGCAAAACTCAAAAAAGCCACGAACTGTGCGTTTAAAAATTCCATATAGGGCCTGAATAAGTCAAAAAGATCTTTACGGTAGGCAAATCCGACATAAGCGGCAATTAAAAGCTGTAATGTACGCAGTAGCGTAAGCCCCAACCCCTTTTTAATTGCGATAAAGAAACCGACCAGAACAATACAGATCACGATCCAGTCAAAAACGGTAAATTGGCTGAGAACAGATCTCCATATGACGCTGCTTAAAAACTTTTCAGGCAAGGCCTTAATCCATTCAAGCATAATCAGATTCTCCTATAAGTTATTCTTCTTTAATCCGGCCGAGGAATAAATCATCCTGCAGATCCACGAATTGAACCGGAACGATCTGTCCGACCAGCTCCTGAGCCCCGGAGAAACAAACCTTCAAATAGTTTTTGGTCAAACCGTGCAGGAGGCCGTCCCGATCTGTTTCTTTTTCAACCAACACAGGAAGGGTCTTTCCCATAAAGCGTAATCTTTCATTCCGGCCCCAAACAGCATCACGGTGAATCAGCTCTTTAACACGCCCGCGGGCGACTTCCACCGGAACATTTTCATACTGCGCGGCACGTGTTCCCTCTCTACGGCTGTATGGGAAGACGTGACACTTAAGCGGGTTTACGATTTCAAGCGTCTTTACGGTACTTTGGAAATGATGATCTTCCTCTCCGGGGAACCCGGTCATTACATCCAGGGTTAAAGCAAAATCAGAAACCGATGCCCTTAAATTTTCAATTAATCCAATGTAAAAATCCCGGCCGTAGCGCCGGTTCATCCGCCTGAGAATTTCATCATCGCCGCTTTGCAGAGGAATATGAAGATGCGGACAGGCCTTGGGCAATTCTCTCAGGGCATTAGTCAACTCAGGGGTTACATCGGTGGGCTCAATTGAACTAAGCCTTACGCGATCAATGCCGTCTATTTTTTCACAAGCTTCCAGTATTCTGACAAGACCTGCGTTCAGTTTGAGGTCATCCCCATAAGCTCCCAGCTGGATGCCGGTCAGAACAATCTCGCGATATCCAGCATCACGGAGTCTTTCAGCCTCCATGATCACATCCGATAATTCCCGGCTTCTGGAACGGCCTCGCACCAGGACAGTCTTACAAAACGAACAGGCATGATCGCAACCGTCCTGGATTTTCATAAATGCCCGGCTGCGTCCCTGGGCATGCGAGATTGAAAGCGGTGTATAGGCACGACGTCGGGCCTTGTCAGAAAGCGGTTCTTCCTGCATTTGAGGCGTTGCACAACCGCTGCCGATATGCTTTGCGATGTCTACCTTTTCATGATTGGAAAGCACCAGATCGACTTCCGAAAGATTTTCGATTTCACGGCGATTATGCTCAACCATACAACCCGTGACAATAATCTTGGCCCGGGGATGATCTCTTCGCGCACGGCGGATCCAGTAACGATTTTCACGATCGGCATTTTCGGTTACCGTACAGGTGTTAATCACTACAAAATGAACCGAATCCTGGTCTACTCCGGTGGTTTCCTGAGTCCTGCCCGAATGGGTCCAGTCCGCTATTCCCTGTGATTCCATCGATTCACGCATAGCCTGGGTTTCATACTGATTAACCTTACATCCGAGAGTAATAAAACGCACAAAATGATTGCTATCCATCTGCTCACACCTTATCCAAATATTAACCGGAGACTTCCGGCGACACTATAGACTGCTGTTTCCAATCTTAAAATGCTATCGCCTAAACCGACAATGTCAAGCGGTGCTTTTGACTCTTCACCGAACCTCTTGAAAAAGGCAATTTCCGCATCCGAAAAACCACCTTCGGGCCCAAAAAACAAGTGAAGTCTGAGTCTCTCCCCAGTATGATGACCGCAAAAATTAGCTTTGAGCTTTTCAATCCATTCATTGAAAAGAATCGAGGTTCCCCCGGGATGAAAAACCGCAGCCCGGTCAAAAGGTTTTAGTAAACTCAATGCTTCTTTCAAATTGGCGGGCTTATCTATTTGAGTCAAAAAGAGCTGTCCGGACTGTTTTGCGGCCTCACGAACTTTTTTCTCCCAACGGTTTACAACCCGGATTTCTTTTTCCCTTGTAAGGTCAAAATCACTGCGTTCCGTACTGACCGCCTGAAAGGCATCGATTCCAAGCTCCTGACATTTTTCAACAATTTCATCCAAAACTCCCCGTTTCACCAGAGCAGGGACCAGCCGAATCGCAAAGGGCCTTTTGGAAACAGGTTGACTCTGGCTCTGACGCAGAATCAGACGGGCACGTCCATCCTTAAGAAATTCCTCGATTTGCGCCATGATCTCGATACCGCTTCCGTCGGTGAGAAGACACAGATCACCTGCTTTAAGACGCAGAATATTTCTAAGATGATGTGTTTCTTCAGCCGAAAGCTCAACCAGAGAACTTGTGGTGTTGAGTGTTTGAGATGAAAAAAAACGGCGGAGCTTTTTCTTTCGCTTATCTTGAGCCGTCATAGAATGATCTTGATCTGGATATAATAAATCAATGGGTCAACAAAAGAGCTGTGACGGAAATGCGCAGAACTGAACCCAAGAAGGATTTCTTACGATTCAGCGGGGGATTCTTTACCTTCAGACTTTTTCTGTTTGGTAATTCTGTTGATATTAACTGCAGTAGGTCCTTTACTGCCCTCTTCAATATCAAACTCAACCTCTTCACCGCTTTTGAGGGTCTTATAGCCTTCACCCATAATTTTAGAGTAATGGATGAAGATATCTTTATCAGCGCCTTCTTTTTCAAGAAAACCATACCCCTTAACATTTGAAAACCACTTTACTTTGCCTTTTTCCGGCATGGAGTTCCTCCTGCTGTTGGTCTCGGATGTGAGGGGTAGAAGTCTTGCTGTCCTCACATAGATAAGTCTGGAATTATTTTACTTTTTGCTTAAGAATCAAACCCGGTTTAAAAACAACGACTTTCTTTTCAGGAACAGCCACTTCATCACCGGTCCTCGGATTTCTTCCAAGTCTTCCCCGGCGAGTCTTGACCTTAAAAACACCAAAATTCCTGAGTTCAACCGTGTGACCTTCTTCCAAACTCTCAACAATGACATCCAAGGTTCTTTGCACAATTTTCTTGACGTCAATCTGCGTCAAGTTCGTTGCGTTGGAAACTTTCATCACAATATCTTTTTTTGTGATGCTGTTTTGATCGGATGTCTCTTGTGATTCAGGCTCTTGATTGATGTCCGTCATGAGTCTTCCCCTTTAATTAATGAGTCTCTGTTATGCAAAACGTCACTGATCGGGTGAGTTTTACAACTCTTTACTGCACTTAGAGATACGTAAAAAACTAGCAAATTGGTTTTTTCTTGTCAAGCTTTAAAAATGATTTTTTTTTATAACTTATTATACGGCAGGAGGTTATAAAACTGTAGGATGAAAAATGCCCTTTTAAAGAGAGCCTTGGAGGGTTATTTTTAAAATTTGTATCTTATTATAAATAAAAGACTTATGGAAATTATATATGGGAGGTTATGAGTGTTTAATGGAGCGATTACTTAATCTTGACAGAATTTTCACCGACCAGCTTTTCAAGCGACTCCAACAATTGATCGCTGGCCTCAACCCGCATATCGTCCCCGGAATCGATCACAGCCACTTTTCCCTGAGGATCACGGAAACTGAGATAGACAGGGGTTCTTCCCTTATAAGCTGCCAGAATTTTTCGAATATCCTCAAGGAGACTGGGCTCAAGACCTGCTGTCTGCAAATCAATTGAAACAAGACGCGTAAATCGTTTTGGGACTTCCTCTAAAGGCACGATTTCATCCGCAAGAACTTTGGGATTATCATCCCTCGCATTAATTTTTCCCCGCACAAAGACAATGGCATCATTCTTCAGTAATGCAGAGGAACTTTCATAAATACTGGGAAAGACAACAACTTCACAAGACCCTCTCAGGTCTTGTAAAGTGACAAAGGCCATTTTGTCGCCTTTTTTTGTGATGATTTCTTTAAACTGATCGACAATTCCGCCCAAAGTAACTTCTGCCTGATCGTTGAGCTCAATCAATGTATCGGTCGAGGCCGTAGCATAATTTTTAAGTGTCTTGGTGTGTTTTGACAGCGGATGAGAGGTCACGTAAAATCCCATCAGTTCTCGTTCATAAGCAAGTAGTTGATTTTCAGGCCATTCCGGTATTTCGGGCATGTCAATCCCCTCATCCTGAAAGGAAGATGTCTGGTCACCACCGCCGAAAAAAGACATCTGCCCCCGGCTCTGGTCCTTTTGAAAACTGGCCCCCATCTCCAGGGCCTGATCCAGCACGGTCATCAATTGTGCCCGCGTAGCCCCAAAATCATCAAAGGCACCGCATTTAATCAAACTTTCAACCACTTTACGGTTACAGACACGCAAATCCACTCTTTTGACAAAATCAATCAGATTTTTAAACGATCCCTCGTTGCTCCGGGATTCAAGGATCGCATCAATGGCGGTGAGACCGACATTTTTAATCGCGGCAAGCCCGAAGCGGATATGGTTATCCGCACAAGTAAACTCAGACGAACTCTGATTAACCGAAGGAGGGTATACCTCAATGCCCATTTTTTTCGCCTCTTCGATATAACGCACGACTTTATTGGTATTACCCATTTCCGAGGTCAAAAGGGCGGTCATAAATTCAAGCGGATGATGCGCTTTCAAATAAGCCGTATGATAAGAAATCAGCGCATAGGCCGTCGAATGGGATTTGTTAAAACCGTACCCTGAAAAATAATCAATTAGATTCCACACGTGTTCTGCGATTTTAAGCTCAACGTCCTTTTTACCCGCTCCATCAAGAAAGGACTTTCTTTCACGATCCATGACTTCCGGAATTTTTTTACCGATGGCACGGCGCAAAGAATCGGCTTGAGCCAGCGTAAATCCCGCCATCTCACTGACGATCTTCATAACCTGTTCCTGATAAAGAATAATGCCGTAGGTTTCATTTAAAACCGGTTCCAGAAGCGGATGATCATATTGAATCAGCTTGGGGTTATGCATACGGCGGATAAAATCATCCACCATGCCGCTGCCGAGAGGTCCCGGCCGGTAGAGCGCAAGCAAAGCCACCAAATGGTCAAAAAGCGTAGGCTTCATCTTTTTAAGCAGATCGCGCATGCCCGAACTTTCAAGCTGAAAAACGCCGATGGCCTCTGCACGACTAAGCATTTCATAGGTCTTCTGATCATCCAGTGTCAGCGCATTCAAATCAATTTTCAGGCCGGACTGCTTTTCAACAATCTTCATCGTATTGACAATCATCGTCAGTGTCTTGAGCCCAAGAAAATCCATTTTCAACAAGCCGATTTTTTCCAGATCTTTCATCGTAAATTGCGTAGACACCTGTTCGTCGGCTTTAAAAAGAGGAACGTGTTCAGTCAAAGGGACATCCGAGATCACGACCCCAGCAGCATGCGTCGAGGCATGTCGGGAAAGGCCTTCCAATGACTGTGAAATTTTAAGCAACTGATCCACGCGTGCGTCGGTTGCTGCCAATTCTTTAAGTTTGGGTTCTTTTTGCATCGCCAGCTTAATTGTAATATTCAGTTCCATCGGAATCAGTTTAGCCAGTTTGTCGACTTCTTGATAGGAAAGGGCAAGAACACGGCCAACATCACGGATCACAGCTTTGGCGGCCATGGTTCCGAATGTAATAATCTGAGCGACATTATCAGTTCCGTACTTGCGGCGCACATAATCGATGACTTCTTCACGGCGTTCATAGCAAAAATCAATATCGATATCGGGCATGCTTACACGATCAGGGTTCAGGAACCTTTCAAAAATAAGCCCATGCTTAATCGGATCAACATTCGTAATTTCCAGGGCATAGGCCACAAGACTGCCTGCGGCCGAACCACGGCCCGGACCGACAGGGATATCCTTATCCTTGGCATAACGAATAAAATCCCACACGATAAGGAAATAACTGATATAGCCCATCTTCTGAATGACGGAGAGCTCATAATCCAGGCGTTCCTGATAATTCTGAGGGATGTGACTGTCAAAGAGAAAATTCAATCTCTCAACACACAACTCCTTAACGTAATTTTCAAGTTTCTTACCCTGCGGCGGTTCAAATCGCGGCAAATACGTCTTATCAAAGTTCAATTCAACATTACAACGTTCAGCGATTTTGACCGTATTCTCAACGGCCTCCGGATATTTTTTAAAAAGAGTCCTCATTTCCTGTTCGGATTTGAGGTAGTACTGATCTCCGTGAAAACGAAGCCTGTTCTGGTCTTCGACAGCCGCCCCGGTTCCGATACAGATCAGCACGTCGTGGGCTTGCGCATCCTGGCGGTTGACATAATGAACATCGTTGGTTGCGACCAGATCAATTCCGTAGGTTTTTGAAAATTCAGCATAGGTCTCGATCAACTTCTTTTCCGGGCCCACTCCGTGATCCATGATCTCGAAGTAAAAATTTTCTTTACCGAAAATATCAAGATATTCCTCAACCGCACGGCGCGCTTCATCCATACGGTCATTCAAAATACAGTACGGAATTTCTCCTTTCAGCGATCCGGAAAGGGCAATCAACCCCTCAGAATGTTGTTTGAGAATTTCTTTATCGATACGGGGGCGGTAATAAAAACCTTCAAGATAGCCGGCACTGGAGAGCTTCATTAAATTTTTATACCCCTCTTCATTACGCGCGAGCAAGTTTAAACGAAAAGAGGCTTCTTTAATTCCATGGGTTTGTTTTTCAAAACGGGATCCGGGTGCGACATAGGCATCCAGTCCGATAATGGGCTTAATCCCCTTTTTGAGCGCATGCTGATAAAACGGAATGGTGCCGAACAGATTCCCGTTATCGGTCATGGCAAGTGCCGAAAATTTTAATTCAACGGCACGGCTGATTAATTCATCAATTCTAGCGGAGGAGTTCAGCAGACTGTATTGGGTATGACAGTGAAGATGTACAAAATTTGCATGCGGCATAATTCTCTAAACTCAAAATGCAAAAGTCAAAAATCAAAATATTGAATTTCAATCTTTCTTTGAACTTTGATTTTTGATATTTGATCTTTTATCTATTCCCACTCAATTGTTGCGGGAGGTTTGCTTGAAATGTCATAACAAACGCGGTTAATCCCTCGGACTTCATTGATGATCCGGTTGGAAACACGGGCAAGGACCGTGTCAGGGATTCGGGCCCAATCGGCGGTCATGCCGTCCAGGCTGGTCACCGCTCTGAGGGCAACGGCGTTCTCATAGGTTCTCTCATCGCCCATCACACCGACACTTTGGATGGGCATTAAAACCGTAAAAGCCTGCCATATCTTGTTATAAAGACCGGCCTTACGGATTTCTTCAATAAAGATGGCATCTGCAAGCCTGAGCATCTCAAGGCCCGGTTTATGAATCGTTCCAAGAACGCGTACGGCCAATCCCGGCCCCGGGAAAGGATGCCGGTCAATAAACTCGGCCGGCAGCCCCAAAGTCCGGCCCACGGCGCGAACTTCATCCTTAAATAAATCACGCAAAGGTTCGACCAGTTTAAACTTCATTCTTTTGGGCAAACCTCCGACATTATGATGACTCTTAATCGTCGAGGTGGGCCCGCCGTGAACGGAAACCGACTCGATGACATCAGGATACAGGGTCCCCTGAGCTAAAAAGGGCACATCCCCCAGTTTCAAAGCTTCTTTCCGAAACACCTCAATAAATGTGCGGCCGATGATCTTGCGTTTTCTTTCGGGATCCTTGACCCCGCGTAATCTTTTCAAAAAAAGCTCCGAGGCATCCACAAACTTCAGATTGAGTTTAAACCGGCCTTGAAAGGTCTGTTTGATTTGCTTGGCTTCATTCAGGCGTAAAAGGCCGTTATCCACAAAAATACAAGTGAGTTTTTTCCCGATGGCACGATGGATTAAAAGTGCTGCGACCGAAGAGTCCACACCGCCTGAAAGCCCCAGAACAACTTTTTGCCCCTTGGTCTGTGCTTGAATCCTGTCAATGGTCTCATGGACAAATGAACTCGGTGTCCAGTTCCCCTTAAACCGGCAGACACGGAAAAGGAAATTGCCGATCAGTTTTGCGCCAAAGGGTGTATGCACCACCTCAGGATGAAATTGCACACCGTAAATCTTTTTTTCAACATTCGCGATGGCCGCAATCGGAGCGTTTGAGGTATGCGCCATTCGTTTAAATCCTTTGGGCATTTTATCGAGCTTATCCCCATGGCTCATCCAGCAAATCATCTGTTTGGGCAATTTATAAAAGATATCGATACTCTGATCGATGCTCAACTCGGCTAGACCATATTCACGCTTATGCGATTTATGAACCTTTCCGCCCAAATAATAGGAAATCAGTTGTAATCCATAGCAAATTCCGAGGATAGGAATACCGAGCGAAAAGATTTCAGCCGAAGGAATCGGAGCTTTGGGACCGTAAACATTTGCGGGTGACCCGGAAAGAATAATCGCTTTGGGTTTTTCAGCACGGATTTCTTCGATCGGGGCATTATAAGGCAATATCCTCGAAAAAACCTGATGTTCACGTACACGTCTTGCGATTAACTGCGTATACTGTGACCCAAAGTCAAGAATCAAGAGTGTTTCATGCATAGAATCAGTTTTAAGTTGAAGGTTCTAAGTCATAAGTCACAAAAAACTCAAATGAGTCTTAAAACTTACAACTTTAAACTTAGGACTATTTACTTGCCCATACCGACACGTTGAGCGGCCTGGAACAATTTCCCTTCTGTACGAATCGCTGGAGCAATCACAAGCTCGGTCAATTGCAGCTCACGGATATTTTGCGCCCCCACATTCCCCATACATGTCCGCAATGCGCCGACAAGATTTTGCGTACCATCATCTAAACGGGCCGGACCGTATAAAATCTCCTCAAGAGAACCGGTCGTCCCGACACGGATGCGGGTTCCTCGGGGAAGATTGGCATGCGGCGTGGCCATTCCCCAATGAAATCCCTTTCCGGGGGCTTCTTTAGTGCGTGCAAAAGCTGAACCAACCATCACGGCATCAGCTCCACAGGCGAAGGCCTTACAGACATCGCCTCCGGTCGACATTCCGCCGTCACCGATAATAGCCACATAACGGCCTGTTTTTTTGTGATAAAACTCTCTGGCTGAAGCACAATCAGCAATCGATGTCACCTGAGGAACCCCTAAGCCGAGCACCCCGCGTGTCGTGCAGGCAGAACCGGGGCCGATACCCACCAAAATACCGTCACATCCGGCTTCCATCAGATCAAGGGCGACTTTATAGGTCACACAATTACCCAAAATCACGGGCACTTTCATGCTCTTGCAGAATTTCTTAAAATCAACCACCTGATAGGATGTTGAAATATGCTTAACCGTTGTCACGGTCGACTGTACCACAAAACAATCAACACCGGCTTCCTGCGCAATCTTACCGTACCGTTCAGCCTTTTGGGGAATGGCACTAACGACACAGCGCGATCCTGCTTTTTTAATTGTTTCGATCCGTTTGGAGATAAGGTTCTCTTTAATCGGTTCTTCATACAGCTTTTGAACCAAAGCCGTCGCATCTTCAGGCGTAGCCTTTGCAATGTCGGCTAAAATTGTCTGGTAATCATCGTAACGGACATAAATTCCTTCCAAATTTAAAACCGCGATCCCGCCCAGTTTTCCCATCGCAATCGCAAACTCGGGATCCACAACACCATCCATGGCGGAGGCCAAAAAAGGAATTTCAAAGACCTTATCTCGGAGTTTAAAGCGAATATCCACCTCTTCCGGGTTAATGGTTACCTCTCCGGGAACCAATGCGATTTCATCAAATCCGTATGCCCTTCGGGCTTTGCGATCTTTACCAATAAACTCTGCCATGCCTGTACTCCGTCTTATTTTTAGAAATTCCGTTAGAAACGGATATTTTGAATTTTAAAAATTAAAGAAAAGCAGACAACACCCCAGGTACAAAAAAGACATCTTTCTTGAGAATTTGGGACCGAATTGATGGGGGTAATTGACTTGAAGGTGTTTCCATTGGCGTATCATACTCAAACCCATTAAAGCTGTCAATTGCTCAGCAATAACGTTTCAGGCGGTTATCGATTACCAAACAGCAGATCCTGTTTAGCAACTGGGCACCGCCTGCTTTGGGCTCCCCTTTTTATTAAATCACCAGTTTTGGGGTTGATCTTTTTCGGGTTTAGCCTAAGATACGCTTTATGCTCAAATTTTTAAGAAAAAAAACGAAGATTATTATCTGGTCGGTGATCGGCGCCTTTGCCCTATGGGGAGGCGCATCAGTCGGTTTCCAATTTGCCTCCGGCAATCAGCGGGCCGGACAAGTGTTCGGCAAATCCGTCAGTTTCCAGGAATACAATAAGTTCTTTAAACTAACTCAGTTTTTTTCATTCAGAGGCGATAAAACGACCCCTCCGGACCCGGAAGTTCTTAAGCAGGAGACGTGGCAAAATCTGATTTATGCCCGTGAAGCAAAACGTCAAAAAATCAAAATAGCGGATGAAGAAGTCCGTTCTGAAATTCAGAGGCTTCTCGGCGCCCAAAACCTGACCAGCGCTTCATTAAGTGTCTATGAACGCTGGGTCAAAAGTGTTTATCAGGGCGCAAGTCCTCGTGAATTTGAAGAAGCCGTCCGTGAAATTCTGTGCATTCAAAAGCTCTTACTCGGGCTTAAAAATGAACCCTTGGAGCCTCCTTCATCCGAAGAAGTCCGAAAAACCTATTTTATGGAAAAACGCAAATTGACCGTCGATGTCATTTCCGCTCCGGACAGTGAAACGGCCGGTAAAATCCAACAGGCCCTGGATAACGGTCAAAATTGGGCAAAATCGGTTACCGTTGACGATAAGACCCGAATCGTCGAAAACGATCAACCTCAAAGTCTTCTAGCCTTACAGCGGATATGGCAGCTTTCGGATCAGGACCTTCAAACGCTTTATCAACTCAATCCCGGCCAGACTTCGCCTATATTAAAGAACACCGATAGTTTTATGATTTTTAAGATCAAGGATAAGCAAACTGTCAATGAAACCTCTTTTGAGGCCAAGGGCGTAGCTGAAAAATACACTGAAGACTTAATCCGTTTTCAAAAATATAAACGCTTTCTTCAGTGGAATATCGACTTAATGCAGCGCGCAAAACTTCTTGATTTACTGCCTGCGCCAACACCTCCACCTCCGTCGAAATGATGTCTCGGGCTTCGGCCGTGACAGACTTTCCCGACTTATGTTATACTTGCCCTCAATATGATGCTAACAGCCCAGCAACTTGCAGAAAAAATCAACGGCAAACTCATCGGTGACGGGACTGTCCAGATCACCTGCATTGCGAATACCGAATCACCGGCCCCTGGTTCTGTCTGTTTTGTTCAGGACACCAAATGGCTTAAACGCCTGGAAGAAACTGAAGTTGCCTGCATTTTAGTTTCGGATAAAATTACTTCATCATCAAAAACAATCATTCAGGTCGCCCATCCTAAAATTGCCTGGGCCAGGCTGCTTGAGTTCTTTTTTCCTCCCAGATCATTTAGCGGAAAGGTTTCCGGACAGGCGGCCGTTGCTTCCAGTGCGCGGATCGGTAAAAATACAACCATTGAACCGTTTGCCCATATTGGAGAAAACGCTGTCATCGGTGACGGCGCTGTAATCTGCAGTTTTGTCTCCGTTGGCGATAATGTCAAAATCGGCGCTAAAACGATCCTTCATCCCGGTGTTGTAATTTACGAAAACTGTATCATCGGTCAATCCGTCACAATTCACGCTCAGACAGTTATCGGCAGCGACGGTTTCGGCTACGTAGCCACACCGGATAAACAGATTAAAGTCCCTCAAGTCGGCAATGTGATTATTGAAGATGAGGTTGAGATCGGAGCCTGTACCACCATCGACCGGGCAACGATCGGATCGACGGTTATCGGCAAAGATTGCAAAATCGATAATCAGGTTCAAATCGCCCACAATGTTGTGATCGGTCCGCACACCGCCCTTTCGGCCCAAACCGGGATTTCAGGCAGCTCAAAAATCGGAGCCCATGTGACGATGGGCGGTAAAGCCGGTCTGGGAGATCATGTTGAAATCGGCGATTGGGTCATGGTCGGGGCCGGGGCGGGATTCCCGAGCGGAAAAAAAATCGGTCCCAAACAAATTGTTTTCGGTCAACCTGCACGGCCTTATCATGAGGCCAGAAAACAAATCGGTGCGCAGCTTCGTAGTGCTGAAATGTATGACGACATCAAAAAGCTCAAAGGAAAATTGGCAGAGCTTGAAAAACGGCTGGCAGACACCCCTCCCTCAATTACCTAAACATAAATAATTTTTATGGGATGCCTAACTGCGGCGGGCAATAAGACTTAAAAATTCGTCGCGGACACGCTCCGAATTACGAAAACTTCCGATCATCGCGCTTGTGGTTGTAAATGAATTCTGTTTTTCAACACCACGCATCGCCATACACAAGTGATAGGCCTCAATCACAACCCCCACTCCCCGGGGATGCAGAGTCTCCATAAGACAATCGGCAATCTGACTGGTTAAGCGTTCCTGTACCTGAAGTCTTCTGGCAAAGACATCCACCACCCGGGGAATTTTACTTAATCCGATAATTTTACCGGCCGGAATATAAGCTACATGGGCCTTACCATAGAAAGGAAGGAGATGGTGTTCGCACAAGGAAAAAAGTTCAATGTCTTTAACCACAACCATTTCATCGTAGGGCTCTTCAAAAACAGCTTCATTCAAAACCTTCTCGACATCCTGTGAGTAGCCTTTCGTTAAAAATTTTAATGACTCAGCCACACGGTGCGGGGTTTTAAGCAGCCCTTCGCGGTCAGGATTTTCACCAAGCAATTGAAGAAGTTGCCGGACATGCGATTGTATCTGCTGCGATGAATCTGACTGAGGGGCGGGAGAAGGCGAAGAAGTCATCGATTATTTCCCGGCAGCCTGAAGCAGCTGCTGTTCAAGGGTTTCGGCAGCGGTTTTGAAGTCAGCCGCAGTTTGCGATTCGGGTTCAGCGGCAACAACCGGGACCCCCGCATCACCGCATTTACGGATACGGCCGTCCAGAGCAATACTGCCCAGGCAAGGAACCCCCAACTGCTCGGCGGCTTTTTTACCTCCTCCGGAACCAAAAATTTCACCGGTCATGTTTTCGATGACGCCCAGGATAGGAATATTGGTTTTCTGGAACATGGCAATCCCTTTACGCACATCCAGAAGAGCAACCTCCTGGGGGGTTGTGACAATGACCGCACCCGAAAGCTGAATGCTTTGTGCTAAAGAGAGTTGAACATCTCCGGTACCGGGGGGCAAATCAACCAACAGATAATCCAAAATACCCCACTCAACTTTTTGAATAAATTGCGTCACGGCACTATGCAACATCGGACCGCGCCAGACCATTGGTTGATCGGGAGGAACCAGAATCCCCATGGAAATCATTTTGATCCCCTGCGCCTCAATCGGTATCAGTAAATCCTGATCATTCACAAGGGGCCGGGTTTCATGCGCAACCCCCAGCATTAAAGGCACATTGGGTCCATAAATATCACCGTCCATCAGCCCAACTTTCTTCCCCATACGGGCAAGTGCAACGGCAAGATTGACAGAAACGGTCGTCTTCCCCACCCCGCCTTTACCACTGGCCACGGCAATGACATGTGTGATATCAGGCTTTTGCTTTTGGACCGAAAATCCACCTGGAGAAGAACGGAAAGGTTTTGACATCTGAACTTCAACTTTTTGGATCCCCTCAATCGCCATCAGTTTTTCTGTGATATCGCCGCGCAAGGTATTTTTAATTTTGTCGGAATCTGAAGTGATTTCCAAATGGACAAAAACCGTCCCATCGCGCACGGCCGACTCCTTAAGCATCCCCAGAGCAACAATATCTCGTTTTAGCTCAGGATCCAAAACGTTTTTAAGTGCTTCGGCAATTTTTTCCTGTAAAGATTCGTGACTCATCATACCTCCGAAAAAGTTTCTTTGGATTCGGTCCCGGAGCGATTCACCCGCCGTAACTCAGCGACGGTTTCCGAAATGATCTCAAGACTATGGTCGATTTCCTCATGGGTCGTATAACGTCCAAAACTAAAACGGACTGCCGACATAGCCTCTTCATGACTATAGCCCATGGCCTTCAGCACATGTGACGGTTGTTGGGAACCGCTCATGCAGGCTGATCCGCTCGAAGCGCAGATCCCCTTTGAGTCAAGGCAGCACAAAAGCGATTCCGAAAGGATTCCTTTAAAAAGAATACTGCTCGTATTCGCAAGCCTGGGAGACGCCTGTCCGGGAATTTCAATTTCTTCAATCCTGTTTTTAATTTGGGTTTCAAAATGATCTCTCAGAGCCGTCATTTTTTCGCGTTCCTGCTGAAAATCACTCAAAGCGAGATCTGTCGCAGCACCCAGTCCTGCAATCCCGGGTACGTTTTCGGTTCCAGCCCGGCGTCCGCGCTCCTGAGAACCTCCGAAAATCAAAGAACGGTAAGGCGCTTCCCGGCGCACAAATAAGGCGCCGATCCCTTTCGGTCCGTAAAATTTATGGGCGGATAATGACAAATAATCAGCACAAAGCGTCTCAAGGTTAATTTCCTCTTTTGTGATGGCCTGTACGGCATCGACATGAAAGAGAATCCCGTGTTCGCGCAGGAATTGTCCGATTTGAGCTACTGGGAAAAGAACACCGGTTTCGTTATTGGCCATCATCAAAGAAACAATAGCCGTATTTTCACAAATCGCCTGTTTTAGTTCTTCAATATCAATTTGACCTTGCCCATTAACCCCTAAACGAATAACTTCACAGCCCTCTTCTTCAAGCCTCTGACATAAACGCAAAACACTGGAATGTTCTACTTGGCTGGTGATAATTTTCTTTTTACCTGTATGAAAAAGCGCCGAGCGGATGGCCGCATTGTTACTTTCGGTTCCACCGCTGGTAAAAACAATCTGAGCCTCATCGGCTAAGTTGAGTAACCCGGCGACAGAGCGGCGAGCTTCACGTATGACCCTCTTTGCATCCCGAGCCAAATGGTGGGAACTGGACGGGTTAGCATAGTTCCCTTTTAAGAAAGGAAGCATCGCCTCCAGAACCTGAGGCGCAACGGGAGTCGTTGCGTTATAGTCATAATAAATGGGTTCCATATGAATCCTTGGAATATGGCTAACTCATTGATTTACATGAAGATACGACTTGAGTGGGTACAAAGCCGAAGGGTTATTATGCCACTTGTTTAAAGAATGTCAATATTTCAGTTGGCTGCAAAAAGAGGCTAGTGGGTTGTAAGAATTGATGTTGCGCAAAATCTGTATAGCACCGCGTCAGCCATTAAAAGTCGGGTTCGCGGCACAAGTGCTCGTAGCAATGCCCATAAAACGGCATTGACGAAGCACTCGCACTTCGTCGCACTGCTTTAGACGCCCTCATCGCGTGTATAGTAGCGGTTATAGGTATGGTAATAATATTTGGTATATCCCCCATGCCGTTCGCGCTCAACATCCATCTTGTTGAGAATAGTCCCCAAGACTTTGATATGGGATTTCTCAAGATGATTTTGAGTATGCCGGATCAAATCCGCAGGGGTTTTCCCCGATGAAATCACTAAGATCAAATGCCCGATCAAACTCCCGAGAACAAAACCATCTCCGATACCGGTCAGGGGCGGGCAGTCAATAATAACCCGATCAAATTTGCTTTTAGCGTCCTCAAGAAATTTAGCCATTCTCTCAGAACCCAAAATTTCCGATGGGTTGGGTGATATCGGACCGCTTGGGATAATAAAAAGATTTTCGACAAACGTTTCTTTCGTGACCGCTTCCATATCAATATTACTGGTCAAATAATTCGAAAGTCCCGAGGAGTTATCCAGACGGAAATGCCGGTGGACGACCGGGCGTCTCAAATCCGCATCCACCAAAAGGGTTTTATTGCCGTCATGTGCCAGGGATGCTGCCAAATTCTGTGAAGTAAATGACTTTCCGTCATGCGGAAGACAGCTTGTGACAATTAAAACCTTCAAGGCTTCAGGTGGAGCTGAAAAGTTGATTGCCACGCGTAAATAACGAAAGGCTTCGGCAAGCTCTGATTTTCCGGCCGGCGATGTGACCAGAAGAACTTCATCCGTAGTTTTATATTTACCCCGCAGAATCGGAATGGGGCCTAGAAAGGGGAGCAAAATCCCCTTACGCTCCATGTCTTCCATCGAGTGGATGGTATCATCAAAATAATCAATCAGAACCAAAATCAGAACGCTTAAAAAGATTTCCATCCCCCCCGCCAACAGAACCATCATCAATCTTTTTGCCGGAAGAGGCGCTTCTGGGACTCTCGCCTCTTCAATAATGCGTCCGGGCGAAGTCTTAAATTTACCACGGGCTTTCGATTTAAGATTTCTGAGGATAACCTGTTTTTCCTTTTCAATATTATCCTGAATAAATTTCAAACTCGCCCGGGCCTTGATCATTTCCGGATGTTTATCCCGGTATTGAAGGCTGAGCGACTCAATGTCCGCCAAAAGGCCGGATTCTTTTTCCCTTAATTCTTTTAAGGTGGTATCCGTCTGGATAGCTGGGAGACTCTCGACTAATTCCTCTTTAGTCACCATCTTGATATTTCCGAAAGGATCCTCAATGGTAATTTTTTCATTCCCCTGTTGTTCAACCTGTTCAAGCCACCCTAAAATCTCCTGATTATAAAAAAGGCTGTCCTGAAAGGACTTGCGGATGTAGGCACGGGCAACGGCCGTTGCTAGACGAGCGGAAAGTCTCGGGTCTGTCGTATCCGCCGTAACATTAAAAATACGGCTTCGCGGCAAATGCTTGGCCATCAGCATCCCCTTAAGGATTTTGACCACCTGATCGTCATCCTCTGTCTCAAAATACTCTTTCAATTTCAACTGATCCGAGACTTCTTTAAGAATGGGGGAGCCCAGCATAATTTCTTCCTGGGTCGAGTAGTACTCCTGAGTCCAAGACTGATTGGATATCCCCTGGTCATCCCACCCTTCATCGATAAAAGCATTTTGTGATCGTTCAATGATCAATTGCACGGTAGCGCGGTATTTATTCGGTATTTTGGCTGCATAAATCGACGCCAAAGTGACAACGATAATCAAAAAAGTAAAGACAATATAAAAATTCTTTTTGACTAAAAAAAGATAATAGCGGTAGTCAAAAGATTTTTCACCGTCGTCAAGAATGAAATTCTGTTCCTGATTCATATTCTGTCCATCTTGTTAAAAAATACTTTCCGCAACATTAACCACATCACCGTTTTGCAAAACAATATCCGGACTTTTACCCGAAATAATTTCTTCAGCATTGGCTCTGATCAATTCACTAGTTTCTTTTCCGCCGCGCACAATTTTAATTCGTTTAATATTGGCCACATCCGTAAATCCTCCGGCCAAGGCAATGGCCTGAAGGAGGGTAAATCTTTCCCCCTTAGGGAAAGGATAGGTTCCCGGGGAACGGATCTGTCCGAGCAAAACCACACTTTTCTCGTCTTCAGCCGCAAATTTTTCGGTGACTTCAATGACGACTTCAGGATCCACTAAATAGTCCTGATCAATAATTCTTGCAATTTCACGTTCTGCCTCAATGGCCGTTTTCCCTTCGACCTCAACTTTACCCATCAGAGGCAGGGTAATATTGCCCTCAGAACTAACTTCCATTTCACCGCCTTTTAAATATTCATCATCAGGATAAATGGTTATTTTAATCCTGTCACCGGCTTTTAAGATATAGGCGTCTTCGGCCGACAATATTTTCTTGAATTTCTCAGGCATTGCCGGAACAGACGGCATTTGCTTTGCCTCCGATTCCGCGGCTTCTTTCGTCACGGCTTGCGCCTCCGTCATTGTTTCTTTCGCCAGCAGCTTTGAAGCGGCATCTTCAGCACAAAATAGCGGAATGCTTGACGCGGTTAAACCAATCGCTACAGACATCCAAATAGCAATCATCCTTTTTATATTCATTTTCTCTCCTTAAAACGACATACTCATACTCGAAGAATAAGTATGTACCCTCGATGTATCCGACTTTTCATCCCCGGTTCTAAATGAAAAATTATAACGAAAATTAAAACGCATCCACCGAGTTAAAACATAAGTCGCTCCAAAGGTGAACGGAAATGTAAATTGACGGGTTTCCGAATCCTTATTGGCATCAATTAGGGTAACCGTTCGTGTATGTGAAGCCCCCCCCGTAAGACTCAAACTGATTTTTTGGGCGAGCCGGTGATTAAACGAAATTGAAAAATTATCGTTAACCGCATAGGTGTCCGTACGCGTCACTGTGGCGTCATCGGTCGGATCCCCCTGTGATTCCGATGTCGTATTGGTCAACCCACGGGTATATTGAAAAGTCATCTGAACTTTCGGCGTCATCTGCCATGTATAGCCCAATCCGGTATTAATGGACGTGCTCGTAGAACCATCCGTTGATTGCGGAAGTGACTTATTGACCGAAAAATCAAGTGACGCGGATGATTTCTTCGTCACCTGCCCAAAATAACCTATCCGAATATTATGGGTATTCGTATCTCCCGATTCCACGCGCCCCCGGCTTGCCCCAAAGGTATATCCGAATGAAATTCGGCTCTTCGGTGTCAGGTTCCAAAAACCACTCGGGGCCATAGAAACCTGCCAGGTGGAATCCTGATCAAAAGCTTCCTGTAAAAATACTGTTTTCTGCCCGCTCAAATCGGCATTCAGAGAAATTTTAGGTGTGAAAGCATAGTTAATCGTCGCCTGATTACTCAAATCGTAACGAATTCTGTTGTTATCGATTTCAAGCGTTTTTGAATTATTACGCGCAATCCTTGAGTTCATCGAAACATTAGTCTTTTTGAAAAAACGGCGGCGTGAACGTAATCTCTCCTCAACCTGCCAGCTATCGTTAATACTCTGTTTAAGATTCCAGTTTTTAGTCCCGCGCAGTTCAAACCGGATATCCGTTTTTTTACCAGATAAATTAATCTGTGTATTGGCCGTCGAGTTCCACTGAGAATCCCCTTTTTCCTTTCTGGGCACAGCGCCATTGACATTGGTCGTGTAGCTATAATCACCATCCACGCCAAACTCAAAGAGGTCTTTTTTCTGAACTCCCAAGAGCTTCCTTTTCAACAACTCAATTTCCTCCTTCGTAATCGTCTCCTGGCCGGATTGTGGAACTGTTTCCGATTTAGCATTTAAGCTGTCCAGGGCATCAAGCGCAACCGTTGAATCTAATTGCCTCTGTTCCTGCGTTTTCTCTTCCGCGATCAAATTCTCCTGAAATTCCATCAGGGCTTCTTCTTTAAAAAGATCCAATTTTTCAGCATCTTCCGAATAAACCGCAAACAGGGTCTTTTCAAATAAGAAAAAACTAAAAATTGTGATCATAACCCCCTTTAACATCACCTGTCCGATCTTCATACAAAAGGGCCATTTCATCCCTGTGCGTTTACCGCTTGTTGAACGGTCGGCTGACGCGGTTTATATCCTGCATTAACCTTCTCAAGATTTTCAGCCGCATCGCTAAAATCCGGAGTAATCTCTAAAGCCTGTTTAAACCTTTCAACAGACTCATCATAGTGGCCAATCCACCACAGGGCATATCCCATATTATTTAACACCTTAGAGCGGGTTCTGCTTTTGGCCCCTTCGAATTTTTTATCCAAAACTTTTAACTGCCTCAATGCCGCTTCATAATTCTTTTTCTGCAGAAACAACACGGCAATGTTAAAACGGGCAACGGAATACTCCGGCTGAAGTGATAAGGCCTCCTGATAAAGCTGAATTGCTCTGTCCTTATCTCCCATATAAGAGGTCACATAGGCAAGCACGGATGCGGTGTATTCGCTTTTTTTCAACTGATAGGCCTTTCGCCCCGATGCCTCGGCATTTTTCAGATCCGTCATCAGAACATAGCTGACCGCCATTCCGGCGTGGCTGACGGCATCATCGGGATATTTTTTAAGATTTTTTTCAAACAAATTCATCGCCTGCGCGACTTCCCCTTCCTGCAGGCGTCTAAACGCACTTTCCTGCGTATCCGCAATGATAACAGCATCAGCTCCCTCCAAAACTTCTGCGGAAGATATACTCGGGCGTTCAGCTCCGCCGCTTACAGTAACTCCGTCACCAAGGTTAACCGAAATAAAACTCTGTTCCATTTCCGCCAGACCGACCCATGCCTTTTGGGCCGCATCCGAGGCCATCCGGTCTCGTGCTTCCTCTGAAAGGCTTTCATAATACTCCAAAGATGCGCTCGTATCTCTTTTTTGGTAATAGACATCAGCCAGTTGCGCTTCCAATGCCATTCTCATGTCATTTTCAATCGTCTGATCATTCAGAAGCTCTTTTAAAATCTGCGCGCTTGTATCATAATCCTGGGTCAATTTGTAAATCCACC
Source organism: Candidatus Omnitrophota bacterium (assembly GCA_020632475.1). Lineage (GTDB taxonomy): Bacteria > Omnitrophota > Omnitrophia > Omnitrophales > Aquincolibacteriaceae > JACKFM01. Next base: position 159,298 of record JACKFM010000003.1, on the reverse strand, counting down.
CAAGATAAAACTTGGACCGTTGACGCAACTGATTATCGGATGCTGAATTGCGGAGCTGTTCAAACTGCATTTTGGCTTCCTGCAACTGCTCGAGTGACAAATAATTCAGTCCTAATCGGAAAATTATACTGTCTCTTTGCTTTCTGGGTATATCTTTTTCAAGTGATTGGTTGAGGTTTTTAATGTCTTCATATTTCCTTTTCAAAAACTCCACTCTCCTGAACAAACTCAACGCCATATCGCCTTCTTGACCCCCGGCAAAGTTCAAAGAGACATCCTTAAGTACTTTTTGCGCATCTGCCCACTGTTTTTGTTTGATCAGAATATTGGCTAAATTCAAGGAAACCGCTCCGGCTTCTCTGGTGTCAGCATATTTGGTTAAATACTGTTCATAAAGTTGCACAGCCTTTTCAAAATCCCCTCGTTTCTCGCTCAATTCGGCCTGCGAGATAAGAATGGAGGCTGTCACGTTGACTGATTCTTCAGCCGGTTTATTTACAAGAGTCTTTAAATATCTCAGGAAAGTAAAAAATGATCTTCTCATGCGATTACCGATTCTGTAAAATGTATCTGAACCCTGCAGAAAAAAACCTCGGTCAACTTTTTTAATACGCTGTAGTTCGTCCAGGTAGAAATCCACACGCATCTTTTCATCCGATTTATTTATTCCCGTTTTGTTCCTGGCAGCCATCTCAAGCAAAGAAAGTTCCTTCAGATCGATATCTTCCCGGGATGCTTCTTCAAGGAGAAGGTTTTGCATGAGGTGTTGGTAGGTTCCGCCCAATGGGGTTTCATTGCGGTCATTGGTTTCGGATGTAGAAATGGACTGAGCAATTTGCAAGCTCTCAAGGGAGTAATCCACAAGAAAGCGTGCATAGAAGGTAAAAATGACACCGGCGATTACGACAATGCCTGCGGCAATCAGAAACCAGCGTATAAACCTGTACACACGTCTCCCTTCAATAGTCTGAAACCGTTAGGGCATCTAAACGCTGTAACTTATTCTGTAATATTAAGATATCAACAAATGCCCTATACCTCAGACCATATTTCTGGTTAGACTCTGAGTCTGAATCTTTTTTTGCTCTATCTCCTAATAAAATAATAACTTAAGACGAATAGGAATGTCAACTGCGCTATCATTTTATTAAAGAAATAACTTTGATCGTTAAAATTATAAATAGATACTTTTAAAATTAGCTGCTATCAGCTATCCTCCTATATATCGGCAAAAAACAACGGTAATGGAGTATAATTTAGAGTACAATAATTTAATTGTAACTCTTTTAAATATAGCAGGTTATGATTTTTTAAAAAATAAAGGGTTCGAACCACCCGACTTAATGACCTTTAAAAAGGGCTTCAAGTATCACAGAATGCAAGCCGTTAAAGTAACACATTATGAATAAACATGTTAGGAAAAAATCAAAGCATCAGAAAACAACCCTTTTCAGACGTATTTCTTTCCGGCTTACCATTCCGCTTTTTTTTCTCAGTTTTATCTTCATGGCGATTCAATTAACCAATCGCATGGGGAGCATGAATGAATATTATAAAATTGAAAGCCGGTTTATTTTTGATACGGCTTTTAAAGCACTTGAAAATCTGACCGAGCAGCCGATTAACCACCATGAGCTTATTTCACGGGTTAAAAAAATTAGTGAGCTGGTTAATATTGAACGGTCCATCCCTGTTGATCTCTATGATTTACTGCATCATCAGTTAATCTTGGAGAAGAGTGCTCTAGGCTGGTCTGTGACTGATGATCAAGCTTCAGAACGAAGCATTCTGGAAAAATCACACGGCAAATCTTATTACCTGCAAGTCGACAAACAACTCAAAAATCTTATCGCCTATATTCCGGTTCAATCGCCCCTTAGACCTGAGCAGATCTGGATTGTTCGCATGATCTATCCCCTGGCAAAAGTTGAAGACGTTTTAAAGGACTCCCGGGCGACACTTCTGATGATCGTCTTTTTCGTTCTTATCACCGGGCTGCTCATGGGACGCGGATTGGCAAAGATTATCGTAACACCGATCAAAAGCCTCAATAAAGCAACACAACGAATTATGGAAGGACATTTGGGCGGTCAGGTCATCATTTCAACCGGTGATGAAATTGAGACCCTTGCACATACATTTAACCACATGAGTGAATCACTGATGCATATGAAAGCCAAGGCTGAAGATGCCAATCCCCTGACACAGCTGCCGGGCAACAAGGGAATTTTTGATGCCTTAAAAAAACGCATTCATGAAAAACAGAAATTTGTTCTTTTCCACGCAGACCTTGACCGTTTTAAGGCCTTCAACGATTCCTACGGCCTTGCACGCGGGGATGAAGTCATTAAACAAACGGCCGTTCTTTTGCGCGAAGCCATTAACACCGCGGGATCAAAAACGGATTTTGTCGGCCATCAGGGTGGTGACGACTTTGTCGTTATTGTCAGCCAGCAAAAAGCCAAGGAAGTGGCCGAATATGTAGTTAAAAATTTTGATGAGCAGATTGCAAAAAGATTTTACCGTAAGGAGGATTATGAGCGCGGTTATATCCTTGCCGTAGACCGCCGGGCTCAGTTAAAAGAGGGCGATGATTTAAACGATTATCAAAAGGCCAAAATTCCGCTGATGGGGCTTTCTTTAGCCGGCGTTTCAAATACAAAACATGATTTTGCCGATTATTTCGATTGTCTGGCCCGTGCAGTCAAAGTCAAAAGTGAAGTTAAAAAGATCCCCGGAAGCTCCTATATTATCCAAGAATGAGTTTAAAGCTGAAATTCAAAAGCTTTTGAGAAATTGAGAATTCAGTCCTCAGTCCTCAGTCCTTCTCTACTCGCATTAATCAATTCTAGCCATTTAAAGATGCGTTTGTTCCACCTGGGATTATGTTCATGAACGCCGTGTTTATAGTCATACAACTGAACTTTAACCCCTCGCTTTAGTAATTCCTCAACGCATTCGACTGTCTCGACAATATCAAATTGCGGGTCTTTCCAGCCATGAACATAAAGAATAGGGGGGTATTCTCTAAAATCAATTTTTCGAAAATCTCCATTACGAAAAGGAGGCGAGGCAATAAAAATAACCCCATGCCACATTTTTGGATTTTGCATAAGAAGCCATTTAGCGATCAGCCCACCGGCCGAGACACCGGCCAAATAAACATGGTCCGGATCCACGGGATACTCGGAAATTATCTTATCAAGGAGTAAATAGAATTCCTCCAGATCGGCAGGTTTATCCTCATAGGGACGCTCTCTCTGAGGAATCAGAAGCATAAAACCATTTTTTTGTGCATATTTTTTCCAAAGAGACAGTGTTTCATCAGCAAATTCGTTCCGCCCGTGGTAAACATAGATCAATGGATATCTTTCGATCTTTGTATCCGCATCAGGCATGAAAAGATAATATTCCAATCCCATTTTTTGCAATAATTCATCTTTGTCCGGAGCAGATACAATGACCGGCACTTCCCTATTTGAGCCTGTCTCAAAAAAATCATGGGAAACTTGGCTGTACCCGCAGTTTGTTTGCACGATCATGAGCCCTATAAAGACAATATTGGAAAAGGAAATCCCTTTTATATTTCGAAAAGCCTTACTCATGGATAAAATCATCGCGTACCGCCGCAAGGCTGACCCCCATACTGATAAATACAAGCATGGCCAGATTAAATCTTTCCATCGAATATCCAATCGCAGCATGGCCAAGACTCATAACGACAAAGGTGAAAAATGAAAGGGCGGTGATAAATTTAAACCGGCTTTTAGTTTTGACTAAACCCCGGATCATCGTCATGCAATAAGCCAACAGAAATAAAAAATAAAAATAGGCTCCGGCCCCCTGTTCCGCCCATATTTGCAAATAATGCGACATCGCATAAAATTTTTCGGTCGGAATATTTTTATGAATAAAAATCCCGTCTCTTTTAGCCGTAAACGCTGCATAATAAGGATAGCCCCGGGTTCCAACCCCAAAAAACGGGTGGTCATGATGAAGGGCTAGGGCGATTTTAGCTCCGGAGACATTGGCCCCGGAAGAGGATTCCTCCTTCCCCTTTTCCTGACTGACGGTCAGGACCTCTTTCCAGGCTTTTTTGAAATTACCGGACCAAAAAACAAAACCTGAACTGAGTAAAACAACAAGGGTCACACTAAACCATGGGATTTTTTTCATAAGCTTCATGACAATAGCCACCGAAAAAATAACAGCAGCCATAAAAAAGCAAAGCATCGTTCCGCGTGAAAAGATAAGAAGAATAGCCGTTGCCATGGCAGCGGCCATGGTTAAACGCAAAGCCATATAGGGAATCGTTCGTGCAAAAGCCCTATCCGAGGGCAGTATTTCATGATTTCTTTTTTTCTCCCGATAGATATGATGGGCATAAAGCGCCAGACCGATCGCCGGAAAAAAACCAAAACCGATCACATCCCCGATATGATTCGCGAAAGCAAAACGGCTGATCCAATATTTAGGCACCCAGTCGGCGAAATAAACAAGCGGATAAAAAAATCCCCATTTTCCGTTAGCGGCTTGATAATAAGCCCCCCGGTTAAATAGGCAGGCCGGAATCGCATTCATCGCAAAGACAAAACAAGCCCATCCGCAGATATTCATAAACCGCCGCAAAGAAGACTTTCCATTGTAATAAAGCCATCCCATGGTCATCATACTGAAATAAAAAAACCATCTTATCGGAGACGTGAAGTACGCATTAAACAGCTTCTCAGGCGGCTCGTTGGCCATACCGTGGTTCCACATGGAATGGTCCGCTAAAGCCCACACGCTTCTTAAGAATTGAAATGCCAGAAAAAGTCCCGCGTAATAAAAAACCAAAGGGATTTTTTGTGGGATTTTAAGGAGAGTTCCTCTTCTGACAAAAAGAAAAATCACAGTCACAAAACACAGGATCATTCGCAGAAGATCCCGATTATTATGTTCTGAACCGAGCGCCAGTAAAAACAATACCGTTAGGCTTGTGAAAAGAAATTCAAAGAGTACTTCTGAGGACTTTTTATTGTGGGAAATTGTAGACATCCGAGTTTAAACAAACCTGATTTTATCTTGATCAGCTGACGTATTATTCACATGATTCGCAGTCTACGTCTTTACACTCATATTTACAAGTCGAACAAGTAATGGCTGTGGTGTCATTCACCTTTTTGACATCGCTGGCACCAGGGCCACAACAGTCATCAATTAAACCATCACAGTCTCCTACGCTGGCACATTCGCAGCAATAAACAGTTTGTGTGCTGCCGACAAAGTCAACGGCACTGCCTGCAGGACATTTGTCTCCCGAAGTTCCGCTTCCGGAATTTCCGCAGGAAGTCACACAAGGATTAGAACTTGCTGTCGTGTAAGTCTTTCCGCTACACACATCCGAAGGCGTGACATGGGTCGTAGCACCCAGACAGGTATAACAAGTTTTTGTAGAGCTGTCCGGCAGGGTGGCCGTTCCGCTACTATAACAGCCTGTCACACAAGCCGATGAGGAATCCTCTAACCCAACATCCGTACAATCATAAGCACTGCCACCTGTGTCAGTACTCGTATCCGTATCGGTATCAGGACAGGTAATAAAAGCACAATCATTACAGGGATCGCGAGGATTTCCGCATTCATTAACGTCAGCGGTACAATTGACCGGACATACTCCACCAGAACAGGCCGGCACGCCGCCACCACAGTCATTTGCGCACCCACTTGAGGTACAGACCTGAGAACCGGAACAGTTTGAAGCGTGTGAGCATGATCCATCCGTCGTATCACAGGTATCATCCGAACAACTCATACCGTCATCGCAATCTCCATCGCTTGTACATCCGCAGGGGATAAAAACACAATCATTACAGGGATCGCGAGGGTTCCCACATTCATTGACGTCAGCGGTACAAATCGCCGGACATATCCCACCAGAACAGGCCGGCACGCCGCCCTCACAGCCATCCGCACAACCGCTTGAGGTACAGACCTGAGGATCGGAACAGTTTGAAGTGTGTGAGCAGGATCCATCCGTCGTATTGCAGGCATCATCCGTACAACTCATACTGTCATCGCAATCGGCATCACTTCTACACCCCGTAGGACAAACACACGGAATCGTAGTTGCCCCACCGTCTTCACAATAGCCTGTCGAAGTATTACATGTCCGGGCAATACCCGGCTGCGTGCAATCGGTTTCATCGGGGGCTGACGATACGGGCGTACAGGATCCATTCGGAACAATCGGACAATCCGAATCGCTTGTACACGTTGGAGGACATTCGCACGGAATAACGGTATCTCCCGCATTTTCACACACATGCGTCGTCATGTTACAAGTACGCGCGGTTGCCGGTTGAGTACAATTACCGGGTGTATCAGGGGCACATGTTCCGTAGGGGACATGCGGACAATCCGAAGGACCACTGCATGAAACCGGAGGTTCTGAACTGCAGGCGCTGCTACAGCCATCTCCATCGGCAGTATTACCGTCATCACATTCCTCACCAGGATCAACCGTACCGTCTCCGCACTCAGGGTCGTCACACTGAGTCGAAGCCTCCGTTGTACAATGCCCATCACAACAGTAATTCCCGTCTTCCGTACAGCTTGCCGAACAGCTTCCGCCAAAATACTGATTCTCGATTCCGGATCCGGCAACGCAATGTCCGCCCTGGCATAACCCGTTATAGCAAACCGAATCACACGCACCCCCTAGGGCGGGTTGAAGATCGCAATCAGCACATGTGCCCGGACAATCATCGTCGGTTGTACAGGATGAACCTTCACATTCACTGGCCGAACAATTCTCATATTCAGGTGGAGCGGTTTCATCGACTACGCAATAACCGCCTTGACACTCCCCGGGCGAACAGGCTTTTTGACAAACCCCCTCATGATCACCGCAGGCTCCGCACATGGAGGAACAATCACTATTACTAACGCAATCTGTACACGGTTCTATTTCACAACTATTACACGGATCCGGCGTATGCCCGCATTCATTGCTGTCAGGCACACAAATCACGGGGCAAGTTCCATTACCGCAAGCGGCTACGCCGCCAAGACAATTATCCTGGCAACCGCTTAGTGTACACACTTTCGGATCCGGACAGTTTGAAGTATGAGAGCAAGCCCCATCGGCCGTACATTGATCGTCGGTACAATCAATTCCGTCGTCACAATCCGCAGCATTCTTGCACTTGCCGTCATCCGGTTTTGTGACGCAACACGTGGTTGCCCCAGCACAATCGGGATAACTGCCCAGATCTGTTTCATCCACATCACATGAGCTCTTACATGCGCCCTCCTCGTCATGACATTCCACCAGTCGACAACACAACCCTCCGCCGCAAGTTCCATTTTCAAGACGGCCTAATTCCGCACAACTACTGGCGCAAACCTCACTTGCCGAACATTCACCCGGATGGCATTCGGGATCAGGATGTGTTCCTGTGGGTGTACAGACAGGAGCAGCCTCAGCACCTTCGAGTGAACAGCAATTCTTATCTTCAGCCACTCCGTCCTCTGTTTCACTGCACTGCGAGACATCACTACAGCTGATACAGCCCGGGTCACAGCCTTCGCTGACAATGACCTCGTGGTCAATCTCGTTACCTGATTCATCATAAGTGGTACAGGTATTCTCAATATGCCGCCAAACCGTACACCCGACTCCGCCGGAAAGGACAAAACAATAATTCTCGGTTTCTTCACACTCGGGTTGTTCTGTTGCAGTCTCGGTGCCCGTTCCTACTTCTGTCTCGGTACCCGTTCCTACTTCTGTCCCAGTTCCCGTTCCTGTTCCGGTTCCAGTTCCCGTACCTGTCCCTGTACCGTTACAGCACAACTGACCGGGATGACAATCTCCCCATGCGGCTCCGGGATTAGGACAATGCGGAATCGGACCGGGTAATGTATTGTAATCAAGACAAGTAAATCCGTTCAAAACACAAGGGGGCGCATCGCCACAACCGCTGGCACAGCAGGTAAAACTCCCCCCGCAAACCCAGGAGCCGCTTGCCTGACCATTTGAATCACAAGTTTTCTCGGGGCCTGACCAGGTGCAGCAGCTTCCGCCTTTGAACAAACAGTTTTCAGCACTACAATCCAGTGTACAGGAATAGCCCATTCCTCCATCATCACAAACTTCTCCGGGTTCTACAATACCATTTCCGCAAACCCCGCTAGTCCCACATGAGTCGGCAGGATCACACGCAATACCGGGATTATAACAATCCTGTCCGGATTCCACGCAAAGACAACACATTGATTCATCCGAGCTGCAAACACCATCGTAGCAGCTGCCGCCGCCACCCGTACCAGTTCCGGTACTTGTGCCGGTTCCGCTTGTCCCTGTACCCGTCCCGGTGTTTGTTCCGGTACCCGTTCCGGTCGGGCCTGAACACGGACACTCGACCGGCAGACAGGGTGCCTCAGAAGACAGACACATCCCATCCACACAAAAATCAGCGGGACATTGCACACAGCCGCTGCCGTCCGGAGCTTCAAAACATTCACCCGGATCACAGGGCGGATCACAACTACTCGCAGTATTGGTATCCGTACCGGTTGCTGTATTTGTTCCAGTATTCGTTATCGAACAACACGTGGCTCCCGGCATTGGCTGACCGGGATGAAGAGGATCGGGTGGCACACAGCATACTGCTGTCCCCGTACATCCATCATTTTCACAGCTTCCGGCTGACAGGGCGACTGAACCCCCCAACGCGCAATCCAAAATGATCTCATGGCACGATCCATCGGGTCCTTTTTGTTGAGTACATGTCGGTTGGTAACAACTGCCGCCAGTCCCTGTCGATATACTCGTATCGGTGCCGGTTCCTGTTCCGGTGTTCCCTTTACAGCCAGTGGCACAGCACACGCTATTGGTTCCACAGGCAAGGGGAGCACCATCAGGATCTAATCCATTGGCATCACACCCTGGGTCCGGACCCATCGTTGAGCAACAAGTCCCCGGGCATCCACTGACAGTACCGGTTGATGTATTCGTTCCTGTTCCGGTATTTGTAGCGGTTCCGCCGCTACAAGGGTTAAGACAGGCCTCAAATGTCTGCAAGGGACATTTCCATCCTTCAGAGCCACAACAAACCTGAATTCCGCAAACTCCGCAATAGCCCGGGTCACCAGGACAAAGTCCTTCGGTACCGGTATTTGTATCTGTACTGGTCGATGTTCCAGTACCACATGTAGGATCTAGGTAGCATGGAGCTCCCATGTCTCCACAGGCATCAATGCCGCTACCGTTCAAACAACTGCCGTCAGCATAGCATGTTCCATAACAGGCCATGGGACACCGGTATCCATTTTGGCAGCGATCCGGACAGCATTCTCCTCCTCCGGTTCCTGTAGCCGTATCGGTATTTGTATCGGTCGATGTACCCGCCCTACATTCGCAGCATTGTTCACCGACAGCACATGTTGCTGCAGGCTTCGTACAATGCGGATTAAGACCATTGGGACATATCGATAGTGGGTCCATACAACTCAAACCGAGGCCACATCCCCCATTGGTATCTGTGTCCGTATTTGTAGCGGTATCAGTTTCGGTCGCTGTTCCACCTCCGCAGCAGCAACAATCCGGAGCGCCATTTAAGCAATCCACTTCTGTTTCCTCAGCTCCGCAATGAGGAATATTCCCCACCATACACATTTGTCCTAAATGATATCCCGCGGGACATAAACCGCCTCCGGTATTCGTATTCGTGGCTGTATCAGTGTCGGTATCAGTCGGGCAGTGGGCAGGCAAAGGATCAAGCGGCGGATTAGTGCATTCTCCCCAAGCACAAATATCATCTGTGCAGGAATCCGCATCATCGCAATCGCTGTTGACACAACAGAGAGCCGCTGAAATACATACACCACCACAGGGTTTTGTTCCCGCAGGGCATCCGTAACATATACCGGCCTTCATGTCACATGTCTCCGGTGCTGTACAGTTATCCGTATGCACACAATGACCGTTGTTGCATAAATCATCCGTACAGGACAATCCATCGTCGCTACATGCGGCTCCGTCTGGCACTGGAGTCGCATAGCATGTTTTCACACCATCTCCATCGCGATCCTCACAGGTATTACTGGTACAAACATTCATGTCATCACAATCACCATCCGCCGTACAAGCATTGCTGGTTCCGGTATCTGTGCTTGTATCAGTCGAGGTGTTCGTATCGGTACTTCCGCACTGGAAGCTAATGGATGCAGACAAGCAGCTTACGCCCGAAGCCGAAGCACTGAAACTGCATGTCCCGCTTACGTTCGGCTTACATGTTGCATTTATTTCAATAACCCCGTTATGTCCGGATGCGTTATAGTTATATAACCCGCTACAAACACTTGTATCAAATGACTGAGGGCCGCTGCTTATTGGTGGGACAGGCGGCTCTATATTCGTTGTCAGGCAGGATTTTTGAGCTGCACCAAGACTATCGTCCTGTGCATACTGACAGGATACGCTACATCCACCACCGCCCGTATTGGTATCTGTGTCCGTATTTGTTCCGGTATCCGTACCGGTCCATATTCCGGTTACGGTATTTGTAGAAGTGTTCGTACCGGTGCCGGTCGCTGTACTAGTACCGCATGTCGGATCCACGACACATGGAGCTCCCACATCCTGTTCACAGGCATCAATGCCACTACTGTTCAAGCAACTACCGTCAGGATAGCATGTTCCAAAACATATGCTAGGGCATCGATAACCATTCTGGCAGATATCCGGACAACATTCTCCTCCGCCGCCCGTATCCGTTCCGGTGGCCGTGTTCGTATTCATTCCGGTTCCGGTATTCGCTATAGGACAGCATGTGGCTCCAGGCAGTGGCTGCCCCGGATTAGCCGGGTCTCGGGGAAGACAACAGGTCGCAGAACCCATACACCCTGGGACACCGCAAGAACCCGCTGGTGTGGGGATAAAATCGGGAGCGCAATCGATTCCCAACCCATTGCAGACTCCGTCTATCATTTCTTTGTCACAAATTGGTGCCGAACAACCGCTTATACTGGTATTAGTTCCTGTGGCGGTATCGGTATTTGTATCGGTACTCGTGTTCGTATTGGTGCCCGGTATACAGCAGAAACTATCCACCCCTCCGCAATAATCTCCTAATGTTCCACCAGACAAGAAGCACTCGTTAAATCCTATACATGATGAGCCATCAGGGCATCCACCATTTGCTGTTGAGGTCTCTGTATTTGTCTGCGTGCCGGTATTTCCGTTACATTCCGGATATCGGCTACAAGGCCCTTGGAGGTAGGCACAAGCACCCGCTGACTCACACTGTCCATTAGTGCAGATCTCACTGCAAATGGTACAAAAACCGCCGCTGTCTTCGAGACAGGAACTGCCGCAGGGCGGGTTACAGCTTCCGCCTCCCGTACCGGTGCCGGTATACGTACCGGTATCGGTCACCGTTGCACAGGCCGGATCGGGCACACAGGACAACGCTTCACAAAACGGCGGAGTCGACGCACATCTAACCGGTTGACCGGTTGCATCAATCGTACAGAATGGAGGTGGACAATTGTTTCCCGTACCTGTACTGGTGGCTGTTCCCGTATCTGTTCCCGTTCCACCTCCGCAGCAGCAACAATCCGGGGCTCCACTCGTGCAGGTGACTTCATTTTCTCCCTGAGCACAATGTGGAACACCTGCCGCCATACACAATTGTCCTAAATGATATCCCGCAGGGCATATCCCGGCGTTTGTATTTGTGCCCGTACTAGTATCTGTATCAGTGCCCGTATCGATACATTGCCCGCTTGTAAGGTCACATTTCTTTCCATCGTTGATACATAGGTCAGCCTGGACGCAATAACCTGAATTATAGTTACATATCGCCTGAGTGCAGGCAACACCGTCATCAGGACAGACCACCAACGGCCCCGTACACGCCCCCCCTTGACAGGTGCGATTGGTACATTTTCCATCATTTTTACAAGGATCCCCATCGGCAAACGAGTATTTCACACATTGATGTAGAGTTGTATTACAGCGCCATGCCGTGCAGTCTTCAGTCTGCACTGGGCAGTCCGTATCATATTGGCAAAAACCGCCTGTATTTGTATCCGTATCGGTGGCAGTATTTGTATTGGTGCCGGTGTCTGTACTCGTCCCTGTACACATGCTGTCCGGCGTACAAACAGAAATATCACATGATCCTGTACAACTTCCCCCGACACAGGATCCACCGACACAGGTTCTATCACAACGTGTTCCATTACTACAGATCGGCGGGCAGCACATTCCCAGGACAGTATTTGTATCGGTATCTGTATCCGTATCTGTGTCTGTAGCCGTACCGGTACTGGTCCCTGTACTTATGCTTGTATCTACACATCCCTGGGCGCAACATGCAAAACTTGTCGCATTTGAATAATTACATTGTCCAACCCCCGCACCACCTCCATCACATCCCTTATCAGGCCATCTGGTAGAACAACATACGCCGGTACAATCACATTGCTGAGCCGGAGAACAAACAACACCAGCGCATTTCCCCTGAGGATTATGGATCCAGTAGCATAGATATCCGTTCTCACAACGATCAGGCGGGCATTTTTCCTCAACGATACAGTCACAACACAGGGAGTCGTTGATACCATTCGAGCAGAGCCCAGTCATCGAGCTGCAATTTTTCGCGACTGTTCCGGCAGGACACTCTGTGGCGCAAGTCTTGCCTAAGCTGGAACATGATGTTTTTTTTGTTTCCGTACCCGTACCAGTACCAGTCTCTGTATCAGTTCCGGTGATCGGGCTGCACTCACAACATTCATCAAAACTTATACCATCCGAACAAATTCCTCCCGAATCACAATTAATTCCTATTGTTCCGGAAGGACATTCATCATTACAAGTCTTGCCACGGCTAGAGCACAACGACCCCGTTCCGGTATCTGTATCCGTATCGGTTGCAGTATTCGTATTCGTGTTTGTATTTGTATCCGTGCCTCCAATACAAACGCCGTCCTGACAACCGTATTGACACTGTATGGATTGAACCCGCAGAAGATTGTTGGCACAGTAGGCCTCTTCCAATCGTGGATCGCCGGGAATAAGATTCAAGCATCGATCGGTAACCTCTTCCACCGGACCTCCGGCATACAAACGGCCTCGCGTTGTTCCCTTAATAAAGAACTCCAATCCGCCGTCACTATCCGAGCATTGATCTTGGTCAATCGGAATACAGGCTCCGTTTTCACAATCTCCGTCACAGTCAATATAGATCTTACCGTTTGTAAATGGGGTATCGCAGTAATGTTCTGTTAGTCTCCACCCAGAACCAGCACCAGCTACTATGTATTGACACTCATCACTTACGGTGATATTCCCCAATGTCACGGTTCCGGCCGTATAAGGCTTGATGCCTCCATCCGTATCGGAACAAATGGGTTGTGTTCCCGTGTCCGTATCGGTTGCAGTATTCGTATCGGTCGGATTACAGCAAACAGCCTTAGACGCTAAACAATCATTATCATATGCCGTGTTGTTATATTCGCAGGGGTTGAGCACCATCGGACATTGATAAGAACAGTCGAACGTTCCGCAATTGAGCTGACACTGGCGGGGGGGCTGATTTGTGGATGTATCTGTATCTGTCGAGGTATCAGTATCGGTATTACCGGTATTGGTGTTCGTATTGGTGTCAGTGCCCGTCCCACCTCCGCAGCAGCAACAATCCGGAGTTCCGTTTAAACAGGCCACTTCTGTTTCGTCAGCTCCGCAGTGAGGAATATTCCCCACCCAGCACATTTGCCCTAAATGATATCCCGCAGGACATAATCCGACCCCTGTGTCAGTATTTGTTCCTGTATTTGTATCTGTATCACCGCACTGGAAACTGAGTGTTTTTGAGAAACAACTGACTCCAGGCAAACTGGCCGTATAGCTACAGATTCCCGAAGCCCCATCAAGACAATTCGCTGCTATCTCAAATGTTCCAAATGCACCGTCCGCAGCATAAAAATAAACCCCTGCACAAACCGGTGTTGCAAAAGATTGTTGTCCGTTCACAGGCGTGCTTAGCGGGGGATTGATATTTGCCGTGTTACAACTCAAATCCCCGGAAGAGCTGGTTGTTGTCGATTGACATTCTGCTGTACATTGCCCGCCGCCGGTGTCGGTATCTGTTCCGGTATCGGTATCACCGCATGAGAAACTAACTGTGCGCGACAGACAACTCACGCCCGGCACGGGAATATTGACACTGCATGTTCCGGAGACGCCTGGTTTACACTGAGCAATCACATCAAAACTCCCGTCGCTACCAAAAACATTGTAACTATAAGATCCGCTACACATACTAGTGTCAAAAGTCTGAGACCCTTGCATTGGTGAACTCAAGGGCGGTTGGATATCCGATGTTATGCATGTCTCAGCACCGCCAGAACCCTCCTCATTGTGATTACAGGAAGCTGAACATGTTCTATTCCCCGTATCCGTGTCGGTTGCAGTGTCCGTATCGGTTCTGCTTAACGTGTCAGTATTTGTATCGGTATCTGTATTTGTATTGGTGTTGGTATTGGTTCTTGTGTTCGTATTGGTGTTGGTTCTTGTGTTTGTGTTGATTGCGGTATTCGTCGCCGTATTCGTCGAGGTATTGGTTGCGGTGTCGGTTTCTGGAACACACTTACAATCATCCGAACACCATTCGCGCGGGGTTTGATTATAGCGGCACATTCCGATCGGATATCCCGTCACGTGCTGATTCTTGGGATCGCATTCCTCTCCTATATCCAGCTTTCCATTTCCGCAAAGCTCAATAAGCTGACAGGGCTCTGTCGCCAACTGACAAATACCGTTACACAAGGCGTACCCGGAACTACATTGACATCCAATACCGGCAACGCAGGTACCACCCTGCCCACAATTCTTGGGCGAATGCTTACATGTTCCAACATCACAGATATCATCCGTACATGGATCATTGTCATCGTGACAAATACCGCCAGATGTTAACTGTCCCGCACAAATTGCAACTCCGGGGCCAGAGCCACCGACACAGAAGCCAGGATCACACTCTTCATCATAAATCCCTTGTAAATCCGTCGGACAGCTTGCCCCAAAATCGACGCTATGCTCGCACGTACCCCCCTGACATTTGTCGCGCGTACATACGTCTTTATCATCGCATTGGGCATCTGAAGAACATCCGGTCGCAGTGGCCGTGTCAGTATCGGTATCCGTATTTGTATCTGTATCACCGCACTGGAAACTAAGTGTTTTTGAAAGACAACTGACTCCGGGCACACTGGCCGTATAGCTACAGATTCCCGAAGCCCCATCAAGACAATTCGCTGATATCATAAATGTTCCAAATGCACCGCTCGCTGCATATGAATAAACTCCTGCACAAACCGGTGTTGCAAAAGATTGTTGTCCGTTCACAGGCGTGCTTAGCGGGGGATTGATATTTGCCGTGTTACAACTCAAATCCCCGGAAGAGCCGGTTGTTGTCGATTGACATCCTGCCGCACACTGCCCACCGCCGGTGTCGGTATCTGTATCTGTTCCGGTATCGGTATCACCGCATGAAAAACTAACCGTACGCGACAGACAACTCACGCCCGGCACGGGGATATTAATACTACATGTTCCGGAGACGCCTGCTTTACACTGAGCAATCACATCAAAACTGCCGTCGCTACCAAAAACATTGTAACTATAAGATCCGCTACACATACTAGTGTCAAAAGTCTGAGACCCTTGCATTGGTGAACTCAAGGGCGGTTGAATATCCGATGTTATGCATGTCTCAGCACCACCAGAACCCTCCTCATTGTGATTACAGGAAGCTGAACATGTTCTATTTCCCGTGTCCGTATCGGTTGCAGTATTCGTATCGGTCGAATTACAGCAACCTGCCTTAGACGCTAAACAATCATTATCATATGTCGTGTTGTCATATTCACAGGGATTGAGCACCATCGGACATTGATAAGAACAGTCGAACGTTCCGCAATTGAGCTGACACTGGCGGGGGGGCTGATTTGTGGATGTATCTGTGTCTGTGTTCGTGTTCGTATCTGTATTGGTATCCGTACCCGGACAACAGCAATACCCGGCAAGATCACCATTAAGGACTAAGTTGCAATCCTGTCCGTCAATGGGTGTTTTATTTAACGCACACCCAATACCGGGACAGGATAAAGGTCCGGAACACCTACAATAATCCGGGTCACAATAATGTGAAGTCGGATTACAACCGGGTGTTCCCGGTTCACCGCATGTTTCCCCCGGATCAGCGACTCCGTTACCGCAGGTAGGCACACATTCATCCAAAGTGACATCGCATTGCTTTCTAGCAGGACACCTATCAGCATATTCGCACTGATCCGTATTTTCATTACAGCTATCAGTGGTACATGAAACAGAGTCATCACAATTACGGTCTGTTCCACACTTCCCAGCTCCGTCACACTGGCTACCTTCAGTGCAGAATAACCCGTCATCACAGGGCGTTCCCGGGTTCGCATTGCTGGTCGTACATTGATGCGTAGTAATATTACATTCCCCGTTCACACAATCGGTATTTAACTGACTGCAGTCATTATCATCGCAGCAAGCATCACGAGCAATACATTCACCGTTACAAGATTTTTCATCTGCTGGATCGCATTGCTGTACACATTTACAGTTTGAGCATCTTTCGCCAGCGGCACATTGATCCAAGCCCGGCTCACCGCACTCTTCGCCCTGTTCAGCCTTTCCATTACCACATCCTATTTGAGTAGAACAATGACATGTCTGAACATTACAATATTCATTTGCTGAACAGGAAAGTCCCGGCTCACCGCAACTCTCACCAGGTTCAGCAATTCCATTTCCACAACGAGGGTCGTGACATTGACAATTATCACCGCATTTCCAATTGGCCGGATTCATTCCAGGGGGTGGATTCGGACACAAATCACCTGGTCTTTCACAACCTTCATTTCCTTCTATAATGCCATTCCCACACACATTCAACTGAACACATTGATTTGTCTGCGTGTCACAACTCATACCCGTAGAACAATTATCAGCAAAATCACATTGATCCGTACTTTCATTACAGCTGTCATCCGTACATGAGATAGAATCATCACAAATGCGATTCTTTCCACACTTACCGTTTCCATCACAAATGTCGCCGTCAGTACAGAATAATCCATCATCACAGGCGGTTCCTGTCGGTTTATTCACAGCCGAACATTCATGCGTAGTAGCGTTACAAACTCCATCCGCACAAACAGCATCCAAACTATTGCAGTCATCATCATCGCAGCAGGCATCTGCAGCGATACATTCACCGTTGCAATATTTTTCATTTAGGCCACAGTCCACATCCTGCACACACTGACAAGTTACACAGCTATAGCCTGTGGCACATTGCGGCAAGCCCGACTCACCGCACTCTTCTCCGGCATCAGCCACACCGTTACCACACTCACCATGACAAGTAATTACCTGGGAATTCGTACCGCAATCAACGACCTGCGTACCTCCATTCGGATCGATCACCACCCGTTTTTGTCCGGAAAAGTTAAGTGTACAGGACGATTCACCCCGACTTTGCACAACAAGATTAAATGATGCATTTGATCCGGTAACTACGGTAGGAAAGACATTGCACGCATCTGTATCCGGACAGCTTCCACCTTCATACTGAATATAATTTACCCCACTATTCGCACTACACACTGATGATTGGTTTCCAAATCCGAAGTTAAATGTATCCGGAGAACAACTGACTGGAGAGGAACATGTTGCAACCGTTTTACAACACACTTCTCCGGTAGCACATGCACCCGTCGGAACATATTCCATTCCAAAACAACGATTTCCGGTTACGCAAGTACCTGGACAAGATCCACAAGTGCCTTCGTCAACACAAGTGGCGCCACACAATTCCTGACCTTGAGGGCAACTGCACTGCTGCGTTGTGGTATTACAATATTGTGTTCCGCTGCAGTTATCATCGTTTCGGCAACTTCCTGTATTCGGATTACATGAATCATCTGTGCAACTAATATCATCATTACAATCTTTCGGAATCCCCGGCTGACAAGTCCCATTAAAACATGTATCATTCAGTGTGCATTTATTTCCGTCAGCACATGTCGTTCCATTGGGACTATTCGCAACAACACACTGATGGCTTGAATTGCACACTCCTTCTGTACACTCATTTCCATCATCACACTCTAAATCAATACAACACTCAGTTTCCGCAATACAATCTCCGTTACACAATCTCTGATTTTGGGGGCATGTTTTCGGCACACATTGATTTTCTCCCGTATCGCAACTCATACCCGCCGGACAATTATCGACAAAATCACATTGATCCGTACTTTCATTACAACTATCATCCGTACACGAGATAGAATCATCACACGGCCGATCAGTTCCTTTCTGACATGACCCGCCATTACATTTGTCATTCACAGTACAATATTTGCCGTCTTCACAATTGGCCGTGTTATTGACAGGCGCGTTACACGTATGCGTCGTCAGATTACACGTGTTATCCGTACACACGTTCTCGTCATCGCAGTCCGCATCACTATTACATTCACAGTTACCCGTATCCGCCACGCACTTGCCCTGGCTCTCATCGCAGCTATCCACAGAACAGCTCAGGCCGTCATCACACAGCCGATCAGTTCCTTTCTGACATGACCCGTCATTACATTTGTCATTCACAGTACAATATTTACCGTCTTCACAATTGGCCGTGTTATTGACAGGTGCGTTACACGTATGCGTCGTCAGATTACACGTGTTATCCGTACACACGTTCCCGTCATCGCAGTCCGCATCACTGTCACACCCACCCAGAGGAGAAATCCCAAGACAAGTAAATATAACGGCATTTGATTGCACATGCGTTGACTTGCCTCTAGCCCTAACAGAGCACGTTTTTCCCACGGCTTGTTGCGTACACGTAATCGTAATTCGCTTTCCTCCGGAATGAGAAACCTCGAATCCTTTTGCTTCGCAATCATCTACTCGATCATAATTTTCCAGAAAATCAAAGCGTCCGGCATAAGCGGTTTTAATTCCCAATATTTTCTCCCACCAAGATTCTGCTGCGGTGATCAAAAGCCCTTCATCACAAGTCGTTGTTGCATCCGCACTCCCACTTTCACCTATACCAAGCGTTCCTCCGCCAGTGAGCGCAACCTCCGGATCCGAACACTGACTGCCAGGATCCACGCATTGATTTAAAACCGCATCACAAATCTGGTTACCTGGACATGTGCTCAAATTCTCACAGCGGACAGCAGCCGCGTTACAACTATCATTCGTACAGTTCAGATTATCATCACAATCCCGCGGGGCTCCGGGCTGGCAGTTTCCATTCGTACATTGATCTCCGTCGGTACAGAAATTTCCGTCACTACAAGCCACACCATTGGCTTTATCGCGAATTTCGCAACGATTTTGCGCCGCGCAATAATATTCCGTACATTCCTCACCAGTAGAAGAAGGGCAATCACTATCATTTTGGCATCCAGTAACGCATTGATTTAACTGGGCATCACACACTTCGCCATTGGTACAATTGTCAGTGAACACACATTGATCAGCATCCTCATCACAGCTATCCGCTGTACAGGCAATACCATCGGTACATCCTCTACCCGATCCCGGCTGACAGGAACCCCCACTGCATTGATCATCCCCGTTACAATATATTCCATCATCGCACGGTCCTACATTATTCGCATGCGTGCACCCTGTGGACAGATTACAACTATCGGTTGTACAAACATTCTGGTCATCGCAGTCCAGAGGACTTCCAGCGACGCACTGCCCGTTCTGCGTATTGCAGGTTTCCGTCCCGTTACAAAGGTTATTATCCACACAGTCCGAATCCTGCGTGCACTCGCATGTCCCTACCGGCACACAAACGGATCCGCATTGTTCTTTACCGGAAGGACATTCGCAAACCCCATTTTGAGTATTACAAATTTGCTCTTGGATAGGACACGTAACAGGCGTACCCGGCACACAAGCACCATTTGAACATGCGTCATTATTTGTACATGGATTTTCATCGTCACAGGGTTCGGTATTAGGATTATTGACGCAGCCTGATGACGGCACACAACTGTCAGTGGTACAAACCTTACTGTCATCACAGGGCAACGGTGTTCCGGGTTTGCATTTACCGGTAGCCAAATCACACGATTCCGTTCCATCACAAAGATTAGCATTCACACAATCAGAGTCCTGAACGCACTCGCAAGTCCCGGCAGTAACGCAAATTGCTCCGCACAACTCTTTACCCGCAGGACATTCGCATTGTCCTGTCTGGGAGTTACAGGTTTGTCCCTGTACAGGGCAGCTAATAATTTGTCCCGAACAAATTTCATTGGCACAAACGTCATTATTTGTACATGAGTTTTGATCATCACAATTCAAACTATTCGCGTCATTCTTACACCCAGTTTCGGGAACGCAGCTGTCGGTAGTACAGACTTTATGATCGTCACAATCAAGAGCAGTTCCAGCGACACATTGCCCGGTCTGGGTATTACAGGTTTCTGCTCCATTACAAAGGTTCTGATCATCACAATCCCCATCAACAACGCACTGACATGTTCCTTCAGTCACACAAATTGCTCCACAAAGCACTTTTCCGGCAGGGCACTCACATTGACCATTCTGTGTGTTACAAGTTTGTTCATTCACAGGACAGCTAATCAGCTGGCCATGGCATTCAGTATTTGCGCAAACATCACCCATTGTACATGGATTATTATCGTTACAGATTTCACTATTGGGATTGTGAACACAACCACTCGTAGGAATACAACTGTCCGTTGTACAAACATTACCGTCATTACAAGGCGGCGGAGTACCGGCAATACACTGACCAGTCTGAGTATTGCAGGTTTCGGTACCATTGCACAGGTTACCATCAACACAGTCGGCATCCTTTGTGCATTGGCAAGTACCGGTTGCTACGCAAACCGATCCACATAAAACTTTACCGGTGGGACATTCACATTGACCATTCTGCGTATTACAGGCTTGTTCATTCACAGGACAGCTGATCGGCTGGCCGCTGCACACCTTATTCGAACAAACATCGTTGTTCGTACATGGATTTTGATCGTTACAGGCATCATTGTTCGTGTTATTCACACAGCCTGTGGCCGGCACACAGCTGTCAGTGGTGCAAACATTCCTGTCATCACAGGGCAGCGGAGTTCCTGCCACACATTGCCCGGTCTGGGTATTACACGTTTCGGTACCATTACACAGGTTGCTGTCGACGCAGTCGGCATTTTGTGTACACTGACAGGTTCCAGTTGTCACGCAGATCGACCCGCAAAGAACTTTTCCGGAAGGACACTGGCACTGGCCGGTTTGAGAATTACAGGTTTGTTCATTCACAGGACAGCTGATCGGCTGACCATTACACGCAGCATTTGCACAGACGTCATTGTTGGTACACGGGTTCTGGTCGTTGCAGGTTATATTATTTGCAGTATATTGACACCCCGAAGAAGGAATACAGCTGTCTGTTGTGCAAACATTGCCATCATTACAAAGTATCGGTGATCCGGCAATGCATTGTCCGGTCTGGGTATTACAGGTTTCAGTACCGTTACACAGGTTGCTGTCGACACAGTCGGCATTTTTTGTACATTGGCAGGTTCCGGTTGCTACACAGACTGATCCGCATAAAACTTTTCCGGCGGGACACTCACATTGACCATTCTGCGTATTACAGGTTTGTTCATTCACAGGACAGCTGATTGGCTGGCCTGCGCACACCTTATTTGTACAAACATCATTGTTGGTGCAAGGATTCTGATCATTACAAACATCATTGTTCGCGTTGTTGACACAACCCGCTGACGGCACACAGCTGTCGGTGGTACAAACATTGCCGTCATCGCAAGGAAGCGGCGTTCCCGGTTCACAACGGCCTGTCGCCAGGTCACAGGTTTCAGTCCCGTCACAAAGGTTATCATTCACACAATCAGAATTCTGGACGCACTCACAAGTACCGGTTGTCACACAAATTGAACCGCACAATTCCTTACCCGTGGGGCATTGACACTGACCGGTTTGAGAATTACACGTTTGCTCACTTACAGGACAGCTGATTGCCTGGCCGCTGCACACCTTATTCGAACAAACATCACCGGTTGTACAGGAGTTCTGATCATTACAGGCAATATTATTAGCGGTATTTTTACATCCGGTAGCCGGCACACAACTGTCTGTAGTACAGACGTTACCGTCATCACAAGGCAGCGGCGTTCCGGCTACACATTGACCGGTCTGGGTATTACACGTTTCGGTACCGTTACACAGGTTGCTGTCGACGCAGTCGGCATTTTTTGTACACTGGCAGGTTCCAGTTGTCACGCAGACTGAGCCGCACAGAACTTTTCCGCTTGGGCATTGACACTGCCCATTCTGAGAATTACAGGTCTGTCCTTGAGCTGGACAGGTAATCGCCTGCCCGGCACAAATCTTATTTGAACAAACATCGCCCGTTGTACATGAGTTTTGGTCATTACAAATTTCGTTATTGGCGCTATAAACACATCCGGTCGTAGGAATACAGGTGTCTGTCGTACAAACATTATCGTCATTACAACGTATCGGTGATCCGGCAACGCATTGTCCAGTTTGGGTATTACAGGTTTCAGTACCGTTACACAAGTTGCTGTCGACACAGTCGGCATTTTTTGTACATTGGCATGTCCCTGTCGTCACGCAAACAGAACCGCAAAGCACCTTTCCGGCAGGACATTGGCACTGCCCATTCTGAGAGTTACAGGTTTGTCCTTGAGCGGGACAGGTCACGACCTGCCCTGAACAAACTTTGTTGGCACAAACATCATCGGCTGTACAGGCGTTCTGGTCATTACAAGACAAATTGTTGGCGCTATTAACGCAGCCTATGGAAGGAACACAGCTGTCGGTTGTACAAACATTACCATCGTCACACGGCAACGGTGTCCCGGCGACACATTGTCCGGTTTCAGTATTACACGTCTCGGTCCCATCGCACAAATTACTATTAATACAGTCTGCATTTTTCGTACATTGACAGGTCCCGGCTGTCACGCAAACTGAACCACACAAAACTTTTCCGTCAGTGCATTGGCATTGCCCATCTTGAGCATTACAAGTTTGACCTTGAGCAGGACATGTCACAGCCACTCCCGAACAAACCTTATTGGCACAAACATCCCCTGTTGTACACGGATTCTGATCGTTACAGACCACGCTATTGGCAACATTACTACACCCTGTAGAGGGCAGACATGAATCGGTTGTACATACATTATTATCATCACACACTATAGGGGTTCCCGGAACACATTGTCCTGTGGCAGTGTTACAACTCTCAACACCATTACACACATTACCATCAACACAGTCAGCGTTCTGAGTACATTCACAAGTCCCTGTATCGACGCAAACCACTCCGCAAAGTTCTTTTCCGGTCAGACATTCACAGTTTCCGTTATTCGGGTTACATGTTTGTCCCTGAGCAGGACAGCTAATAGCCGTTCCGTTACAGACTGAGTCCGAACAAACGTCATCAACCGTGCATGCATTATTGTCATTACAGGAAGCGTTATTCGGAGCATTCACACAACCCGATTCCGGAATACAGCTGTCCGTGGTACAAACATTCCCATCGTTACAATTCAGCGGATTCTCATGGATACATTGCCCCGAAGAACACGACTCGCTACCATTACATACGTCATTGTCAGCACAATCACTATCCTGCGTACATTCGCACTTACCCGCATCAACACAAATCGCACCGCAACTCACCTGACCTTCAGGGCATCGGCAAATTCCCGTTTCCACATCGCAGGTCTGAGTCGAGATTGAACACTGAATAGGATCCCCGCCGCAAACTCCTTCAGAACAAACATCGTCCTCGGTACAAGCATTACCGTCATTACACTCTTCATTGTTCGGCTCATAAACACAGCCCTGGGTAGGATTACAGCTATCACTGGTACAAACATTATTATCATTACAAGACAATACGGTTCCCGGTTTGCAGGTAAAATCCTGGCAGGTTTCCTGCCCATTACAAACATCATCATCATTACAATCACTATCGCTTTGACATTGACATGGATTTGATTGCGGAACACAGGTTCCGTTACAGAGTTTCTTTCCTTGCGGACATTCGCATAAACCTGTCGAGGGGTTACAACTCTGTTCAGACACTGGGCAGGGCATTGCGCTCCCGCGGCAAGCTCCATCCGAGCATGTATCATTAGTGCTACAACGGAGGTTATCGTTACAGGGTACTTTATTATTCTGGTTCACACAGCCCTGGGCCGGGTTACAACTGTCACTGGTACAGGCATTACCGTCATTACAGTTCAACTTGCTTCCGCCTACGCACTGACCATTGACACAACTTTCAATACCATTACACAGGTCTCCGTCATCACATGAATTGGGATCATTTTCATCACATTCACAAAGCTGACCTATCGGAATACATTGATTACGGCAGACTTTACTGCCCTGCGGACAACGGCAAATTCCGTCACCGGGTGTACAACGCTGATCTAAAATTGAACATTGCACGGCTGAGCCGCTTTGACACACACCATTAGCACAGACATCATTCACCGTACAGCTGTTACGGTCGTCACAGGGATTACTATTGTTCGTCGTTTGGCAAACGCCCTGAACACAACGGTTTGTCGTACATACATTACGGTCATCGCACTGAAGGTCGCTGGTACAGGAGCACAGGCTCTGAGGCTGGCAATTATTTGTTGCCGGACAAAATACTTGGCCTGTCACGCATTCCAAATAACAGGAAGATGAACACCCGTCGTTACTATTTTTATTGCCGTCATCACATTGTTCACCGGGGTCAACATGACCATCTCCACAAAAGGCTTCGATTAAACAAAGCGATGAACACCCATCACCATTGAACAGATTTCCGTCATCACACTGCTCTGAACTTTGATTGATCTGGCCGTCACCACAGACATTCTCGCGCTTACAGGTTGAAGAGCACCCGTCCCCGCTTATCAGGTTATTGTCATCACACTGTTCCTTTGATTGGACAATGCCGTCTCCGCAGAATTCTATTCTGCAGGACGATGTACAACCGTCATTATTCAACGTATTTCCGTCATCACATTCTTCACGAAGATCCCGGTCTAGAACCCCATCGCCGCAAATACGATTTTCGCGGCGGCAACTGGCAGAGCATCCGTCGCCGTCGGTATTATTCCCATCATCACATTCTTCACCCGAATTAACAATACCGTTACCACATCCCTCTTCGACAAAATTAAACGAAACCACACGGCTCGTTTGAAGTGATTTTTTCCCCCTGGCAAAATAAGTAATGGTTTGTTTTGTTGGTTTACTGCATGAAATCGAAATTGACCGAGGCTGTTCATTGACCCGGCAATCCGACACATCGCCACCCACCAGCACCCACTCAAAATCCTCATCCGAGTAATCCTCGCTTGCAACGGCTGCCCAAGCCGATTTGGTTCCAAGCAGAGAATCCAACGTTCCTATCCAACGAGTCTCTTCAGACTCACGCTCACCGGCCGGCGTTGAACAAATGGTCAATACTCGTGCCGTTCCCGTTTCACCAACGTAGAAAGTTCCTCCGCCTGAAATTTGAATATTACAATCAACGCTTCTTCCCAATTCGAGTTCACACGTTGCCGAACAACCGTCATTATCAATACGGTTGCCATCATCACACTGTTCCGGAGCAGTAATCACGCTATCACCGCAATAAGGAACCGTACCGGAAAAAGAAGTTAAGAGACCGGACGTATTAACAATCGGGAAAGGAACAATTTGCTCTGAAATAAGGGTCGGACCGGAAGTGGGAGTATAATTTGCTTCTTGATCATTCTGATCATCTGCAAAACTTTTTGTAACGGCAAAGAAAGAAAACAGAAAGATAACAACTCCAAACTGGACCCATCGTAGTCGGCGTTGTCGCTTCAAAATATGGCTGCTCCTTCGCAGTAAATTTTGTCTAACTCACTTATGCCTAAAGGTTAACTGATAGTACAAGTACAGTCAAAAACCAATATATGATTTATTTCATTCAAAATATCATTTTTTATATATAAAAATATATTTTTAAATATTAAAAAATAAAAACAACTAACTTTAACAACTAATTTAAAGTTTATTTGATCGCATCGCCGTAAAACTCAAAATCGACGTCATTACGATCGGAAATAATATCAAAGTCTACGGTAATAGGCCTCTTAAGAAAACGAATGACACCCAGCGGAATCGATACCGGATACCATCCATCCATATCCGTAACCCTAATCCTATCAATAAGTTGCTGGCCAATTAAAATTTTGATATAGACTGATACAACCTCCCGGTTTTTGGCTTTAGCCAGGGGGGTATTGTCCTGGACTTGAAAATAAAGGCTCAATCCACCCCCGGCGGGTACCTGCCTAAAAGCCAGCCGGTATCGGGCATCATGCTGCAAACGGATAGACACCATCTCACGGGGCAGCCCCTGGGCATCGGCGTTTTCCACAATCTTGACGCGGGTATCTTCATCCGCCTCTTTAAAACTAAAAAATCCCTCCTCCTGCCACTCACCTCGACGGGGGTAGGTATCGGGTTGAATTAAGGCGATCTCCCCTTCTTTAACCAAATTTGAAACCAGCGGGTACGCGGGAATCTTTTTTTGCTGCACGGACTCTGCAAAAACCGCATGTGCTCCAAATCCGGCTAATTCAAATAAGATACAGAAGACAATGATCCGTAGATATGTTTTATTCACGGTTAACTCGCTTTGTTTAAGTGACGGGAAATAATCAAGCGAAGAATCCCATAGATTCCCCAGAGAAAAATCCATCCCAACAACCCGTCATAAATTTTACCGGAAGTAAAGACCAACGGCATTTGGTCATTTGAAAAGGTTAAAAAACCGTCCATTTTAATCATAAAAACACATCCGCCATGAAGCCCTATTGCCGGATAGAGCGATCTGCTCTGAATGACCAACAGATTCAATATCATTCCAAAGAAAAATAAACCAAGCACCTCATTCCAGTATTGCTGGATATGTAATAGCGAAAGGAGGGGGGCTGCCATCAACCGGCAGCTGTCCCACACCGTCGGTTCAGGCCCGACAAAGGGTTTCTGAAAGTTCACAAAATGCAAGAGCGCGTAAAAGATACTCGTAATCACGATACTCCACAGCATATTCCATCGAAAATGCTCGTGGAGTGTTTTATAGATAAATCCCCGAAAAAAGAACTCTTCGATCACTCCGATCAAAAGACCTGTCGCGGCAGATCCCGCAACAACACCGGTCCATTGCAACGCGTTTAACGATCGAATCGATAATGACAAATGTCCCGTCATGGCTTTAACCACAAAAAGAACCACTAAACTTAAAACTCCAACAATCACGGCACTCCAGAAATAAAAAGCACTCTCATCTGACTGCCACCCTAATCCATACTGCCGCAAATGTTCTTTATTAATCCGGACATAACGCACAACAGCAATCAGCGTAAAGATCATGACCAGCCGGTTAAAAATGCGTTCAAACTTAAAATCCAAAAAGGTATAGGCGATAGGCGCTAAAACGGCACTTAAAATGAGGATCGTCGAAAAAACAAGAAGAAATTTAAGAAAAGATTTCATCGCAACAACTTTCTAGCATAAGGCTCAACAACACCCATTGCTCTTATATGTGACAGTCATAGAAATAGACACACTCATCTTGCCGGTAACAAGACAAGCGTGACAGAATGAAACAGTTTTAACACTATTGTATCGGCTAAAAGATAAAGATTATTAACCCTACCAGCTGTGCCTTGTTCAGGAAGCCCTTAAATAGTCTTAAATTATTATAAATAAATGACTTAGCATTCAATGATTGGAATTAGACTAGGCGACTACGCAGTTACTTCAAATGTAACTTCAAGCTCAACCGCGGCATTCATCGGCAAATTAGCGACACCAACAGCAGATCTGGCATGAATGCCCGGTTGGCCCAGAATTTTAGCAAATAACTCTGAGGCTCCGTCAATCACTTTAGGGATATCATAGAACTCAGGCGCGGATTGGACATAACCGACAACCCGAATCAGACGGACAAAACGCTCCATCTCCAGATGGGTATTTAAAAGACTTAGAACATTGAGGGCACAATATTCGGCGGCCTGACGGGCCTGTTCAAGAGTTAAATCCAGCCCGGTCTTACCGGTGATCAAAAAGCCGTCATGTCTTTTTGAAATTTGTCCGCTGACATATCCGGTTGTCCCCGAAATCACCAGCGGATGATAGGCGCCGGCAGGCTTAGGAGCCGGAGGCAAAACCAATCCTAATTCTTTAAATTTCGACTCAAGATTCATTTTTTACCTATGATCAACGTTGCGGTCCCAAAAGTAAATCGATGCACACGCACCGATTTAAAGCCCGCCCGAATCATGGCTTCCATTGTCTTTTCAGGCGACTGAAAATGCTGTATCGACTGAGACAGAAATTCATAGGCCCGCTTATGCCCCGAAAAGAAACAACCGACTATCGGCAGATAAATATTCAAATAAGGATAATAGAGTATTTTAAAAAAAAAGTTTGTCGGCCTTGTCAGACAGAGAAAAGCCGCTTTTCCGTTCTCCCCCAGTATACGGAACACTTCCGACAAAAACCGGTCCATGTCTTTGACACTTCGCAACGTAAAACTGGAGGTGATTAAGTCAAAACTTTTATCGGGAAACGGCAGGTCATGAAAATCAGCGGCGACAAAGCTCACATTATGCGGCAATTCTTTTTGGGCGTGCTTGAGCATTTCAGTGGAAAAATCAACAGCCACGACTTTTTCCCAGGTCTTGGATTTTAGAAAGAGTTTTAGAAATTTTCCGGTGCCGGTCCCCAGATCAAGAATCGATTTTTCATCACCCTCTAAAATGATTTTGAGTGACTTTCTGCGCCAGTGCTCATCCAGGTTAAAACTTAAGAAGTTATTTAAAAAATCATAACGGTGAGCAATGCCGTCAAAGTACTGACGGATAAGTTCTTTTTCAGGAGATGCTATCGTTTTAATTGAAGACATGCAGAATATCGTAGTTGGTATTTCTTTGTGCTGGCGTATACCCGGCCTCACGGATTAAGCGAACTAAATCTTCACGACGCGTATGAACCTCTATTCCCGTAGGTTCCAGAACCTTATCCTCAAGAAGGGTTCCTCCCATATCATCGCAACCAAAACCTAAAGCGACCTGTCCGAGTTTGAGACCTTCAGTAAGCCATCCACTTTGGATATGCTCAAAATTATCCAGAAGAATTCTCGAAATCGCGACCGTTTTCAGATAGTCCTCACCCCCCGTCGGTTTAATGTGCTGCATTCGGGGTGTTCCCTGAGGCGACATGGTCCAGGGAATAAAGGCACGAAATCCTCCGGTTTCATCCTGAAGATCCCGGATGTTTAAAAGATGCATGACGCGTTCTTCAATGGTTTCAACATGCCCGATGACCATTGTCGCCGTAGATTTTAATCCGGCCTTGTGCGCCGTACGCATCACATCAATCCACCGCTCGGAGGTGGCTTTTTTGGGGCTGATCAGTTTACGCACACGTTCAACGAGAATTTCAGCTCCCCCGCCCGGCAGTGAATTCAAGCCCGCTTCCTTAAATTTCTTAAAGACTTCCTCAAGCGGCATGCGGAATTTTTTCGCGATCATATCAAATTCGACTACAGAAAAAGAATGAATATCTACCGACGGGAATTTCTGCCGGATGGCACGAATCAAATCCAGATAATATTCCAGCGGAAGTTCAGGATTTACTCCGCCCTGAATCAGGACCTGAGTTCCGCCGAGCGCCACGAGCTCCTCGACTTTCTGAAAAATCTGCTCATAAGTCAGCGTATAAGCCTCTTTATCGCCGGGCTTACGGTAGAATGCACAAAAATCACAATCAACCACACACGCGTTGGTATAGCTGATATTGCGGTCGACAATAAATGTCACTATTCGTTTTTCATTCAGACGATCCGACAAAGTCTGCGCAGCTTGTCCGAGGCGCAGCAAATCACAGGAATAAAGCAAAATACCTTCTTCCAGATTCAAACGCTCTCCATCAAGCCGTTTACTTAAAATACGGTCGTAAATATCCAATGACATACTTAACTCCTCTAGTACCTCTTCAACTTTGAAGTTCTGAGTCGCTGAGTTCAAAATTGCTAGAGGTCCTTGTGCCGCCTACTCCCTAAAATCAAATGTTAGGCGGTGCTAAAACTATGGTCAAAACACTTGCTCAAAAGCGTTTTATCCGACTTTGAAAAATTCAACCGGGTCGGGTTTGGGAGAAAAACCAAGACGATGAGCAAAACGATAGAATAGATTTAATCCTTCGAGCATGGATTCATCCAATCCGTAATGCAGATTAAAAAGATAGCCAAAAATCTTGGAAAAAGATGTCTCTAAATAGGACAGCTGCAACCCTTCTTTAATGAGAGTTTCCAAATCCTGCAGATTTGTCTCCAGGTTCTTAATCATCCTGCGATGAAATTCACTGACCCATTCAGGGTTTTCCTGAGCAAACTTTTTACGCACAGCCCAAAGGGCAAAACAAAAGGGTTTTTCCGTCCAGTTCCACCAAAGCTCACTTAAGTCGTATTTATAGACGAACTTCTTCGGGTGATACAAAAGCGCATCATCGCCAATCACAAGCGCTGCGGGATATTCCTCAAGCATTTTATCCGGATCAGAGTGGACGGCTTTAAACTCATTAGTCATCTTATATTTAAACTGCAGCAATATCCTCAGCAAAACGGCCGAGCTCAAACTCTGGCGGGACAAGGCAATTTCCTTACCGGCCAAACCCTGAATCGGTTCTTTTGAAAAAAGAATTACGCTTCCGGAAAAATCACGCGCACCAATCGTCATCCCGGGCAAAATAGAATAGAGCTCCTGATGATTCAAATACTCCAGCGAAGAAATCAGAGCAATATCCAACTTCCCTTTACGCATCATCAAATTCAACTGCGCCGGATAGGTATTAACGTATTCAACGGGGCTTAAATGATTCAAATCCAATTTATGATAATAGGGCAGCGCATTCATAAATTCGATTCTACCGATCCTGACTGCAGTTTTAACCGTAGGCTTCATCAAAGTCACCCGTTATCCTTATTTGTATGCGAGACCTGCAGGCTGCCAGTCCAACGGGGATAAAGCGTGTGCTCAATATTGAACTGGTCCAAAATTTTACCGGTCATAAAATCGACAAGATCTTTAATTTGATCCGCACCGCTGTAGAACCCAGGCATGGCCGGAACAATGCGGGCGCCTAACCGTGAGAGTTTGAGCATATTTTCAAGATGAATGGCATTCAAAGGCGTTTCGCGAGGAACAATCACAAGCCGTCGGCCTTCCTTGAGGATACAATCGGCAGCGCGATGGATTAAATTATGGCCGTTACCCGAAGCAATGGCCCCCAAAGAGCCCATGCTGCAGGGAACAATCACCATTCCTTGCGTCGGATAAGATCCACTGGCCACAGGCGAAAGGAAATTGGCCGGTAAAGATGCCTGGATATAAGGAATGGCTTCCTTCCCAAAAACTTCTGCAAGCACTTCGGGTTGAGTGGAGTTTTTCAAAGAGATCCCGAGTTCTTCATGGAAGACAAGCCGTGCAGCGTCAGAAATGATCAGGTGAACGGGGAAGCCCAATCTTGTCATGGTTTTGACAAGATTAACCGCATATAAAACTCCGCTGGCACCTGTGATGCCAATAACATAGGGTCTCACAAACAGTCCCCTCAACTAATGAATGATTTCGTGAAAGTGCTTACGGAAAAATCTCTATCCGGATTCTTCCAAAGCTTAAAAAATCAAATCCAGAAAAACAAATACAAAGATTAAAATACTGACAACTGCATTCGTCGTAAAAAAAGCCTGTCCCAGCTTTTCCAATCCGAAACGATGAACCAGCCAATTTTCACGAATTAAAAAAACAGCGATCACCATCATGCCGAAAAAAAACACATCCCCTAATCCGGCCAAGAAACCACTGCTGAGCCAGAATAGAAAAGCTGCCAGATGAAGAACTTTGACCAGCCAAAGGCTTACTTTCTGTCCGAATCTGGACGGAATCGAAAAGAGACCGTATGTACGGTCAAAAGTTTCGTCCTGCAGGGCATAAAGAATATCAAAACCGGCGACCCATGCGGTGACACCCAAGGTTAAAAAGCCGGGAATCCAGGAAAATGATTCCCGCACAGCAAGCCAGGCCCCATAGGGAGCAATGCCCAATATGATACCCAAAATCCAGTGTGAGAGCCACGTGAATCTTTTAAGCCAGGGATAGAGAAAAGCCAGAAGCACGGGAATCCAGGAAAGCCGCAGACACAAGGGGTTGAGCCTAGAGGCCGCCCCTTCAAAAACAGCCAGACAAAAGAGGCTCATGGCCCAAACAAATCCCGGTGTCAAAAGGCCGGCCGGCAATGCCCTTTGAGAGGTTCTGGGATTGGCATGGTCAATCGCACGGTCAATAATTCGGTTGAGCCCCATCCCCAGGGTCCGGAAGGATACCATCGCAACCGTAACCCATAAAAATTTGTCCGGTTGCGGCCACCCACGCGCGGCCAGAAAAAGACCGAGATAGGCAAATGGGAGTGCGAAAATCGAATGCTCAAACTTGATCATTTCCAGAAAAACCTGAATTTTTCGAAAGAACTTAACCATCATCAGCTATTCATCCCCGCCGGATTCCAATCGGTCTAAAACGGCCTGCATGTCTGCAGGCAGCGGACTTTCAAAAAGCATTTCCTGTTTTGTTTTGGGGTGAGTAATTCCCAGTTTTGCGGCATGCAGCGCCTGACGGCCGATCAACTCTGATTTAATGCCATAAAGGGTATCTCCCAGAACGGGATGTCCCAAAAAACTCATATGCACCCGGATCTGATGCGTCCGGCCTGTTTTCGGATAAACCTCAACTAACGTTGCGTCGGTATAACGCCGCGCTGCTTTATAATAAGTCAATGCGTCCTTTCCTCCGGAAGGCTTGATAATAATCTTTTTACGGTTTACAAAGGCCCGCCCGACAGGTTCTTCACAAACGCCTTCGTCATGCTGCACAACCCCCCGGACAATGGCATAGTACATACGTTGGATGGTGTGTTTCTTAAATTGTTTGGCCAGATCACGATGGGCCGCATTATTTTTGGCCACAATTAAAACCCCCGAGGTGTCCTTATCCAGACGATGGACGATACCCGGCCGCTCATCTCCTCCGAGTTCGGAAAGATGACGGGTGTGGTGAAGCAGTGCATTGACCAGAGTATGGTGCCAATTCCCGTGGGCGGGATGGACAACCATTCCCACCGGTTTGTTTACAACAATAATATCCTCATCCTCATAAAGAATATCGATCGGTATTTCTTCGGCGCGCATGGAATCGTCCGGTTGCGCAATCCATTTAATCTGAATTCTATCACCGGGCTTGACCTGATAATGCGGGGCAACATCATGACCGTTCACTTTGATCTCACCGCTTTTAATCATCAGTTTAATCTGCGACCGGGAATGATCATTTTCAAGCGACTTCGCCAGATAAGCATCCAGCCTCTCCTTACGTACATTTTCTTCAATAACCACTTCCTGATCAGCCATGATTTTTACTTTTCCCCTCCCGGATTTTAACCAGAAGTATCATCAGACAAACGAATAGGATTAAAAGACTGGCCCATTGATTCCACGTAAACACTCCCCACCCGGAATTTCCATCTCGAAAGAACTCAATGACAAATCGTCCCAGCGCATAGAGTGCAAAATACTGAGCTGTGATCTCACCGTCAAAACGGCGGCGCGAATAACAGTCCCTGAGAAAAAAGAAAAGGCCTAAATCATAAACCGCCTCATAAATCTGGGCCGGATGCAAAAGCGGGCGATGCGAAAACCATCGCAGCAAAATCTCCGAATGACAGGCTTTACCGTAACAGCAACCGTTAAAAAAACATCCCAGACGTCCGAAAAAGTGAACCAATGCAACATAAGGGACTAAAAAATCGAATCCTTTTAAAACCGGAATTTTTTGAAAACGAAAGTACCCGATAAGCACTGCAAGACCGGCAAACAGCCCTCCGTAAAAAATAAGCCCGCCCTGCCAGACAGCCGGAATTTCAAGCAGATGGGTGCGGTACCAGTCAAAATTCTCAATCACATAGGCTATCCGGGCACCTAGAAAACCCGAAATAATGGCCATAAAAACAAGATCAAAAACTTTATCCGTTTCGGGAAATCCGGTTTTTCGCGCCTGCCGGCTCATAAGAAACAAAGCACACATAACTCCCGCCGCAATGAGAGTTCCATAGGTATAAATCTGAATTTTTCCGAATGAAAAAAGAACCGGCCTCATCACTCTCTTCTTTCAGAAGTTTCCGCATTCTGATGAATTTGTTGTTTTAAAAAATAAATCAGGTAAAGACCGACTCCCACGGTAATAGCTGAATCAGCAACGTTAAAAACCGGCCATATCCGGAAATCTAAAAAATCAATCACGGCCCCGTAACGGATCCGGTCAAGCCAATTACCCGCAGCCCCTCCCAAAATAAAAGCAAATGCGATCAAATCCGGATGTTTTCCGATATTCATCGTCTGCCCTTCCCCAAACATCCGGCACCGATCCGAACAATGCCGGAAAGCAAAAAAAGCCAGAATAAGAATACTTAAGCTGATGAGCGAAAGTAAGATAAGCGGATGCTCGTAAAAAAAGCCGAAGGCAATTCCCTTGTTATGGACAAGGGTCAGGTGAAAAATATTTTCAATGACCGGAAAACTTTCACCGGAAATTAACTTCAGGGAGGCTATAAATTTTGTGAGTTGGTCAAGAATGAGAATAAGAAAAGCAACGCCATAAAACTGTGTTAGGATTGCTGTCTTTCCTTTTCTTCCTGTTCCTGTGCTTCCAGACATAGGCGGGCATAAGGCATTACCGAAAGGCGCTTCTTGGTAATCGGTTTATAAGTTTTTTCGCATAAACCGAAAGTCCCTTCATCCAGTTTATGCAAAGCCTGCTGAATTAAGTTCAAAAGATCCTGCTCTTTAGAGGCTAAACCAAGAACAAGCTCGCGGTCGAAATTGTCAGAGGCAACGTCGGCCATATGCAAAGAGTATCCCGAAAGGTCTCCAGCCGCATCTCTTTGGCTTCGATTTAAGCTGTCTTCTTCAAGATGACGCAGTTCCCCGCTGATTTTACTCTTAATCTCAAGAAGGATTTGTTTATATCCATCTAACTCCTTTTGAGTAAAACGTTTACGATTTTTATCGATCAGCTTCTGTTTGTCTTTTTTGCTTAATTCTTCCACGGGAACCTCGCTTGAATCGTTAAAAAGGAAGTCCTCATTATACTGAAAGATATCCGGAGCGCAACTTCAAAATCAAAAAATTAAGAGCTAACAATTAAAGGGGGACAAAATGCAAATAGGGGCTTAACTCAGGGCTGGTTTTATGTCTGAATTTTTATTTAAACCGGGAAGCAAGTTGACAAACCCATGGGGATGAGACGATGAAAAGGCTAGTACTCCGTCAATGCCGGCGATATTGTTCCCGATACTTTTGCCTCAAGCCCCATAAAATCAATAAACTCAAAGAAGAATCTTACCGCTTCGGGCAAGCTGAGCCACTTTTTCCTGAACATCCCGTTCCAAATACTCCAGACTCAACGGCTTGGTAATATAATTATCAGCCCCAAGCCGCATGGCTTCTTCAATCTTATCACGGGTCTCTAAGGCCGTCACCATAATCACTTTGATCCCATAATTACGGCCTTTAATCTCTTTAAGCGTCATTAAACCGTCAACACCGGGCATATGGATATCAAGCAAAACAACATGATGCACCTGATCATCCAGCTTTCTTAAAGCCTCCTCGCCTGATTGCGCGGTCGAAACCTGATATCCTCGCTCTTCAAAAAACAGCTTTAAAAATTCACAGATTTCAATCTCATCATCAACAACAAGTAATTTGGCCATTTTGACGCCTCCTTTATGGCTCCGGTAAATTTTTAGCCCCGGTGGGAATATTTATTTCCCTTCTGAAATTCCGGATGAACGTTTATCTTTTGTTAAATTCCGGCTTATGTCGCCGCAAGGCAACTGGACAATAAACAGGCTGCCTTCATCGGGATTACTTTCAACACGTATTGAACCACCATAATGATGAACAATTTGCTGTGTTACAAAAAGCCCCAATCCGAGCGCACTGTGATGCGTTGTAAAAAAGGGGTTAAACACCTTTCCCAGATTTTCAGGCTCAATACCCTTTCCGGTATCCGATATCTGAATTTCTATTAATTCGTCGGCTTTCGCATAATTCATTAAAACACGAATCGTTCCCTCGGTTCCGATAGCCTGAACCGCATTGAGAATCAAATTGAGAAAGATCTCACGCATTTCATGGACATTTGCAAATAACGGGGGCAGCTTATGATCAAGCGTCTTTAAAATACGGATGCCGTCAAGCGATGTCTGATAGGACACAAGCGCGATCGTATCCTCAAGCACCTGCTCAAGTTGAATTTCTTCTTTCGGTGCCCCGGAGCTCTGTGAAAACATCAAAAGCTTTCTTGTTATATCGGCGGCACGCTTTGTTTGCTTCACAATCGTTTTAAGAACATCCTCAACTCGCGAGTCATTTTTTTTCTTATCTGATTGCAGCAAAAGGACTTGCGCTTTTCCGGAGATAATCGTCAGAGGGTTATGAATTTCGTGGGCAATGCCTGTGGCCAGCTGTTCGATTGCATCCAATTTGGTCTTTTGCAATATCCTGGATTGGGCGTCCTGAAGTTGGTCGTTATAGCGTTTAAGCTCTAAAAATTTTTGGCTTTTATATAAATTTTTAGCGATCATGCCGGCAAATTCTCTAAAAAAATAAAAGTCATTATCGTCAAATGTCCGCTCCGGATCAAAAGCGGAAAAAGCGAGCAACCCGACAAACTCATCTTTGACAAAAAAGGGAATAACCCAGTTAGCCCGGAGACGGTCAAAATCATGAAGAAGGCGGTTCGTTTCCTGCCACGTAAAAGACTTTGCCACCTGATTGCGCACCAGGACATGCTCCCCGCCTGTTCGAATCATTAAAAGAAGCGGTGATTTCTTACTGCAGCGAAACCTGCGATGCTCTGAAAGGGGCCAGCCGTACGCGGCCGAAATCTCAAATTGCCCCGGACTTTCCGAGGCGGTTAAAAGCGCGACGGTTTTTAAATTCATCACCTCGCCGAAGGTATTGACAATTAAATTGGCCATCTCCTGAAAGTCAAAAATTAAATCAAGTTCCTTGGTCAGATTCATCAAGACCAGATGGGCATAACTCTTTTTCTTAAAAAGATATTGATTAAAGAAATGGGTGACCCAACGGTCCACCGGTTTATAGGCAAGCAAAGAAATGAGCGTCATCAACACAATGACGGCCTGGGATTGTTCTGCCCAATGCGTCGAGAAAAATTTTCGGGAAAGAAATGAAAAAACGGCAAAAGAACCGGCTCCCAGAAAAAACAAAGCTAATCCGACAGTGATTTTTGCTAAAAGTCTTTTGCGCTTTTTAAGGTAAAAGATCATAAATCCCTCAAAAAATAGGACCCGGCGGTACTATGGGGTTAACTGACGAACAGCCTTCAAACACTTCTCACAAAGTTCAGGATCCTGAGCGTCCTGGCCGACCCCGGAAGAGTAATTCCAACACCGAACGCATTTATGACCATCGGCTTTTTGTACCGAGACCTTAAAAACAGCCGTCTTCTGGAGTGTAAGGGATTCGTACTGCACGGTCTGAACCTCCTGGCCGGTCTGAACGTCATATTCTACCTGTGAAACCACAAAAACAGCCGGCAGATGATTCAAATTCGCCTTGAGCAGTTCTTCGACCGCTGGATCCTCGCTGGATAAAATGACCTTTGCATCCAGATTTGCACCGATGATCTTTTCTTCGCGTTTTTTTTCAAGGCAAAGTGTAACCGCATTGCGGATATTACGAATATCCTGCCATGTCTGATAGAGATCTTTATTCCACTCAGCCTTGCCAAAGGCCATTTCGCTTAAATGCACCGAAGGAATTCCCCGTTCAAGTTCAAATGCCCGCCAGACTTCATCCATCGTAAACGGTAGAATCGGCGTCAAAACCTTGGTCAGCCGGGTCAGAATATAAAAAAGCGCCGTCTGTGCGGAACGCCTTCTGGCGGAATCGGCACCGGAGGTATAGAGGATATCCTTAAGAATATCAAAGTAATATCCGCTTAAGTGAATCACACAAAAATGATGGACTAATTGATAAATCTGGTGGAATTCAAAAGCCTGATACTTGGTCTCCACCTGGTCGATCATCTGATCGGTATGTGCCACAGCCCATTGATCCAGAGGGTGCAACTGTTCAAAGGGTACCTTGTTTACAGCCGGATCATAATCAAAAAGGTTAGAGAGCATATAACGAAATGTATTTCGAATCTTGCGATAGGCATCGGCCAGTTGTTTTAAGATATCCTTGGAAAGACGGACATCATATTCATAAGCACATGAAGAGACCCAGAGTCTCAGGATATCGGCCCCGAATTCCTTCATCACATCCTGAGGGGCTACGACATTGCCTGCGGATTTCGACATTTTTTTACCTTCGCCGTCCATAACGAAGCCGTGGGTCAAAACGCCCTTAAAAGGCGGCGTTTCCTCAAGCGCCATTGAGGTCGTCAAAGAACTCTGAAACCATCCGCGGTGCTGATCGGATCCTTCAAGATATAAATCTGCCGGGAAATTCAGACCCGTTGTTTTTCTTAATACGGCCTGGTGACTGACGCCCGAATCAAACCAGACGTCAACAATGTCTTCTTCACGGTAAAAATCCTGTTTCCCGCAACTCGGACAAGAGAATCCTTCGGGCAGAAAGTCCGACACCGGGCGGCTGAACCAGCAGTCGGCGCCTTCTTTCTCAAAAAGGTCTGCAATGATTGCTTTGGACTCAGTCACAAAGAATTGACCGGTACAGTTTTTACAGCCGATCATGGGAATCGGAACTCCCCAGTATCTTTGACGGGATAGGCACCACTCGGGCCGGGTTTCCACCATGGAGCCGATTCTTCGTTTTCCCCAATCGGGTGTAAAACAAATCTCTTTTTCAATGGCTTTAAGCATC
The DNA here is from genome assembly GCA_020632475.1 of Candidatus Omnitrophota bacterium. Lineage (GTDB taxonomy): Bacteria > Omnitrophota > Omnitrophia > Omnitrophales > Aquincolibacteriaceae > JACKFM01. Next base: position 120,146 of record JACKFM010000003.1, on the reverse strand, counting down.
CGCTGCCGCAAATCACGGTGATCAATTTTCATAAACCATTGTTCGGTCGCACGGAAAAGAATCGGTTTTTTACAGCGCCAGCAATGCGGGTATGAATGCGCATGGGCATCACTGTGCAAAAGAGCACCTTTACCGGAAAGAATTTCAATAATCATGTCATTGGCTTTGAAAACATGGATTCCGGCTGCCGGAGGGAATTCATCGCTAAAGCGCCCTTTATGATCCACGGGCGATAAAATCGGCAATTTATTTTTCACATGACCATAAAAATAGTCATCTTCTCCATGCCCGGGAGCAATATGGACAATACCGGTTCCGTCTTCAGCCGAAACATAGTCGGCGGCAATGACCTCACCTTTACGGTCAATAAACGGATGATGATAAAAAAGCCCTGACAAATCCTCGCCTGGGATATTTCTTTCTGCTTTGAAGTGCTCGCTCAGGTTCTTAATCGTAAGCGACAGCGCTTCAGCAACAATGATCATTTCATCGGCCGATTCCATAACGATATAACTCAACTTCGGATTGACCGCCAATCCGACATTCGCAGGCAGCGTCCAGGGTGTAGTCGTCCAGGCCAAAAAAGAAAGGGGCTTCGCCGGCTGATATTTAAATTTAAGGTTAAAGGACTCAGGATCGACAGGAAATTTAACATAAACCGCTGTCGAAGTTTTATCCGCATACTCCAGTTCCGCATCGGCCAGCGCGGTTTCACAGTCAAAGCACCAGGGCACGGGTTTTAAATCCTGATAAATAAATCCCTTTTCATAGAGGGAGAGAAAAGATTCGGCAATCGCGGCCTGATAACCGTAATTCATGGTCAAATAAGGCTCCTGCCACTGGCCCATAATGCCCAGGCGTTTAAAATCCTCGCGCTGCGTGGCGATGAATTTTTCGGCATATTGGCGGGCCTGTTTACGGAAAGCGACACGTTCGACTTCATCCTTGCGTTTGCCCATGTCTTTAAGGCATTGGTGCTCAATCGGAAGTCCGTGACAGTCCCAGCCCGGAACATAAAGCGCATCATATCCGCTCATAGTTTTGTACTTCACAATGATATCTTTTAAAATTTTATTCAAGGCATGTCCGATATGGATCTTACCGTTCGCATAAGGGGGGCCGTCATGCAGAATATATTGGGTTTTCCCGGCCGATTTCTTGCGGATCGACGCGTAAAGCCCCTCATTTTCCCAAAGCTTAAGCATCTCAGGCTCACGTTGGGCAAGATTGGCCTTCATGGCAAATGAGGTTTTAGGCAGATTGAGTGTGTCTTTATAATTTTTAGAATTCTGTTTTTGTTCCATAAACTTTTGTGTTTTTATCCCTAATGAGGGTTCATTTGCAAAAAGCGTTTAAATTTTTTTAACCACGGCTTCTAATAGACGGTCCAGTCGAGGCCCGGCTTCATTGGCCGTCTTGATAATATCTTTAATGTCCACCGGGTGCAGATGATCGGGGTCACAAAGATCAGTCACGACACTAAGACCCAAAATCTGCATGTCCATATGAACACCCGCTATGACCTCGGGAACAGTCGACATCCCCACCAGATCGGCCCCCAGCATTCTCATCATACGGTATTCGGCACGGGTTTCAAGATTCGGGCCGCTGATGGCCAAATAAACGCCGCGGCGTACCGGGATTTTTTCTTCCCGGGCCGCCTCTTCGGCCAATCCGGCCAGCCGTGCCGTGTAGGGCTGAGCCATATCCGGAAAACGGGACCCCAGCCGGTCTTCATTCGTACCGATCAAGGGATTGTCGCCCATTAAATTAATATGGTCTTCAATGATCACAATTTCTCCTTTACGGTAACTCAAATCAAGTCCGCCGGCTGCATTTAAAACGACCAGAATTTCGGCGCCAAGTTGTTTCATGACTCGAATCGGAAAGGCCACCTCTCGCATTGTATAGCCTTCATAGAAATGAAAACGCCCCTGCATCGCCACAATTTTTTTACCGGCAAGCTCTCCGAAAACAAGCTTTCCGACATGCGACTCAACCGTTGAAACGGGAAAATGCTCAATCCCGGCATAATCAATTGCTACCGGGTTCTTGAATTTTTGGACCAAATCCCCCAGCCCGGTACCGAGAACAATGGCAATCTGCGGCACAAAATCGGTAACTTTACGGATTGAATCAACCGCCCGGCAGACTTCGGAATATAAATCACTCTCTGTTTTTTCAAATCGTTTCATGGGCATAAATTTCCTTTCAGGAAGCAAATTGGGCGGCTGCACTCAGGAGTATACCGACCGCCACATTCCGAATAAAAAATAGGGCGATAAACGCCAGAAGCGGCGTCAAATCGAGCATTCCGATCTGTAACGGAATACGGCGAAAAGGCGCCAGGATCGGATCTGTCACTTGATAAAGGAATTGGACTATCTGATGATAAGGATCAACCGGCAGCCACGAAATCACAATCCTGGCAAAAAGCAGCCAATAAAGAATCTGACAGACTCCGTTAACAAGCATTGCCAATGCCCTGAATAATTCACCGATAATAAACATAAAAAACCTCCTTCACGGCTTTAACACGATAAACCCTAAATCAATGGCCCCGGCTGAGCTCCCGTCCTCTGCGCACAGCCGCCTGGACGGCACGATGCAAGATAGCAGAAACTCCCGCTTTTTCCAACACCTTCAAGGCGGCCTCTGTTGTTCCTTTTTTCGAGGTCACCATTTGGCGCAATTCTTTGGGGGAAAAGGCCGAGACCTGGGCAAGTCGTCCGGATGCTGCCGCGGTCTCGACCGCCAGAATCCGCGCCTCTTTTGCGGACAAGCCCTGTTTAACGGCACTTTCAATCAGCATTTCCATCAGAAAGAAAAAATAGGCCGGGCCGCTGCCGCTTACGGCAGTCACAAGATCAAAATGTTTTTCCTGCAGCACAAGCGTTTTTCCGCACCCTGAGAAAATCTTCTTGGCAAGCTGCAGAGGTTTACCCGGTGTTCCCGTAACGGCAGTCACCGATTGCGCCACCTTTGCTCCGAGATTCGGCATGGCACGAATGACTTTTGCTTTCATGCCGATCATGGTTTTAATTTTTTTGATTTTTACACCGGCCAGAATACTTACCCAGATATGCCCGGCTCTGACCGAAGATTTCATTTCAGAGACCAATTGCTCTAAATCCTGTGGTTTGACGGCAAGCACAATCACGTCCGCTTTTTCAGCTAAGTCACAGACTGACCGGGCCGCCCGGACTTTCCAGGCTTTAGCAAAAGCCGACGCCTTTTCAGAAAAACGGTCATAGACCAGAACCTGAGCCGGTTTAATCATCCTGTTGCGCAAGGCCCCCTCAAGAATGGAGGCACCCATATTGCCCACGCCGATAAGTCCGATTTTTTCTTTGATCATCGTTTCACCCTGCTATTTTTCAAAATCATGATACGTATGTCCGTTTTCCAAAAACAGCCTGTCCGACCCTGACCATCGTTGCTCCCTCATCGACTCCGATCAAATAATCATGGGACATCCCCATCGATAATATTTGCCAAGGATGTTCAGGAAAATCATTCCTAAGCTGTTCAAACAATCCCTTCATCCCCCTGAAACAGTTTCGGATCGACTGTTCCTCATCGGTATGGGGGCCGATGGTCATGAGTCCCTTCAATGCGATCGCACTATCACTCGGAATCTTCCGGACAAAAGCCTCAACATCCTGTGGAGCAAAACCACCCTTAGTCGTTTCACCCGAATAATTCACCTGGATCAGGCACGGAACTTTCTTAAGGTTCCATTTCCTGGCCTGTTTTTCAATCTCATCGGCCAAAGCCTGACGGTCCAAAGAATGAATCAAAGGGAGCTCGGAGTCAACCGCGGCTAAAAAAAATGCCTTAACCTTATTGGTCTGGATATGCCCTATCAGGTGCCAGCGAATATCCGCCGGCAATTGTTTTTTCTTTTCCAAAAACTCCTGGACTTTATTTTCGCCAAAATCTCTGATTCCTGCCCGGTACGCCTCGCTTATTTTCTGGACATCCACCGTCTTACTGACAAGGATTAAGGCTGTCTCCTCCGCACCCCGCCCGTTTTTTTCAAGATGCAAATGGATATTTTTTTTGACCTCTACAATCCTTGAGGCAATCGATTCCGGCATGAACACACTCTCTAATCGACAACGGTCGAACTGGCCAACGCAGAGATCTCATCAAATAATCTTCGAATCTGGGAACGCGCCACAAAGGCATCCGCATCGTCCCCTTCCCGGTGAATATAAAACGCGTCACGCACGACGGCTTCGTTTCCAATAAATAAAGTTTCTGTTTGTTCTTTATAATAAACCTTCACAAATGCCTCTGAGTTAGAAATACCCGTATCTTCCGCAGCAGAACCATTTGTGTCGAGAAACTCTTTAACCATGAGGTCTTCCAATCCGTTGAGTAATCTTTGCATCTCTTCCATAGGGACGCGCATACCCGCAATCAGGTTCGGTTTCTGCCATATCCATTCAAATCCCTGCTTAAACATTTCATAACTCTCAGAAGGGCCCTGAAAACGAATCCGGGAAGCCTGCATCATATCCAAACGGAAGATGCGCTTCTCTCTAAAATTATAGACAGAATAATCAAACAAGAGCCCAAAATCTTCCGGAAGGAGAAAATATTCTTCTCCGTTCTGCCAGCGCGCAAAGGTATAGCCCCCGATCGGGGATTTATTTCCAAGATACAAGTATCGGCGTTCCGGATGGCGGATGGTTTGAATCCCAATCTTGATTGCGGGTTTTAAAAGCCCGTATTCCTCCCAGTCTTTTTCCGGCTGAAGCATCTTGATTTTTTCGGTCGATTCCAAAACCTCCAGGATTTTCCCAAGCACTTTCGGATCGGCTTCACATTGAACGGGATACTTAATCAGCCAATTTCCGTTCTCTTTAATCATCGTAATCGTTTTATGCTTCTCCAGATTCTGAATCTGAAACCAGTTAATCTCGTCAGCTTGAGAGAGGTTCAGAAGATTCATTGAATCATAACTAACCGGTTTGATTTCGTCTTTTCTAGGCAGGTTGACCGCAGGAGTTTCCAGTCCGGCAGGACGAATCTCTTCATCCCGCTGAATACTCTTGGATTCAAGAAGTTCGAGCGGCTTCGGATTCAAATAGAAATAACTGACAGAAACCACTGCAAAAAGCCCTAAAAGAATAAGGAAGGTCGACAACTTCATTTCCGGCGCCGCCTCCAAACAATGGTCAGGGCACCAAAGATCAAAAAGAAAACCGGCCCGCCCGCCATAGTCGAGGATAAAATAACCCTACGCTGCTCTTGAGAAATAGGCAGCGGTTGAAACCGCGGAAAATGTTCCTTAAGATAAACGACACGGCCGTCCTTAGCCAGCCACTGCACGGCACGCAAAATAAAATTCCGGTTACCGGCAACCCCTAAATATTGATTGGTCACAAAATCACTGTCACCGATAATCACCATCCGTCCCGTTTTTTGAAGATCGTCTTTACCTTTTTGTTCAATCGCTGCTGCCACGCTCAACGGTCCGGGATAATCAGTTTCTGTCTCATACGAGGCTTCACCCTGTTCCAGCAGTTCCAGACTGGTTTCAGACCAACTGTTTGAGCCTGAAAAGGCAATCCTCTCAACCTCTAGATTCTCAGGGATGTCTTTGGCCAGACTGATTGAACGGGCTACGGGTAAAAAAACGGGTTTTTGAAAATTAAAAGTCACCGGATGCTCAGGGTGGTATTGATTGATAAACGGAACCAGGAAATCACCGCCGACCATGCGGCTCATCTTATCGACAATCACATCTTCTCTCAAAGCAACGCCGACATCCTCGGCAAAACGGTAGAAACCTTTTCCGGCATTACGGTCCATGGGATCAATCAAAAATAAAACGCTCTTACCGTCTTCAAACGCATGTTTAAGAAGTTTAAACTCGTCGTGGCCCCACTCCTGCTGCGGCCCCGGCACAGCAATGACCTGGCACGAATCCAGAGAATCAACCCCCATGACAATTTCACGGGCCGGATAATGGCCCTCCTGAAGCGATTCGGCTAATGAACTAATCCCATGCTCATCTTTTTTATTGATTTGAGCTTCACCGTGTCCCGAAACGAAACAAACCGGAAATTCCCTCGGTTGAATCAACTTAAGGAGCGTCGTGGCAAACATCTCTTCATCGGGCAAAATGACCCGTTCCTGCCGGTCCTTAAAACGGATAATGACCGTATAGTTCTCACTGACTTTCCAATAATCGGCCAACTGGGGACGTCTTTCGGCATCATAAAAGCGGTAATTCATATCGCCCTGATGCAATTTTGCTTCTTTTAAAAAAAGCTCCAGTTCATCGCGGTTCGGATCGTTGGCCGGATAAAAGGCATAGATTTCAATCTTTGAATCTCTCATTTGATTCAACAACTGAAGCGTTTCATCCGAAAGCGAATACATCCGCTCATGGGTAAGGTCCCATCGTTTGTTATAACGCATCACAATCGCCATCATCATGCCAAAGGTCAGCAATAAAACAATCGAGATAATAACCAACTGAAATCGGATCAAAAATTGTTTAAACATCCCTTAGTTCAACCTTTCCAATTACGCGTTTCAACCGACCGTAAAGATAAAAACAGGAAATAAAGACAAAAAAAGACGAAGTAAACCACATGACTGAAATCAAAAATACCATAGGTAAAGTCACGGTAATGTGCCAGGGGTGATAAGAGTCCCAAAAATTCTGCAAGCTTTCCGTCAAAGGCCACAGCCATCCAATCCCAGCCGACTAAAATGATGAGTGAACTGAATGTCACCATCGCTGTCACCACCTGACTGTCGGTCAGCGTCGAGATAAACAAACCGAGTGAAAGATAGGCGGCGCTCAATAGCAGGAATCCGGCAAACCCTACCCAGAGCACTCCCCAATCCAAAGGGGCACCCAGCCAGCGAACTAAGAATACATAAGTCAAAGACGGCAGGATCAGAATGAGGAAAAATCCAAAAACCCCCAAAAACTTGCCCCACACGATCTCAAAATCCGACAAAGGGTAGGTAAATAAAAACTCAATTGTCTGGTGTTTACGTTCTTCGGAAAAAGCCTTCATGGAGATAATCGGGACAATAAAAATCAGTGCAAACCCCATATTGACAAAAAAAGAACCGAAAACAAAATGGGTGAATTTAATCCGTTCCAATCCTTCGTAAGCGGTTTTAGCGGCCTCAAGAGACAATTTGCCGTAACTCAACAAAAGCAGCGAAAACAAAGCTCCCATCATAAAAACAAAAAGAACTAAAACAATCACGCCCAGCCAGGAGTGGAAATACGATCCGATGTCTTTCTTGGCGATCACCAGGGATTTGCTCATAATAGATTAATCCTCAAAACAAAACAGGTTAAAAATTTTCGCGCACAACAAGTTTCAAAAAGATCTCTTCAAGGCTGAGCCGGTTTGTTCTAAGCTCAAGCAAAGGGATATCTTTTTCGGCAAAAAGCCGGTTGATATTAGGACGCACTTCTGCATTGTGGGCAATAACAATTGAAATTGCTACACGGTCCGCCCGTTCTTCTAAAACACTGACGCGCTGGACATACCGGATTGATTCCAAAAGCGCCAGCACTTCGTTTTTACGGTGTCTGTCGCCCATCACAATCGTGATTTCATGATCCGCATCAAGACCTGCTTCAAGCTCTTCCACGGTTCCGCTGGCCGCTACGCGCCCGTGATTAATGATCACCACGCGGTCACAAACCATACTGACTTCGGGCAAAATATGCGTCGACAGGACAATGGTTTTTTCTCGTCCCAAATCATGGATTAAGGCCCTGATTTTATTAATCTGCTCCGGATCAAGCCCGCTTGTCGGCTCATCCAGAATCAAAACATCCGGGTCTCCGATAAGCGCCTGAGCAAGTCCCAAGCGCTGCTTATACCCTTTGGAAAGCTGACCGAGCAGACGGTTTCTCACATCCCACAAACCACAACGGCAGAGGGTCTCCTCGATATTTTGTTTACGCTTTTTACGCGAGACAGCCTTCACCTGTGCCACAAAATTTAAAATTTCCATCACTGACATATCGGTATAAAGCGTAATCGCCTCGGGCAAATAACCGATCATGCGTTTAACTTTTTCAGGCATCTTCGCCAAACTGTTTTCTCCGATAAAAATCTCACCGGAGGTCGGAGGAAAATAACCAGCCAAAATCCGCATGGCCGTTGTTTTACCGGCCCCGTTCGGTCCTAAGAGTCCCAGAATTTCTCCGCGTCTGATTTCAAAAGAGATCTTATCCAGGGCTTTGACCGCGCCGAATTGTTTACTGACATTTTCAAGCCGCACCATGGTTTCAGCTTCCGGCCCGGCAATAATGGCTTTAGGATTTTCAGTGATCACTGTATACCACCTTCACAAATTTTCGCTTACCGCACTGGATCAAAACAGGCTCGGCCGTCATTTCCACCGTGAGCGCCGGGTCTTCAACTTTCTGCTGCTGAATTTTAACGCCCCCCTGTTGAATCAATCGCCGGGCTTCCCCCTTACTGGAAACAAGTCCTGCATCTTTCATCACCGTCAGGATATCCGCGGATCGATAAGCAAGCCGTACCGTCTCAATATCCTCCGGCAGTCCTTTATTTTTAAAAACCTGGTCAAACTCTTCACTGGCCTGCAGCGCAGCTTCCTGAGAGTGGTAAAACCCGACAATTAACCTGGCCAAATGCGCTTTGGCTTCGCGCGGATGCCATCCCCCTTTCAGCCTGGCAAGAGTTTCCTCCAATTCATCCGCAGGTAATCCGGCAACATAACGATAATAACGCTCAAGCAAATTATCCGGCAGTGACATCACCTTCCCGAACATATCCCGAGGGGAATCCTGCAGTGCAATATGATTATTCAATGATTTACTCATCTTCTGCACACCGTCGGTGCCTTCAATAATCGGCAGAGTCGCTACCAATTGAGGCCTCTGCTTCCAAGCCTTCTGAAGCTCCCGGCCGACCAAAAGATTAAACTTCTGATCCGTCCCGCCGACTTCAAGATCCGCATGCACCAGAACCGAATCATACCCCTGCATAAGCGGATAGAGAAACTCAACAACGGCAATCGGCCGGTTACTTTTAAATCGTTTACTGAAATCATCACGTTCAAGCAAACGGGCCACGGTATATTGCGCCGTCAGGTTTAAAAAATCATGCGGTGTCATCCTTGCAAGCCATTCGGAGTTATAGCGGACTTCGGTTTTTTTCGGATCAAGAATTTTAAAAACTTGTTCCTGATAACTTAGCGCATTTTGAGCGACTTCTTCAGGCGAGAGCATCTTACGCGTCTCGGCTCTTTCAGTCGGGTCGCCGATTTGGGCGGTAAAATCACCGATAATAAAAACCACCAGGTGGCCTAAATCCTGAAATTGTCTTAATTTTCTCAGCGGCACCGTATGCCCAAGATGAAGATCGGGTGCCGAAGGATCCGCCCCATACTTAATCCGCAGAGGGCGATTTTCCTTAGAGGCAATTTTCAGCAGCTCCGAAAACTCCGGATCTGAAATAAAATCCACGAAGCCTTCTTTAAGGGCGGCAAAGGATTGTTCCGAATAGGTGGGCAATTTATCTATCTCTCTTTCCAGTAAGGACTTACCTATTTTTTGAAGCATATATTCTAACAAGGAAAACTATGGGCGTCAATGAATCCCAAGCAGGACTGAGTAGGGCCTCGCAGTCCATACGACGGATTGTCCGGTACCCTTTTTATAAATGTGATAGAATACGCCCCCATGAACACAATTCATCCCAGTGCCATCGTCGGTCAAAACGTCAAACTCGGCAGCGGAAACCGCATTGATGCCCATGTCATTATCGAAGATAACGTAATCATCGGCTCTAACAATACCGTCCGAGCCGGTGCCTACATTGCCGCCGGAACCGAAATCAAAGACAGTAATGAAATTCATATGCACGCGGTCATCGGTCATATTCCGCAGGATATTAGTTTTAAGAATGAACCGTCCTATACACGGATCGGAAGTCATAATCAAATCCGGGAATTTTCAACGATTCACCGGGGCACTAAACCCGGTTCTGCCACCCTCATCGGCGACTATAACTTTATTATGGCTTATTGCCACATTGCCCATAATTGTATTCTTGGAAACCGGGTTATTATGGTCAATCAGGCCTCTCTAACCGGTTACTGTGAGGTCGGGGACAATGCGTTTCTTTCCGGAATGACCGGTTTTCATCAGTTCACCAGAATCGGACGGCTGGCCCTGGTCAGTGCGCTTTCTGCCGTCAATAAGGATATTCCGCCTTTTATGATTTGCGGCGGCCGTCCGGGGGTTATTTTGGGAATGAATGTCGTTGGCATGCGCCGGGCAGGTGTTTTGCCGGCTTCACGTGATGAGATCAAAAAAGCTTACAAACTTCTCTACCGTTCAGGGCTCAATACAACACAGGCCCTTGAGGCTATTAAATCCTCCCTAAGCTCTCCTGAGGTCACCGAACTCGTGCAATTTATCGAGAATTCAAAACGCGGAATTTGTGACGCTGCAACCGGTGAGGACAGCTTAAAACCACGCAAAAATTCCTCTGCCGTCGAGAGTCAATAGTCATTCTGCGACAAGATATTATGCGCAATCGGCCGCACATATGCCCTCCACTATGGAATCCTTGTCCTTAAGACTTGAAAGATAAAAACATTGTTACGAAACGCGCCGTCTCGCTCGGAGCTATTTCGCCTATGGCGAAAGGATCTCCTCGTCTCGACAAAAGGCGCTGATTGTTTCTTTAACAATATTTCCATCTTTTTTTCTAATAGCATTAAGGATTCCTACAGAACTTCAATATAAATAATTTTTTTTTGGGGGGGGCTATGCCAACTTTTCATTAAGAAGGCGTAGGCTTCTTGCTTTTAGTCTCTGGGCTGTTGTCTGCGGTCTATTGTTAGACCCGACCAATCACAAGGATGGAATTTTTACCGCCGAAACCAAATGAGTTTTTCATTGCGATTTTAATTTCTACCTGGCGGGCTTCATTGGGGACATAGTCCAGATCACATTCAGGATCCTGAACCGTGTAGTTGATCGTGGGAGGGATAATACCATAGTCCATGGCAAGCAACGTAGAGATCAGCTCTACACTGCCCGCGGCACCGATCAAATGGCCGATCATGGATTTAGTCGAACTGACTGGGATTTTATAAGCTTGCTCGCCAAAAACATTTTTAATAATTCCGGTTTCCGTTTTATCATTAAGAAGCGTCGATGTACCGTGAGCATTAATATAATCAATCTGGTCAATGTTTAATCCGGCATTATCCAAGGCCATCCGCATCGCACGTGATGCCTCTTTTCCTTCCGGATGCGGAGCGGTCATATGGTAGGCATCACAGGTCATGCCGTGGCCAAGAATCTCCGCATAAATCTTAGCGCCCCTTTTTCTGGCATGTTCATACTCTTCTAAAACCAGCATTCCCGCCCCCTCACCTAAAACAAATCCGTCTCGATCACGGCTAAAAGGACGCGACGCTTCAGTCGGCGTTTCATTGCGGGTTGACATCGCTCGCGCCACACAAAATGCGGCCAAAATCCCCGGAAATATCGAGGCCTCGGCTCCCCCCATCAGCAGAAAATCAACTGTTCCTGTCCGAATAGCTTCAAAGGCATAACCGCATGCATCCGAAGCCGATGAACAAGCCGTTGCAATCGAAAAACTCGGGCCGGTTACGCCCAATTCAATGGAAACATTACTGGCACAAGCATCCGGAAAAGAGGCTAATGCCGTAAAAGGATTGATCCGCATCGGACCTTTTTCCATGAGTTGGCGGTGCTGCTCAAGAATATACCCATGACCGGCCATCGCCGTACCGATAATGACTCCGGTGCGGGTGGGATCCTGGGATGAAAAGTTTAATCCGGCATCTTCAACCGCCATCTTAGCCGAAGCAACGGCAAGCTGAGAGGTGCGGTCCATGCGCTTGAGGCGTTTTTTTTCGATGAAAAGAGACGGGTCAAAATTCTTAATCTCGCCCGCAAATTGAGTGGTAAATTCGGCAGGATCAAAAGCTTCAATCCTGGAAACCCCCGATTGCCCTGCAATCAGGGATTTCCAGAATGAATCTTTACCGATCCCGATTGAAGAGGTTACACCGAGTCCGGTAATAACGACTCTTCGCTGATCGGCTTTTGGCTGTGCCACGGAAAACTTCGTTTATCCCGAAACGGGTGCACTGACGCCCTTAAGGGTAAGAGCTATCTTGCGCGCTTCGTGGTCAATACTCAGAACCGAAACGGTCAAATCATTGCCGGCTTGATACTGACTTTCAAGATCAACCGCATTGGTTTCCGGGATCTCAGAAACATGGATCAATCCCTCAAGACCGTTTTCCAGCTGAACAAACAAACCGAAGTTAACGATCCGGGTAATTTTACCCTGCATCTGTGTTCCGGCATACAGTTCCTTGGTAAGATTTTCCCAGGGGTCTTCGGATAACTGCTTAACTCCGAGAGAAATCTTCTGTTCGGAAGCGTCGATCGATAAAACCATCACTTCCACCTCGTCCCCTTTTTTGAGGACTTCGCTGGGTTTTGTGATTTTATGGATCCAGGACATATCCGAGATATGAACCAAACCGTCAATTCCGGGCTCGATTTCAATAAATGCACCGTAATCGGTCAGGTTTCTGACAATTCCCTTCACCCGGCTTCCGACCTGGTACTTCTGCTCAACCTGTTTCCAGGGGTTGTCCTGAATCTGCTTCATTCCAAGAGAGATCTTCTTGGCGGATTTATCCAGATTCAGAATCACAACATCAACCTGATCGCCGGTCTGGAGAAGCTCAGAAGGATGGCTCACGCGTTTAGTCCAGGAAAGTTCACTAATATGAACAAGTCCTTCAACGCCCGGTTCCAATTCGACAAAAGCTCCGTAAGGAAGCAGGTTGACAACTTTTCCGGAAACCTGATGGCCGACGGAATATTTATCTTCGGCCTTTAACCACGGGTCAGAAGATTTTTGTTTCAATCCGAGGGAGACCTTTTCGCGTTCATTGTCAATGGCAATGACCATCACATCCACTTCATCACCAATTTTCAAAAGTTCCGAAGGATGCGAAATGCGGCCCCAGCTCATATCGGTGATGTGCAGCAATCCGTCGAGATCCCCCAGATCGATGAAGGCTCCGAAATCTGTAATGTTTTTTACGCGTCCCTTCACCACATCGTTTACCGCAAGGCTTTCAAGTTTTGTGGCCCGGGCGCTTTCGCGCTGTTTCTCAAGATAATCTTTACGTGAAACGACGACATTTTTGCGTTTATGATTAATCTTGACGATCACAAACTTGGAGGCGACTCCGATAAACTGATCAAGGTTTCTTGTCGGTTTAAGGTCAACCAGCGAAGCCGGTAAAAAGGCTTCCATGCCGATATCCACCATAAAGCCGCCGCGGACTTTCTTGAAGATCTTTCCGTCAACAAGGCTTCCTTCCTGGGCATTGGATAATAAATCATTCCATGTTCTTTGACGGTCGGCCTTGCGCTTAGAAACCATGACAACGCCTTCATCGTCATTAAACCCTTCAAATAAAACGTTAACTTCTTTGCCGATTTGAGCTTCGGTAGGATCTGAAAATTCATCGATGTCCAGAACCCCTTCCGCTTTATATCGAATATCCACAATCACATCACGTCCGCGGACATCCAGGATCGTACCTTTTATAACTTCACCTTCTTTAATATCGTGAAGCGTTTGTTCGTAAAGTTCTTCAAATTGAGATTTCATGGCTGTAAAAAGCCTCCTTAGAAAATAGAAATTTGTCCTACGGGTCTGTTTTCATGAAAAAGGGAAACAGTCGGGTAGGGCTCAAAAGTATAGCACACGGGTTATGAATGTACAAAGGCTAAATTTGGCGTCTTTTCAGAGCGGCTTTCTGCAGGAGCCGATTGAGCTTAGAGGGTGTTTGCGAAGCGCTTACTAGTGTTTTTTTAACCTCCCGCAGATGGCTTTCAAAACGGGTCAAAGCACGGGCGATTTCACGTTGATTCATAGCCAGAATCGGAAGCCAGATCTGCGAAGCCCCCATGGCCAGACGGCTGACATCTTTAAAGCCGGTGCCTGAAAATTTCAGACTCCCGGAACGAACCGAAAGGCAAAGCGCAACCGCCAGAATATGAGGAAGATGGCTAATCTCGGCAACGATACGGTCATGTTCCTCGGGTGTAACCACGGCCGTTTGCGCGCTGATCTTTTGCCAAAAGTTCTTGGTTTCGCGCAGAGCCGACGCCGGTGTTTGGCGGGAACGGATCACAAACGTCAGCCCCTCCTCATAGAGATCGTAAGAAGCTGCCGAAAAGCCTTGTTCATGAGAACCGACCATCGGATGGGCGCTGACATAACGGATTCGGGTCCATCGACGCTGTTGAAGTTTTTTTTGAATCTCTGCCTTAACGCTGCCGACATCGGTAACTAACGTCCCTTTGCGGGCTATGCAGTCAATGACATCAAGGGTTTTGATAAAAAAATTGACGGGAGTACATAAAACGATAATGTCCGCATCCCGCACTCCCCGGTAGAGGTCAGACTCACCGTAATGAATCCATTTTTTACGAAGTGCCCGCTGAAGGGCCTGACGGTTACGTGTTACGGCGGTAATCTTTGCTTTGGGAAATTTCCGGCGGCAGGCCGCAGCAAGCGATCCCCCCATGAGTCCTAAACCAACGATAGTAATTTTTTTAAATGTCATGGAAACCTTTTTCTTGCCGGACGGCGTCCAAAACGCAATGGGTTAAATCTCACGCCCGACTACCGGGGCAATGGCCTTAAGCTCTTTCATCACTTGATCAAATTGTTCCGGACGCAAAGATTGAGGGCCGTCACTCCAGGCCTCTTCCGGATTAGGATGGACCTCAAGCATAATCCCGTCGGCTCCGGCAGCAATCGCCGCGCGGGCAATCGGGGCCACATATTCCCGCACGCCGGTCGCATGCGAAGGATCGATCAGGACCGGCAAATGAGTTTCTTTTTTAATCACCGGAATGGCATTAATATCCAAAGTATTGCGCGTGGCTGTTTCAAAAGTGCGGATACCGCGTTCGCACAGCATCACTTTAAAATTACCTTTAGACAACAGGTATTCAGCCGAAAGCAAAAGCTCCTTAATTGTTGCACTCAAACCTCTTTTAAGTAAAACGGGACGTTTGGAAAGACCGCATTCTTTTAATAGATCAAAATTCTGCATATTCCGCGCACCGATCTGAAGCATGTCGCTGTATTGCGCAACCAATTCGACCGTACGCGTATCCATGACCTCTGTGACCACAAGTAATCCGAAGTGATCGGCGGCTTCACGCAGATATTTAAGCCCCTCCTCGCCTAATCCCTGAAAGGCATAAGGCGATGTTCTCGGCTTAAAGGCGCCGCCTCGCAAAAAAACGGCCCCGCTTTTTTTAACCGCCTCCGCGGTCTTAAAAAGCTGATCTCTGCCTTCAACCGAACAAGGACCGGCCATCACCACAACCTGCTTTCCGCCGATTTTAACTCCGTTCCCCATATCAAAAACCGTGGGTTCATTTTTAAAATGCCTGCTGGCCAATTTATACGGTTTTTGAATTTCAACGACCGACTCAACACCCGGAAATGCCCCTAAAGGCTTTACACGGATTTTGTCCTCTTCACCGATAATGCCGATGACGGTCTTCTCCACTCCCCGTGAAACCTGCGGCGTCAGACCGAGTTCTCGAACCTTATCACAAACATGCTCAATCTGATCGGGTGTTGCCTCATCACGCATGACAATAATCATCTCTAAGCCTCTCTTACTTTTTTACATGATCCGGGCAAAAACTTACTGGACCGCCAGGCACTCTTCCAAAGCCCGGCAAAAGCGTTTATTTTCTTTCGTCTTACCGATAGTGATCCTGAGCCACGTTTCAAATCCATAGGCTTTCATCGAACGGACAATGACACCCTTTCTCAGCAGAGCTTCATAAACACGATCGCCATCCACCCCGGTATCCACCAAAACAAAGTTAGCCTGACTCGGTAAATATTTAAGTTTCATTTTTTTGAACTGTTTATAAAAATAGCGTCTCCCCGAAGCCACGAGTCTTTTGGTTCGCCACCTGAAAAACGTATCCCCTAAAGCCGCCAGTGCAGCTGCCTGGGCAATTGAATTCACATTAAACGGCTGGCGGATTTTATGTAAATACTGGATAACTTTCTTGTGACCGATGCCGTAGCCCACTCTTAAACCGGCCAGGCCATAGGCTTTGGAAAAAGTTCTCAACACAAGCACATTGGGAAGATCCCTTTTGACATACTGCAGGGCATTGGGAAAATCTTTTGCCTCCACAAAATCAAGGTAGGCTTCATCAAAACAAACCAGGATATCCTCAGGGATGTGTTTCAAAAAGCTCTCAACTTCTTTGGCCGTGACGTAAGTACCGGTCGGATTATTCGGATTGGCAATGAAAATAATTTTGGTTCGGTCGCTAACCGCCTGCAGCAGAGCCTTGAGGTCATATCCGTGGTTTTTCATCGGGACCGTCACGTAACGGGCCCCACAAACCTGTGAAAGGATCGGATAGACCAGAAAAGTCTGTTCTGAAGACAACACTTCATCACCCGGAGACAGAAAACCCCGAGCCAGAAGCTCAATAATTTCATTGGAGCCGTTACCGACAATAATCTGGCTCTCGGAAACTTCAAGCATTTGAGAAAGTTTTTTAGTCAGATAGTAACAGCCCCCGTCCGGATAGAGATGAATATCCCGGATGGCCTTTTTCATGGCACGCACGGATTTACCGGAAGGGCCTAACGGATTTTCGTTTGATGCCAGCTTGATAACATTCTTAAGTCCAAGCTCCCGTTCCACTTCTTTGATCGGTTTTCCGGGTTTATACGGCTTAACGGTATCAATTTCTTCTTTAAATAGCGGATTAGTCATATTGATCTTAGTGGTCATACGGTTGTTGGCTGCCGGAGAATCTTTATGCTTTTTTCGCAGTATATGCAGGATAGGAACCCAATACTTTCAGAAATTTAACCTTGGCATCCATTTGATCAATCATCTTAGCTACACGGGCATCCTGCACATGCCCTTCAAAATCAATGAAAAAATAATAGTCCCATGCTTTTTTCTTGGAAGGTCTGGACTCAATCTTCGTCATGTTGACTTTAGCCTTACGGATGGGCTCCAGCATTTCATAAAGAGCTCCGACTTTATCTTTAAGGGATAAGATGATAGATGTCTTATCATGCTTGGAGGGTTCCGGCATTTTCTTCGAGATCACAATAAAACGCGTTACATTTTGTGAAAAATCCTGTATCCCCTTGAAAAGCATCGGAAGATTATAAATGGTCGCTGCCAGCTTAGAGGCAATCGCCGCCGCCCCGTCTTCCTGTTGGGCCCGTCTGGCAGCGGCTGTCGTACTGGCGGTATCGATGAGCTCGGCCTTGGGCAAATGCACCTGCAGCCAATGCCGGCATTGTCCGAACACCTGCGGATTGGAATAAACCCGCTTAATGTCACGCAGTTCGTTATTAGACATTAGATTATGTTCGATGCCGAAATAAATCTCCGAACAAATTTTCACATCCGAATCAATGAACATATCCAGTGAATGGGTCACGCCGCCTTCAATTGAATTCTCAACCGGAATAACACCGTAATCGGTCCGCTTCTCATCGACTTCACGAAAGACCTCATTAATCGTAGGAATCGGCATATATTCAACACTGGTTCCAAACTTCGAAAGAGCAGCCAGGTGCGTAAACGTGGCCTCAGGCCCCAAATAAGCAATCGTCACCGGTTTTTCAAGTGCGATGGAAGCCGACATGATTTCCCGGTAAATCGCCTTGATCGAATCTTTAGGCATCACGCCCTGAGGATGGGTCTGATCGATTTTTTGATAAATTTGAGTTTCACGATCAGGGGCATAGATTGACCCTCCTGATTTGGCCTTGGTCTTACCGACTTCAAGCACAAGCTGAGCGCGGTCATTTAAAAGGCCGATCAGTTTTTCATCGATCTCATCAATTCTCTTACGCAACTGACTAAGATCCACTGACTGTCTCCTTCTCGGAATCATCCGGAGCGTTTTCATCCACTAAAGGTTCATCCGAAGAATCTTCATCCGCAGTGGTCTCCAAATTTTCAACGGCGGAATCCTGGGGCTCTGAAACATCTGTTTGCGAAACATTCTCACCGGATTCTTCTGAATCTTCAGCCGGGACATCCACAAGCTGCGGTTGTTTTAACAGATCCTCTTTTTTCACCGAATAATCCACGATCATTTTAATCTCATCCAGATTCGGCAGATCTCTAAGTGATCCAAGACCGAAATGCTCCAGAAATTTATCGGTTGTCCCATATAAGAAAGGACGTCCGGGGACATCTTTTTTACCGACAATCTTGATCAAACCCCGCTCGACAAGAGTGGTCATCACACCGCTGACATCCACGCCGCGAAGCTCTTCGATTTCGGCACGGGTAATCGGTTGTTTATAAGCCAGGATCGCCAGGGTTTCCAAAGCGGACTGGGTTGCCTGTTTGACTTTTTTCTGCAACTCAAGTTTCATCAACCACGGGGCGAACTCTTTGCGTGTCACGATTTCATATCCACCGGCAATTTCGACAATCTCAAAACTGCGGTTCTGGGCCGTATAAGTATCTTTCAGATCTTTGATGATGGTTTCGACCTGTTTTGGGGTCAGACCGCGCACGACACGGCGGATATCATTAACAGGCATCGGTTTTGAAGCCGCAAAAAGCAATGCCTCAATAATATCTCTGGCCTTTTCAGGGTCAACCACTTCACCGACATTAACCTTTTCAACCTCTACACGGGTCATCGAATCAGCCTCGCCGGAAGATTCTTTGGCCGCAAGCAGTTGTTCTTCCAGATCCGATTCAAGCTCTTTTCTGAGTTTTTTAATTTTCTCCGCTTTTTCCTTTTCCTTTGCAGCCTTATCCATTGCGTTTGTTCTCATTAAGCAGCCTCTTCCCTTTTCTCGATGATGATTTCACCAAATTGGTTATCCTGTTTCACAAATGCAATTTTTGTACGGACAATTTCAAGCAGGGCCAGAAACGTCGCGATCAATTCATTACGGGTCCAGCGTGTTTTGAATAATTCTGAAAATAATACTTTTTGCTTCCGGTTTAAAAGATTGCTGACTTCAGCTATTTTTTCTTCAATTGAAATAACCTCTTCGAAAACTTCATGGGTTAGATTTTTTCCTGAGCGCACCAGAACATTTTGAAAGGCCGTCAACAAATCGAACAGATTTGCACTAAAGGTATCAATACCGGCATCTTCGGGATCCAGTTCCGCAAGATAATAATCGGCGATCTGCCTTGAAAAGGTCTTCCCTCGCTCGCTTTCCAGAAAACCGAGTTCCTTGGCGGCTTCCCTGAAGGCCTGATATTCAAGAAGTTTGCGAACCAGCTCCTGACGGGGATCATCCCCGCTTTCATCTTCTTCGACTTCATTTTCCTGAGGCAGCAGCATCTTGGATTTGATATAGATCAGCGTTGCGGCAATGACCAAAAATTCTCCTGCAACTTCGAGATCCAATTTGCGCATTTCGGCCAGGTGTTCCAAATATTGCCTCGTAATTTCAGCAATCGGGATATTATAAATATCCATTTCATTTTTTTTGATTAAATCCAAAAGAAGATCAAGAGGGCCATCATAGGTCTGAAGCTTAACGTGAAGTGGATTAAGCCGTTTTTCCTGAAAAGCGATCCCTTCTTCGGAGGGTTGATCAGCGGCCGGAGCTGTTTGAGGTTCACTAGGAGGTGAGTCCTGCAATCCGTCAGACACTTCAACTTCTGAAACCGGAGACTCTTCAGATGGCGGGGTAAAATCCTGAGACTGCACAGGCTCAAGGGCAGCATCTTCCTGATTTTCACGCTCAGAGGGTTCTAAAACCACAATATCTCCAAAAAAAGGACTTACCTGACAAAAAACATCAGGGATAAGACTCTCTAAGCAAGTAGAAAGTACTTGATGAGAGGATCTAACTTTTTATTTTAAAAGAAGTTAGGCTATCTACAAATAGCACTGATTTCAGAGTATATTAGCGAAACCCGCCGAGGCTGTCAATTCATAACCTCTTATGAACCGCGAATTTATGGCACTTAGGAACTAAAATATCAGGCTTTCGGCTTGGGTAATTTGCCATCCAGCAGATACCCAGCCCTTTTAACCGCTTTGACCATACGTTCAAAAGCCTGAACAGGGGTGTTACCTTCAGTCAGATTGTTCATGCAAACGGCAGCGTAGCCGCGCCTGTTTTTAATTTTAAATATCTGAACTTTGGATGAAGAAAGTTTATGAAGAGTTTTTTTCACTGCCATAGTTGCCTCCCATAAGAATCGTCTATAGCTCTAATTATCGGCTTTGAACCCGAAATCATAACGGAGGAAGGCGGGACATCACATCCACCTTTAAAATGCATCGTATCTTGGAGGAATCTACGGACTATCGATCATTCATGAACCGTGGACTATACCTGGACGACTTCTCTAACTTCGGGAATGGCTTCGCAAAGGATGCGCTCCACTCCGGCCTTAAGGGTAGCAATAGAGCTGGGACACGTCGAACAGGCGCCTTGGAGATGAAGCGTTACAATACCGTCCTGAAAACCGTGAAAAATAATATCCCCTCCGTCACGTGCCACGGCAGGACGAATCTTTTCATCTAAAACCTGGCGGATTTTGGCTTCGATTTCAGAATCCTCCCCGTTATGCGTATCCGCAGTCTCTTCAGTCTGAATCACGATCGGCTGGCCGGACGGAAGATAAGCTTGAAGGATTCCGGTCACCGGCGCGATTAATTCCGCCCAGGTCAAAGAAGCTTCTCCCCGGGTAATCGTCACAAATTGACGGCCGATAAAAACTTCTTTGATATGCGGTATTTCAAAAATCTTTACGGCGAGCGGAGAGCTCTTTACGGCCTCTTCAACTGAAGTGTAAAAGGCCGTTCCCTTTTGCATCAAAACAACATCAACGTTAAATTTCAACGAATTGGGATTGGGCGTAAATTCTGTATCAACACGAATCATCGATAACTCCTTATCAAAGGTTTAAGTGGCGTGTCCGGAAATATCCGTTCCACGCATTCGTTTCAGCAAAGCATAAAGACTAATAACCGTCCAGGAACCCTCCAAAAGAATTAAACCAGCCTGCCCCGTATGCATTGAGGCAATTAAAAGGCACGTTCCTCCAAAAAAATTCATAAAAAGATAAGGATACGCCGAATGGCTAAGACGGCGAGTTTGCAATAAAAAGTACGCCAGCAAAACTAAAAAGGCACCGACTAGGCCGATCACCTGATCTAAAAAAAAATCAATATTCATCTTAGATCTCTAAAAGACTAAACCGAAGTTAGGCCGAAAAACATGTAGGCAGCAGAGCCGTTAATTGATCGGCCCCCATACGATCACAGAAATCCCCAAAACCTTCCTGTGCTAGTCTTTGTTTCTGATACGATTCAAAAATAGGCCGCAGGGCTTTAGCAATATCCCCCGGCTGAATTTTTTCGGCAAATAAAAAGACAAGTCGATCGCCTCTCAGGCTGCCTCCGAGATAAATATTATAAGTTCCCGCGGATTTACCCACCAGCGCAATTTCCGCGTTATAGGGCCGTGCGCATCCATTCGGACATCCGGTCATACGCGTAATGATCTGCTGCCCATCCAAACCACAGTCCAGGAGAACCTTCTCAAGTTCATCCATGACAGCCGGGAGGGCTCGCTCAGCCTCTGAAATCGCCAGTCCGCAAGTGGGCAATGCCGGACAGGCCATTGAATTTTTTCTAATCTGTGTGATCTCATCCGGCAAAGTCACGCCATAATTTTTAAGCATGTCCTCGACATCCGGTTTATCTTTATCCTCGATTCCCACAAGCCAAAGATCCTGACATGCGGTCAAATAAATTTCCGGACGATATTTCCCGACCAAAGCCCGCAATCCGGTTTTTAAACGAAAACCGCCTTCATCTTTAATCCGGCCATTTTCCACAAATACGCCCAGAATCCAACGTCCATCAGCCTGGAGACGCCATCCATGCCCATAGTCAATTCCTTTGAGACTGATTTTATGAGCCGGTTCTACGGATTGGCCAAACCGTTTTTCTACTTCAACACGAAACCAATCCATACCTTTGGAATCAATCAAATATTTAAGGCGGGCATGCTTACGGTCGGTACGGTTACCGTTATCACGTTGAACTAAGACTACCGCTTCAACCAGACGAATTAGATCGTCATAGGAAACAAAACAAAAGGGAGTTGCCAACCGCGGATAAGTTGTTTGAATTCCATGCGTCATGCCGAAACCGCCGCCAACCAGAATATTAAATCCCTTCAGCTGACCATCAGTAACTTCAGGAATAATGCCGAGATCATGGGAATAAACATCAATTGAATTATTATCCGGAGAAGCCATCGCGATTTTAAATTTTCTGGGCAAATAGGCCTTCCCATAGATCGGCTCATCCTCTTGGGCTAAATCCGGGTTTTCAATTTTTTCATCATTAAGCCATATTTCATGGTAGGCACGGCAGCGTGAAAGAAAATGGTCCGACAGTTCCTTGATTTTTGAAAAAAGCGGCTTGGTTGCCGGATCAAAAAAAAGTCCCGGATCGGCCATCACATTTCTGACCACATCCCCACAGGCACCTTGAGTGGTGCCAAGCTTCAAATGAATCCCCTGAATGACTGCACGTGCGTTCTTCTTAAGGACTCCGTGAAACTGAAAACCCTGCCGTGTGGTAATTCGCAGTGTTCCGTTTCCATATTTTTCCGCAAGTTCATCGTGGGCCAGATATTGCTCAGCATTCATCCACCCGGCAGGAATTTTGGATCGGACCATTAAACTAAAAGCTTTATCTTTTTTCTCTTTGAGAAGCTGTTGACGAAGATCACGATCATCCTGCTGATAACAACCGTGAAATTTCAAGAGCTGCGATTCGTCCGCTGAAAACTGCGGGGTGTCCTGGGAGAGAGTCTGGCGGATCGTTCCGCGCAAAAACCGGCTCGCTTCCTTCATTTGCTCAAACGGGGTTTTATCCTGCTGTGTACTCATAAGAAGGGTATTGTATCAAATGGAGCTTTTGGGCACAACGGCGGGAAAAACAGGACTGCGGACTGATCAGCGAGGGCTGAGTTGTCAATAGGATCAAAAACAACCTGTCTCAAGTCACACGTTTAGAAAAAAAACTGTCAAACTCATGCATTTTCTGATTCAAGAGCCTATCAACTGGGACTTCTATCTTCAAACGTCCAACTCAATCACTCAGGCAACCGGGGCTGTGGACAGTGGACTCTGGGGCAACTGACTCTTCAGCCTTCCGCCCTCGGCCTTCCAGGGCGACCGCCCACTCAGTCCTCAAACCTCATTGCTCAGTCCTCTGTAAAGATAATGCCGTCTTCAAGCCAAGCATATTTGTCATTCAATGCATTGTCCGCCACCCGGCAGGCCTGCGCATCATCATTTTTCCATAACCGGCTGAATTGGCGGTGGATACGCCCCCGGGCCTGACGACAGAATAAATCCGCCAGTTCAACGGCCCCCTTGTCGGCAGACTGACTTATCGCATAGCTGCAGCTTGAGGCTATCGCAAATAAATCCGTACCGACATTGACCAATCGCGACATAATTAACTGTTTGGCTTCAAGTTTTTGCTGATAAACCATCATCGCATGAAAAAGATTACGGGCCAGACGCCGTGAGGTCTTTGAGACATATTGCATATGCCCACGCAATTCACGAGGGATCGCCACCCCCGAAGGTAAGGCATCCAAACCGATAAATTGCTTAGGATACCATAGCGCGTAAAAACCAAAGGCCTTGGCCATAAGCGCAAAGCGTTCACCCATTTTTGTTTTCGGTGACATGATCGGCATAATCTTACGCACATGAGAATCCATCGCTTCACGGGCGATAAAAAGGCGCATAATTTGGCTTGTACCTTCGATAATCGTGTTAATTCGTGAATCTCTCATAATCCGTTCAAAGGGATAGGCCTTTTCACCACGGGCCTTGAGAGAGTCGGCGGTTTCATATCCCCGTCCGCCTCGGATTTGAATCGCACCGTCAACAATTTTCCAACTGGCCTCCGTACAGCAAAGCTTTGCCATGGCCGCTTCAAGGCGAATATCATAGCGTTTGTTGTCAGCCATTGCCGAAGTCATCCAGGAAACCGCATCCATCGCAAAAATGGTTGCCGTAATCGTTGCAATCTTGGAAGCAACCGCCTCGTGTTTGCCGATTGCCGAGCCCCACTGATGGCGCTCATTCGCCCACTGACGAACGGCCTTCAAACAATACTTGGAAGCTCCTGTTACTGAAGCCGGCATGGTCAATCGGCCGGTATTCAACGTCGTTAAAGCAAGTTTCAGCCCCTTGCCCTCGCCTAAAATAATATTTTCCCGGGGGACTTTCACGTTTGAGAATTTCAAAAGACCGTTTTGAATCCCATTCAATCCCATAAACCGGCAGCGATGCACAACTTCAACTCCCGGCATATTTTTTTCAACAATAAACGCCGTAATCTGCTGACGCTCACGGCCCTTGACAATTTTCGGCGGCGTCTGGGCCATCACCACCATGATATCGGCGACCGTACCGTTCGTACACCAAAGCTTAAGTCCGTTTAGAGTAAAATGTTTTCCGTCGGCATCCGGAACCGCGGTCGTTTTCATCTTTGCCGGATCACTCCCCACATCCGGTTCCGTTAAGGCAAAGGCCGATATCGCACCCTTCGCAAACTGAGGACAATATTTTTTCTTTTGTTCTTCCGTCCCATAAAGGATCAGGGGCTGAGGAACGCCTATGGACTGATGGGCTGAAAGCCACACGGCCGTCGAGGCACAGTAACTGGCCACCAGATGGCATACGCGGTTATAATTGGTCTGTGAAAGTCCAAGACCTCCGTATTCTTTGGGAATTTTCATCGCGAAAAGTTTTAAATCGGCAAGAGCCTGAATGGCTGCCTGGGGCATCTCTCCGGTCCTGTCAACCTCGTTAGGATCCAAATGCTTTTTCAAGGCCCTTTCAACCTGATCCAAAAGCTGATCGCCGATTTTTTTATCTTCTTCACTCTGCGCAGGAAAAGGCATAATTAAATCCCACCGGACTCGTCCTTGAAAAAGTTCGGCAACAAAACTGGGCATTTTCCACTCGGTCTCGCGGGAGTCTTCAGCTAATTCAAGAGCCTTTAACTTATCCTTGCCTATTTTCTTTTCATCCAGGATATCCATGGCTGCCTTTTCGGTTTAAAAGGGTTGAAGAAATGTTATTTGATCTTTCTATTTAAATTATAACTGATGACCTAATCATCGTCATATTATGAGGAAGACTAAAGAGACTAAATCGAAGGTTCGTCCGGGCAAGAAGGCTTAAAAGACTCTTACTTAATGAGGAAGAAAAGCTGAAACAACGGCAAAAAGACCGACTGCAGCACAATAAAAGCCGAAATAATAAAATTTACCGCGCTTGGTCAGCCAGACCAGTAAAAAGAGCGCAAGATATCCAATCACTGCGGAAGCCACCATTCCGGCCATTAACACAACCGAGTTATCATGCCAAAAAGCAAAAACCTCATGAAACTCAAAGATCGCAACGCCTAATACGGTCGGAAAAGCCAAAAGAAAGGAGTAACGGGCGGAATCTTTTTTTGACATCCCGCAGTATAACGCCATGAGGATGGTCGCCCCAGACCGAGAGATCCCCGGAATGAGCG
Source organism: Candidatus Omnitrophota bacterium (assembly GCA_020632475.1). Taxonomy (GTDB): domain Bacteria; phylum Omnitrophota; class Omnitrophia; order Omnitrophales; family Aquincolibacteriaceae; genus JACKFM01. Next base: position 94,471 of record JACKFM010000003.1, on the reverse strand, counting down.
CAATTCCCTGAGCCAGCCCGATCAGAAAAGCATCTTTATGGTTCATCAGCTCCAGATTGCGGTCTTCACTGTCAAACCCCTTACTGATAAAAAAGAAAAACGACATAACAATCCACGCCACACCGACACTTAAAACGGATCGAAAGAAAAACTCAAACAGCTGATAAAATAAAAGACCCATGATCATCGTTGCAAGCATGGATAAAACAATATATCCGGCCGTCAGTGAATAAGGGTATTTTTCGATTAGTTTTTCTTGATCTTTGATTACCGGAAATTTAATGGCGAACATCAATCCATGGTAAAGAATCATGATGATGTCTTTCCAGAAATAAACACCGACCGCCACCAAAGTTCCGATATGAACCGCGATGTCAAAAGCGATCATGGGCTCTTTAATGTGAAGCAGATACTGCACCAGCACAAGATGTCCTGAACTGGAAATCGGAAGGAACTCGGTAATACCCTGAACTCCGCCTAAGAGGAATGCTTCAAAAACTGTCATAGAAAACCTTTAAATAATCTCCTTGAATACATTTGTAAAATGATCGAACCTTAAAGATATTTTTGAAGACCTTTGTCTTTAAGACCGGACACAACCTTGCGGATTGCCTGGGTCTGGGTTTTAGGACAAATCAAGACGGCATCGTCGGTATCCACCACCAGGTGATCATTAACCCCTAAAAGGACGATCAGTCTATCTGAACTCTTGACGATATTGCCTGTGCTCTCGATCAGAAGGTTTTTTCCGATCAGAACATTTCGGAGGCTGTCTAATCCGTGCAAGGCTTCAAGACTTTCCCAACTCCCTACGTCATTCCAACCGAACGAGACCGGAAGGGCCAGAATCCGACCGCGCATTTTTTCCATTAAGCCATAGTCAATAGAGATATTCGGCATTTTAGGGTAAAAGCTTTTCATTCTTTTTTTAAGGGGACCTTTTAAAATTTTGCGGGAGATCAAGCAGGCTTGCGGCAAATACTCCTCAGCGGCACGGATTAAATCCCCTGCCCCCCAGACAAACATTCCACTGTTCCATAAAAACCGGGGGCTCCGATGGTAGGCTTTAGCTTTAGCCAGCGACGGTTTTTCATGAAAACACTTCAGACGGTAAACCTTCACACCTTCGGCTTTGAGTTCAACCCGGTCAAGCTCTAAATAGCCATACCCGGTATGAGCTGAAGCTGTCTTTATCCCAAAAGTTACCGGTAATTTTCGGATCCGGGTCGCTGTATGGGCTGTTTTTAAGGCCTTCTGAAAGGCGCTGACATTTTCAATGCGGTGATCAGCCGGTAAAAGGGCAATGACGGCATTCGGGTCTTTCGACAGAGCATAATCGGCGGCCAAAACAGCACAGGGTGCTGTGTTGCGGCCGACGGGTTCGCCGATCACCTGCGATGCAGGTACTCTTTTAAGCAGACGGCGGACTTTCGTGACCTTGTCTTCCTGAGTGACAATAATGATTCGTGAGGGAGGGATAAGCTTTCCGAGCCGCTCACAGGTTTGTTCGAGAAGCGATTTGCGGCCGAAAATAGTCAAAAACTGTTTAGGATTTGCCTGACGGCTTTGGGGCCAAAACCTCGTTCCGGACCCGCCTGCCATGATGACAGCCCATAGCATTAAGAAGCTCTTTCCGATAATTCTCGAATTTTATTTTCCACTAATGTTCGAATTTCGTTTAACCGTTCCTGGCTTTGCGCTTCAAAACGCATCACAAGCACAGGTTGTGTATTTGAAGCGCGCACCAAACCCCAGCCGTCTTCAAATTCAATCCTGGCGCCATCGGTATCCACTACATTATAGGATTTCTTAAAATCCGAAACCGCTCTTTTGACAAGATCAAATTTAATCTCATCCGGACAATCTACGCGAATTTCGGGCGTTGAAAAAAGTTTCGGCAGATGACTTAAAAGCTTTGAGAGCGGCTGCTCGGATTGATCCACAATTTCAAGCATACGGCAGGCAGCATAAATCGCATCATCAAACCCGAACCAACGATCGACAAAGAACATATGCCCGCTCATTTCCCCGGCAAGCTCAGCCTTAGTTTCTTTCATTTTTGCCTTTATCAGCGAATGCCCCGTTTTCCACATAATCGGACGCCCGCCTTGTTTGGCAATATCATCATAAACGCTCTTGGAGCACTTCACGTCTCCGATAATAACCGCCCCGGGTTTACGCTTAAGGATTTCGCGGGCATATAAAAGTAATATTTGATCTCCGGCAATGACCTTTCCGGTCTCGTCAACAACACCGATGCGGTCAGCATCCCCGTCAAAACCGATTCCGATATCCGCTCCCGTTTCAAGTACCTTGGCTTGCAGATCTTTAAGATTTTCGGGCACCGACGGGTCGGGATGATGATCAGGAAACGTCGAATCCAGATTCTCGTATATCGCAATCACTTCATGTCCCATTGATTTCACCAAATCCGGTGCGACAAGCGTCGCCATCGCATGACCTGGATCAATCACAACCTTTAATTTCTTCTTGAATTGAAATAAGGTCACGACATAATTCTTGTAGGCTTCTGTAATAGAATCTTCCTTAAGCTGCCCGTCCCCCTGAACAAAATCCTGTTTTTTGATCATTTCTTTTAAAGTCTGAATCTCACTTCCAAAAAAAGGCCGGTCCGCCAGGTGCATTTTGAACCCGTTATATTCCGGCGGATTGTGAGAACCGGTAATCGAAATACCGGCATCCAGTTTAAGATGGGAAACAGAAAAGTATAAGAGAGGAGTCGGCGTAAGGCCGAGACGAATCACTTCAAGTCCGGTAGACAAAAGCCCTTTAATGAGAGCCTGTTGAATACGATCCGAGCTGGGCCGAAGATCATATCCAACTGAAATTTTCTTTTTTCCTTCACGGATTAAAACTGTGCCAAAGGCTTTTCCGATATAGGTACAAACTTCGTCACGAAGTTCGGTATCAGCAAGACCGCGGATATCGTATTCTCTAAAAATATTTTCAGGAAGACTCATGATTCACACCCGTTTGTTTATTTTGTTATAAGTAAAGGACGAAACGGCTCCTCGCGTAACACGAACCGTCAAGGTTCGGTGAGCATGCTGGAACCATTGGGTTCAAACCTTCAAATCCTCTCATTGTGCCTATTCGTACTAGCGCATAAGTGTTAGTGCTGTACAGGACACGGTATTACCAGCTTTTTTGAGCTGGTACGTATAAGCACGACTTTGCCGTCGTGTCTTATACAGCCTTAATCATGCCGTGCGTACCAATGCATAAGCATTGGTGCTGGCCATGACGCGACTTCTCTAGTCGCGCTTGGCCGTGCCAGCATATCGATGCTGGTGCGGGCGAGAGGATTTGAACCTCCAAGGGTTGCCCCACAAGATCCTTAGTCTTGCGCGTATGCCAATTCCGCCACGCCCGCATAACAAGCGATTTTTCTAATTCTTGGCTTTCTTACTCCGCTCAGCCTCAAGCGCAGCTTCAATTTTACCCAACTGTCCCTCAAGTTCTTTGGTTTCCTGGATCAGGTCCGTAATCACCTGATCATCAAGATCAAGACTTCCTTCACTGCGGCTGGCCCGTTCATAAACACGGCTGCCGAGTTGGGCAAATTGTTTGGTCACCTTATGCTCTAAACCGGCTTTCTCGATCATGAGTTTTGTGATGTGCGCAGCTTCGCCGGCTTTTTCACCAAGGACTTTGGCCGATTGTTTGGCCACTTCAAAAGCCTGATTAAATGCTTTCTCTGCTTTTTCGTATAAAGTTTGTTTATCCATGTGATCCTTTTAATTTCTGAAGGGCCCGAAAGCTTTTCGGGATTAAGCCGCTGTAATATCCGAAAGCTTAGCTCCATTTCGGATCAACAGCGGCTAAACCGCTGTAAAATCTGAAAAGACTTCGTCGTTTTCAAATTAACAGCAACACATTGGCCCCGAAAAATTAAACCCTCTTTTTCGGGACTAAGCCGCTGTAAAATCTGAAAAGACTTCGTCGTTTTCAAATTAACAGCGGCTAAGCTGGGGGACCTGGATTCGAACCAAGACTGGGTGCTCCAGAGGCACCTGTGCTACCATTACACAATCCCCCACCGTAAAGATGTCAGCGCACTGTGTAAAGACAGAGCGCTAACGAAGTGGAAATTATACCCATCTGCCCGGAACAAGACAAGGGTTGAATCAGAGCCTTCGTTTATAAGATTTGCGGATTTAAAGCAAGAAATCCCCGAAGACGCCCAAGACACTCGGTTTTGCCCAGAACACTCATCAGTTCAAAAAGCCCCGGACTAACGGTTTTTCCGGCAATGGCAAAACGAAGAGGATGAATAAATTCCTTGGCCTGGACACCAAAATGCCCCGCCGCATCGCGTGTGAGCTGTTCAATCTGAGTATCGTGCTCAAAATTTTCAAGAACCTGTGCCTTTTCAACCCAATAAGCCAGAAATTCTTTTAGGCGCGGATAATTACTCAAAAGCGTTTGATGGATCGCCATGTCATACTGATCAAGCGGCGCAAAACAGTATCCGGCTTCATCGGCCAGCGATTTCAGCGTCTTCACACGATCTTTATAAAGCAAGAGCAGCTTCCGCCAGGTTACATCGGAGAATTTGCCTTTCTCGTCTTTCCAGAATTCGGACATCTGACGAATATAATCTTCATCGGAAAGTTTCTTCAAATGCTGACCATTCAGCCAGGCGCATTTATCACCGTCAAAACGTGCGTTTGATTTGGTGATTTTTTTCAAAGAAAATTTTTTAACCAACTGCTCCAGCGTATAAAACTCCTGGTTCCCGTCCGTTCCCCATCCGAGTAACGCCAGATAATTCAAAAAAGCCCCGGGCAAATACCCTTCCTTGCGGTAATGCGTCAGGGAAACCGCACCGTGCCTTTTTGACAACGGACTTCCGTCATGGCCGAGAATGAGCGGCAGATGGGCATATTTCGGTGCTTTCCAGCCAAGCGTTTCATAAATCATGAGATGCCGGGGGGTGTTCGACAAATGATCGTCACCGCGAATCACATGGCTAACCTGCATGTCGTGATCATCAATCACACAGGCAAAATGATAGGTCGGAAAACCATCCGATTTTATAATCACAAGATCATCAAAAAGAGAGGTGTCAAAGGTCACTTCACCATGGACCAGATCAAAAAAGGAAGCTTTCTTATGAGGCATTTTCATCCGCAACGCCGTCTTACCGTCCTTAATCTCTTCATAGGCCGCCCCTTGAGTCACAAGCGCTGCAGCCACCTCTCGGTAACGCTCCAGACGCTCACTCTGCCGTATAATCGCCTCATCACTTTGCAGCCCAAGCCACTGGAGAGCTTCGATAATTTCGTTTTCAAATTCGAGCGTAGATCTCTCGCGATCGGTATCTTCAATACGAACCAGAAAAGCGCCCCCCTGATTTTTGGCATAAAGATAGTTAAATAGTGCGGTACGGACGCCGCCTATGTGCAAATAACCGGTAGGTGAAGGTGCAAAACGAACACGGATCATAGTTTGGAATTTATCGAAGAGAACCTGAGTTGAGCAGTGATTAGGAAGCCACCGAGGCAATCAATTTCTTAACCTTACCGAGATCGAGCGGCTTTTTCAGACAAGCCACCGCTCCCAAAGCAAGGACTTCTTTTTCTTTATTATCGGGGATATAACCGGACATAATCGCCACCGGAACCTGGCTGATTTTTTTAATTTTTTCAAGGACCTCACGCCCCTCCATCTTAGGCATCAACACATCCAAAAACACGAGATCGAATTGCTGCTGGGATGCTTTTTCAATGCCTTCGGGTCCGTTATGGGCAGCCTCGACCTCATGCCCATCTTCTTCAAGGATGTCCTTAAATTCTTCACAGATACCTTTTTCGTCATCAATAATCAGAATTTTTGCCATAAAATCATCTCCTTAAGAGCTGCACAGGACAAATGAAACACCTCAAAAATTATCCCGGAATTTTAAAATTTTCACGCAGCGTTGCGAAATAACTGCGCCGCGAACTCTTGATTAATTGTAATACGGTATTAGACCGTGTAATCTCAACGCTATAGCTATCGTCGATTTCCATATTTTCTTGACCGTCGGCCGTCAAAAGAGCCTTTTCCTGGTCCCGGTCTGTTCGAATATGAATCGATATTTTTTCATCGGCCCCGACAACCATGGAACGCAAAGCAGAGGCATGCGGACAGATCGGCGTAATCATCAGGGTTTCTAGTTTGGGATGAATAATCGCCCCGCCGGCCGACAAAGAATAGGCCGTCGAACCGGTCGGCGTTGCAATAATCACCCCATCTCCGCGGAAGGCGGTTAACTTTTCACCCGATACGCTGACTTCAATATGAAGCAGGCGGGTTAGTCCTTCACGGCTGACAACAATATCATTTAAGGCCACAAAACGTCTTTCGATTTTTTGCTGATGGCTGGCAGCCGAGCAGGCAATCATCAGCCGTTTTTCAATCGTATGCTGGCCCAAAAGATAGGCATTAATTTCCTCAAACACTTCGGTCTGTTTAACCTCGGTTAAAAATCCGAGGCTGCCGAGATTGACCCCAAGAATCGGAATCGAAACCGCACGCATATGACTGGCGACCGACAAGAAGGTACCGTCTCCCCCCAGGCAGATAACCATATCGCTTTGACGAAGCATCTCCTCGACTGAGTTTTCAAGCGAGTCAAATACTTGGACGTCCCGTTTCTGGAGCCATTGTTTTAACTGGTCCAGAAGTTCCCGGGATCCGTTCTTTTTGAGGTTTGCAACAATGCCTATTTTTTTCATAAGCTTATGAAAACAAAGATACAGAACTGTTGTCGCGCAGCTGGGTCAAAACCCTCTGGGCAATTTTTTCGGGGGAAAGGCCAAACCGGTCAAAAAGGATATCTCTGGAGCCGTGTTCAATAAATTCATCCGGTAAAGCAATACGGCGGATTGTGCCGGCGATATTATTTTCTTCGGCCCATTCAAGCACCTTGGAGCCGAATCCTCCGGTCAAAACGTGTTCCTCGATCGTAAAAATACACTTGGTTTTCGCCAGGGAATCTTCAATTAACTTCCCGTCAACCGGTCTGGCAAACCGCATATTCACCACACGGGCCGCCACCTGCTGTTCCTTTAAAATATCGGCGGCCTGAAGCGCTAATTCAACAGTACTCCCCAAACAGAGCAGCGAAACATCCTGTCCTTCACGCAGAATCTCTCCCTGGCCGATTTCAAAAGTATCAATGCCTGTCCGTTCGGCAAAACGGATAGGAACCTCGCCACGCGGATAGCGCACCGCAAAAATATGCGGGTATTTAAAACCCAACTCAAGCATGCGTCCCATCTCCGCCTGGTCTTTCGGTGCCCCGATCACCGCATGCGGAATGTGGCCAAGATAGCTGATATCAAAAACCCCATTATGCGTAGCCCCGTCAGCCCCGACAAGCCCTGCCCGATCTAGGGCCAGGACAGCCGGAAGTCTTTGCAACGCCACATCATGAAGCAAATTATCCATTGAACGCTGCAGAAAAGTCGAATAAACGGCGCAAACCGGTTTAAGACCGCCTTTAGCCAAAGCTCCCGCAAAGGTTATTGCATGCTGTTCGGCAATACCGACATCAAAAAAACGGTCCGGAAATTCTTTTTCAAATTCAGAAAGACCGGTCCCGGTTGGCATGGCCGCAGTAATCGCAACAATCTCTTTTTGTCTGCGGGCCAGCTTAAGCAGTTCTTCCACAAAAACCTTTGTATAGGCTTTCCCTTTAACTTTTTTCCCGGCCGAAGTGGCCGCGGGCGCTATTTTTTCTCCGGTCTGAACGTTAAAGGGCGTCACGCCGTGAAGTTTTTCGGCATCATTGGCGGCAAATTTACAGCCTTTCCCTTTTTCGGTGACAATATGAAGCAGTGAACAATCGCCGAGTGAAAGAACCTGGCGGAGCGTCTTGACTAATTGAACCACATCGTGTCCGTCCACCGGACCAAAGTAACGAAAGCCCAGTTCTTCGAATAAAATACCCGGGACAAACAGATGTTTCATTCCTTCCAGGTTATTGGCTGCAAACTTTCTCAGCCGGGGAAAATGTTCAAGTTGCTTTTCGACTTCACTACGTATGCGGTTATAGATCGGGTTGGTTAGAACCTTGTTTAAATATTTACTGATGGCACCGACATTCTTAGCAATAGACATCTCGTTATCATTTAAAACAATCAGCATATCTTTTTTAAGATGCCCGGCATTATTTAATGCCTCATAGCTAAGCCCGGCGGTCATGGCACCGTCACCGACGACGGCAACGACCTTCTCAGTTTCCTTTTTTAAATCCCGCGCGGCCGCCAATCCAACAGCCTGAGAGATCGCCGTCCCCGCATGCCCGACAATAAAATGGTCATGCGGATTTTCAAAAGGCGAAGGGAACCCGCTGATTCCGTCATGCTGGCGTAATGTAGTCATCCGGTCACGCCGGCCTGTAATAATTTTGTGGATATAGGCCTGGTGGCCGACATCCCAACAGATCTTATCTTTGGGAGAATCTAAAACGTAATGGAGGGCAATGTTAAGCTCAAGAGCTCCAAGACTTGCTCCGAGATGCCCGCCGGTTTTGGCAACCGACTCGATCAAAAAGCGCCGGTACTCATCGGCAACTTCCGGCAATTTTGTCAAAGGGACTTTTTTGAGATCGGCGGGGGAATTTATTTTATCAACCCATTTAAGCACAAGTCTCTCCGGGGATCCTGTTAATTAGAAAATCAATAAGATAGTTTAATTTTTCCGATTTCTCGGCAAAGGGTTTGATCTCTTTCTTGGCCTTAGCCATCAGATCGCGGATATTTTCTTCCAGCTCCTTGGCCTTCATATGGCGCATATAACCGTCGCCGTCAAGCAAATCATCGACCAACTGAAAGGCTAAACCGATTGATTCGCCGTAATGGAGAATGCGCTTCATCGTCTCCGGATCAGCATTTGCGGCAATCGCTCCGCTGACGGCACAGGCCTTGATCAGCTTTCCTGTTTTATGGATGCTGATATAATCAAGCATCGGCAAATCCATGTCCTGATGCTGAGCCGCCAAATCAGCGGCTTGACCGCCAATCATACCACAAGTCCCAGCAGACGTCGATATCTCCTCAAGCAAGCGCACAGCCCTCTCCGCCGGCCGGACACGCCCTAAAATCTGCAGCGCCGCGGTTAAAAGCCCGTCACTGGCAAGAATGGCAATATCCTCACCGAATTTCTTATGACAGGTCGGTTTTCCGCGGCGCATATCATCATTATCCAGAGCCGGTAAATCATCCTGCACCAGTGAATAGCAATGAATCAATTCAATGGAACATGCCGGAATAAGCGCCTCGCCGACATTGCCTCCGGCAGCCTCACAGGCAGCAAGAGTCAGCACCGGTCTGAAACGTTTTCCGCCGGAGAATACCGCATAGCGCATGGCCTCATGCAGCACCGCCGGACGCATCTCACGCCCCGGAATAAAATCTTCCAGAGCCGGTTCAATCAAATCTAAATAGTTTTTAAAATAGTCCTGGTAATTCAAATGAGCAGATCTCCATCACCATCCTCATCTTCCTGTACGTCTTTCACCTTGCGCCTCTTTACGGGTGAGGATGACGGTTTTTCGGTTTCTTCGAGTTCAAAGGGTTCTTTTTTTAACTGGCCGGTAGCCGACTTCGAAAGCATTTCTATTTTTTTCTCAGCCTTAGAAAGCCGGTCCTGACAGGCCCCTGAAAGCTTGATCCCCTCTTCATATTTCTTCAGGGCTTCATCCAGCGTAATGTCACCGGACTCCAGATCATCTACAATCTTCTCCAGTTTCTCAAGCGATTTTTCGAAAGACAATTCTCCGGACATATTCACTCCTCACTTTCATTCTCTTTTTTTTCAATCTTCGTAATCTTGGACTCGACCGTTCCGTCGTAAAGCCGGGTCCTGATCATTTCCCCCTGACGGATTTTACGGACCGTCTTGACCAACGAGCCGTCTTCGGAAAAAGTCAATGAATACCCCCGGCTCAAAATTGCAAGCGGGCTGAGTGCCTGCAGACGTCCGGCCAAGGAGGCTAGATCATGCTGCTTTTGCTTTAATACCGAGGTCAAATCACGGTTTAATTGTCTAAAAATCTCATCCAACCGCTGCGAGAACTGATCGACAAGAATACGGGGCTGTTCAAACGCATAACCGGATGTCAATGCCTGCAGTTTCTGACGTTTGCTCCTGAGAAGATTCTGCACACTATAACGCATGCGCATCCCAAAATCACTTAATCTTTTTAACAGTTCTTCACTGTTTTGCACAACTAATTCGGCCGCTGCCGAAGGCGTCGGTGCACGCAAGTCTGCCACCAGATCACTGATGGTCCAATCAATTTCATGACCGACCGCCGAAATCACCGGGATCTTGGAATCAAAGACCGCCCGCGCGACCACTTCCTCATTAAAGGCCCATAAATCTTCAAGACTCCCGCCGCCACGGCCCACAATCAACACATCGGCTTCATTGAACACATTCATTTGACCAATGGCCTCAGCAATTTCTGAGGCCGCCCCCTCTCCCTGAACTTTAACGGGATAAAGCAAAATCCGTGTATTCTTAAAACGCCTTCCGATAACGTTTAAAATATCGCGAATCGCCGCGCCGGTCGGCGAGGTCACAAGCCCCACACACGCCGGAAAACGAGGAATCTGTTTCTTGTGACGGGGATCAAAAAGCCCTTCTTTCTCAAGCTTTTCTTTCAACTGCAAAAAAGCCAGTTGAAGCGCCCCCACCCCTTTGGGTTCAATGCGCTCAACATAAACCTGATATTGGCCACGCGGCTCATAAAGCGAAATACGCCCAAAAGCAATCACTTTAAGACCATCTTTTAATTGAAATTTCAAGGCTCGGTTGTATCGGCTAAAAAAAACCGCTCCGATTTGCGAAGAATTGTCTTTGAGTGAAAAGTACATATGTCCGGAGCTGTGATGTTTAAAGTTGGAAACCTCACCTTCGATCCAAAACTGGGCAAAGCGTGTTTCCAGAATCATACGAATCTCACGATTAATCTGAGAAACCGTATAAATTCTTTTGTCCTGATCCTGATCTAATTTAGAAGTGAAGGGAAGATCCATTATCAATCCGTAATTATTTCATCCATTTGAACATCATGGGCCGCTGCCGGAATCTTTGCACATATTTGCTCACGGTAGGCCACACCCATTTTTTTAACCCGGTGTGCCCTGGCAAGAAAACGGTCATAATAACCGGCCCCGCGGCCCAAGCGCCGGCCGAGACGTGTGAACCCCAGCCCCGGGACAATGACAAGATCCAATTCCGCCGCATTCGCACGTCGTGACCGGTAACGCTTCGGTTCCATAATTGAAAAAGGCCCCGGCCGCAGGTCCTTGTGAAGATTTTTAATTCTAAAAACTTCAAGCTGATGAGTTTTGGGTTTGATACTCGGCAAATAAACTTGCCTTCCCTGCTTCAGGGCTGCCCTGATCGATTCTTTCAAATCTGCCTCGGAAGGCAACGCGGCGTAAAATAAAATTTTAACAGCCGTTTTAAAAGCTCTGTGGCGACACAACTTGCGATTAATTTTCAGGCTCTTGTTTTTTTTCTGCACTGCGGTCAATCGCTGAAGCTTTAAACGAATTTTCTGTCGCAGTTGTGCTTTAAGAATATTTGTTTTTGAAGGCATGGTGACTACGAATCCCGATGTCTTCGGGATTTTTAATTCTTAATTAAATTGGTGCCCCCAGCGCGGATTGAACGCACAACCTACGGTTTAGGAAACCGTCGCTCTATCCAATTGAGCTATGGGGGCGTAAAATATCTTAAATTCTGTTTATTGGATTAATACCGGATCAAAGAATGGATGTCAAACGATGAGATTTTTTCACGGCCTTTGAGGAATTCAAGCTCAATCAAAAAACCAATCCCGACGACCGTCCCGCCAAGTCTTTCAACAAGTTTTGCCGCAGCCAAAGCCGTTCCCCCGGTCGCCAGCAAATCGTCAACGATCAGTACCCGCGAGCCCTTCTCTAAAGCATCGCTATGGATTTCCAAAACAGCCTCGCCATACTCAAGCGCATATGCGATCTCTTCGGTCTTGGCCGGAAGCTTGCCTTTTTTGCGGACAGGAATAAACCCGGCATTCATTTTATAGGCCAAAACCGGGCTAAAAATAAATCCCCGGGACTCAATACCCAAAACGTAATCCACCTTCTTATCCTCAAAATTAACGGCAAGCTCATCAACCGCTCTTTGAAGAGCCTGGGCATCTTTTAACAAAGGGGTAATATCTTTGAAGATAATTCCCTTCTTGGGAAAATCGGGGACATCTCGAATAATGGATTTTAAATCTGTTGCATTAATTGTCATCGCATTGCCCTGTTGAGAAATGATTAATCAGAATAGTCATCTCAGGTTCCCATATAGTCATCAAAGCTTTCATTTTCAACTGAAACACGTTCGCGGATTTTTTTAATTGCGATTGCTTCAATCTGACGGACACGTTCACGGGTAATTCCAAACTGTTGGGCCACCTCTTCCAGAGTGTGCGACTCCTCGGAGCCTAAACCAAAACGCAAAATCACAATTCGTTTTTCACGATCATCCAGGCCTTCCAGATACTGACGAATGCGTTCGTTTTTGAGCGTTTCTTCCATCTGAGACTCGGGACTGTGAGCGACATCATCGGGAATCACATCGACCAGTTCGGCCGTTCCGTCCAGGCTGATCGGTGCATTTAAAGAGCTCGGGCGACCCGCAATATTTTCGATTTCCTGCACCTTTTGCACGGGGATATCCATATAGCTTGCAATTTCCTTATGCGTCGGCATCCGGTCGAGTTTCTGCATCAATCCGTCACGCACCTTACGCCATTTAGAAATGATGTCATACATATAAACGGGAATACGGATTGTCTTACCCTGATTGGAAAGCGCACGCATAATCGCCTGTTTAATCCACCAGGAAGCATAAGTTGAAAAACGATAACCGCGTTCGGGATTAAATTTTTCAACGGCCCGCATCAACCCGATATTGCCCTCTTCCACCAAATCCGAAAAGGCAAGCCCCATATTGCTGTAACGTTTTGCAATTGAAATCACCAGGCGTAAATTCGAGCGGATCATGTGCTGCCGGGCCTGTTGTGCCCCCTGCTTTCCGGATTGCACTTTTTCAGCCAAAGAGATTTCTTCATCAGGAGTCAGGAGAGGAATCGATTCGATCTGAGTCAGATAAATTTTCATCGGTGTCCGGTCGAGCGTTTGGTCCGATGCGTTTTCCTTATCGTTTGAAGCGTACTCTTCGCTGTCCCTACGCTTTTTCCGGCGTTCCTGCGGGGCTTCGAGGATCTCCTCTGTTTCAAGCAGCGCCTTAATATCGCCCTCGCCTAAAAGATTGATGTCTTTTTCTTTTTTAGACTCATCCTTGCTTCCGGATGTCTTTTTTTGCGAAGTCTTTTTCGGGGGAGTGGATTTCTTTTTGACCGCGGGTTGTTTTTTGGGTTTCCGCTTCGATTTAGACGCGAGCTTCTTTTTCACCCGTTTGCGTGCAGGAGACTGTTTTTTCTTCTTGGTCTTTTTTTTAGCCGACGAACGGGTTTTCGCAGTTTTTTTTACGATCCGTTTTTTTTTAGCTTTTTTCTTTTTTGCCATATGCTTTTTGAATTTTACAGAAAGAAACTTTTTGCGGAAGACCCGCTATGGGTCTTCCGCAAAAAGCCTTCACATTGCATCGGTTTTTCTGTAGAAACTGCCCTTATTTCTTCTTTTGTTTTTCCCGAATAACAGCCTGTGCAGCGGCAAGGCGGGCAATCGGAACCCTGTACGGAGAACAACTGACATAATTCATTCCCACGTTATGGCAAAAATTGACCGATGCAGGGTCTCCGCCGTGTTCTCCGCAGATACCTATTTTCAAATCAGGTCTTACTTTACGGCCTTTTTCGACTCCAAGTTGAATTAAATATCCGATCCCCTCCTGGTCAATACTTTGAAAGGGGTCTTTTTCAAAAATCCCCTTCTCAAGATAAGCCCCCAGGAACGAGCCGGCATCGTCACGCGAAAAGCCAAGACCCATCTGCGTCAAGTCATTGGTCCCAAACGAAAAGAACTGGGCCGTCTCGGCAATTTTATCGGCGGTCAGAGCTGCACGCGGAATTTCAATCATGGTTCCGATCATATAAGGAACCTTGGTCTTTTTAGATTCAAAGACATCAGCAATCACGTCTTCAATATCCTGTTTCAAAAGATCGAGTTCCTTTTTCATTCCCACCAGCGGAATCATGATTTCCGGAAGCACTTTAAGGCCTTTTTTCTTCACATTACAGGCCGCTTCAATAATCGCTCTGGCCTGCATCTTGTAAATTTCCGGGAAACTAATTCCAAGACGGCATCCGCGATGACCTAGCATCGGGTTGAACTCATGGAGGCTTGCCACCTTATGACGAATGACATCCACCGATACGTTCATGACACCGGCCATTTCTTTCTGGTTCTGCTCCTCATGCGGTAAGAACTCGTGCAGAGGCGGATCCAAAAGACGCACGGTCACAGGCAGGCCTTTCATCTCCGTAAAGATTCCTTCAAAATCCTTACGCTGAATCGGAAGCAGTTTGGCCAACGCCTTTTCTCTGCCTTCCTGATTGTCGGCCAGAATCATTTCACGCACGGCAATAATGCGGTCGCCTTCAAAGAACATATGCTCGGTACGGCAAAGTCCGATTCCCTCAGCTCCGAATTTTCTGGCCACCAAAGAATCATGCGGCGTATCCGCATTGGTACGTACTTTCAAACGGCGCGTCTGATCCGCCCATTTCATCAATTTAGCGAAATCGCCCGAAAGCTCAGGTTCAATCGTTTCAAGTTGTCCCTGGTAAACTTCACCAAGACTTCCGTCTAACGATATAAACTCACCCTGTTTTACCGTCACGCCGCCGACGCTAAATTGTTTGGCTTTATAATCGATCTTCACCTCACCTGCACCGGCAACGCAGCATTTACCCATTCCGCGTGCAACCACAGCCGCGTGTGAAGTCATTCCGCCGCGGGCCGTAAGAATACCTTTGGCAGCGTTCATTCCGCCGATATCTTCCGGAGACGTTTCGATACGAACCAAAATAACTGACTCGCCGCTTGCCGCCCAACTTTCGGCATCTTCAGCATTAAAAACAACCTTACCCGTTGCCGCACCCGGTGAAGCCGGCAGACCTTTAACGATGCACTTTTTGGCCTGTTTCGGATTGAATGTCGGGTGCAATAACTGATCCAGTTGTTTGGGGTCGACACGCAGAATCGCTTCATTCTGACCGATCCGTTTTTCTTTGACCAGTTCGACAGCAATGCGTACTGCTGCAGCTGCCGTTCTTTTTCCGTTACGGGTCTGCAGCAGATAAAGTTTCTTTTCCTGCACCGTAAATTCGATGTCCTGCATGTCTTTGTAGTGATTTTCAAGCCGGGCGCGGATGGCCACCAATTGCTTATAAATATCCGGCCACTTTTTCTGCATCTGATCAAGGGGCTCCGGCGTGCGGATACCGGCCACCACGTCTTCACCTTGAGCATTCACAAGAAATTCACCGTAGAATTTATTTTCACCGGTGGAAGGGTTACGCGTAAAGCAAACCCCGGTTCCGGAAGTATTGCCCATATTTCCATAAACCATCGCCTGCACGTTCACAGCCGTTCCCATTAAACCTGAAATTTCGTTCAGTAAACGATATTTTTTGGCGCGCGGATTATTCCACGAGGCGAATACGGCATTGATCGATTTTTTCAGCTGCTCATACGGATCGCTCGGAAATTCCTCCCCGGTATGATCCTGATAGGCCTTTTTGTACTGGCGGACAATGTCCTTGAGATCATTGGGGTCCAGTTCGGTATCCAATTTCACGCCCAGTTGTTCTTTTTTACTTTCAAGGATGTGTTCAAATACTTCGTGTTCAACGTTCATCACCACATCACCGAACATTTGAATAAAACGACGGTAGGCGTCCCAGGCAAAGCGTTCATTTTCGGTTTTGATAATTAACCCTTGAACCACTTCAGAGTTCAAGCCAAGATTCAAAACCGTGTCCATCATTCCAGGCATCGATACGGCAGCACCGCTTCGAACGGAAACAAGCAAAGGATTATCGCGGTCACCGAATTTGGCGCCCATTGATTTTTCAAGCTTGGCCATGTTGGCACGGATCTGTGCTTCAAGCCCCTGCGGCCAACGGCTGCCAAGCTCATAGAATTGCGCACAGGTTTCGGTCGTAATCGTAAAACCGGCCGGCACGGGAATTCCGATACTGGTCATTTCGGCCAGGTTCGCACCCTTGCCCCCGAGCAGACTTTTCATCTTGGCATTTCCCTCAGCCTTGCCGCTGCCGAAAAAGTACACGTATTTAGCAGACTTTTTCGAAGATCCCGCCGCACCTTTGGTTTTCGTTTTATTTTTTTTCTTAATTGCTGTTGTTGCCATTGACTTCTCCTTTTTCATTTTATAAGTTCATTCGATACACACAGCTTACAGGCTGATCATTTAATTACCTTGGGTTTCTTACGGTAAGGAAATTTAGAGCGTCTAAGCTTTAAGCGGTCTGTAAAAGACGGTTATTCTATCATTATTGTTCCATTCTGGATAGTACTGAAAGGTCAGCCAGGTGATCGGTGTAAAGGCTGCAAATACGCTTCATCAGAGCCTGGCGGTTATTGCGGATCGACGTATCTTCAACATTGACCATCACTTGCTCAAAAAAATCATTGACGGGTTGATAAAAAGTCCGGCCAAAAACCTGAGTCGCCCTTTCATAGTCTTTACACTCAAAAGCCTTCAGCAACGCATCTGAAGTATCCGTCAGGGCCTTAAAAAGCAGCTTCTCACTGGGCTCCTGCAGCAGATTTTCTTCGAGCTCCGATCCTTGAGGCCCGGCATTTTTTGAAATATTGGATGTTCTTTCAATCACCTTCGCCGTTTTAATCAGAAGATCGCGATCCGCATCGTACAACCGTCTAAGCGTTTCAAAACGCACAAACACATCGGCAATATCGGTAAAGGAGGTTTTAAAAACCGCCTGCAGAATTTCATGATCCCGGGAACCTGCTGCAATCTCAAGTTCAAAGGCGACTCTTTCTTTGAGAAAATTTTTCAACCGCTCATTCAATTCATTGACGGGCACCGTTAATTTATCGCCGTAAAGCTGCGCATTTGCGCTCGTCAGTTCATCTAAAGAAAAATGAAATTGATGGGCACGAATCAATTTAACGATCACTCCTGCCGCGCGGCGAAGCGCAAAAGGATCCTGACTTCCGCTGGGTTCCATGCCCGTACCTAAAGCACCGATCAAAAGATCAAACCGGTCGAGAATTCCAAACAGGGCTCCCAGAGGACTAATCGCCTTCAACGTGTCCTTGTAATTCTCTGCAAGGTTCTTGGGTAAATATTGTGCGGCAATGGCCTGCGCGACTTCTTCTTTCTCATTAAACACACGCGCATATTCACCGCCGACAATTCCCTGTAATTCAGTAAATTCAAAAACCATCTGGGTCATCAGATCAATTTTGGCCAGGCTTGCCGTTCTCTGAAGATCCTGGGTCATTTCCGGTTTGCCGCACAGACGGCAAAGATTACCGGCAAGCGTTTCAAGCCGTCTGGTCTTATCCAGCATCGAACCGAGTTTACCGAGGTAAACAATTTGACTTAAAAGCGGTTGTTTTTCACTAAGGGGCTCACGCGTATCGGCATCGTAAAAAAACCGGGCATCTTTTAAACGTGATTCCAGCACATTTTCAAAATCCGCACGTATGCGTGCCAGCCCTTTGCGTTCACCGTTCAAAACCGCCACGAACTGATTCTTTAATTTCCCTTTTGCGTCATAACAGGCAAAAATTTTCTGATGCTTACGCATACAGGTTGAAAGCACATCGGAAGGAAGCTCAAGGTAATCTTTTGAAAAGCCTCCTTCCATTAAGAAGGGTTCTTCGATCAATTGAGCGGTCGTATGCACCAGTCCTTCATCAAGATGGGGCTGAGCAAATTTTGTACGAAGGGCTTTACGGATCAGGTCTTTTCTCTTTTCAAGATCCAAAATGACATGCTGACGCTCAAGTTTTCGGCTATATTCGGTCCAATCGGCCGAAACCATTTTAAAGGCCTTGGACCCCAGAAACCGGTGTCCATAACTGGTATTACCTGACTTTAATCCCGCAAAGCTGAATCTTAAAACCTCTTTATCCAGAAGCGTCATCACCCACCGCACCGGACGGGGAAACCGGAAACCCGAGGACTCCCACCGCATGTTTTTGGGGAACCCGATCTGCTGAAACAAACCGTTTAAAAGTTCGGGCAGCACTTTTTTAAGCGCCTGACCTTTTTGATGCTGCGACAAAACCACAAAGCGGCCCTTGGGGGTTTCCTTAATTTGAACTTCTTTAATCGAAGCGCCTTTGCTGCGCAAAAAACCTTCAAGCGCACGGGTAGGTTGACCGGAGGGTTCATAGGCCTTTTCATAGGAAGGCCCTGAAAACTCAAGGACCTGATCTTTCTGCTTGGCCGTTAAAAATTCTGCAAATAAAGCGATTCTGCGAGGGGTGGCTTCAACGCAAATTTTGCTGCAAGCCAAACGGTTTGATTCAAATAACGCTTTGGCCTTGGCCTCAAGCTCGCCGTAGACCACATCCAGCATGGGTGACGGTAATTCTTCGGTTCCGATTTCGACAAGTAAACGGGGCATCTTCTTACCTTTTAACGGTCTTTTTACGTTTGGGACGCGCAGCCTGTTTCTTCACGGCAGCCGGCTTGGGTTGAAGCAGCGGAAATCCCAAGGCTTCGCGCGATTCCAGATAGGCCTGCGCACAGGCACGCGCCAGCGCACGCACACGGCCGATAAAACGCGGCCGTTCATTCACACTCACAGCACCGCGCGCATCCAACAGATTAAACAAGTGGGATGTTTTCAGGCAGCAGTCGTAAGCGGGTAGCACCAGTTTTTTTTCAAGAAGACTTTTAGCCAGACGTTCATAGTCTTCAAAATGGCGCAAAGTCATTTGAGGATCAGAACCTTCAAAATTAAACGTCGAAAATTCACGCTCCCCCTGCAGATGAACGTCACCATAAGTCACACCGTCAGTCCACTCAAGATCAAAAATGGATTCCTTCTGCTGAAGGAACATGGCGATACGCTCAAGGCCATAGGTAATTTCACCGGAGATCATTTCAAGATCAATACTGCCGCACTGCTGAAAATAAGTGAACTGAGTAATTTCCATACTGTCGAGCCACACTTCCCAGCCCAATCCCCAGGCGCCAAGCGTCGGGGATTCCCAGTCATCCTCGACAAACCGGATATCATGTGAAAGCAGATCAATTCCGATGCTTTTCAAACTGCCCAGATAAAGCTCCTGAATATTCGCCGGAGCGGGTTTCATAATGACTTGATATTGATAGTAGTGCTGAGTGCGGTGCGGATTCTCGCCGTAACGGCCGTCGGTCGGACGGCGTGAGGGCTCAACATAAGCGGCATTCCAGGGTTCCGGGCCCAGGGCTCTAAGGAACGTATGCGGTGAAAAAGTACCGGCGCCAACTTCCAGATCATAGGGCTGCATAATCAGACACCCCTGACGGCTCCAGTAATTATTGAGGGATTGTATTAACTCCTGAAATGTTAAGTATTTACGCATAGGTGCGGCATTCTAGCAGAAATAAAGCAGTGCGTCCAAGAAATCCGTGAGATCATTACCGGAAATAGTCTTTTTCTGCTTCCAGCTTAAATATCCGGACTTGATCCTGGATTTTCTATAAATTTGAGATACTTTTCCGAGACAACCAGAAATTGATCTCGAATCAAATCTTCAGTGGAACCTAATGGTTTCGGCTGAGTTGACCTTGAATAGATGCTCCAGTTTAAAGTGGATTGCAGCTGTCTGTGATAAATGAGATATTTTTCCGAATGATTCGTATAGTTTTTTTCCCGAATAGCTTTTTGGGTTCTTTCGGGAAAACTTCGTGAAAAAGTATAATGCAAAAGCACACACGAAATATCGGCGAGACAAACCCTGCCGGATATTTCATGGGGATTTCCCGATATGGGCTGAATCCCTTTTGAGGAATCATAAAGAGGATATTTCGACAGATGACAATGCGTTTGATGAAAAACTTTTTGCCGGACACCCGCCCTATACTCACAAATCAAAGGAGGTGGCTGGCTCCACCTGTCATCTTTTCCTAAAAACTCTTCTGCTCTTTGAATAGCGCTGACATCATAAAAATGCAATATTTCTCTTAAAGACCCCTGAGGTCCTCTTTTTAATTCAAGCCATGTTTTATCTGAAAACATATCCAGGGTATTGGCCAGCACGGCATTGTACCCATTTGTTTCCAAATAATGCACCAGAGTGCGAATATCTATTTTTTCTGAAAATGGGAAATCAAACAGCTCATCAATGTCCATAAAAAGAGTCCACCACGGTCCTGCAAATTTTCTCTTGAAATACGCTCTAAACACAAAAGCATAGGTTTTATAAGGAAAACGGCTTTGCAGGATGGTGACATTGGGGTACTGTTTTAAAATAGACAGGGTCTTATCTTTAGAATCATTATCTAAAAAAACAAAATGGCCGATGCCGCGCTCCTGGTGATGCCTCATGAAATCCGGAATGAATTCCTCGCCGTCTCTCAAGATGCACAGGAGAAGAACATTCTTTTTATCCAGCTTCGGCCTTCGCGGTCCATGGACATGACGGACCGTCCAAGAAAGAATCCACAATAATACTCTTGAGGGAGTTTGCCTGTCCCGTGCTGCATAAGGAACACGTAAAAGCATCCGCAGATAATCGCTCAGACCGTAAAACCAATCCTGTAATATTTTTTTTAAATTCATTCCGTCTCTTTAAAATCAAAATTTTCATGAAAGTAAACACGATCAAAATAATCTTTCATACTTGATAAATAAACTGCCCGATTTTTAAAATATGAACCCGGATATAAATGGACTCCTTTTTTCAACAAACATGCAGCAATCGCAACGTGTAACCGGTCTGTGTAAATCTCTGAAAATTGATCAATCTCATCAAAAAAGGGCTCTATATCCGACCAGCAATCTCCCTCCCGACTGAGATCACGATTCAAGGCCGGTATTTTTATTTTATGGGCACTCCCTTTATCGGTTCTAAAAAAATACCCTTTCTCTTTGACATTCTTTTTTTCGCTATTTTTTAGAAGCATCTCCTTGCCAAGATAAAAAGCCATGTCATGGCAGAAAACGGTTTGCGGCATATTTCTTTTGCTTTCATACCGATCACGGCAAAAAAGAACCGTACGCGGAAGGGACGGGCTTAACTCATAAGTCGAGGGCAAAACGATGACCTGATATTTTTGGCTAAGCTTCGAAACTACCGATGCTGCATTTGAAAACAAATGGCACCAGGCACCTCCGCCGCCGTATATGACGAGACCTCTTCTCAAAAAGAAAAATAGGTCTTTTTTAAATAATTTCTGATAGTCCCGAATTTCCTCAAATTCAAGACCGATATTATGGAAAAACTTTAGTGTCGCATATCGAATCAGCGCGTCCCCCCAATTCCCCCGGTTGGGAACGTAGAAAACAGGCAACCGTCGGCTTTTTTCTAATATTATCTCTTTAAGAATCTCGAACTCGCCCTGCATAGTCATGAGACACATTGCCTGATCCCTAAGCCCCTCTATACTGTCAACATTTCTGATTTGCGGTCTTCAGAAGAATGACCCCCGTAAAATTAATAGTTCTCAAACGCATACTTGAAATGATCAATGTCTTTTTGATAATACTTTTCGACCTGTTTTTTGCTCTTGTGATCATAATAGACCGAGTAATGCTCATGTGTGGTTTTACGCACATGCGGAAATTTCTCACACGGGACTCGATTAATCCTGCAAATCTTGTGGAAATCTTTCTTAAGATTCTCGAAACGCCCTAAATAATCGACCACCAACTGCCCCTCAGAATTGTAAACAAAGTCTGACTGCAGAGAAAAATGGTCATCGGTGATATGCGCTTCTAAAGTCCGATTTTCTATGTATAAATCGACAAATTCCGAGAAGGTGATCCCCGGATAGAAGTGCTTTGGCTTGTCCGGTATTTCGATATTCCAATGATACTCGGAAACAACACGGTCCCAGGGATTACGGACAAAGGCAAACTTAAAGTACTGTTGAATCTGCTGTTTCGAAACAAGCTTAAAAGAAAGCATCTCATCTAGAGTACAATGCTGCAAAGCTTTTTTTTCCTGAAATATACCGTACCCAATATTGAAGTCCGCTTCGTTGCTTCCGCAGTTATTCACGCCATAGATCCCCAGGGCTTTTTCAATCGATTGCCCGCCGGTCTTCGGAACATGAATGAAAATTAATTTGTATTGATGCAAAACAGGCATAGACTTTCTCCGATTAAAAAATATTATCGGCCATTAAAAAAGCAATTTTAATACTCGCAATACTCGACGCCCTGCCAACGCAGCTTATCTCCCGACAAAAAACAGGCCGACTAAAAATTGCACAGCCTCATCCACTTCAACAGCGGAAGCCTGGTGCTAGAAGCTATTTTGGTATTCTTTCCGGGCTCCGGGTTTTTGTTCCCCGGTTCTCTATTTTCTATTCTCCTGCAGTATTGACACTTCCGATTAAAAACAAGGCCGCCGCGACCGGAAGCAGAAGTGTGAAGACCGCGATTCTGAATCCAAACAGATCCGCCAAAACCGCAACGAGCAGACTGCCCACCGCCGAGATCTTATTCGTCAGACCATAAAATCCAAAGTACTCCCCCTGGCGGTTTAGAGGGGCAAGATCAATCAACAATTTCCTTCCGGCGGTCCAGGTTCCGGCAATTGCTCCTGATCCGAAGATAACCAATGCCCAAAATGCCGTCTCAAATGATCCTGACGTCGAAAGAATCAAAAGCGCTGCCGCCATAGCAGCGGCTGAACCCATCAACACTTTTTTGGCACCGGCACGGTCAGTCACCTTCCCCAGAACAAAAGCCCAAAGCCCGGCCGAAAGGTTAATCCAGATAATAGTCTGAACCAAAGTTTGTGACGGCACTGCAAAAAGCCGTGTCAAAAAAACGGACAGCCAGAGAATCGCGGCATTCATCGCATCGACCAGACAAAAATTCCCGGCCAGAAAGCGTAATGCGTTTTTATCCTGCCAAAGATCATGCAGCGCCTGCTTTAAAAAAACACGGGGGGCATGACTGTCCGGCGCTTTCTGTCTTTCGGGAACACGCGCAAAAACCGGAAATGAAAAAAACAAAAACATCCCTGCGGCCAGCAAAAAAACAGCCGGACGGCCGTACTCGCGGTCACACCAGTCGGCAATCGGCAGTGCACACACCACACCGAGATACCCCAGCCCCACCCCTAACCCCGAGACAAATCCCTGGGTTTTCGGCTCCGCCACACAGGGCAGCAAGGCATTATAAAAAACAAGAGCCATGTGATAAGTCAGATTCGCGGCAAAAAAGAAAAAAAGCAGCGGAGCGGGATTCTTTTGAAAGAAAAGCGCTGCCGTGGCACCTACACACAAAAGGGTTGTGAAAATGAGATAGCGCTTGGCTTTGCCGGTGCGGTCAATCAGAAGTCCGAGGGCAGGAATCATCAAACCGGCTGCGATCATTGAAGCGGTGGCGCTGATTCCGACCGGGGTGTTTGCACCCAGAATATCCGTGGCATAAAGCGGAAAATAAACCGTCACCACCACCGCCGAAAAAATCGTATTCGCAAAATCGTAAAGCGCCCAGCTGAATTGTTTGAGAAAAGAATGAGGCGGAGATGTCTGCATGCCGTGTAGCATAGCGGAAAAAGCGTTGAGCGTGAAGCTTGTACTGCGCCCGTTAGCCTTTGCCGGATTTTAGGGGATGGTTCACAAAGGGGGCGTATTTTTTATCGTGCAGGAGAATGTGCTGCTGCAGCCAGTGGGTCAGAAAATCAATGAGTTCCAGAGTCATTCCCGGAGCCCCTTCACAATATTCTTTTTGCAACTCTAATGTTTCTTCAATGAGTTTGGCGTGTTGTTTTTTGTGTTCTTCGGCATCGGGATAATTAAATTTCTCAAAATAACTTTCCTCGGTTGCGAAGTGATAACGTGTATAGTCGAGCACCTTATCAAAAGCCACTCTCAGCATTTCCTTATTATCCTGCTCGGCAATGCCGTCAAACATGGAATCAATGATCGCAAAGAGTTTCTTATGCTGATTGTCGATCTCTTCAATGCCTACGCTGAAGCGCTCGTCCCACTCAATAATTCCCGACATAATTCTCCTCAGGCCTATGCCCCAGTTGAGTTTTCAAGCAACTCATTCAGATTACGCACAAAAGACGTGGGGTCTTTCACCGCTTTGCCCTCGGCAATCAGGGCCTGGTTAAAAAGCAGCGAGGCCCAGGTCTCAATGCGCACGTCTTTAGGATCTTTATCCAAAAGGGCTTTGATATTTTTGATCACTGCATGCTGAGGATTAATCTCAAGGATCCGCTTAGTTTCCTGAAATTCACGCCCCATCGCCTTCATGATATGTTCCATATTGGCATCCATATCATTCTCGTCGGCCACCAGACAGCAGGGGCTTTCATTTAAGCGGACACTGATCCGCACTTCCTTGACCTGTTCCTGCAGCGCTGAGCGCAACCGGTCGGTCAAAAGCTTATAGTCCGTATCGGCTTTTTCTTTCTCTTTTTTGGCTTCTTTGTCCAAATCCCCAAGATCCAGATCGCCCTTGGTGATCGACTTTAATTTCTTGGACTGATATTCGGGAATCGAAGGGATTACCCACTCATCAATCACTTCATCCATAAAGAGCACTTCAATCCCTTTGCTGCGAAAAAGCTCAAGGTGCGGACTCTGCTGACAGGCCTCACGGCTCGTGCCGGCAATGTAATAGATTTCCTTTTGTTCGGGTTTCATGCGTTCAACATATTCTTTGAGTGAAACCAGGTCTTTTTCCGAAGATCCCGCGCTAGACTTAAACCGCAGGAGCTCCAGAATCCGGTCACGGTTTTCAAAATCCATCGTAATCCCTTCTTTTAAAGCCACACCGAGTTCGAGAAAGAATTCGCGGTATTTTTCGGGCTCTTTTTCGGCCAGCTCTTCCAGCAGATCAAAGATCTTTTTGGTGAGTTGTTTGCGGATCTTGGGAATCAGCGCGTTGTGCTGCAGGGTTTCGCGCGAAATGTTCAGAGGCAGATCCTCAGAATCAACCACGCCTTTGACAAAGCGCAGGTAAACCGGAATCAATTCTTTGCACTGATCCGTGACAAACATTTTTTTTACATGCAGACGCAACCCATGGATGTCATCGCGGAAAAAATTGACCGGCCTTTTCTTGGGAATAAAAAGCAGGAGCTTGAATTCCAACGCCCCTTCAATGCTGTGGTGTGTATAAAGAAGAGGGTCTTCAAAATCATGGCTGATGTATTTATAAAATTCAAAATACTCTTCTTCTTTGATTTCATTTTTGGGACGGCGCCAGATCGCCGTCACCTTGTTAATCGTCTCCTCTTCATTCTTCTCTTTGATCAGAATAATCGGGTAGGACACGTAGTCGGAATATTTTTTCACCACTTCTTTAATTTCGAATTCTTCCAAATAATCCTTGGCATCGTCTTTCAAATAAAGCGTAATCTCGGTACCGTGATCTTCTTTTTTGGCTTCCTCAAGCGTATACCCGCCGGTACCGTCCGACTCCCAGGACACGGCCGCTTCTTCCGAGACGGCACGACGAGTCACGACCTTCACCTTCGAGGCCACCATAAAGGAACTGTAAAACCCGACTCCAAACTGCCCGATAAGCTGCAGACTGTCTTTGTTGCCCTGGGCCATTTGTTCGAGAAAGGCTTTGGTACCGCTGCTTGCAATGGTGCCCAGGTTTTGAATGACTTCTTCACGGCTCATTCCGATTCCGTTGTCGGAAATGGTCAGAGTCTGTTTTTTCTTATCAATGGCCAGTTTAATGGCATAGGCAGGAGCATCAGAGGTTTTATATTTTTCATCGGTCAGGGCCAAATGGCGGTGTTTATCAAGGGCATCCGAGGCGTTGCTGATTAACTCACGCAGGAACACTTCGCGGTGGCTGTAGAGTGAATGAATCACCAGGTTTAATACCTGAGCCACTTCGGCCTTAAATTCAATTTTTTCTTTCGCTTCGTTCGTCATATGAATCTCTCTCCTTCAAAAAAATAAACCGTTCTCAAGAACTTAATCCCGGACTAACCGTTTCCTGAGTAAAAATAGTTATGAAGAAACGATTAGAGCCGCTTATGAGTGCAGGAGATCACCCTGCCGGTCAGGCAGGGAAGCTCCTAAGCGATTGGCTCGTTTCATAATAATATTTTTACTCAGCTTATGCTTAGGGTGAAGCCGTAAGCAGGTATTAAAACAATTTCTGTGGAGGGGAATTCTATCGTTTTTGGGACTTAAATACAATCCGGAATCTCTACAGTATAGACAATTGACCAATATCCCAAAATATATCAATTTTTATGATTGAAATATAGTCAATATCCCAAATAATTGGCATTTTTTGTCTAAAAATGGTGCTTTCAGGATTGCTTTTGGCGGCTGATGACGTAATAAACCGGAATTCCCAAGAGAAGAATGGCCGCCCCAAAGAGGGCTGCGCGGGCCGTATGAACAATCGTGGTGATAAAGAGTGCCAGCGACACAAAAGTAAAAATGATGGGCACCCAGGGATAACCGATCATTTTGAAGCCCTTGTGTGAATCGGCAAGCTTTTTGCGCAAAACAAAAACACTGGCTCCGGCCAAGATAAAGAAAAACCATTTGGCAAATCCAGTAAAAAAAAGCAGCTCTTCAAAGTTTCCCCACAAAATTAAAACTGAAGCCCAGACTGCATTGACGATAAAGGCCTTGGCCGGGGTTCCATAATTTTGATGCACCTCTCCCATCCAGGACAGACGGCGAACGTCCTGAGCCACGGCAAAAGGAATGCGCGCCCCGGTCATGACATAGGAGTTCAACGCTCCGCAGGCTGAGATCATCACCGCACAGGACATAATTTTATTCCCCATTGAACCGAACATGCGGTTGAAGATATCGGCGGCGATCGATTGACTCTCTTTCATTTCAGCCGGAGGCATCACTTTGAGATAAGCCATATTGATCAGGACATAAAGCAATGTAATGACGGCGATGCTTGTGATCAGTGAGCGGGGCAGCTCTTTACGGGTGTCGGTGAACTCACCGGACATAAACGTGCTTTCATTCCACCCTCCATAAGCCCACAGAACCGGGATCAGCGCGGGAATAAAAGCATAACTGATTTGCATATTCCCGGCCGAAAAGGTTGGGGCGGAGAGGTTCTTACCGAATGTAAAAATCAGGGCGGTCATAACCGCAAGCGTCGCGACTTTAAGAATGCTCAAGGCATTTTGAACGCGCGTGCCATAATGGAGCCCGGCAATGTTAAGCCCTGTAAAAAAGGCAATCGAGGTAATCGCAATCACCTTTTCGGTCTCAGGTCCCAGGTCGACAAAATTTTTCAGATAAGCGGCCAGTACGTAGGCAATGCCGGCAAGTGAACCGGCACGCAGCACTAAAAATTCCGTCCACCCAAAAAGAAACCCCACTGTCTTACCAAAAGCTTCTTTTAGATAAACATAAGTCCCCCCGGTCTCGGGAAAACAGGAGGAAAGCTCGGCATAACACAAAACGCCCATCAGTGAAACCAAACCGCCGAGAACCCAGGCAGCAATAATTAAAACGGGATGATCGATAAGCTTGGCGATTTCGGCGGGCACCCGGAAAATCCCGACACCGATCACAATGCCGATATTGATAGCCACTGAATCCCAAAAGCGGAGCTGACGCGTAAGTTTATGCGGCATACACGGGCCGCGATACTAACGAAGGTGAGAATAACAAAGCCTGTTTATCGATTATTTTCATCGAAGATTCTTTTGAATTCGAGATGAACTTTCCTGAAGGCTTCGAGTAACTTAGGATCAAAGTGAGCGGGTTTCACCCGCTCATCTCCCTCCAAAATAATCTTGCAGCTCTTTTCATGATCAAAAGCCGGTTTATAGTGACGTTTACTGCGCAATGCGTCATAGACATCCACCAGGCTCAGGATGCGCGCTTCAATCGGAATCTCCTCGCCTTTGAGGCCCTGAGGATAACCGGATCCGTCCCATCGTTCATGGTGGCAATGGGCAATCATGGCACCCAGCTTCAGCACGGGGGCCTTGGAGTCTTTTAAAATTTCATAACCAATTTGAGGATGCGTTTTCATGGTCTGCCATTCTTCTTCTGTGAGATTATTCGCTTTAAATAAAATTTTGTCGGGAATGCCGATTTTTCCGATGTCGTGCATCGGGCTGGCATAGAGCAAGAGTTCAACCATATGTTCACTCAGATTGATCGCACGGCCGAGCGTTGCAGCATAAAGGCTGAGTCTTTTAACATGATCCGCCGTTTCCTCGTCTTTATATTCGGTGGCCCTTGTCAGGCGATAAATCGTTTCGATATAGGCGTCTTTAACTTCTGCATGCATTGCATCCAGTTTCTCAACGGCGTCGCGTAACTGACGCGTACGGTCGTTGACCTTAACCTCCAAAAATTCATTTTTATTTTCCAACTCGGACTGCAATTTCCGTGTCTGAAGAAGATTTTGAATTCGCACCAGTGCCTCAGGAATATTCATCGGCTTACTTAAAAAATCCGTAGCTCCGGCGGCCAGGGCCTTCTCACAAATATTAGGATCGGATTCACCGGTGAGAACCAGCACCGGAACAAAGGTCTCTTTGCGAATTTCGCGAAGCTGCTCGAGCACCTGAAAACCGTCCATGTGGGGCATACGGATATCGAGCATCATCAGGTCCGGACGGAATTCGCGAAAAACATCCTCGGCCTGACGGGGATCTGAGATATAGCGGATTTTCTGATAGCCGTGTTCTTTGAGAATCTCTTCGGTTTCCATTCCCAAAGCAACATCGTCATCGACGATCAATATTTTAGAATCACTCATTAAGTCATCTGTCATAAAAAATTCCCAGTACCGCGTTTGTTCTCATTTTAGGGGCACGCGGCACAAAAACCTCTAACGATTTTGAAGCCCATGACCTCCTCTTCAAAACTGAAGAGGTTCTATGCCGTCTGACATCTGATTTTATTGGTAGACGGTACAAGTGTCTGTAACAATGCCAAAAAACGGCATTGACCGCTCGACTAGCACCGTCTGACATCTGATTTTATTGGTAGACGGTACAAGTGTCTGTAACAATGCCAAAAAACGGCATTGACAGACACTAGGCATTAAAACGGCTGCCCGGAGGGATGACTCCCTGTTTAAGCGGCGGCGTGTGGCGGTCAAAAAACTGTTTCAATTCATACAGTTGACGTTTTGAAAAATTGGCTTCCATCACTTTGATTTTACTTTTCTGCTGCGTGTCTGAAATGATCAGATAATGAATACCGATACGATTTTTACCAAAATGAACTTCGCCTTGATTCCAAAGAATTTTCACCCGGTGAGCGGGTCCAAAACGGCCCGGACCGCTAATGCCCTTATCATCGATTTCAAGATACCAGAGGTAGGAATTAAACAAAAAGGCGGAAAGAATAATGAGAACAAAAAAAAGCATCTCCGGAAGGCGAATCTGACCCCGAATATAAATCCAGAAGGAAAAAAGGCCTAAAAGGGCATAGCTACAGATTACGCTCGGATTGCCGGGCCATATCACTTTACGATTTTTCATGCTTATATAGATCGTGCGATTTTCTTTAAATCTTAACCGTATTTCTCATCGGTCGGAAGTCGTCAGTAGCCACATGTAGATAGAACGGCACAGCAGGAATGCAATGAAAAATCCGGATTAACGCCGATTATTTCGAAAAAACGGAAACTTAAAGAACGGTTACAGCCTGAACAGGGGCATTCTCAGAAGAGTCCACTAAATGAATTTTGACTTTCATTCCAGGCTTAAGATCCTGGGCCGACAGCACCTTAAAAATCATTTGTTTCGGTTCCAAGGTAATCTCAGTATTTCCTCCGGACGAGGCCAAAGCAATCTCCACCTTATCTGCCTGTTTGCCCACCTTGACGACTTTTTTAAAAACCGGTCTTGAAATGGTTGCGGCCGCATCCTCTGGCTGATCAGTAGTCGCTGCCGAAAGTGGAGTTTGGCCGGTTTCAATCTTGGCCAACGAATCGGGTTCCGGTGGCGGAGGCTCTTCATCTTCTTTTTTCTTGGCCCCCTGCTCTCCGCCGGCTCCACCTCCACCAAGCGCTTGAGCGGCGGCCTGCTTCATCATCGCCAAAGCATCCGCTTTAGCATCCTGCTCACCCTGAGGCCCCTCGGCGGCTTTTGCCTGCGGCTTACCACCTCCCGGTGCCGGGGCCGGTGCTCCGGGCGCCGAAGGGGGCGGCTGCATTTTAGCCTGTAATTCCTGCAGAGCTTTCATATCCGGAATATCGGGTTTTTTCGGTGGCTGCGGAATTTTTTGTATCTGGGGAGGCGGGGGAATTTCCTGAATTTTGGGCGGCTCCGGAATTTCAGGCAGTCTTAAGAAGGCCGGAATATTCGGGTCCGGCTGGCCGTCTTTTTTTTCAGGTTCCTGAAAAATTTCGACTCCGGCCTCCAACTGATCTGCCTGGACAAAAGCGCCGACAACCGTCGGTTGATCGATCACATAAGTGATCGTGCCCTTTTCCCCTTTTACAGCCAGCTCATACTGACCAGCCTCTAACTTGGTCATTTTTTCAATCGTTCCGACAAGAACTGCTTCGGGTTGGGCAAAAAGCATTATCTGGGAATAGAAAAAGAAAAAGGCCGATAAACTAATCCATAAGCGGGGCGCAAAGGAAAGTCGTGCTAATTTTATCAATTTATACATAAGCCTCGTGATTGCATTTTTTAAGATTATAGAACCTTACGGCGCTCAAATCAACCCGTGCCTTACGGATGATGCAAAACAGGAGTAGATCGTATAAACTAATTCTTATGCCTGAGCTTCCTGAGGTTGAAACCATTGTCCGTGATTTGTGCCGTCAAAAACTTATCGGCCAAAAGATCCGAAAAGTTCACGTGTATTGGAAACGGACAGTAGCAGAGCCTCCGCTTAAAGAGTTTCTATCCCGCATCGAAAACACAATCATTCAACGCATATACAGACGGGCCAAATTGATCGTCATCAGCCTGTCCTCCGGAGATACGCTTTTAATTCACCTGCGCATGACGGGACGCATCCATCTCTGCCCCGCCCACACCCCGAGAACAACCCACGACCATGTTGTTGTCAATCTCGAAGGACACCGTGATTTGCGTTTTAGGGACTCGCGTAAATTCGGACGCTGGTATTTAATCAAAAATCCTCACGATTATTTCGCGCGCCTGGGCCCCGAACCCCTGAATCCCCCATTAAGATTCTCATGTTTTCAAAAGCGCCTGAAACGGTATCATCGCAAATTAAAACCTCTACTGCTGGATCAGTCTTTTGTTGCCGGACTCGGCAACATTTATGCGGACGAAAGCTTATGGCAAGCGAGACTCCATCCGGAACGTTTATCCGCAAGCCTATCCACCGCTGAAATAAAAAACCTCTATGATGCCATTCGCAGCGTCCTTAAGCGGGGTATCCGCAATTTGGGGACCTCCTTAGGCCAAAGTGATTACAACTACTACAGTGTCGGCGGCCGCCGCGGCCGGAATCAAGATGAGCTAAACGTTTTTCGACGCACCGGAGCACCTTGTCCCCGATGCAACAACATCATTGAAAGAATCCTTGTCGGTCAAAGAAGCACCCATATTTGCCCGTCATGCCAAAAATAACGCAATCACGATGCAAGCCCGGCAGCAACTCAAGTCCCTCAAGGGTTTTCCCGATAATTCTATGTACAAATAAATCATTTATTGCTATTATTTTGCCCTGGTATCATAGTTATTTTCAGTTTTAAGCGGTCAGCCTAAGAATGCTTAAAGATACTTAAACTGTGCAACTCTAAAATCGAATTAAGCGCAGGGCGATTCCAACCAAGGGGAAATTCATGCAAAAGATCTTTTACAAGCTATCATTTTTCACCTTACTCTCTTTTGTCCTTATTGTCCCTGGTGCTTACGCCGTCGGATCAGGAGCATTTGAAAATGCCTCTTTCAGCGCTCAATCACTGGGTCAGGGTGGTACCGGAGTCGGAGATCCCAACGAGCCGGCGGCTATTTCCTATAACCCTGCCGGTCTGACAGACCTCCCCGGAATTCAGGTCCAAAGTCATACCAGTTTAATCAGTCTTTTTACTTTCATTGACGGAACCAATACCGGAAGCACACGCAGCTCGGGAACACTGAACGTCGTCCCAACCGCCTATTTAACCGTTAACCCCGGGCAAACCCTTAACAATCGCCTGGCCTTTGGCGTGGGTATGGATTCACCTTTTGGATTCAGTGATAAATATGATTCCAATCATCAAGCCGTTCGTTATACCGGCTGGCGTAACTGGCTTAAGATGTATGCGATTAAACCTACGGTAGCCTTTAAAATCACCGATTGGCTTTCCTTCGGCGGCGGGCCGATGTATTACCGCATTTTTGATTTTGGTTCCGTTCTCGCCTATCCCAACTCCCTGATTTTCGGCGCCGGAACACCCGACGGTCAGTTGCGGGCCAACCTTTCCGGAAACAGTTGGGGTTGGCACATGGGAACTTTGATCAAACTCAATGAGAAAAACCGGCTCGGTTTTTATTTTAGAAGCCCAGTGGATGTATTGGTCAAAGGGTTGGTCAAAGTTGAAAATTCCACCAGCGGCGGTAATTTTGAAACCGGCGCTCATGCTAAAGTCAACCTGCCATTGAATTTCACGGTTGGATATTCTTATCATCCCACACCGCGAACATCGTATAAAGTTGATTTTGGGTTTACACGCTGGTCCAGCTTTAACCGACTTTATATTAACGCTGATCCAGTCAACGCTTTTGACGATATTATCTTGAGCGCAATAGGCAATACTCCCGGATTAGGTACCACCGCTGATAAGGACTATCGCAACGGCTTCAGTTTACATCTTGGAGCGACCCATAAAGTTACCGATCGGCTCACATTACGCGGCGGCGGATGGTATTACTGGACACCTATCCCAAAAAATCATTTTACACCTGGTGTTCCCGATAGTAATCGTCTTACTTTTTCGCTTGGACTGGGATATGAACTTACCAAAAATCTTGTTTTTGATCTCTCTTATTACAACTCTTTCTTCTTCCGTCGCCACATTGATAATGATATCAGTAATCTTGTCGGCGGTGACGTTGACGGAAAATATACATCCTATCTTCAGGCTGTTTCAGCCAGCATTACCTACAAATGGGATGCCTTTGGTGATGCCAGTGGTGAGCAAATTGAATACGGCGAGCCCGGCGTTCATCCCTACGAATAATTAGAGCTTCTTAGCAGACGTCTTTTGTCTGGTTAGAAGCTCTTATCCTGACGCTCTCTGTCAGGGTTGAGCCCTCTTAGCAAACGTCTTTTGTTAGAGCCTCTTGGCAAATGTCTTTTATTTGACTAGAGGATCTTATCCTGACGCTCTCTGTCAGGGTTGAGCCCTCTTGGCAAATGTCTTTTATTTGACTAGAGGATCTTATCCAGACGCTTTCTGTCAGTAAGTTTCCTACGGGGTTAGTTTCTTGACTCCACAAAAGTAAACCCCGCTTGAAAGAATGAATCTCCAAGCGGGGTTATCCCAAAGCCCATAACAGCCTCAAATGAATTAAACGGTTGCCTGCACTCTTATTTTCTGCAATTTGGCACCGCCGATTCCTTTGACGTTGGCTAAATCATCAATCGTTTCAAAAGGTCCGTTTTCATTACGGAATTCAACGATCCGGTTTGCCAGCGCAGGGCCTACACCACGGATCGCTTCAAGTTCTTCGGCGCCAGCTTGATTAATATTCACAAGACCTGCCGGCTGAGCTTCTCCCAGCACAGGCTGAGCGGCATAAACTCTGGGTGTGTTGAAAATAGACAAATTCCCAAACAGAAAAGCTGCAAGGGCAAATACTCCTACTAGGTGAATCATAGGCGTGTTCTGTTTCATTTTTATTCTCCTTTAAGTTAACAAGTCCGTAGTTTTATTAACCATGGCCTTGATTGTTATACAGAAAAATTAACATTTTATTAATTTAATGTCAAATATAATTTAATTATTTTACATATTTTATTCCCAAAAGGCCTCATTCATATCCTGATTTCATTTTTCCCATATAGAAATTGACAAAAGATAGCGAAAGCGATAAATTCACAGCATGCTTAAGAATCTTGGATCACGAATCAGAACTATTCGTAAGGAAAAAGGCGTCACTCTGGTGGAACTTTCGGAGAAAACCGGCGTTGCCCAGGCCACTCTGTCTCGAATTGAAACCGGAACCATGAGCGGAACCATTGAAAGCCATGAAAAAATTGCCGAGGCACTCGGAATAGGGCTGGCTGACCTTTATGTGGGTGTCGACAAACGTTATGAAGAAATTGATCATATGGGACAGGCGGATGAACGCAAAGTCACCCATCATTCACGCGGCATTCAGATTGAACTTCTGACTCAGGAAAGTTCCAAGAAAAAAATCACACCGCTACTTCTCACCCTTGCTGCAAAAACACAAACCCCCCGCGAAAATCAGGAGCGAGGTGTTGAAAAATTTTTTTATGTCCTTGAAGGAGAGATCCGGGCCACCGTGGATAAAGCGGAATTTGTACTTAAAGCCGGTGAAACTCTTTATTTTGACGCTTCGCTTTCACATTCTGTGGAGAATGTGAAAGATATTCCTGCAAAATTACTCATCGCTGTTTCCCCAAGCCAAATTTAGCAGACTTTATCGTTCCCCGTCTCTGTCGCTAGGGCGTGACTCGTTACGTTGAAAGTCAAAAAGTCTAAGGTTAAATGTCCTCAGTTGGGTCAAAAACGTCAATCCACCGTAGAACGATTTACCCAATCAAGATAAGATTTGCTGCCATTCTCAATCGGAATCGCAATGATCTCAGGCACATCATAGGGATGATTTTTTAAAATGAATTTTTCAACTTTCGAGAAAAGAATTTTACGCGTTTTGATCAGAAGTAAATGTTCTTTGGCTTTTTCCCTTTTCCCCTTCCAGACATAATAAGATTCAGCCAAAGGAAGGACGGTAACACACGCGGCAAGTTTGTTCTGAACCAAAACGGAGGCAATCTTGGAAGATGTTTTCTTGTCAGGGCAAGTCGTTAAAAGAATGGAATATTTCAAGATATTTTAGTACAACATCTATTTTGATTTTAGAGGGACATTACATAAGTACCTCGTCAATTTTGAACTGACTGGCGCATTACTTCAAAATTGACGAGGGCTAAGCTACAAATTTTTTTGTGTTAAAGAAATAAGATAGCCGTCTTCTGGTTTACCTAAAGTGACATGGCCTTCACGCGCAAGCCAACCCAGGCTCATTAAAATCAGCTCTTTCGGGCGATCAAGACCTTTGACGATTTTGTCTAATTTTGAATTGCCGTTTTTATCCAAAAAGTGCCAAATTTCACCGGCTACAATTCCAATTTCAATGATCATGTTAGGTCTCCTTAAATGAGCACAGTACTTACGGAGCCTGAAGGGCGACGTCAAGTACACCGTGCGAATTTATCCCGCAAGGCTGCGGCCTAGCAGCCGACGCGGGAGTACTGACTAAACTCCATTGCTAATTATTATAAGTGCGGAAAAATTGATACGGTTCGAGCTGATTAATACTTATCATTTTACATCAAAGTTGTTCTAAATATAGCATATGAAGTCGTTTGTGTCCAGGAGCTCGATGGACAAAGCAGTTCTTCAGAAATCGATCAACACCGGATATCTTTGATCTCAAGGGACATGGTTTCAATGCCGCTTAAGATCTTTGTTTTGACCGAATAAACGGCATCAACATGTATGCCCTCTTTAAGCCAGGAAAGACCGGTGCCGGACAAATCCTTCCAGTTGGCTTCAAAAGTCCTGGGTCCGTCGGTGACTAGAAACTGATAGGTATCTGAATATCTTTTGACGGGTTTATTCCTAATCCGTAAATTTTTGGTCAAAAAGGAAGGCCTCGGATTGCCCGCGCCGTGAGGTTCTAAAAGAGCCAGCTCATTTAAAAAAGGCGTTTTAAAGGCCTCCAGAGAAATCTCCAAATCCGCCTTAACCGTCTTTTTGAAAGTGTCGGGTGAACTGTTGTCTACCGCGTATTGATTAATCATCTGGCGAAATTGCTGCACCTTATTTTCCTGCATCGTCAGACCGGCTGCCAATTCATGGCCGCCAAACTCATCCAGAACTTCCCGACAGGCGGATAAGGCCTCATAAAGGTGAAACCCTTTTATCGATCGTCCCGAAGCTTTGCCGAGCCCGTTTTTAAAAGCAAGTACGATCGCCGGCCTGTGGAATTTATCGACAAGCCTTGCGGCAACAATTCCGATAACTCCCTGGTGCCAGCCATTACGGCCGACGACAATCACCCGGTCGCGGTTAAAATGGAAAGTCCGCTCTACATCCAGAATCGCCTCTTTGACCGTTACCCGTTCTTCCTGTTGACGCATTTTATTTTCTTCCTGTAAAACATGGGCAAGGCTTTCGGCTTCACGCTTATGGGAAGTGATCAAAAGCCTGAGGGCGATATCGGGACTGCTCATACGCCCGCAGGCATTCACGCGCGGACCAAAAACAAAACCCAGGTGCCCGACATTAAACGGACGGCTGCGAACGCCCGAAACATCTGCCAGGGCCTTTAAGCCGACCGACGGCGATTCGCTCAATCGCTTAAGTCCATATTTGACAATAATTCTGTTTTCATCTTTTAAAGGGGCCACATCACAAACCGTGGATAAGGCGGCCAGATCCAAAAATTGAAAGGCCCGTTCCCCGATCAGTGCCTGGCTCAATTTAAACGCCAGTCCCCCGGCCGATAATTCACCGCAGGGATAAGAACAATCTTCCTGCTGGGGATTTAAAATCACATTGGCTTCAGGCAACCCTTCCTCAGGGATACGGTGATGATCGACCAGAATCATGTCCATCCCCAGAGACCTGGCCGTTCGGACCGCCTGGTGCGCGGTCACTCCGCAGTCGGCAGTGATAATGAGAGAGACTCCGTTTTGATGCGCACGGCGAATCGCATCCTCACTGACACCGTATCCATCTTTATCCCTTTGAGGTAAAAAGGTTTCGTTTTCGATTCCGAGAATGGTTAGGGTATTGGCGATAATGGCCGTCGCGGTAATTCCGTCAACGTCATAGTCTCCATGAATCATGACCTTCTGTGTCCGCAGCTTTGCCGACTCGATTCTTTCGACGGCTTCACGCATCCCCTTCATGTCAAAAGGGTCATGCAGATGTTCTAATCCGGCAGACAGAAAATGATCGATTTGTTCAGGGGAAGAAAAACCTTTGATATCCAATAGTTTCAAGATTAAAGGGGAAAGGTTCGGAAAAGAAGAAACAGAAGAATCCATGCCGGGGAAAAGAGTAAAGAGCCCGCAGCTCACTCAAGAGCCGCGGGCTTATTTAAATAATTAACGCTTTGCTTTCCAGTCAACGACCAGCGAGGTCGCCACAAAAATTGTAGAATACGTACCCACCGTAAAACCGACCAGCAGAATAAACGCAAAATCGTTCACGGCAGAACCGCCGAAAATAAACAATGCCAGTGCGGCCAATAAGGTTGTCACC
The DNA here is from genome assembly GCA_020632475.1 of Candidatus Omnitrophota bacterium. Classification (GTDB taxonomy): domain Bacteria; phylum Omnitrophota; class Omnitrophia; order Omnitrophales; family Aquincolibacteriaceae; genus JACKFM01. The sequence continues at coordinate 56,868 of JACKFM010000003.1, read as the reverse complement.
GTCGTAATAATCGTACGGCCAAGCGTTTGATTGATACTGGTGTTGACGATTTCATCAAAGGGCTTTCTGCGCATGGCCTTCAGATTATCGCGAACCCGGTCAAATGTAATAATGGTGTCATTGACCGAATAACCCATAATCGTCAAGACCGCGGCCACCGTCGGAATATTAATCTCGCGTCCGCTTAGAGCATAGACACCAAATGTGAAAATGGTGTCATGCACCAGGGCGACCACCGAGGCAAGCGCAAACCTCCATTCAAAACGGAATCCTAAATAAATCAAAATTCCGATACTGGCCCAGAAAACGGCCATCAGGGCTTTTTGGGTCAAATCCTGACTGACGGCAGGACCGACGCGGTCAACACGAAGCACCTGGAATTTTTTGCCTCCGACCAGTTTTTCGGCGGCGGCTTCAATACGGTCAGTATCTTTTTCAGCCGCTTTAATGACAAACTGATTTTCTTCTTTGGCCCCAAATGTCTGAATAATCAGCTTTTTCAAACCGGCGTCATTCAAGGCGGATCTCAGCTGTGAGGAATCCACCGGCTGCTCAAATTTCATATGGATTAAACTGCCGCCGGTAAACTCAATACCGTAGTTTTCATGCCCACGGCCGACAAATGACAGAATTCCGACTGTCAAAGCAATGACCGAAAATCCATAGGCCCAAAAACGCCCTTTTAGAAAAGGAATATTCGTATTTTTAATCAGAGAAAGCATTTTTATGTGGAGATTCGGTTTTTGTTTAAGAAGAACATCAAAAATGACACGCGTAATCACCAGCGCAGAAAACATACTGGCAATAATACCGATAGAGAGGGTCACGGCAAACCCTTTCACCGGCCCGGTTCCGAACGTAAACAGAATGAACGAGGTTAAGAGCGTCGTCACATTTGAATCTAAAATCGCGGCAAAGGCCTTATGATAACCGGCAGCCACCGAAGCACGCGGGCTTTTCCCGGTTTCATCTTCTTCACGCATACGTTCAAAAATAAGCACATTCGAGTCGACAGCCATACCTAGTGACAGAATAAAACCAGCAATACCCGGCAGGGTCAGGGATGCGTTTAAGGCGGCAAAGAGCCCCATGACAATGACGGCATAAAGAAAAAGACCGATACTTGCAATGCATCCGGCCAAAAAGTAATAAAGCGGCATGAAAACAAACACCAATGCCGCTCCGATTAATCCGGCGCGCAAACCCTTTTGAATCGAGTCCTGTCCGAGGCTTGGACCAACCGTGCGTTCTTCAACGATTTCGACAGGAGCCGGAAGAGCACCGGCACGCAGAACAAGCGCCAGATCACTGGCTTCTTCAGGAGTGAAATTACCGGAGATCTGCGCCTGGCCATTCGGAATACGGTCACGGATGACCGGGGCGGAATGAACTTTGCCGTCAAGCACAATAGCCAATTGGCGGCCGATATTTTGAAAAGTCACTTTGTCAAAAGTCTTGGCTCCTTCACCGTCAAACTGAAGCTGGACAATGGCCTGACCATATTGATCAAATCCGACTGAAGCGGTGGTCAGATGATCTCCGGTCAAAAGAGCATCACGGGAAAGCAGAATGGGATGCCCACCGAATTGATCCTGAATCTGACTTAATTCAAAATCAGCAACAGATGTCCCTTCCTGGGCCTTTTTTAAAAGATCAGGATCATCCGAAACCAGTTTAAATTCAAGATGCGCGGTTTTACCAACTACCTCTTTAGCGCGATCTCGATCGGTAACACCCGGAAGCTGAACCACCACCTGAGTGGATCCCTGCTTTGAAATGACCGGTTCCTGGACACCAAACTCGTCAATACGGTTACGGATAACCTCCACAACACGGTCGGTGGCATCTTCACGTGCATCTTCGGGCAGTTTATCGGTTTGAACTTCAAGCAGAAGCTGCATACCCCCCTGCAAATCCAATCCCAAATGCACACTTTCTTTAGGCGGATACATCTTCCAAACACTGAAACCGACAATCAGAATGATGGCTAAAACTTTCCACTTTAAAAATTTGTCCATTGAACTGCTCCTTCTATCGCAAATGAATAGGATTATTTATTACGCAATCCGGATATCGAACTCTTAAGGATTTCGATCTTGGTTTGTTCATTGTCACCGATTTTAAGCACCACATAGTCATCCTGCAAGCTGGTCACAGTTCCCAGGATTCCGCCGGCGGTTACCACCCGGTCACCCTTTTTAAGAGCATCAATCATGGTCTGCATTTCTTTCTGCTTTTTTTGCTGCGGACGAATCAATAAAAAATAAAAAACACCGAGTAATAGGAAAAAAGGGGCAAAACTAAGCAGTGGGTTCACTTGGGGTTGTCCGGCAGCGGGGCCAGCGGCATAAGCTAATTTCTCAAACATGATTTACTCCTTTTATAGCACAGATGACGACAGATTTAATTACACAGATTAACACAGATAGAATCACAGTTTTTATTCATGTGGTCCATCCGAACATGTGATTATAAATTATCGGCAGTTTAGGTCAAATTGATTGATAAAATTTTTTCTAAATTCAGAAAAGCGGTTTTCCTTAATGCTTTGCCTGATAGCCTTTACAAAATTGACGAAGAAATGCACATTATGCCATGAAACCAGCTTTGGACCCAGAATTTCTGAAGCATTAAATAAATGGCGCAGATAGGCCCTGGAAAAATGAGTACAAACGTAACAATCACACGTTTCATCCAAAGGCTGCTCATCGGCGGCATATTTCCCGTTTCGCACAACAATGAGCCCTTTAGACGTGAAGGCCGTCCCGTTACGTCCATAACGAGTCGGATTGACGCAATCAAACATATCTGCCCCTCCGGCCACCCCTTCCAGAAAGTCCAGAGGAGTCCCAATACCCATTAAGTATCGCGGCTTTTCCCGTGGCAGCATCGGGCAGATTTGTTCAAAAACGGCCTGAGTCTCCTCTTTATTTTCCCCAACACAAAGGCCGCCTAACGCATAACCGTCAAATCCGATTTCCACTGTCCGCTCCAGCGACTCTTTTCGAAGATTCAGAAAACTGCCGCCCTGGACAATCCCGAAAAGAGCTTGCCCCGGATTATTACAGGCCGCTCCGGACAACCGGGCCTGGTGATGTTTCTTAGCTCTCAGCGCCCACCGCAAAGTAATTTCAAGTGAATCACGCACACGTTTTTCATCTTTGGTCGGCGGCGGACAGTCATCAAAAATCATCGCAATATCACTGCCGATAGTCTGCTGAATCTCCATCACTAATTCCGGACTGAGAAAAATTTCCCGGCCGTCGGCATGCGAATGAAAAGAAACGCCCTCTTCGGTAATCTTGCGTAAACGGCTTAAGGAAAAAACTTGATATCCCCCGCTGTCGGTCAGAACCGGTTTCTGCCATGCCATAAACGGATGCAGCCCTTTAAATTGCTGGATAATTTCCATACCGGGCCGGACATAGAGATGATAGGTATTACCCAAGATGATTTCGGCACCGCAATCGGAAAGATCCTTAGGCGTTAAAGTCTTCACCGTTCCCTGAGTACCGACAGGCATAAAAACAGGTGTCTCAAAGCTGCCGTGTGGGGTGGTTACGCGTCCGGTACGCGCGTGCGTCTCTTTGTCTTCATGGGTCACTTCAAACTGAAGTCCTGAATCCGTCATTGCATTCTGTGTCATTAATTTAGTCTCTTCTTCTATGTATATGTATGCGTGATGAAATGGTAAAAGTCCGTCAGGGCTTAAAACGGAATAGTCATAAGTTGTAAGTCTTAAGTTTTAAGACTCACACAGACCAACAATAAGACATCTTTTTTGAGTCACCGGATCTTAAAACTTAAAACCTATAACTTAAAATCTTTATTTTAACTCAGTCCTCAGTCCTTTTTTATAGAATAAGCATCGCATCGCCATAACTAAAAAACCGGTATTGTTCTAAAACAGCCGTCCGGTATAAGGCAAGCAGTCTTTGCGGCGGATCGGGGTCATTCAAAAAGGCCGCCACCAGCATTAATAAGGTACTCTGGGGTAAATGAAAATTGGTGATTAGACCGGTGACAATTTTAAAGGAATACGGCGGATAAATAAACAGCCGCGTTTGACCGCAGGCTGCCTTGACCCGCCCGGGTTCCTGGGCCGCACTTTCAAGCACCCGGACCGAGGTTGTCCCGCAGGCAATCACCCGGCGGTTCTCTTTTAATGCCCGGTTAACCGCCCGGGCCGAATCTTCACTGATTTCAAACCATTCCTCATGCATCCGGTGCTGGGTGACATCCTCACACTGAACCGGTTGAAACGTTCCGTAGCCGACATGCAGTGTCACATAAACAATCTCAACCCCTCCGGCCTGCAGACGTTCAAGCAGAGGCCTGTCAAAATGAAGTCCGGCGGTCGGTGCGGCCACAGCCCCGGATTTGGCGGCAAAAACCGTTTGATAGCGTGCTCGGTCTTCAGCACAATCGGGTCTTCGAATATAGGGTGGCAGGGGCATATGCCCAAGTTGTTCTATTTTTTTCAGATAATCGGGATCTTCAAATTTTAAAAGCCGCTGGCCCGACCCCTCACGCGGGCCGTCCATCACCACCGCATCCAGTTCGCTGTCCCCTCCGCTAAAACAAATCCTCGCGCTTTGTTTAATCCGGCCCGAGGGTTTCATCAGAGCCTCCCATAAACCGGGTTCCCATTCTTTTAAAAGCAGGGCTTCAACCTTAGCTCCATTGGCGGATTTATATCCGTATAACCGCGCCGGCAAAACCCGGGTATTGTTAAGCACCAGGACATCTCCGGGTTTAAAGAAATTTTCAATTTCGTTAAAACGGTGATGACTAACCGCATCTTCATGACGACGGACAAAAAACAGACGCGAGCCGGTACGCTGCGCAAGCGGTTGATCCGCAATTAAATTCTCCGGAAGCGGATAGTCAAAATCGGTCAGTGAAAATTTTGGGTGCAAATGTTCATTCATCTTTTCTGAATTTTTAGCTTCTATACTATTTCTTAAGGCTGAAAGATAAAAATATTGTTAAAGAAACAATCAGCGCCTTTTGTCGAACCGAGGAGATCCTTTCGCCGCAGGCGAAATAACTCCGAGCGAGACGGCGCGTTTCGTAACAATATTTTTATCTTTTTTCCAATCGCATTAAAGATTTCAGCTGAGTTTCCATAAAAACACTTGATGGGGTTATGCCAACTTTTCACTCATCACTGCTATATCAGGGGATCAACCGAACGGCTTCTTCGGGCGTTTGGGCATAGTGCAGACACGGATGAAAAATAATATACGGATTGGATTTTAAATAATTGCTCAGACTTTGCATTTGTTGGCCGAGCAGGATAAACGGCTTTTGGACTTTATGTTTGTTGGCGATTTCCCAAACCATAAAAAGTTCGACAAGCGTTCCTGTTCCCCCGTCACAAATCACATAGGCATCGGCGATTTCAACCAGCCGCAAAAGCCGTTCATGCCAGGTCGCAAAGCGTTCGGTTTCCATGATCCAGGCATTGGCCTTGTGAGCAAAGGACCCGCTCATAATCCCCACCGTGCGTCCGCCTGCCTGACGTGCCCCGCAGGCCGAGGCTTCCATAATTCCGCCATAACCGCCGTTACACACCGTCAGCCCGGCCTCCGCCAGCAAGCGGCCTAACTCAACGGCTTGGGTATATTCCGAGGTTTTGTGATTAAGTTGGCCGCTGCCGAAAACTGTGACCACTTTCGAATGACGGGATGACGAAACAGCCTTTTTCATTTATACGGTCTCGCCCTTGAGAATCGCCGGAATGGGAGCCGTATCAATTCTTAACCCCCCGTCATGTTCAATACGGATCGTGTAGATAGTGCCCGGTAGAAACATGGAGCCCGGGGCTTCAATTTGAGCGTTCTTAATACCTGCATTTTCACGCATTTCCGGCTTTAGGGCATAATCCCAAAAACGGTTCCAGACTTCTTTTTCAAATTCGGAATCAGCATGAGGAATTTTATACCCGGCAGGAATTTCATTATTTTCGGTAATATCGAATGATTGCGTCTTTTCCCCATCGAGCACAAAGGCCTTTAAAAAAAGATACGCGCTTTTTCCGCGCAGACGGTCTCCCATCTCAACCAGTTTGTCATCAAAACGAATCACCAGCGCCTGAAACTGTATGATATTTCCAAGAAACGAAAAGTATTTCGGCTCAAGCGGCTGCCCCGCGGTGTCATATTCCAAAAATTTAATCGTCGTGCGAATGCGCTTTGACTGTTCGTCATATTCGCTCTTAGTGACCAGCACCTCGGCCACCCGTGAATCCGCAGACAGCCGTTCCACGACCTGACGCAGGACGCGGTCCTTTTCAAGCCAGCGATAGACCCACAGTCCGGCGGCCATCACGGTCACGCAAACTACCGCAGCAATCACTGCATTAAAAATTTTTCCGGGATTCATAACAACAATAAGTCCTTTTAACAAATTGATAGGGGTTTTTAAGAGTCTGTGATTACGGATAATAGCATTTTATAAAACAATTATCCAGGGCATGATTGGCACCGCGGCAACAATATTTACAGGTAAAGAAAATGTTATTATAAAACACGCCAATCGCTTAGGAGCTTCCCCGCCTGGGCGGCGAGGTGATCTCCTGCGTTCATAACGGCGTTAATTGTTTTCTGCATAACATTTTCTTTACTCTTGTTATTATTTTCCATAAGGATTTCGCTGTAAGCTTTGAATACATGTTTCACTGTTTTCAAAGCACTTCCCTAACCCCTGAAAATTCGTTCCTCTCTTTTTCAGGGATAAGTCACTGTAAGCTTTGAATACATGTTTCACTGTTTTTAAAGCACCTCCCTAACCCCTGAAAATTCGTTCCTCTCTTTTTCAGGGATAAGTCACTGTAAGCTTTGAATACATGTTTCACTGTTTTCAAAGCACTTCCCTAACCCCTGAAAATTCGTTCCTCTCTTTTTCAGGGATAAGTCACTGTAAGCTTTGAATACATGTTTCACTGTTTTCAAAGCAACAGTGACTAAGCAGCTTTGAGGAAGGTAAGAGTGGCCTGCATATCACGGAAAAGCTGTTCGGCCAGAGGATTGGCCATCAGCTCCCGGTCTTCATAAATCTTAAGCATCTGCACTTCAAGTTCTGTCAGGCTTTCGGCAAGGATCGCGAGCAGTTCGCTCAGATTATTTTGCTGGGTCAGAAGAACACGCATCACTTTTTTGTAAATCGTCTCCAGTGATTGACGATGTGCCGAGATAAGTGCACGGGCCATTTCATCATTGGACATTCGCTGACCGACAGCCCGTCTCAAGGCGGCCATGTTCTCAACCGCCGTAACTTTCACATTGTCAGGAATGGATCCAAATGAATATTGCTCTAACAGCTTAGTCTTATAGGCTGCCACGGCCTCAGGCGAAGCGATAATGACCTGCTCATAATGAAACTTTGAACTGACCTGGCCCAAGAAAACCGCCGCGGCCAAGGCGTCCAAATCCTCCGGCACCGATTCGTGCACACTGACAAGCTCCACGGCCTGTTCCTGAGTCTGAAGCTTTTCGACAAAAGCATGCAGTGCCGGTAATGTATCAATCCATGCCGAAAGTTCCGGATTAAGCCCCGGCTCTCCCTGCTCTGATGCGGCTTTTAACTGACGCGTCACTTCTTCAACAACCGCCAAATAGAGCAACTGCCCTTTCAAGTATTGCGGCACGAGATTGGCCCGATAATATTGCATCATGACCAGGAAAACATGTGCCGTAACAACTTGCCGGATTGCCGCGGAAGATGGAAGGGGTTGCACAGTGCTTTCATCAGCACCACGGCGCAACTCCGTACGACGGAAGAGAATATCCTTGGCCCGCGCCACAGACCTCGCACCAGATTCCCAAGAGGCGATAGCCGTTAATTGTTCTTTAATGTTAACAAACGCAGGGTTCCAATATTTGCCCATCACAGCAATGATCTCATCTGTCTCTGTGGTGTAATTATGATCCAATAAATAATGTGGAAGTGCCGATCCCCGAAGAGCCCCCTGCGGAGAGTTGTAGGCATGAACAGCCTGCACCGGAAACCCCAACAGAATGCCTCCGGTCACATGCCTATAATCTTCTACAAATAAGCGTCTGAGTAAATCCGTCCAAGATTCTTTAAATTCTTCAAAATGCCCTTCGCGATAGGATTGTGCCAAAGCCGCAATGCGTTCTTTCAGTTCACCGTCAGAGGCATCGTCAATAAAAACAGATTCATGTTCGGCGACAGCCTTCGCTGCCGCCCTGAGATTAATCAGCTCTAACCTTTCCCTCGTCAGAGATTCTTCCTGCGATGCCGCGTTAAGCCATTTGTCGGTATCAGTCACCTTAAAAACTTCTACTCCGAGAGCGTCTTTGACACCGGACGGAACGCCATCATAAATTTCAACCTGAGAAGTGCTCTCGGTTGGCCAGCTGACCGCAGGATCCGATTGATCCGAAAACCGCTGCCAATCTTTTCTAGCCTGGGGTGAAGAAAACACCGGTCTAGCTGTGTCCTTGCCCCCTATAATTGTAGCGGCCCTCCGGCCCGACAGCACGGCTCGAACGGTCTGTTTGTTAATTAAACTGTTTGGTGTGCCCATTTTACTTTCGAAGTCATGCAGTTCAGAAAACGTGATTCCGGAATCAAGAATTCTATCCACAATCGTTTGGTCAATTTCTTTCATTTGTGCTGCAATCGTATGAATTAAATCCTGATCCACCACTCCAAAATCACGTCGGGTCACTTCTATATAGTTTGCCTCCACCCACGTCCAAAAATCAGGATATGCGCGCATTTCAGCATGAGTGTCCTGCCCCCCCTGGGGACTGTCCTCTCCCTGTTTGGGATTTTTCCAACTTGGAAAGAGCGGTTGATTATCATCAAATCGTTGAATACTTTCAATGCCGGTCGTTCTCAATTCAGAATGACTGCGGAATTTTCGGTAAATCGGTTCGTTCAGCCAGCCCTGCCGATACAGTTCGTCTAAAATGACTACGGGACCATCGCCTGCAGACCTCAAGGGTTTTGAGGCCGCAGCACGGCTCAGCTTTTCCAAGGCCTGCCAGGAACTTACCCCTTGCGCATTGGCCCGACCAAAAACATACGCCACAGTTTGAGTAATCTGTGAAATGTTCCAATTCGGAGGTTGAATCTCCGTTAAAGCATTTTCAATATAACTTTTCGCGATTAAATCCTTCTCTTCATCTTCAGAGGCAATCGAGCCTTCTTTGACCTTTTTAGCTAAAAGACCGTAATGGCCCAACAGACGGACATCATCTCCAGTAAATTCAGAGGGAGCAAAGGCCCGGCCTTTTAAACCGGCCATCAAATCATCCTGTTGAATAATATGGCCAACACCAACGGAATAAAGAACATTTGCATCCGGATCTTTTTCAAGAATTGAGAGCACCGTTTGGTTAACCGCCCGGTCACGTTTAATGGCTGCGGTAAAAAGAATCCGGTTATGTTCTCTTGTTTCTTTTAAAAAACCCTGCATATTCCCTGAAAAAAACCACTTGTTCTGATTGGCCGGGCTAACATGCGATGTAGAAAACTCAAACCAGGTCTCAAAATCGATATTTTCGGAACGGATTCGAACGCCTTCCTGGCCATAGAGAAGGTGCATTGTTCTTGCATACGCCATGGACGGATGGTTGGGTATGCGGCTTTCAAAAAATTGGACTCTCTGCGCTGCGGGTAAATCATCAAACTTTTTTTCTTCCCGAATGCCATGCGCAATAAGCTTCTCATAAACCTCTCTTAAAGGTTCTTTAAAGGCCGGTGTAAACAGTTGCTGCAGAGGAAGCTGGTTCAGTGGAGACGGCAGATACATGGCAATTTGCGCAGGCGGAATGTAACGCTCAACAATCGCATATAAGTCCGAATGATTATGACGGGCAGAGTTCCGTTTTGTTTTTGCGATAATCCACCGGATCCGCTCTTCGATTTGACGAAAATCCGCTGCCTTTCCGTGCGGGTTATAAATCACATAAAATTGCCCGTTTTCAATTTCATCATCTGCGGTCAGGTCTTTTTCTGGCTTATCCCGAACAATCGGCTGCGGAATCCAGTTTTCGTCTTCAAAAGGCACATCCATCCAGTTGAACTGAACCACCGGCTCTGTTTGATCCGCTGCGGGCACCGGTGTGATTTGTTCAGGCGGAACCGGCTGAACCGGAGCGGTCGGATTTTCACGTTCATCCTGAAAAATCCGAAGAAGCTGCGCGACGCCGGCTTCTAGACTTTTCTGTGCCTCCACAGGCCCCCTGCTATCCATATAAACCAAAACGGTATCATCTTCACGTTCCGGTTTCACATAAATAAGAGGGCCCAAAAAACCAAAGGCTTTAGACGGCACATAGAGAACAATCTTGATTCGAAGAGGACTGTTCTTGGGAATCTGAAAAGAGGCCTCCGGTTCATTTACTCCCACCCGGTGAGCGCCCGACGGATTAAAAGCCCGCTTCACCCAGTTCTGCTGGGTCACGTCGATACCAGTCTGAGATCCCACCATCTCTTCAATCAACAGTTTCCGAATATCAACCATTTCATCTGTCCGCATCTCAGAGCGAAGAAGAGAGAGCGTCTGGTCAATCGGTACCAGATTTTCAGTATTACGCGCGACAGTCTTCTTTTTACGGAAAGATTCGAGTATTTGAATGAGGTCTGTTAGGTCCGACGCATTCATGGTTATTCCTTGATCTTTCGCATCAGATACGATCTTGCCAACGGCCGATACACCGGCCAAAGCCGCCTTGATTCCCAGACCTCCCACGGTGATCCTGCCCGGCGCAGTTTTTATAAGCACCCCAATAGCCGGAAATGTCCTCAGTGCGGGAGCGCCTATATTTCCCAAGGCCTCCGCTGCCGCAATCAGAGGTTCCGCTCTTCGTTGAAATCCCCGGTCAACATAATCGATTTCCTCCGCTAGCAAACTAATGGTGTCTTCATCCACAGGCCTTAAAAAACCAAGTGCCGCTAACAAGTTGGCTTTGGTGGATAGCTGCACTCCTTGTTCCGAGGACCGAGTAGACAATGCATGCCGAATCAGTCCTTTTGCAAACGCGATCCATCGAACCTGATGTTTCTCACTGATAAGGCCCGGTTTTTGTTGATTATTTTTTGCGGCTTTCATCAGAATGTAAGGGATATAAGTTAAAAAACCCTGCTGAAAGATCGATTCACGCAAAGCCTCTTCGGAATCATCAAGTACGGAAGGCAAAAATCCGGAATAATCGATAACATTCCCTGAACGCTCTTCGTAATCCCGAATCTCTCCCAGAATAGCGAGTTTCTTTTTAAAGCTGGACGCTGAGTCAAAAAGTCGCTTTGCATAATCGGATACCGTATAAACGCTCGGAAGTTCCGGCTCAAGACCGGTATCCACTACGTTTACTTCAGCAAGCGATTCTTCCTCTGTCAAAGCCGCTGAGTCCTGATAGACCGTCTGACCATAGGCTAAGACAAAAACTTTTTTAGCTCCGGCGTCGTAAGCCGCTGCCGCCATCGCTGTTGCAGTAAAACCGGTCGTCACATTATCATCCACAATCAGTACAACCTTTCCTTTTAACCGTTCAGGATCCCCCTTAAAAAGTCCTCCCGCGTTTTTTGCCCTTCTCCATAAATCAGGCTGACGGCGCTGTTTTTTTCTGGCTCGGATCTGTTTTAAAGCAAAAGCATCCATTTCTTGACCTATTTCACGTGCGGTCAAATCCGCCAATGGGATCGCTTGATTGCCAAAGAGATGAATTGAAGGGGCGGGAACCACAAGATCCACTTCGCTTAACTTTTCATTGAGGGCAGCGTAACCTGGCCGGACAATTGTCTGGATTTCAGAAGCGATTTGAAAATCTTCTCGAACCCGTATAGCAGTGGTCAGTTCGGACATGAGCCGAGAAAACGGATCATTTTCAAATTCCGACATTCTTTTCGGATAATAATCCGCCAAGTGAAGCTGATACTTGTGCCGAATGGCTTGATAAGCCGCTTCATCAATCAAAATTTCAGTGGGTGTGTTAAATGCCCGCAGACCGCTTAACATACGGCTGCGATAATAAAAATCAATGTCCGACGAAATGTCTTGAAATGATTTCTTCCAGGCCCATCGCTCTGCGGGGCGGCGTCCACGTCCGATTAGAACATTCGTGCGGGAATTCGCGTAGGGATGCTCCTCACCCGAGCTTGAAAATTTCCAGATCTCCGTTCTTCCGGATTGACGTTCTGCCGACTCTTCACGCCCAAAAGACTCCAATACTCCTGTTAAAACAACATCTTCACCTGTTTCTTCATAAATTGTCAGAAATAATTTTTTAAAAAAATCATGTTTTTTAGAATCGATAGCTCCAAGGACAACATAAGTCCAGGGATGTTGGAAATCCTGACCCAAAACGCTATGGGCAATGCGGTCATAAGTTTTCTTGTAATATCCACTCGACTCTTCACTGCGGCTGTATTCGTCAAGGATTCGACGCGACACGACATCAAGACCGAAGAGAATCGGCACAAAGGACTCATCCGGTACAAAATTTCTTGCGCGTTCGGCAATGAGATCCTCCGCCTCCTGGGTGATTTTAGGTGGCGTGGTTTCTTTCTCTTCAGGTTGCGGCGCATAATAGCGTACAAACCGCTTATCATGGATAAGTCCCCGGGCTCCTAAAATTTGAAATTTCTCCCCTGCCAAGGAATTGGGTCCTAAGCCGGAAGCAGCATGACGAAAATCGGTCAGACTACTTGGAGTATCAAACCGTTTAATCTCTATTTTATCTTCCTGGCGGAATACTCGCAGCAGTTGCACTTTCCCATGAACAGGATGGAGATAAATCTCTCCTGGTTTCAGGCCTTGCAAGACATCCTCATCCGAATCCTGAGGCCTTATCTCGGAACGAAAAGCAACCTCACGATCCCTCCGCATCTCGACGTGACCGATAAATTGCTGCCACCAATCGTTTGCATCCGTGTCCGTAACTCCGGCATCGTTCATCGCACGCAAAACAGATTCGCGCAGCCATAGCGGATGTTTCAACGCACCGTCACCGGCAAACCATTCCGGTAAACGGGTTGTCGAAGGGGATACTTTTGTCCGGTCGCCGTAACTTTCAAGCATCATATTGACATAGTTATCCCGGCCTTGGGTTCCGGTCATCTTGGGTGTAATCAGGGCATAGTTATAATTTTTATTTTCAAAATATTTCCGGAACGGGCCGGAGTGGAAGCCGCCAGTGATGACGACGGCGACTTTATCGTTCAACTGTTTTTCAATATTCTCAAGCATTAGCCCATCGCGTTCTTTGGCGCCGCGATAAAACCCAAGAGCCTTGTTAAAAAGTTCATCAATCGTTTTGAGATTCTCAAATTCGGTATTTTTGACACGATTGTCTGAGTTGAGCGCAAGGAATTTTTCGATTAAGGCGGAGGGGAACAGAACGGGGACAGGTCTCTTTGCCCAGTCTGTAGAGACCTGTCCCCCGTAGTTCAACCTTCCGCCTTCAATCTGTTCGTATTCCTCCGGAGTCAGTTCGAGCGCAAAAAGTTTTTTAAACAAACGGTAATCTTTAAGGAGCTTCACGATTTCTTTTTCCCGCGGTTTTGCGGCAAGTTCATCTGAAATTCTGTCCGTCAGCGCATCCACCTCTTGAATCAGTTCATCTCCCTTCAACTCACTTTGCAGAATCAAATGCCCAATAAAACGGTTCACATTCGGATAGGCTTTGTAGTCAAAATCTTTGGGCAGAACATCGACCATTCGTTCAAAAAGCCGGCTTGTTTCAGGGGCAGGCAGAATATTTTGCGATAGCGGGGCGTTGAGGAGCGCAATAATCCGTTCAAAGTCTATAGCCGATAGGCCACGGTCCGAGAATCCTTGCAGGAACCCGGCAAAGACTTCTCGTTCCTTTTCAAAGCCGCTCATATCAAGCTCTGACTCAAGACGTTTCAGAGTGAAGAGACGTAAAAGCATCGGCCACTCACGCTGAAAGAACGGATTTTCCAAATCCGTCTCAAGATATTTTTTGGCGTATGACTTAATCTCACCAAGCCAGTCTTCAAAAGGAATCTGGTGCGACTCATCCATGTCCAAACGCTTTAAAAAATGCCGCAGGTCTTTATTCAAGTAGGGACTTGTCAGTCTTTCGATTTGCAGTTCGATATTGTTCAGAAAATTTTGACTTTGCCCGCGGGCTTTTAGCACCGCGGCAAACGCATTTGCGTTTTGACGATAAGCTTCAGCATTTTCAATGCCATAGGCCTCAGCCTGGGGCTCATCTAAAAAGAAAAGTTCGGGGCCCGTGACAATTCCCTCACCGGCCAGCTGCTCAACCACCTTGCGTGTCGTTTCAGGATTGCCGGGGAAAAATTGAATCCGTTCGGGTTCGAGTTTGCGGGCATTGCCTTCAAGCAGAAGAAGATTCGTTCCATATTGATTCTTTAAGTACTGAAGGATTTCGGCGATCTTTTTTTGAACCTCCGGGTTTCCGTGCGCTTCCTGAATGTGAATGATGGTGGGCAGCGAAGATTGAAAGGAGCTCTGCGAGGTGTAAAGCGTTTCAACGGTTCCGAGTTCGGCAGGAATCTCAAGCTGAAAAGAGTTTTGGACTTGAACTTCAGAGACAGAAACCGGGCTGACCGCCGCCAGGCCTTGGGCCGGAATGGCCATTTGGTTCAGGGTAAAAAATATCCCTGTCAGGAGTGAAATAATTTTCTTTGAGCGCATCTTTCCCCTTAACTTTAAACTTAATATAAGTATTGACAAAGTATGCCCTATGAATTGGATTAAATCAAATGAATGAGCCTAATTTAACTTGTTTATTTTAAATAGGTTAGGATATTTCAGAAGGTTAAGATGATGGGAATTTGCGCCCGGGTGGATTTGAACCACCAACCTTTGCCTCCGGAGGGCAACGCTCTATCCAATTGAGCTACGGGCGCATAAACTTATGTTTATGCACGTCACAGCGCGGCCATGGCTGCATAAGACATGATTTCTTTAATCATGCTATGCGTACCAACCCATCGGGGTTGGTAATGCCGCGTCTGTTCCAGCAAAGCAAGCTTATGCTTGCTTACGGCCAGGCACAATCAGGGAAATTGTGTCCTGGCCGGCGCGAATGAGGTTAGCACTTACGGAACGCAGTAAACGTAAGTGCTATAACCGAATTCGTCCCGACGACCCCGTCTGCGGTTTCGTCGGGGCACACCTTTTTTCAATCACGTAAAAAAATATTATTCCGAACTATAAAATTTAATCACGTCGGATCCAGGATAAAAGTACTGCAGAATCTGACGGTAAGTATACCCTAATTCGGCCAGTCTTTTCATACTGTATTGACACATGCCCACACCGTGTCCCCAACCGTAGCCTTTAAGGTGAAAAACACTTCCATCTTTTTGAATCGATTCGATTTTCGTGCTTTTGAATTTTCCGGGATCCATCCATATCCGGAAATCATTGGAACGGATTTTAATCAATTTCTTGCCGGATGTGAAACCAAAAAATCGGGCACGTCCGCTCTGATCGATATCCTCCAGAGAAAATTGGTCAACAGATTGCAAATCATATCCTTTTTCGTGCAAAACCTTAAGTATTTGCTGTTCACTGAAGGATTCCTGCCAGCGGTAATGTTTAGAACCTCTGGAGAATTCCGTGACCACGCCGGATAAAGAAGGATGCGGCTCAATATCCCAGATATATTCAGCCCTGGTGGTGGCTCCCCCTGAAGTCGAATGAAAAAAGGCCGGAAAAATTTTCCCCCGGTAAACCAGAATTTCCCCTTCGGTTTCGTTAACCGCATTGTTTGTCTGAGGTTTTTCTATGGTTTTTCCGGCATACACCTGACTTTTGACATCATCATGAACACCATATTGTTCACTCTCTTTTTCAAGCATGTTAAAAATGGCATACGTCCGGGAGGCCACCGCCTGCGCCTTAAGGGCTTCGAGATCCCATTCGGGATTAGCCTCCCACGGCAAAACGCCTTTGAGATAGTCTTCAATATCAAGTTCATTGACCACACCGACTTGATTATTCGGCCGGGGCCAGAACTCAACCGCATTCCGGTAGGCCCGGGAGCCGACCTGAAGGGGCCCTTCGCTTTGAATGATCACCGGCACGGGGTAAAAAGTCTGACTGCCGAACTGAATTCCGCGGCTGTTGGCCTTAATTTCGGTTGAAAGGGGTTTTTCACTTTTAAAAAGCATCTGCCCATTGCCGTCCGTGACATAAAAAGGCATCTGGACACTAAGATTCACGGTCGATTCGGGTTTTCCGATCGAGACCCGGATCCACCGGACATTTTCGGCATTGTCAGGAAGTTCAAGCTGGGACTTTTTAATTTCTACCGCCGGAGAGGACGCGGCCGCCTGTATTTTTAGCGGCCAGATACTTACAGCCAGGAATAAGAGTAATCCGGATAAGTGCAGCATTTCAACCTTCGGAATCAGACGCGGCCGATAAGCACATCATCGTGCAATTCCATCACCCGTTTGGCCTGCGAGGGGGTGCATTTTTGAATAGGATAGGCACAAAGCCCGATAATTTTCTGACTTTGAATTGCCTGGCTGATTTCTTCTTCATACAGACAAACTTCACTCCAGTCATCAACACAGAGGTCACCCAAATCACCGGCCGCGCGAATAACGACAGACTCATCTTTTTGATTCTGCTCAATAAACTCCGTAGCATTCTGCAAAGCTCTCTTCCGGTCAAAACGCCCCTGATTCAGATACCACTTCGATGCCGAAAACAGGCGGATCTGATCACAGTCCATACGGTCATCCAAATCCTCAATCTTACGGCGCGCCAGACCATAAACGGTCTCCCAATCCAAATAATCGGAAATCAGCCACAGGCAGCGATCACCTTTTAAAAGTCCCTCCTGAAAATACGGGACCAGAACCTCCATATAAGTATGAAGATCTTCGTAAAAAAGATAATAATGTTTTCCGGGCTGAATATTTTGGATAAGATCAAATCCGGTCGTTGTCGGCATATCAATCACCTATTCATGAAATTTTTTCTGTTCGAGTTTTCTCTGACTGGGTGTTTCCAGTTGGAGCGTCGTATGATCGATTTTATATTTTGTCCACAAAAGCTCATTGACCCGGGTCAAAATTTCCTCATGCGAAGCATTCTCATTAATTTCGACATGGGCGCTCAAGGCTTCCTTCCCCGGAGAAATACTCCACACGTGCAAATCATGCATCGACAAAACACCGTTAACCCGAAGTATTTTCGCACGTAAATCATCGCAATCCAAAGAATCCGGAGCAGCCTCTAACAAAACCCAACAGACGTCTTTAAGCAGATGGAATGCCCCGAAAACAATGATACAGGCAATCGCCACACTCAGGATCGGATCGATTATAGTCCACCCCGTCCAAGCGATTAACACTCCACCGATGACCACTGCCGCCGAGGCCAAAGCATCCGAAATCGTATGGTAAAGAGCCGCTCGGATATTCATATTATGCTCGGCGGTTTTATTCAGTGTCAAGCCGATGATAATATTAAAAATTAATCCCACCGAAGCTACAACGAGCATCGGAGTGGTATCAACATCCGAAGGCGCACTAAACCGTTCAAAGGCCTCACGCACAATATAGAACGCAATAATCACCAACACGACACCGTTAATCATTGCGCTTAAAACTTCTACCCGGTAATAGCCATAACTCATTTTGGAACTGGCGGTTTTAGAGGCCACAATACAAGCAAAAAACGCCAGCCCCAGAGCGCTGGCATCCGAAAGCATGTGAGCGGCATCTGCCGTCAGAGAAAGTGAGCCGCTGATTTTCCCCCCGACAAATTCAAAGACACAAAAAGCCAGCGTGAGGGCAAAGGCTATTGCCAATACACGCTGGCTTTTTATGCTCATCAGAAGTATCCCTGGGGGTTACTTGATGGTATCAAGATAAACTTTCAATTTATTCCACGTCTGACGACCGACAACTCCGTCAGCTTCCAGTCCGTTATCTTTTTGAAATGCCTTGACGGAAGAGCGGGTCTCAGGCCCGATTTTCCCATCCAATTTTCCGCGATAATAGCCGGCATTTTTGAGCGCCTGTTGAATTTTAATCGACGGCAGTTCAAAACCGGAAGGAGTGCGGTAAATCCCCTGAATCACACCTTCTTCTTCACGCAGCGAATTTAAACGCATTTGAGAAGAGTTGGTTTCAGACTTCAACTGATTTAAACGATTTTCTTCTTCAACAATGGCAGCCCGTGTTTCCTGCAATGAGGCATCCAAGCGAACCAATTCATCCGTGATCGCTCCGACCTGGGCCTGTAACACACGCACATCCTTTTTGTGCGAACACCCGGACATAAAAACAGCCGCAACCACCATCACTCCCAGCAATGCCAAACCACTTTTTTTCATAAATACTCCTTGGGACAATGCCCCTTTTGAAAATGACTATAGATTATTGCGAGGTAAGCCAGTTTACCAAAATGAATTTTTAAAATCAAGGAAGGGTTTGAAAGGGAATGATCAAAAAAGATGGCTAAAATGCGTTTAAAAAAACTCAGGCAACCTTTGCAGGTTCCCGAAAAACGGCTGTTTTTCCGTAGTATTCTGCAAGGGTCATAATTTTCTGTTCATTATGACTAAACCAGCCATCCATATTGAATTTGTCCGCTTCGTCTTCGAAAAACCGCAGGGCTTCAACCGGATGCTCAGAGGCCAGCATCAAACTGGAGCTTAAATCCGTAACCAAATCTCCCATTTCAGGATCGTGAATATATTCACGCAGATGAATCAGATGAAAAATAGCCCGATCAATTAATGAGCGATGAACCCATTGGTTTTTATAGGAAATCTGCTTAATGAATAAAATAAAGGTAAGAACGTGCATGGCATGATGCTGTTCCTGAATGGAAACGTCCATCATCTCCAAATCCAGGAAAACCTCCGCCTTTTCAACTTCGGTATATTTCAGGTGGGTCATATTCACAGGCTCATTTTTCATGATCCATCTCTTTCGCTTCTGGTTTAAAACGTGTAAAAAATAAGCAATAAGTTCGAAGTGACATTCACTTTACTCAAGAATAGATATACAGTCAATAAATATTTTATAACTTTTTAATAAGTTTATTAAAAAGATTTACTTTATTAAAATTTTTTAATTCTTAAAGTATCTTATAGTTATTTATAGTGCATCATGACAATTGAATTTATGCACCATGTGATTTTAACTATGAATCTGCACAATACCCCTCCCTAATCAAGGGGCACTAACCTTATGAGGAAAATTGAATGGTGAAGTGCTTACTTGTTACTCTTAAGAGGACATCAGGACTTTGGTTGCTTGAGATCAATTTGGCTGACAAGTTCAAAATTGCCCTTGCGGGCGCCACAAGGACATTGGCGGGGTTGGCAACACCCCATCTTCGCGATGGTCTTACCACATTTGAGGCATTTGAATTTGCATCGATAGCGAAATTGACGCGGCATGTTCGAATGGCAGATTAGACTTTTTTCACTTCTTTGCCGTCGAAAACAACCGACTCAGAAGCGCTGACCTCTTCAAGACGAAAAGTCTCTTTCGTATCAATCACGGCAACAGAAACGACAAAAGGCCCCTTCATTTCCGGCTGGTGATCCAGCGTAGTCCCGGGCTCCATGATTTTAAGAAAAATCGGATTTTTATGATCGCCCTGTTCAATAATAACAGCGGCTCCGATTCGATTTTGGCTGGTGTTTGAAATCTCTAATGCAGCCAGATTGGACTGCAATGAAAACAGGGTAATGATGAAAAAGCCGGCGGGTAATAAAGTCCTTCTCAATATTTGCATAATTTTGCTCCTTGGATATTTTTAGGCTCAATAATTTTTTATCGGCTCCGAGCCCATAGAACTATAGTAACACCTTACCGACAATGCCACAAACGCCTTGTGAACTGTTCACAGATTCGCACAAACAGCTCAACACCCGATAAGCACCTGATAATCAATTATGCCCCGAAATCAATCTCTGACTGGAACATCTCGACTGACCGTGATGCCGCCCGGTATGCACAGAACTCACAGCCCTCACTAGAGTTAGGCAGGACGTCACGATCAAGACAGGCTTTGAGCTGTCCCAAAACCCCTTCAATCCATCCATCATTCCCCTTATGGGCAAGGATCACCGTATCAAAATTTAATCGGTTATGAAAGACCGGCTCATGACGCACCCCATTGCAATAAACAAAATAACCGGTCTCATCGACTTCAAAGCCATTCTTGCGAAACAGCCATTGATAAATTTCAAGTTGTCGCTTGTAGCCGGCTTTCCAAGGATCATCCAGGTTGATCTCTGAGTCAGTGCTAGTCGCCTTATAATCGACGATCATCAACCTCCCCTGCGGAGAAACCCAGACATCGTCAACGCCGCCAAAAACCAGCATACGCGTGGACGGGTGCAGAAACTGAATACCGGTAAAGGGGTTTCTCCAGATATCCATGCTGGGATGGTCAAAAGGAACCGCTTCAATCCCAAATTTAACCATCAGAGGGTGGGCTGTTTTTTTTGCACGATACTCATCAAATTCTTTTTTAAGCAGATGATCGACAGCAATATTCAAATTAAACGGAGGACTGGAAGGCTGACCGACTCCCCTGCGGCGGTCCAGATAGAAACACCTCGGACACCGAATAAAGCTTTCTATTTTTGACCGGCTGATCTTAAACGGTTCTTTGGAGGCGGGATCATAAATATTACGGCTGCGTATACGGGCAGGCATTACGTAAAATACCTCTTGAGGCTAAATAATCGTTCAAAAGTTTTTTAATATTTGAATATTGAATCCAAAAATTTATGCATGGTTACTTAGCCATCCAATTGGTCTTCTAATTTTTTCTGCAGGTCCAGAATCTGATCGAGTAAATACTTCGGTACGACTTTTTCCTTACTCATGTCCTGATAGGCACTTTTAAGCAGCGTCGACAATCTTTTGATTTTCGTCCGCTTAATCTCCTGCACAATCTCATCTTCATCACGCGTATCGTTCTCTTCGATCATACGCTTAACTTGCGCACGGACTTCTTTGGGTTCCTTGGCTTTATCCAGAACGGCCGTACGCAATTCATTGAGATTCCCGGGGGTCAGCTTATCATTATGTTTTGCCAGCCTTAAAAGGTTGACCGATTCATAATTAGGAAGCTCTGAGGAGGCCTCGGTTTTAACATAAGCATCATCAACAAACCGGGGTTCTTCTTTTTCAAGAAACTGATAGGATTTTAAAAGCTTGGAAGCCGTGGTCTGCTTAACCGAAATCTCCTTAACGCAATAAGTCTCAAAACTTAAGAAACCCCAGGCTTTATAAAGTTTATCTTTTTGTATAGTAAATAAGAACTGGCCTAATCGGATCCAAGACGATTTAAAATCCTTGGCCGATTCAACCGCCTTTTGCCTTAATAAGTCTTTATCTGCGTCAACGCTTAAATCCATAATCAATGCCTCCTCAAGTAATGGGTGGGTATGATAACACGGGCAACTTAAGCTGTCATTGATGGAGTCAAAGAAGCAGCAAAACCTGTTAATTTTAAAGGGGAATCAAAGGACCGGACCGGCTGCGACGACATCCGCAGGAGCATCTGAGGCATTCTCCAGGAAATTCTTTTGAAACAACCTAGCCACCATCTGCGCCTGACGGTCATAGGCCTGGGGGTCCTGCCAGAGAGAACGAGGATTCAGGACCTCGTCGGGAAGGCCCGGACATTTAAGCGGAATCTGTGTATGAAAAACAGGATCCTCACAAGTGTCCATCTTAGCCAGTTCTCCTGAGAGAATCGCTGAGACAATCGCACGCGAGTAGGCAATCGAAATTCTTTTACCGGTTCCGTAAGGCCCGCCGATCCAGCCCGTATTCATCAACCACACATCGGTTTGATGTTTAGTCGTGTACTCACCGAGCAGGCGGGCATAAACCGAAGGGGCCATGGGCATAAAAGGAGCTCCGAAACAGGCGCTGAATGTCGGCTGAGGCTCTTTGATCCCCGCTTCGGTTCCGGCCACCTTAGAGGTATAACCGGATAAGAAATGATACATGGCCTGGTTCTGCGACAGTTTTGCGACAGGTGCCAAAATGCCAAAGGCATCACAGGTCAACATAATCACATTTTTAGGATGCCCCCCTTTGCCGCTGGGGGTCATATTCGGAATATAAGAAATGGGATAGGAGGCTCGTGTATTTTCGGTAATGACGTCATCATTAAAATCGACTTCCCCTGTCTCCGGATTCATCGCCACGTTTTCAAGCAGTGTCCCCGGTTTTTTAGTCGTTGAAAAAATTTCAGGCTCGGCTTCTTCCGACAACCGGATCACTTTCGCATAACAACCGCCTTCAAAATTAAAAACCCCCTGTTGGCTCCAGCCGTGCTCGTCATCACCGATCAAGGACCTGGCCGGATCGGCCGAAAGCGTGGTTTTGCCGGTCCCGGACAAACCAAAAAAAATCGCCGCATCTTCCGGGCTTTTGCCATAATTGGCCGAACAATGCATCGGAAAAACATTCCGCTGGGGCATCAAAAAATTCATGATTGTAAAAACAGATTTCTTAATTTCTCCGGCATAGGCTGTTCCGCCAATCAAAACTGTCCTCTGCTCAAAACTAATAATCACAAAGGCATCCACCGTCGTGCCATCTCGCTCGGCAACGGCTTTAAACCCAGGGGCATGAATCACGGTAAAGTCAGCCTTAAAATCTTTTAGGACCGCGGAATCTTTTTCGCAGATTAGCATGGTCTGGGCAAAAAGAGAATGCACTGCCGTTTCAGTAATCACACGCAGCGATAAACGATAGGATTCATCCGCACCGGCATAACAATCCTGGATAAAAAGATCACGCCCATTCAAATATTCGATCACGCGCTGTTTCAAAGCATTAAAAACTTCGGAACTGATAGGACGATTCACTTTCCCCCAATCAATGAGTTTTTCGGTACTTGCCTCGCGGACAAAAAATTTGGCCTGGGGCAGACGTCCCGTATAAGGCTGAGTATATAAGACAATAGGGCCGCATGAACTCCGTTTCGTCTCTTGCCGGTCTAGAGATTCGCGGTTCAAAGCTTGAGTGTCGAGATTATGAAAAATCTTGCCTTGGGGTTTAAAACCGAATTGTTTAAATGAATCCATCACGCTGGAAGTTGTCATCATTAAATCCTATCACATTTAACCGGACAAAAAATCAACCTATCATTGGGTTATCGGCATTCATTACGCATTTCTACAAAAGAGACTCTTCATAGCGGTGACCGATGACTTCAAACGTCAAGTCCTGAACACTGTCTTGAAGCCCTATTTTTTCCAGCATACTTTGCATGGGATGCAGTCTTCGTGATTTATACATATCCGGTATCTCACGAATTTCCCCTTCAAAAATATCTTGATTTAAAAAAATCCGCACAAGGTCCCCTTCAAAAATCTCCACCCCGTTCTTATCGAAAAGCCCTGTACTTTGCATCAAAACACAATCTTCATAAGAGACCTCTTTAACCGGAAGACCTTTCCCCTCATTACTTCCTTTGTCATCATCGCACAAAAGAACGGATAGAATTTTTTGGTAGGCTGAAAAATACATTTTATTTTCTTTAAGGTGCCATGCCCGGAATCTAATATTCATCGTTTGTGATATTCGTCCTTTGATCTTATTCTTTTCCGTCCTGCAGACTACGCCAGGTTTGTTTAAGCAGGCTTTTATATTCTTCAGTAATGTTTTTGGCCGTTTGGGAATGAATTTCTTTTTCGGGCCTGCAAAAACCGGGCTTTTTCCGTACCGTCTCTTTCTTCTTGAGTTCCTGAGAAAAATCAAATGAAGACATCACCGAAGCGCAAAGAGAACGCGAACGATTAAAGACATACCGGTCATTGCTGACAATCATCAACTCTCCGCTGATCTCTTCGTTGCGGATCATACGAATAATACGCTCGTCGGCTTCTTCTTTGTGCCGGGTATAAATCTCACTGACCGAGCCGGCGTAGTGCTGGGGACCGGTTTCGTGTTCTTCCTGCCCGTCAAAAATGACATAAATATGCCGGATGTCCCCCCTGGACATTTGATAACGCACACATTCATCCAATAAAGCCTTGCGGGCAAACTCGGCTTTTAGTTGAAGTTTGTGACGCAATTCAGGAATGGCATAGATCACATTATACCCGTCAAGCAGGTATGTTTTACCGGACGCCGTCCCGCGGGGATGGGTTAGGTTATGCCCCATAAGGATTAACCCTTCCCCCTAGGAACGGCGTCCGTTGATCCTTGAGCCTGACTTTCGGGTTCACCGCAGATCAAATGAACAATCCCCTCAATTTGAAAAGATCGGAATCCGAATGCCTGAAAAAAAGGCGTCTCGCCGGAAATCAAAGACGCATCATAAGGATCACGCAAGAAAACCATCAAGGGATTAGCGCTGCGTTTTTCAACCAGACAAAGAAGAGTTTTGCTGTTTTCATTTAAGTGGGCATCGTAACAGAAAAAAACCGTAAACGGAGCCTGCACAATCTCCGATTCAAGAGCTTTTATTTCTCTCAGTGATGGATTTAATCCGACGATTTTAAAAACACAATCGCGCCGGCCCGCTTTTTCAAATAATCCCCGGATATAGGTCTCTTCATTCAGCATAGCAGCCTCCACGGTAATCCGGCGGCTTAACTCGGAAATCTTCGGGAAAATAATCAACGGCGGTGTTTGAGTACGGCTGTTTCGAATCGTTGCGGTTAATTTCTCGTCTTTTTTAAAATCACGGAAGGCATCGCCCACAACCGTTGCAGCCAGCATCGCACCTTCAGCCTCAGGGACGGGTTCACCTCCCGTAAATCTTTCAGCGCGTTTTGAGATCAAATATTCAATACGCCGTGAACTTTCTTCAAGCTCCCGCAAATCAAGCACACCCGTTTTATACCCTTCACACAGACATTCAAGGGCATGATATGCATCTTTTGCACTCGAACAAATCAGCAGCATATCATGCCCCGCCATCGCCGCTCTCAGAGCGGCTTCTCCGATTGAGCACAAATCCCGCAACGCCCCCATTTCTAAATCATCCGTAAAAATCACTCCCTCAAAACCGAGCTCTTTACGCAACATTTCTTTCACAATGTATTCAGAGAATGTTGCAGGCAAAAAACCGCACGCCTTCAGTTTGGGATAGATCGGGTGTGACGTCATAAAGGTATCCACACCGGATTCAATTGCGGCACGAAAAGGCTGAAGATGAATTTCACGGATCTCCTGTTCGGAAGTTTCTAAAACCGGCAAAGCATTGTGAGCATCCAGAGAAGACTGCCCCTGCCCGGGAAAATGTTTGGCGCAGGCGGACAATCCCTTGGACTGCATGCCGCGGATACGGGCACTGCCGAGGCGGCTGACCCGTTCTGGATCTCTGCCGTATGAGCGGATACCGATATTGGGACTAAAACTGCCAGTAATCACATCCAGCGTCGGGGCCAGATTCACATCAATCCCCAAACGGCGAAGTTCGACCGCTTCAATTTCACCCTGTCGGAAGGCGTATTTTTCATTATCGGTCTGGCCAAGGGCAAGGTTGTCCGGAAAAATCGTCGCCCCTTCAGATAAATGAATTACACGGCCGCCCTCATGATCAACAGCAACCAGCAACCTGCGTTGAATCTTGTCTTCAATCGTGGAGATAAAGCTTTTTAATTGTGCGGCACTTTTAAAATTACGGTGAAAAAGAATCAACCCGCCCGCATGAGTTTTTTGGAACAGTTCAATCACTTCACGGGAAGGCTCATCCCCCTGAACTCCCAGCATTAATTTTTGGCCTAATAGCTGCTTAATCGTTTTGCTCATCATTTGTTTAGCCTATCGAGATTTCAAGCATCTGTAAATTAAAATCTATCTCCGGTCTGATGCTTGACATCTATTCTTGAACATTCATCTAACCCATGTTATGCTCGTCACTTATGAAACGGGGCGGATATTCAAAAATCATGACCGAACAGAGCAATCCCCGCTCTAAAAAAATCGACCGGATTTCCGTCGAAAAAATTCTGCACCTCTTTGACGAGGAAGAAAAATACGTTTCAAAAGCACTCACGCAAGCCGGCAAAACAATGGCCTGCGCCGTCCGGCTTATGGTCAATAGCTTAAAGAAAAAGGGTCGTATTTTTTTGGCCGGCGCCGGAACAAGCGGACGCCTGGGTGTTCTTGAAGCGGCCGAATGCCCTCCCACGTTCAATACTCCGAGATCCATGATTCAAGCCGTCATGGCAGGCGGAAAACAGGCGGTCTTTCAGTCCAGGGAAGGCGCCGAAGATAATGGCCAAAACGCGCGTAAATTTTTCGCTCGGAAACTTAAACCCAATGATCTGGTGATCGGCATTGCCGCAAGCGGCGTGACCCCCTTTGTCTCGGAAGCCCTTAAAACAGCCCGTCTTAAAAAATGCAAAACCGTTTTTATCACCTGCAACCCTTCAAAAGAACTTCAAAAAACGGCCGATGTCCTAATCGTTCTCACCACCGGTCCTGAACTGATCAGCGGATCCACCCGCTTAAAAGCCGGAACCGCAACGAAATTGGCCCTTAACCGCCTGACCGTCGCCTGCATGGTCCAGATGGGAAAAGTTTATGAGAACTGGATGGTCGATGTTCAGCCTAAATCCAATAAACTCAGAGCACGGGCCATCCGTCTGATCTCACACCTCGGCCGTGTGGATCCCAAAAAAGCGGCTCATTATCTGGAAAAATCCAAACGTAACGTTAAATGTGCTATTGTGATGGCCCGCACCGGAATGAACTACAGCGAGGCCTCCCGCACACTCAAAAAACATTCGGGTTTTTTAGCTCCGATCCTAAAGGCATGAAAAAATTTCTTGGTCTGATGTCGGGCACCTCTGCCGATGGTCTTTCAATCGCCTTGTGCGTCCAAAAAGGACATACGCTTAAGGTCCTGGCCTATCAAACCACAGGCTATCCCGAAGAATTCCGAAAGATCATTCACAACGCATCACAGCTTAAGACCTCACAGATTTCTTCTTTTCATTATCGGTTGGGAAAATTCTATGCGCAGAAAACCGCGGCCTTTCTCAAACGGCATAAAGTTCCGCCTTCAAAAATTAAAGTCATCGGCTCTCACGGACAAACTCTCTATCACGGAGCTAAAGACCGTACGGCCAATACGTTTCAAATCGGCGAGGCCTCGTTCATTGCCGAAGCCACGGGCATTCCGGTCGTATCGGATTTCCGCACAAGGGACATGGCAGCAGGCGGCCAGGGAGCTCCGTTAATTCCTTTCTTTGACGATTACTTTTTCGCACGCTCAACCGGACGCGCCCTGCAGAATATCGGCGGCATTGCCAATGTCACCTTTGTCAAAAAAGGTTCCGCCCCGCTGGCTTTTGACAACGGCCCCGGCAATACCCTGATCGATCTGATCGTCCGCAAAGCAACCAAAGGCAAAACCCTTTTTGACCGTAACGGTCTGATGGCCAAACGCGGAAGAATCGATCACAAAATCGTTCGTCAGATGACCGCGCATCCCTATTTCAAAACCCGGCCGCCTAAATCCACAGGCCTTGAGCTTTTCAATGAAAAATGGATTCCGAAATCGCTTAAACGTGAATCCTGGGAAACTCAAATTGCTACGCTTACTTATTTTACGGCTTACACTATTTTTCAAAGCTATCAATGGTTTGCACCGTTTAAAATCCACGAAATCATTTTAAGCGGCGGCGGGGCCTTAAACCGCACATTAACGGAACACCTGGCTTCGCTCTTTGCGCCGATAACCGTCAAACCTATTTCCGATTACGGCATTCACGTTCAGGCCAAAGAACCGGCCGCTTTCGGTTTTTTTGCCCTGCGCGCACTTGAAGGGAAAATCAATCATCTGCCCCAGGGCACCGGGGCCTCACATGCCTGCGTGCTTGGGAAAATCACACGCTAGCCCGTCAATGCCGATAGTATTGTTACGGACACTTATACCGCGAATCCGTCTTTTGATCGTTGACGCGGTACTAAGGACCAGAACATCTATCTTTATGCACTTGAAAAAGAAAAATATTGTAAAGAAACAATTAGCGTCGGTTATGCTGCGCAGAAGATCACCCCGCCGCATCGGCGGGGAAGCTTCTAAAGCAGCATGGCGCGTTTCGTAACAATATTTTTCTTTTTCCGATTGTTTTTAAGACTAAAAAGTCCTTACGGGGTTATTACAATTCATGCAACCACTTGATTGGACCATCGTTATCCTCTACTGCCTGATCAGCCTTGGGCTGGGCATTGTCCTGACACAGAAAGCCTCGGAAGGGGTTGAATCCTATTTTGCCTCCAGCCGCAAACTCGGCTGGCTACTTGCAGGAACTTCCATGGTCGCAACTTCTTTTTCTTCCGACACACCGCTGCTTGTCACAGGCATTGTCCGCCAGCGGGGCATCTGGGGAAATTGGGAAATCTGGGCACTTGCGGCCAGCACTATGTTTGCGGTTTTCTTTTTCTCCAAATTATGGAAGCGGGCGAATGTGCTGACCGAAGTTGAGTTTGTCGAGTTGCGCTATAGCGGAAAACCGGCCGCTTTTTTACGCGGATTCAAAGCCGTCTACTGGGGCATTTTTTATAATATTTTTATTATGGGTGCGTGGCCGATGACCGGCCTGGTCAAGATCATGCAGGAAACCACCCATTGGAGCAAACCGCAATCAATCTTTTTTTGTATGGCGCTGACTACACTCTATTGCTCCTTGTCCGGTTACTGGGGTGTGGTTCTCACCGACTTTTTTCAGTTCTTTGTCGCAACCGCAGGCGCTGTCATCCTGGCTGTCTATGCCGTGCAGGCCGCAGGAGGCATGGAAACGATCACTCGTGTTTTAGAACATACCGGTAAGCTTGCTTTTATTCCGCCGGCCACGGGCGCTGAAGCAGGCGGAATTCTCACCACTCCTTTCGGCTGGTTCCTGGGTCTGATTCTCATTCAGTGGTGGGCCTGGAAAAATGCTGACGGCGGCGGCATGATTGTCCAGCGTATGAGTTCCTGCAAAGATGAAAAACAGGCGACTTATGCCACCCTGTGGTTTAATTTTGCACACTATGCCCTGCGGTCCTGGCCCTGGATTCTAACCGCCCTGGCCTCGCTTGTACTCCTTCCCGATTTAGCGGATCACGAACGCGCCTATCCCCGTCTGGCCATGAGCCTGCTTCCGGTCGGAATGCGCGGACTAATGATCGCCTCTTTTTTTGCAGCCTTCATGTCCACGATGAGCACGCACTTAAACTGGGGGGCATCCTATTTTATGAATGACTTCTACCGGCGCTTCTTAAAGCCCAAGGCTTCTGAAAAACATTACGTTCATATTTCCCAGATCACACCGGTCATTCTGGCCTTGTTTGCAACCGGTGTCGCTTTCTTTACCGATTCCATCTCGCAGGTCTTTACCCTGGTCTTAAATCTGACAGCCGCGGTCGGGCCTGTTTATTTTCTGCGCTGGTTCTGGTGGCGCATCAATCCGTGGAGTGAAATCAGCGCCATGCTGATCAGTCTTCCGGTATTTTGGCTAAGGCCTGTCTTTTTTGCCGCAATCGGTATCCCTGCAGCACCCCTCTACGAACTTATTTTCATGGTTCTCTGCAGCGCCGCTGTCTGGATTCCCGTAACCTTACTGAGTTCTCCATGCGAAAAAAAACATCTGGATCATTTTTTTAAACAGGTTAACCCTCCCGGTCTATGGCCGGCAATTCACCAGAAAAAAGAAAACTGGCTGCCGCATTTAATCCTTTGGTTTCTGGGCACCACGGCACTCATGTGTTCGACCATTGGACCGTTAAAATGGTTATTAGGAGATATCCCCGTAGGAATTTCATTATGCAGCGCTGCTCTTCTTTTATGGTTAATCGTTCTTTACGGCCTTCAAAAAAAAATGGGGAACTTATCGGCATGAGCACCCGTAGAGCTCTTTATGTCGGCTGTTTATTTTTGTTTTTATTCCTATCCACTTTCATCCCAGACTCCTCCGCAAAATATGATGCCCAAAAAGATAATCCCTATGTCCAGAGCACAAAACAGAGTTGGTTCAGCCGAAAACCCAAAAATCCCTATATGAATTCATCCGGAGGGTATTGGAAAAAAAAAGATGAGGGCGTGATCAAAAACACCTTAAATGCCATCGGATCCGGATTTAAAAAACTGATTCCGGGTTAATTGAATTGGAAGTCAAAACGATTATTCTGAATCTGAACGCTTACACCGACCGGAAGAGGATTAAGTCCCGCAACGTAAGGGGTCAGGTCATAATATAAAAAACCCTGGGCCGCTAATCCCTGTAATAGGGTCACCCGCCTAAAATAACCCTGTCCGATCATCCCGGCTAAATCACTGCGGGTTTTCTGATTATTCTGCCCCACTCCGCTTGAGGCAGCCTTGACCGCCGAGGAAATACCAAACGGATCACTGTAGGGAATCATCCCGACTGTATCCATCGTCGACTGTGATACGCGGCTCGAATATTTTTTGGCCACAACCTGTTCGGGAGCAAGTGCGGGAACGACAAATTGAGAATAGGCGGTTAAAAAAATCTGCTCGGGCCCGATATCCACCGGATAAGTATTCTCATTACTGACACGAATCCAGAGTGTCAAAAGGCCTTTGGAATTACGCCTGAGCAGAGTCGAAACACGGATTCCGCTTTGAACCTTTTCAAAAACGGAAGAAGAGGCTTGTGAAGTCGCGATGAGCTGGTTTTGATTCGCATTGGCAGGCTGCAAAATACGTTCCTGAACAGCTGCCGGAGTGACACACCCGTTTAAAAAAATCAGACCAAGAAAAACCAAGCAATAGAACATACGCCTTTGTGTGTTTGAACAATAAAAATATTGTGCGGAAACAATTGGCGCCTCATGCTGAGACGAGGAGATCATCCGCCATGCCTTTTGGCGGATAGCTCCGAGCGAGGTGGCGCGTTTCGAAACAATATTTTTATTTTCACTGGATTTAGTGCTCAAATATTCAAAAATTTTTGAACGATTACTCAGTACTGCGTCAAATTTGATTTTATGGGGTCGCTGCACAAGTGTCCGTAACAATATTGAGCCGTTCGGGAAAGTATGCGGTTTATTGTTTGGCTGCCGCACGCAGATATTCGCGGTTCATTTGGGCAATATATTGAACGCTGATTTCCTTGGGACAGGCCGCTTCGCATTCAAAATGATTGGTGCAATTGCCGAAATTTTCCTCATCCATCGTACGCACCATATTAAGCACGCGTTGCTCGCGTTCGATTTTACCCTGAGGCAAAAGCGCCAGTTGCGAAACCTTGGCTCCGACAAAAAGCATAGCCGAGGCATTGGGGCAGGCCGCGACACAGGCTCCGCAGCCGATGCAGGCCGCGGCATCCATGGCCGAGTCACTATCCGGTTTGGCAATCGGAATGGCATTGGCATCGGGCACGCCTCCGGTCGTCGCCGAAACAAAACCTCCGGACTGAATAATCCGGTCAAAGGCACTGCGGTCAACGATCAGATCTTTAATCACCGGAAAAGCACGGGCGCGCCAAGGTTCAATATAGATGACATCGCCGTCTTTAAAATGCCTCATGTGAAGCTGGCAGGCGGTGATTCCCTTTTCCGAACCGTGAGGGACACCATTAATCATCAGCGAACAGGCTCCGCAGATCCCTTCGCGGCAATCGTGATCAAAGGCGATCGGCTCTTCACCCTTTTTAATCAAATCTTCATTGACTACGTCGAGCATCTCAAGAAAAGACATGTGCGAATTAATGTCTTTGGCCTCATAGGTCACCATGAGGCCCTGATCTTCTTTATGTTTTTGACGCCAGACTTTTAATGTCAGATTCATTTTAGCTCCTGCTCTTATTTATAGCTGCGCGTTGCCAAAGTCACGTTTTCGTATTTCAATTCTTCCTTATGGCGCTCCGGCGAAGCATTCGGACCCTTATATTCCCAGGCGGCCACGTGGCAGAATTTGCGGTCATCACGCTTGGCTTCACCTTCTTCGGTCTGATGTTCCACTCGAAAATGCCCGCCACAGGACTCCCGGCGTTCAAGCGCATCCAGACAAAGCAATTCGCCAAATTCAAGAAAATCGGCTACGCGGCCGGCCTTTTCAAGCGACTGATTCAACTCCTCATTGGATCCCAGGACGCAAACATTCTTCCAAAACTCTTCACGGATTTCAGGAATACGCACTAACGCCTTCTTCAACCCCTCTTCATCACGGGCCATACCGCAATATCCCCAGAGCACATGCCCCAGTTCACGATGAAATTCATCGACTGTCTTTTTCCCCTTAACCCCAAGAAGCCGCTTGGTTTTGGCAACAATCTCTTCTTTTGCATCCTGAAATTCAGGCATATCGGTTTTGGCCGAACCGGGTTTGACTTTACTCAGATAATCCCCGATCGTGTAAGGTAAAACAAAATATCCGTCCGCGAGCCCCTGCATAAGCGCACTGGCTCCCAGACGATTAGCACCATGATCTGAAAAGTTGGCTTCACCGGCGACAAAAAGCCCGGGCAGATTACTCATCAGATTGTAGTCCACCCACAACCCACCCATCGTGTAATGGACGGCCGGATAAATACGCATCGGCATCTGATAAGGATTTTCCCCTGTGATTTTTTCATACATATGGAACAGGTTGCCGTATTTTTCGCGAATCGCATTTTCGCCCAACCGTTTAATCGCGTCAGCAAAATCAAGATAGACACCCAAGCCGGATTCGCCGACACCGTGGCCTTCGTCACAGACCTCTTTAGCACTTCGGGATGAAATGTCACGAGGCGCCAGATTACCGAAACTGGGATACTTCCTCTCAAGATAATAGTCTCTTTCTTCTTCCGGAATTTGCGCGGGAGGCCGTTTATCTCCCTTTTTCTTAGAGACCCAAATACGTCCGTCATTACGTAAAGACTCGGACATGAGCGTTAGTTTGGATTGATAATCGCCTGAGACGGGAATACAGGTCGGATGAATTTGGGTATAACAGGGATTAGCAAAAAACGCCCCCTTTTTATAAGCCCGGTAGGCCGCAGTCACATTGCATCCTTTGGCATTAGTCGAAAGATAAAAGGCATTGCCGTAGCCGCCAGTGGCGAGAACAACGGCATCGGCCGAATGCGTACGAATTTGGCCGGTCACCATATCACGCACGACGATTCCTTTGGCATGCCCATCGACAACCACTAAATCAAGCATTTCGGTACGCGGATACATCTTTACTTTACCCAATCCGATTTGCCGGCTAAACGCCTGATAAGCTCCCAGCAAAAGCTGTTGCCCCGTTTGACCCCGCGCATAAAAAGTACGGGAGACCTGGGCACCTCCGAATGACCGGTTGTCCAGATAACCCGAATATTCCCGGGCAAAAGGAACTCCCTGAGCAACGCATTGATCGATAATGGCATTACTGACCTGCGCCAGTCTGTACACATTGGCTTCGCGTGCGCGAAAATCGCCGCCTTTGACCGTATCATAAAAAAGACGCCAGATACTGTCGCCGTCATTGGGATAATTTTTCGCGGCATTAATTCCGCCCTGCGCCGCAATACTGTGTGCGCGCCGGGGGCTATCCTGATAGCAAAAAGACTCGACCTCATAACCCAGTTCTGCCAGCGAGGCACCCGCCGAAGCGCCTGCAAGACCAGTTCCCACAATAATAATTTTATATTTGCGTTTATTGGCCGGATTAATCAATTTCATCTGAAAGCGGTGTTTATCCCACTTCTCGGCAAGAGGCCCGTCAGGAACTTTCGGATCCAATGTCATAGGTGTCCTCCAGGCACGGCTTTGATGATTCCCGTATAAATCGCAATCGGAATCGAAATATATCCAAGATAAATGATGAGTGAAATAATGCATCCTGCTTTTTTAAAGCGGGGTTCCCATTTCTGATTATTAGCCCCCAACGACTGGGCGGCACTGGCCAGACCGTGGTTTAAATGCATACACAAAAGCGTCAATGCAAAAATATAGGAGGCGCAAATCCACGGATTCTGAAAACTAAAAACGACCATGCGGTAGACATCATGATGTCCGTTGGCATCGGTCAGATGCGAAAGATGAGGATTGGTGACACGAAACGTAAAGTGCAGGAGATGATAAATAATATAAGCCAATACAACCAGTCCCGAAACTGCCATGGTACGCGCTGCATAAGTCGTCTGAATGGTGTCCTGAAACTGATAAGGTGTCGGTCTTGCCCGGCGGTTCTCACGAACCAGACTCATGGCGGTCAGAATATGAGCGCCAACAGCCGCAAGCAAAACAATCCGGGCAACCCAAAGCAATTCCCCTAGATGCCGGAGCGTCAGGGCATAACCGTTCAGGGCCTCAGGCCCGGCATAAATCAATAAATTCCCGATTAAGTGCCCGACAATAAATCCGAAAAGTACCAAACCGGTCAATCCCATGACCGCTTTTTTAACAATGGATGAAGGTTTCTGGACGCAAGTCATATCAATCCTTTAAATCTATCCTGAAAACAATACGAAGTATAAAAAAATTATCGCCGTTTTAACCGCTCCACTTAATCCTGCGGCGGCTTCTTCTTAGAAAACCAGGCTGCAGCGGAAGCATACCAGGTTTGAGGATGTTTTGTATTCCACATTCCAAGCTTTGCGGACTTTGCTGACTGCTCTAGCATAAGGAATTCTTTTTTAAATTCAAAGGAAAATTTTCTAAACACCTCAGCGTTTCCGGTTGCAACCATCTCACGGTTGACAAAAACACCGTCTGAACGGTACACATAAGCCAACCGCCGGCCGAAACGATCAAAGAGCTCTGATCCTTCTTTTAACGTAATTTCGTCGCCCTCAATTAAAGCTTCCAAATGTTTACGCGACTGTTTGCCGTAAAACTCACCCTTCTTATGATATTTCGGGTGATCAATCTCCGGCGCATCAATGCCGATCATCCTGATCCGCTGGTTATTCTCAAGAATAAAAGTGTCGCCATCAATAACGTAGCGAACTTTTTCGGCATAGACCGGAGAAAGAAAAAAACAATAAATTAAACCAAAGATAAGAAGCAGCCGTCTCATAAAACCCCCGGCATCAAGACTAAATAGTCTGGCGATGATCTCTAAAAGGCGGGATCTTGCCTTCGGCAAGACTCGTGAGATCATATTCGTCAAAAGGAAACGAAACGGGACTGCCCACATCAAGCAGCATCCGTTTATACCCGTCAGCCCGTAATGCCTTAAACAGGGTCTGCCCTTTAATAATGACGTAATCGTAAAAATCCTCTTTATTTTTCTGCCACTGATCCTTCTGGCCGGCCCGCGCTAAAGTCTCGCGGCTGCTGAAAATCAAAACAATCCCTTTATCATCTGAATTCAATGTCGGCAAAACGCGAATTGAAAGTGCCGGATTTCCCTTCTGAGGTGTTTCATTTAAAGCCAGTATCAGGTTATTATCCAGGAGCATACGACAAAGCCCATGAAAAAGATTCTCGTGCCGTTTGGCCCCCTGGACCAGCTCCACAAAACTCAACCGTCCGGCATCTTCACGGGCTTTCATAACAGCCTCATTCTGTGCAAGTGAAGGAGAGGTTGTATCAGCAGCACAGACACTATTCCCTGCAATACAAAAGGACAAAAAAAAGAAATAGAGGCAAAAACGCGTTTTCATGGATTTCCGTCCGGAAGGAAGATTTCTATTATTTATGACCGCTCGAGAGATAATGAAGGACATCGTGAATCGAAATAATGCTGATCGGAGTCCCGTCCTCGGCTAAAACAGGTACGTGGCGGAATCCCCCCATGCCCATTTTATTAATCGCAAAAGCGATCGGGTCTTCTGCAGTAACCACTTCGGGGTTTTTGGTCATCACCGATTCGACTGTCACTTCACTCAGATTTTGCCCCTGTCCGGCCACTTTTCTGAGCAAATCACGGTTACTGATAATCCCGACAATTTTTTTCTGTTTATAAACCAACACACAATTTTTCTGTTTTTTCTGAAAGATTCGGATAATCTTTTCAATGGGGTCCGAAATATCAGCAACCAACAAGTCTTTGCCCGTCAAAAGAGCGGAAACGGGTGCGGTCATCATCGCTTTCTGAAGGCTGTCATTACTTTTCGGAGACGGCAGATCGCGCTGCATGAGAGAATGCAGGCATTCGGCGCAACGATCGGTTCCTTCGATATTCTCATAGGAGCATGTCGGGCATTTAATTTTCATATCAAATTCCTCACTTAACCGTCCAGGTGCTGGTGCCGTAGATCAGTTTTTTCAAATCCCCTTCACCCTTAGCCGCCTTCGATTTTACGACTTGGTCATTAAGCATCTCGTCATAGGTCGGTCTTTGAATAGCTCTAAAGATTCCAAACGGCACGGGCATTTCCGGATAGGTCATTTGGGTGAGCAGATACGGATAACTCGGATCGGGATGATCTTCGTGATGAATCAAAAGACTTTCTCCATCACCTGCGTCCTGAAGATCAACCACTTCCGGTTTCAGGCGATTGAGCCGAATGGCTTTATCCTTGTGCTTACCAAAAACAAGCGGTTTTCCGTCTTCAAGATAAATCATGCGGTCATCTCGCGAATCCCTGCCGGTCACCGGCTGAAAGGCCTTGTCATTAAAAATGATGCAATTCTGATAAATCTCAACAAAAGAAACACCCTTATGATCCATTGCCCTCTGCAGCACCATGCTCATATGCTTGGGATCGCCGTCGAGTGTCCTGGCAATAAAGGTCGCCTCCGAAGCAATCGCGATACAAAGGGCATTGATCGGATAATCAATCGCTCCCATGGGCGAGGAATTAGTAATCTGACCATGTCTTGAGGTCGGAGAATACTGTCCCTTTGTCAGGCCGTAAATCTGATTGTTCACAAGCAAAATGTTCAAATTCATATTACGGCGCATGCAATGGACCAAATGATTGCCGCCGATACTCAATCCATCGCCGTCTCCGGTAATCACCCAAATCGAAAGATCAGGATTAACACATCTTAAGCCCGTAGCAATCGTGGGTGCACGGCCATGAATCGTATGAAATCCGTAAGTATTCATATAATAGGGAAAACGGCTTGAACATCCGATGCCTGAGATGAATACATAGTTTTCGCGGGGGATTGCATTCTTGGCAAGCGTTCTTTGAACCGTTGCCAGAATGGCATAGTCACCGCATCCGGGACACCACCGGACCTCCTGATTGGAAGTAAAATCATCCTTGGTATAACTCAGATCCAGATCTTTGAACGTTGAGCTCATAGGAACGCCTCGATTTTTTCTTGAATTTCATAAACCTTAAAGGGTTGCCCCTGAACTTTATGAAGGCCCTCAGAGTTCACCTTTGGAAATTTAAAACGAATCAAATTAAGCAGCTGCCCCATGTTTAGTTCGGGAATCAAAACGGTTTCGTACCGTTTCAGTACTTCTCCAAGATTCCTGGGGAAAGGATTAATGTAGTTCAAATGAGCACGGGCGACGGATTTACCTTCGGCCTGCATCTGATTGACGGCCTGATAAATAGCACCAAACGTGCCTCCCCAACCGATGACAAGCACTTTACCTTTTTCCGGCCCAAAGACTTCAAGCTCCGGAATATCCTGAGCAACACGCTCGACTTTCTCGGCACGCAGATTAATCATCTTCTGATTATTCTCCGGATCATAACTGACATTACCGGTTAAATCCGCTTTAGCCAAACCGCCGATACGGTGTTCAAGCCCCGGGGTTCCGGGCCTTGCCCACGGACGCGCAAGTGTTTGCGGGTCACGTTTATACGGTTGATACTGGTCATCCGCATTCGGTTGAAGCGGATGATTGACCTTGATCTCAGGCAGTTGATCCACATCGGGAAGTTTCCAGGGTTCCGAACCGTTACCGATATAACCGTCTGAGAGAAAAATCACCGGCACCATAAATTTCACGGCAATCCGCACGGCTTCAAAAGCCATTTGAAAACAATCCGACGGGGTTTTGGGAGCCAAAACAACAAGCGGAGATTCTCCGTTACGTCCGTACATTGCCTGGAGAAGATCCGCCTGTTCGGTTTTGGTGGGCATCCCGGTACTGGGGCCTGAACGCTGAACATTCACAACAACGACAGGCAGTTCAGCCATCACCGCCAAATTCAGGGCTTCGGATTTAAGGCATAACCCCGGACCGCTTGTTCCTGTCAGGGCGATCTCACCGGCAAAGGCGGCGCCAATGGTCGCCCCCATGGCCGCGATCTCATCTTCAGCCTGAAAGGTTTTTACATCATAGTTTTTATGTTTGGCGAGTTCATGCAGAACTGTGCTGGCCGGAGTAATGGGATAAGTCCCGTAAAAAAGAGTTTTTTGAGCTTTTCTGGCAGCCGCAATAAACCCGATTGCCGTAGCCTGGTTTCCCATAATCTTGCGGTAAATCCCCGGTTCAAGCCGGGTCTGCTTAACACAATATTGCGACGGAAAAATCTCCGTAATATCTGCAAAATTATAACCTGCCTTAACTGCCGCAATATTCGCATTCACAATTTCGGGACGCTTGGCGAATTTTCTCTGAATCCAGTCAATCGTATAATCAAAGGTCCTGGAATAGAGCCAGAACATAATCCCTAAGGCAAAAAAGTTTTTACAGCGTTCGACTTCCGTTAATTTTAACGGGTGGTCTTTAAGCGCATTTTTTGTCAGTTCCGAAAGCTTTACTTTTAATACGTTAAAATCTTTAAGCGTATCATCCAGCAGCGGATTATTCTGCCAGCTGGCTTTTCTTAAATTCTGCTCGGTAAACACCGATTCATTGACAATAATCAATCCGTCTTTTTTGACATTCGGAATATTGACTTTTAGAGCAGCCGGATTCATGGCCACTAAAACGTCCGCAGCGTCTCCCGGCGTAAAAATAATCGAATCCGAAAACTGGATCTGAAAGCTACTGACTCCCGGAAGGGTTCCGATCGGCGCACGGATTTCCGCGGGATAATCCGGCAGGGTCGCAAAATCGTTCCCCATCATGGCGGTCGTATCTGTAAACTGATCACCGGTCAACTGCATTCCGTCACCGGAATCGCCGGCGAAACGCACCGTAATCGTATTGACGCTTTTGACTTCCTTGTTTTTTTTCTCTGTCACGCTTTGGTCTTCCGCTATTTTTGAATTCATTTTAATCTCATAGAATCAATGCACATCGGTCTTTGTCAACGGTTATCGGAAAAAACTGAACCGATTACCCCCCCTCGGGTGACTGCATCACCTGTCCGGGATTGGGAGGAAGATTAAAAACCTCGGTCGGATAAAACTCCGCCAAAAACCGTATTAAAGTACGCACCGATAAAACACCGGCCAACTGACCTTCGTCGTCGACAAGAGGCACGTGATAAAAGCGGTTGTCCCCCATCAAATTAATAGCCTTCTCAACCGAATCATTAGGTTTTAAAACCAACGGATCGCGTGTCATGAAATCAGAAACGGGAAGATTCCAATCCACATCGGATCCGCCGAGAATTT
This sequence comes from Candidatus Omnitrophota bacterium, assembly GCA_020632475.1. Classification (GTDB taxonomy): domain Bacteria; phylum Omnitrophota; class Omnitrophia; order Omnitrophales; family Aquincolibacteriaceae; genus JACKFM01. The sequence continues at coordinate 17,529 of JACKFM010000003.1, read as the reverse complement.
TACGAACCACATCGGTCTCCGTAAAGATACCGTGAATCTTTTTGTTTTCAGCGATCACCAAATATCCCGATTTATTTTCCTGCATCACTTCAATTGCACTTTTTACAGACACGTCGGGCGGGGCCTGGACCAATTTTTTATTAATGACCTGGTAAATTTTTTTTTCTTTGAGAAGTTCTTCGACGGATCTTTCCATAAATGAGAGTATCGATCTGGTTAATTTATTTCAGAAGCTGTTTCAGTTTTTGATAATTAGTTGGGTATTATACTCTTGAAACCTTAAAAAACAACGGAATCTATTTTAAAAAATTTGTATTAACCGCTTTAAAGATACCGGGTATCCTTCCCGTCAAAAGCGGGTGTGAACAGAGTATAAACCTCGCTGCCCTGTTTAGATCGGTTTTCGGCCCAATGAGCCACGCCGCGAGGGATCTCAACAATATCGCCGGCTCCGGCGGCAACCTGTTCATCGCCAAAATGCACTATCGCCTCACCGGAAAGCACAAATACCGTCAAATCATGATTTTCATGAACATGCGGCCTTTCAGCCTTGTTTAAACGGACAATTTGGAAACTGGCCGCATCCGTTTTTTTCAGGTTTCTCACAGAAAGATCACTTGTTTTTTCTTTTTCGACCCAGTCAACCCGCTCAATCCTGTTTCCGGGAGAAATAATCTGTCCGACCCAAGCCGAACGGTGATTTGAAGAAGCTGCGCAAGCAGAAAGCATAAGCGGCAGGCAACACAGGAGCACTGAAAATCGAGGCTGCAAACTAAAATCAAAATGTTTACGCTTTGAAAAACTCATATCGAATAAAAAACAGGCAGAAACCTTTAAACGGGCATCTCCCTGCCCACAGCAGCTTTCGGTTGTAGAACCGGTGATACGGGTTCAAAAAAAGGATTGTGCAAAAAATCTGCCGGTTTGACCCTCCAGCCGTCATAAGCCGAAATCCTGAATCCTATGGATTGAAACCCGTCTACGATAATTTCCGAACAAAAATAGGCATGATCCAGATGACAGAATTCATCCACTTTCTTGTTTTTAAAGACAAAATCCATACCGACAGGAATCAATATGGACAGGCTGTAAAACAACACGCCGATCCAACCGTAACGGCAATCCTGATTATCTTTAAAAAAATCCATCAAACGGTCAAAACAACCGTCTTCCTTTATATAACGGTGACGAACGGCAAAGACGTAATAACCTTCCTCAAAATAATCCGCCAGTCTGCGTTCATGAACCCCCTCGGGCCGTGCTTCCCAAAGCTTTCCGTCTCCGGCATATAACGCAGTATGAGTCCAGAATCTTTCCTCTAGCGGACCGGTCAGAACATTAGCCATCTGAATCTGCCATGAATGGTAAACACTCTGTTTACCCATCAACAGGATATCGCCTTTCTTTAATGAACTCTCATAAACAAGAGACTGAGTAAAACCGACTTTTTTTCCATAGATAAACAGGCGGATGGCTCCCACTGTGAAAACAAGTGTCACGGGCCACAAGATCAAACAGGTATAAAATAAATATTTTAAGAGAAAGTAGACTGTCATTTTAACCCCTCACAGGTAATGAGTTATTTGATTTTACCCGGTACGATTTAGGTATGCTATCACTTTTTTCATATTGATAGAACCCGCTCAGAGCTATGACGACTGATTCCCACGGGTGCCTTCACAGCCTATGCTATAATCCCCCCATGTCGATACAGCTTAAAAACCTTACTCTGAAAAGCCGAATTATTCAGTCCCCCATGGCCGGATGCACGGATCTTGCTTTCCGTCTGATCGCCCGCAAACACGGTATGGAATTTGCTTTTCTTGAAATGGTTTCAGCCGAAGCGCTTGTACGCAAAGTCCCCAAAACCTTTGAACTGCTTAAAAGCGTCGAATCCGACCGTCCGCTGGGCGCTCAACTGGTCGGATGTAAACCCGAAATCATGGGCGAGGCTGCGGCCGTGATCGAAGAAATGGGGTTTGACCTGCTTGATGTCAATTTCGGCTGTCCTGTTCCTAAAATTGTTTCTCCGGGCGGCGGTTCGGCTCTTTTGAAGGAACCTGAAAATGCTCAGAAAATTTTCAAACACCTGGTTAAAAATGTGCGGCGCATTCCGGTCACGGTTAAAATGCGTAAAGGATTTGCAGACGAATCAGGCGAGGAAGCCGTCAAAATTGCCAAGATTGCAGAGGCTGAAGGCCTTTCGGCCGTAACCATCCACGGAAGAACACGCATGCAGGGCTACGGCGGCCAGGCAGACTGGGAAGCCATCGGCAAAGTCAAAAGGTCCGTATCCATTCCTGTTTTCGGCAACGGAGATATTTTAAACGGAGAAGATGCCAAACGGCTAATGCAGGTAAGCGGTTGTGACGGCGTAATGATCGGACGCGGCGCTTTAGGCAATCCGTGGATTTATAAGAACATCGAGAATGCGATCAATAACCTTGAAGCTTCTATTCATACTGAACCGGATTTTAAGCAAAGAAAACAGGTGGTCCTGGATCATTTAAAATTAGAACTTGAAACCGAAGGCACCCACGTCGGCTTTCTTAAATCCAAACGCATTGCCTGTTGGTACTTTAAAAATCATCCGGGAGTCGCCGAGTTTAGAGACCGGATTAATCATTCTAAAACGCCCGAAGAGATGCGCCAAATCGTTGAGGATTTTGATTTACCCGCAGATGCCCCTCCAATTACCTCAAACACCCCTCCAAGACGCTAACCCATATCATTAATTGTGGGATATAATTTAAAAAAAACTCTATTTTTTATAAATTCAACCCACTTTATCCATAAAAATGATTGTTTTTTGGGATTTTATACTATTTGTGGGTTTTTAGAGTTTTTTTCGGCAATTAGAGCATTCCACTGATAAAGAAACAATCACCTCACGGCAGTGCGGGCACTTTTTATACCCCTTTTCCAGGGGGCGGTTTTTTTCACGCCAATCCGCAATCAGTTCAATTAAAACAAGTAATCCTCCCGCACCTAATACTGCGGTTACCGCATAAAGACGGGTTAAACCAAACGGCAGCCCGAAGGCCAGATCATAAATCCACAACCCGTAACTCAGACAGGTCGACAAATAAAAAATAACAAAAGCCAATCCCATCCCCTTAGAAAACTCCGCTCCAAAAATCAATCCGGGAATAAGAATGAATATCCCGCCCGCAATCACAAACACAAAAAACAAATTAAAATTCCGGTCTTCCGGCGCAGGATGAGTCACGTATTTCAAAAGCTGTTCATACGGCATGCGCACTTTAATTTGATCCTTCTTTTCTTCCAGAGAAACGCCCCGGGACTGAAGCAGATGATAAACAATTCTTCGCAGCATATGAAAATCGCCCCATTTAATAAACCTCTTTTCAAAATCCCCGTGCACCTGGCTGTTGAGTAAGAACTCTTCGAAATAGGCATTGGCTTGATCTATACGGCCGTGAGAATTCATCATAATCGCCTGCAGCAGAATGGCAAAACTGTTCTGAGGATATTCGCTCCTGGCCTGGTCCAATAAATGGATTACCGTACTTACTCCATCGCTCTCAACCGACGAAAGCGGCGAGGCCGCCATACTCATCAGAGCCAATGAATCCCAACTCTCCTGGGACTGTTCTTTAATTTGTTTTCCCGAACGGGCCATCTGTTTGACCGCTTCGGCCATCTTCTCGAGGGAGTCATTCATTTTTTTGAGTTTAAACGGCCGCTTAAGCGCGGCTCCCTGAAGCTCCTGGGAGGCTTTCTCGATAATTTTTCCGAAACGCTGGCCCATATCCGGTTCCTTGGGACCAAATTCAATGGACGCCTGGGCCAGAACAAATAATGAGAGGATCAAAAGCAGTGTTTTCATCGTATTGAGATCTTGCCCAAAGCAAATTTTGCGTTACACTCCCGCCGGTGCTAAGCTTTAAACTGGGGGATGAGAATGAGTGAGGTCACCGAAAAAAACTTGCAGGAAAGCGGCCCAGGGAACAAACTGATGCTCATCATTGCCGCTCTCGCAAGTATCCACACGGGTGTCATCACCAGGTAACACCCGAGATTCAGTACCGCGTCAACTTTAAAAAAGTTAGGTTCGCGGCACAAATGTCTGTAACAATATTGAAACTCAAACCCAACATTTCAACATTGACAGAACACTAGTACCGCATCAACTTTAAAAAAGTTAGGTTCGCGGCACAAATGTCTGTAACAATATTGAAACTCAAACCCAACATTTCAACATTGACAGAACACTAGTACCGCGTCAACTTTAAAAAAGTTAGGTTCGCGGCACAAATGTCTGTAACACCGCCCTCGGCATTGACAGAGTACTAGAGTCGTGATTATTCCTTATCGCCGAAAGGACTTTTGAGCTTGCTCAAACTGCCCGTCAGGCTTTTGGTCGTTTCCGCTAAAGCCCCGGCCGCATTTTTGGCCGAGCTTCCCGCACTTTCAGCCAGCTTGCCCAAATCTTTGGTTTCATTCAGCAGAGCCGCGGGGGCATCCTTCAAAGCACCGGGAGCGCTATCGAGCACCTGCCCGGTTTTAGCCATGGCCGCTTTGGTCATATCATCAGCCAGCTTTACAGACGAATTCAAAGCTCCGGCAACCGATGACTGAAGGCCGTTTAAATCAAAGTTGGTCAATTGAGCAATCGAGGTCGACGCTAAGGCCTTAACCACAATAATCCGCACAAGCTGATCGGCACTTTTAATATCTTCAAGGCGTTCGTTTAAATTAATGTTGAAATTTTTTGTTGTCGGTTTTGCTCCGGAATAATCTTTAAAAACGACCTTACCGATCTTAAGCTCTGCCGCATCAATACGAATCTTCGGGGCTTCTCCCTTCGGCCCCTCTTCGGTTTTGGGTTTTTCTCCCTCGCCCTCTTTCTTTTGTCCCAAGGCCTTTAAGCGGTCAAGATTTAATTCCCCATTCTGATTACGTACCACGATAACCTCTTCCAGATTCAGACGTATCTCATTGAGGTGAATATCGCCCTTCACAATGGCCGGAAAATCATAATCGATAAAGAACTCGGGCAGATTAACAAACGTCCGCTCCTCAAATTCATCAGGGTTGATCAGGTGCAGATTCTGAACCTTGATAAAGGTCCCCATTAAATTGATATCCAATTTTTCAATACTCAGGGGAAAACCGGTCACAAGCTTGACTCCGTTTTCCATCGCTGCTTTGGCCAAAATGTTTTTGGCACCGATAATAACACCCAATAACACCACCAAAAAAATTAAAATAGAGCCAATCTTCTTCATTTCATTCTCCTTATAGGTGATATTTCATATGATTAGATTCATTGAACGATTAAGACAGATATTCTTTGACGGCCTTTGTGAATTTCTTGGTTGTGAATGGTTTTTCCAGATACCCTGCCAGTTTAGGATGTTTGGCGTAGGCCTCTTTTTCATCTTCTGCGGAAGTTTTGGCCGTTACCATTAAAAGAGGAATCTGATCCAGCGGTGGAATTTTGGCCAGCGCCTCAATAAATTGGATCCCCGACAATTCCGGCATATTCCAATCGCAAAGGATCAGCCCGATATCCTTATAATTACGGCCCAAAATCTCAATGGCTTCGTTTCCGTTCTGAGCCTCCATAATCGAGTGGTTGAAACCGGCCTGTTGAATCATACTAATCATAAATTTCCTCTGCAGTGCGGAATCATCAACCACAAGTATTTTCTTCTTAGAAATGTCGGTTTCTAAATTACCTGCATTATTAGAACGCTTCAGAAACTCTTCGATCTGCCGAATTAAATCCGGACTTTCCTGATAGATAATTGATTCGCTATACAGACCGCCGATTTCTTTGAGCGTATCAATGTCCTGCCCCTGAGGCGTAAAAACAATGGTTAGAGCATGCTGAGCCACTTCTTTTTTTTCAAACTCGCTTAAGACTTCCCGAAGATCAAGCCCTGAGCTATCGACCAGAGCCTGTAAAAAGACAAGTTCGGGCTGCCAATGCACCGCCTCATCCACAGCATCTTCAGTGTAAGCAACCGTTTTAACCAAATATCCCTGGGCGGTCAAATACTCGTCAACCTTATTTAAGAGATATTCTTCACTACCGATCAGAAGTACTTTTTTTTCATTCATAGGGTAACCTCGTGCATGTTAATTCATCCAGCCATTTCAATTCATCCATTAAAATATCGCGGGCCAACTTGACGTTGCCGTCAGGCAGGCTCACCTTAATCAGCCTGTTGCGCGGGACCGTACGGCTGCACCACTGTAAAACCCATTCTTTTGCGGTTTGATTGCGATAATTATGCGATAAAAACCAACGCGCAAACGGTGCAGCTTTTTGTGCAGGTATTCTGAAACCATCATAAATAATCACCACATCAGCATGCTCAAAACGGTCAATGAGATAAATCAATTTTGACAACTCTGATTTCTCATGCAGTAAAAACTGTTGATACGCCTGAGACTCTTCGATCACCTCAAAGCCGGAATAGAGCCTTTCATAGTGCGATTGGGCATACATCCGATACGGGGCATAACATAGGAGCAGTATCAAAAAAACAGAAATACGATATAAAATCTTTTTCATAGAACTATTATTTCCGGCTCGCCGTTTGCATAGACGGCGTAACCGGTAATCTCATATAAAAAATTGTACCCATAAAACCTGCCAAGTCCAGACAAAAGGCGTCCCGGTAAAAAAGCCTATTCAAGGCCGAATTTAATTCTCATGTGAAGACGGCGTTTGATTCGCCGGGGGCTGGGTTTTATCTTCCGAATCTTCGGAAGGGGTCAGCCGCTTAATCGTATCCTGGTCTTCTATTTTCTGTTCAAGGTATTTAACCACCTCATCGGGATTAGCATCTTCAAGTGAATGAATGCGTTGTGCCTTTTCAGGTTCCTGAGGTTTTTCATACCTATTTTCGTCAACGGACTGGACAGACGTGCCTGTTTCAACATCCGGTTGCGAATCTTCTTCCCCGGAATGCGTTTCCCGGAGGGAAAATAATTTAGGCAGTCTTGCCAAAAGCCCTGTAGCCCGCTTTGACCCGGCGGCCGCTGTTGACTGCGCCGACAGCTTAGCCTCCCGATGCTCCAGGCTGACTTTAATTTCCTGAGGAGCCAGAACCTCCATCGTTAAATTTTTTGGGAATTCAAAATCAGTCGGATAAATACGTACGGTCTGTTGCCCGCCACGCTCAGGCAGATTCAGGTATAGTTTAATTCGTTTGGGCGATAAGAAATAAAAGGCATTACGCGGACCGCCAAAAGTCACATAAACATTCTTAGGCACCATTTCTTTGACATTCCATTCTCCGGTTGTGCCATAAGCAACCGGAACCATAAAAGTCCGATAGGTCTGCTTCGCGCCAAAAACAAGGACAAACCAAAGCAGCGCCGAAAGAATTAACGCAATGGCTTTTTCGCGTGAATTCCTGCGCAAAAAACCCTCCCACGGTTTTACCTGCTTCTGAGGATCTATTTCCCGGTAAAAATCTGACAGGATTACTCTGAGTTTTTCAGTATCGTCCACGGGCATCAGCTGCCCATTGCGCGCAATCGCGACAGTTCCCCTTTCCTCGGAAATCACGATGCAAAGGGCATCCGAGACTTCGGCCAGACCTAAACCGGCCGCATGGCGCGTCCCTCCCCGGCCGATCTTACGGATATCCTTGGAAAGCGGCAGATGACACGAAAACTGCATAATCCGGTTACCTTCAATCAATACAGCCCCGTCATGGCCCATAGAATGCGGGTCAAAGATACTCTTTAAAAGAGCCTCGCTCATTTTCCCGTTGACTTCGATTCCGCCGTTAAGATGCCGTACAATCAAATCCTTGGCCTTTAACACAATCAGGGCTCCGATTTTGTCCTTGGCCAAATCACGTACGGTTCTGACCAAAATCTCGACTTCTTCACGAGACAGACGGACGCGTGCACGGCTGACAAAGCGCCGGTTCAGGCTCCAGACGGCAACCTGTTCAAAAAAATATTTGAGTTCCTGCTGAAAAATAATGACAAGCGCAATAAGGAAGACCGCAAAAAATTTTTCAAAAACCACTGCGGTGAGGACAAGATTGAATTGGCGGGCAAAAAGATAAACGGCCGCGACAATAATAATACCGGTCAAAACCGAAGCTGCACGGGTTCTTTTCACCCATACAAGCAGCGTATAAACGAGCAGGGCCATTAAAAAAACATCCATAAGCCCCGAAAAACCGATTTCACTCATCGCCTTCAGAAGATTCATCATCAGATTTTACCGGAATGGATAATGCGGGTCGCCTCCGACAGGCACCCGGCAGCGTTTTAGAAATCGTCTGACCAGATTATTTTCATGATTAAGCCAGATTTCTTCGGAAACATTCTTGCCGATGCGCATACTGCCTCCGGCAATGACATCATGCCCGCCTGCTTTGCCTTTGTCCTCAAAAACATCCCTCAGGATATCCCCGGCATCGACTCCCGTATTGGAAATCCGTAATGAAACGTAAAGCCTGCCTTGATAGCGTCCCAGACAGATTGAACGATCAACATTTTTATAAGTCAGCAGAAATTCGGCCACTTGCGCCACCAAGTCGGGGTTTTCGACAGAACTCAGACGCGAAACCACCACTCTTTTTTTAACCACCGCATCGTAGATACCTTTACTCAAATTGGTAAAAAACTTCCGGGAACGCACCGGGTTCTGGATTTGAGCCAGAGCCTTCAAGTCCGCATAATGCAGAATTTTCAAATAAATTTTCACAATGTCGGAACGTTCCGCACGGTAAAGATTAAGTGTATCGGTCAAAATGCCATAAGCCAATGCCGTCGCTACGCTTTGAGGGACATCAATATTCAAACTCAACAGAGCATCCGCTAAAATCACCGCCGTTGCTCCGCACTTGGTGTCGATAAGCGCCAGATCACAGAGAGGCCGCACAACCGAGGCATGCTGATCGATGACAATCGTCGCTTTGCGTTTTTTGGGAAAGGAATTATTTTCAAAAGACGGTTGTGTATCAATCAGAACGGTATTTTTATATTTTTTAAAATCAGTTTTATGCAGTTTGAAAACCGGGATTTTTAAAATTCTAACCATCGTACGGTTTTCCACCCGTCCGATCAGCCCGCCGTAGACAATTCTGCAATTAATCCCAAAGGCCTTTTCGGCAATGTATTTTAGAGCAAAGGCACTCGAAATTGCATCCGGGTCGGGGTAATCATGCATCACAATCAGCAGAGGAGCCAGGCCCTCCCGGTTGCCGGAAAGAAATTTTAATAATTTAGCGGCATATCGATTTGTCGTGGTCATCATCGCCTTCCTGTCTATTCCGCTTTCTCATACTCAAGAACAATGAGAGCCTGCCCGTCCCGCGGAACCGGAGGATTTTTTGCTGTCATCACCTTAAGCTCGTGTGAGTCCGTGATCACAAAAAGAGCCATTGCCCTTTGTCCGTGTTGAGCCTTAAAGGCCTCATAATTATAGTCTTTATCCAGCAACACGGTTTTTATTCTGCCTTGCGTCTGAAATTTTTGATTCAAACTTGAAAAACTCAAATCATTTTGAAAAAGAAAACTGCCGTGGAGACGCTGACGCATTCCCTCCCCGGTATCAGATTGCTCACGATTAAACGGTGCGATCTGATAAACCTCCGCACGTCCAAAGAGTTCGGCAAAACGCAAAGCCGCCAGAGAATTGACTTCATCGTTGGGCGTCATACCTAAAAACTTTCCAATACCGGCCAGACGCAACTCATCGATCAATTCTCCGGATAAAATATTGGCGGTTGTCGCTCTTAATCCGTTACGAAGCGCCTGATTCACATTAAACCAGTTGTTATCAACCAAAAGCGTCTCAAACCCGTTCTTATTCAATTCGGCGGCAATGGCTTGTGCGGCCGGATGAGCCCCGGCAATCAGCGTCCCCTGAGGGTTCGGCTGTTCAATCTTAAGCATACGAGCAATCTTGGAAGCCGCCAGTCCGTAAAACGTAACCGTCACGATAATCACCAAGAAAGTCACCGATAATAAGTCTCCGGCATGATCCAGTTGGGCCCGGTTGAGCTCAAACGCAAACACTGAAGAGACCGCAGCCGCGACAATTCCCCGCGGCGCCATCAGGGCCAAAAAAGTTCTTTCTCGAACATTAAAATCCGATTTCCAGGTCGATGCAAAAACCGCAACCGGACGGATGACCAATAAAAGTACGCAGAGAAATAAAACCGTCGGCAAACCGATATGAGTAAAATAGGAAAGTTCCAGCCTGGCGGCCAGCAGGATAAAGATGCTTGCGATTAAAATAATCTGCAGGTTTTCTTTAAATTCAATAATGTGCTTGATGGTAATATCTTTTTGATTGGTCAGGAAAAAACCCATCAGTGTCACGGCAATCAGTCCGGCTTCGGCCTGGATTAAATTGGATAAAATATAAACGGCTATGACAAAAATCAAAGCCACCGAACTATGCAAAAACTCGGGCACCCAATGACGCACAAAAAAGTACTTCAAAAGCCATCCGGCGAATATTCCGAAACCTATCCCAACGGCAACCGTTTTAACCAGCCCCCAAAAAACCCACAAAGGCCCTTGATCAAGAGTCCCGGCCAAAATTGCCTCAAAAATAAGCACCGATAAAATGGCGCCGATAGGGTCATTGAGCATCGCTTCCCACTTCAGAACCGATCCCATCTGATTGGACAACCTAAGCGATCTGAGCATGGGCGCAATGACCGTCGGACCGGTAATCGTTAAAATGGCCCCAAGCAATAAACTCAAAGGAAGCGGCCATTTAAGAAAAAAATAAGCTGCCGCCGTTGCCAGAACCCAGGTCATAAAAACCCCGATAGTCACCAGTTTAATGACCACGGATCCGATTTTTTTAAAATCCGAAAGACGCAGGCTTAACCCACCCTCGAAAAGAATAATCGCAACCGATATGGACACCAGGGGCAAAAGCGTCTTGCCCAGTAACAACTCGGGATTAATGAAACCGGTGATCGGACCGGCAATAAAGCCAAAGAGGAGGAGGACAACAATCGAAGGGAATTTTAGACGCCAGGACATCCAGGATGCACTGATACCTAAAATAGGAACTGCTGCAAGAGCAAAAAGAGTTTCGTCCATATCACTCGTTTAATGACCGATAACGCCTGCTCGTCGAAATATCACAGAGAGCGCATCAGATATAATATTCGTTGACTGCCTGAAACAATGCTTTTTTCAACGGTTTCAAAATAAGGGGCAAAGGCTTTTTCAAACCCTTCCTGCGTGTAATTGGGAAAAATATCTTCACGGCTTTTTAAAAGGCGCATGACCTGTGAATCATTTTTGGGTACGAATTCAATGATGAGATGCCGCCCCAGTTTCTGAAAAAAACGGGCAATTTTCTCAAGCGGAAGGTTATTTGAAATCGCAAGATGATGCACAAGAGCCAGGGCCATCATCAGATCAGCCGGGCTGCGGTCCATAAGCGCCATGCGCTCATTGTGCTCCCAGCCGATGCCCGGACTCGGATTGGTACAATCCAGCACCAACGGATACATCAACGTCTCGTTCTTTTCCCGGGATTCACGATAATTTTTTTCAACCGCGGCCGGATCAATATCAAAAGCAATGGCTGCAATCCCCTGAGTCGAGGCCAGCCGGCTATACACTCCCCGGTTAGCGCCCATATCCCAAACCAAACGGGGATTCACCTGCCGGATAAAACCATCAACGATACGTGCCTTCTCTTTGCTTGCATCATCCGAATAGTTGGTTTGATCATAATAATCCGCCCATTCCGTGCCTCCCGGCTTCCATTGAAGCCGCTTCACCGCAGTTTCGAGACTATCAATCAAACCAAGCAGTCCCATGCGGCTCATCTTACGGGCGTTTGAGGTTTTAGCCACTTCCACCTCTTTATCCGAAAAATGTTTTTGCGATTTTGCGTGCAAATGGATATGCATCAGAATACCGGTATTCAACCAGGTTCTGCGCGGCAGCAGAGTACTGGCCAAATCCAGAGGAATTCCGTCGATATAGACGCGCAGCAACTGATTTAAACGGACATCACAGAAGCTCATCAGCGCCAGCGGAGCCAGAAAATGCTGGCAGAATTGTTTATAGGCTATCCAGGGCATCCCTTCTTCATATTTTTCAAATGAAAGGGTATCGATTAAAAGGGTATTGCCGCGATGTCTCTGAATGTTATAGGCACTGGCATCCTTAAGAATCATCCCCTTTTCAAGGGCTCTCTTCTGAATCTGTAAAGTCGTAAGAGCGGCGTCTTTAAACTGACTGAAACACCATTCATAAGGATAGGCAATAAAATCCACCTTTTCAGGAGCTAGAACAAGATAGGCCTGCTCACCAACACGCGGCTTAACGGAAGATTCGTCATGGGGAATCAAAAGGCCGCGCTCAATCAGGGCGGCATAAAGGCCTGAATCCATCAAATGACGATAGTGTTCTTTATAGGAGAGATTAACCTGGCGGTAGAGCACCTGATCTTCAAAAAATAAAAAGCCGCTCGGATCTCTGAAAGATCCGGCAACAAGGCTGTCATGAATGGTCTTTTGCATCTTTCTTCTTTCTTGAAAAGATCTTCGAAAAGAAACGAATCACACCCTGCCAGAACGACTTAAACATAAAAGATGCTGCCAGAAGACCTGCCATCAGAATTTGTAAAAGATAACTACCGCTGCCCGGGTCAAGATAGGCATAGGCATTCCGGCACAAAAGACCGAGGTATAAAACACCAAAGAAGTAGAGTGTTAGGCTGGATAACTTGAATAACTTCATCATGGAACTCCCGGAATGTTTCGAATCTTGATCAGGATTTAAGCTGAATTCTAATAACGTTTGAGTATACAGCGATTTACGACAGATTTGAAATAATTTTGAATCCCCGGCTTAAAAAAAAATTTTGTTTTTATGCGACTTAAAGCTTGCAAATTCTCAAAATACGTGCTATTACACCTATATATCTAACCCGCTATATTGAAAAAGGTTATAAAATAGGAACCGCCCGTCGGTTTTAAAATACCCGTAGAAGAGTAAAGAACCCTTGTTTTTCAAGGATACTGCGTCATGGATCAAAAACCACTTAAAATTGCAGTGATCGGTTCGGGGGTCGCCGGATTAACCGCCGCCTATTTGCTCAATAAAAAGCATCAGGTCACACTCTACGAAAAAAATAATTATCTCGGCGGACACACCAATACCCTTGTCATTGAGGAGGGCCCGGATGCCGGCACACCGGTTGATACGGGTTTTATCGTTTTTAATCATCGTAACTATCCTCTGTTCACCAAGCTGCTCAGCGAACTCGATGTCCAGGCTGCCGACAGCGACATGTCGTTTAGTTTCAGCCGGGAAAAAGATCATTTTGCCTACTCCAGTTATGTGCCTCGCGGGTTGTTTGCCTGCCGCAGAAATTTTTTTAATCCGTTTTTTTTTCGTATGATCACAGATATTCTCAAATTCAATCGTTCAGCGGCCGAGGATCTCCGTACGGGAAAACTTCGCAATATCAGTTTGGGAGATTATCTGAAGGCCGGGGGGTACGGCAAAGGATTTATGCATCATTACTTGATCCCCACGGGGGCCGCAATCTGGTCGACACCGTTTGAAGAGATGTTTAATTTCCCGGCCGAATCTTTTATTCAATTCTTTGACAATCACGGCCTGCTGTCTTTAAAAAACCGGCCGCAGTGGAAATATATTTTCGGCGGCAGTCAGACCTATGTGCGAAAAATCGTCAAAGACTTCAGGGGAGAAATTTTTTATAACGCGCCCGTGACGTCAATCCGCAGAACAGAAGCATTCGTATCCGTCAGTGAGCATTCGGGGATGGAAAAACATTATGACTATGTGGTCATCGCCGCGCATGCCGACGAGGCCTTAAAAATGCTGACCGACTCTTCTGCCCGGGAAAAAAAACTGCTGGGGACCTGGTCTTACAGTAAGAACCATGCTATTCTGCATACCGATCCGTCGGCCATGCCGCGTAATCGTAAGGCCTGGGCTTCCTGGAACTACATTGAAGAAACTCCCCGGGATCCTAACGCGCCTGTATCCTTGACTTATTATATGAATATTCTCCAACGGCTCAAAACCCGAGAAAATTATTTTGTCACGCTCAATCGACGGAAACCGGTCTTGAAAAATCATATCATCAAAGAGATTTCCTATACCCATCCGACGTATAACAGCGCATCGGTCAAAACTCAGGCCGATCTCCCCGGCCTTAACGGACTGAACAGAACTTTTTACTGCGGCAGTTACTTCGGATACGGTTTCCACGAAGATGCCGTCCGCTCTTCAGTCGATGTTGCCCGGCATTTTGGAATCGAGTTATGACTCAAGGAAAACATCTGCGGTCAAAAATCTATACCGGAACACTCATGCATGCCCGGCTCAAACCGCTCCGGCATGAATTTCGTTATCCCGTTTATTTTTTCTCTTTTGATCTTGATGAGTTTGCATCGATACAAAACTCATCAAAAATTTTTTCCCATAACCGTCCCAATATTTTTTCGCTTTATGACCGTGACTATTTAGACCGCAAACCCGGAAGTATCCGCCAGAAGCTCAAACGGTATCTGGACGAACAAAATCTCGGAGAAGATCTTGGCCGTGTCGAGTTAATCACCAATGCAAGATTTCTCGGGCATGTTTTCAACCCCGTCAGTTTCTTTTATTGCTACACAACCACCGGTGAATTAAAAGTCATTGTCGCTCAAGTGAGTAACACCTTTGACGAATCTCATCTCTATATTTTGGATAAACCTTCAACCGTGGATAACCAGGGCCTCCGGCATTACAGACATCCCAAAACATTTCACGTCTCCCCGTTTTTTGAACGTAAGGGAGATTATGAATTCAAGATGTCTGAGATCGGGCCTGAAGCTGATATCAGTATTAATCTGTTTCAGGACCATGAAGCAGTCCTGGTTTCACGCCTGCAGGGCCAAAGCCGGGCGCTTAACTTTAAGACTCTCCTCTCTACGCTCATTCAGTTTCCGCTGGGGGTTTTACTGACTCTGCCACGGATCCACATACAGGCGGCCAAACTTTATTTTCAAAAAAAATTGACGTTCTTCACCAAACCGATCCCCTCCAGCCCGATGACAATCCGCGCCGCACGCCCAAAATTTCTGGAACGCCTCTGCGCCAAACAGGTCATGCGTTTTCTCAATCGGATTGAACGGGGACTTTTAAACGTCACAATGCCAGATGGATCGCAGTTAAGTTTCGGAGGCAAAAAAACCGGGATCACAGCACAGCTTAAGATTAATCATTACCGTTTTTTTACACGTGCGGTCATTGGCGGGGGTATCGGATTGGGCGAAGGCTATATGAATGAAGACTGGCAGTCTCCCGATGCGGCCCATTTTTTAAAACTGCTCATTCAAAATAAACCTTATATGGAACAAAATGTCGGTGCATTTCAGATCCTGGGCAACATCGCTAATTGGATTCTCCATCTTTTTCGAAAGAATACTGTGGAGGGCAGCAGTAAGAATATTCATGCTCACTATGATACCGGAAACAAATTTTTTGAACTCTTCCTGGATGAAAGTATGAGTTACTCTTCAGCCTTCTTTGAAACGACCAATGATACCCTGACCCAGGCTCAAAAACATAAACTGACCAAGATCATTCGGAAGGCACGTATCGGAGCGAATCATCATGTCCTTGAAGTCGGCTGCGGCTGGGGCAGCTTTGCGATTGAAGCCGTACGCCAGACAGGCTGCCGTGTTACGGGCGCAACCATCTCCGAAGAACAATTTAAATATGCCCGGCAAAAAGTCAAAG
Organism: Candidatus Omnitrophota bacterium; assembly: GCA_020632475.1. Lineage (GTDB taxonomy): Bacteria > Omnitrophota > Omnitrophia > Omnitrophales > Aquincolibacteriaceae > JACKFM01. Next base: position 1,785 of record JACKFM010000003.1, on the reverse strand, counting down.
AGGCCGGGCTGGAAAACCAAATTGAAATCAAGATGTGTGATTACCGGAAACTGAGCGGTCATTATGACCGCATTGTCTCAATTGAAATGCTCGAGGCTGTCGGACACGAATACCTTGGCACCTATTTTCACTGCCTGGACAACCTGCTAAAACCGGACGGCATTGCTGTTGTTCAGGTGATCACAATTCCCGATCAGCGTTATGAAAGTTACCGCAAACGCTCCGACTGGATCCGTAAATATATTTTCCCGGGCGGCCATCTTCCCTCTTTAACTGCGCTTTCACAGGCCATGACCCGCTCCTCATCCCTGCTGATTGATGAGATCGAAAATATCGGTCCCCATTATGCCAAAACGCTAACCAAATGGCGCATCCGCTTTCAGGCTCAAAAAGAAAGTCTCAAAAAACTGGGGTGTACCCCAAAAGACATCCGAACCTGGGAATACTATTTTTATTTTTGCGAAGCGGCCTTTGCAACGCGGTACCTTAACGATCTTCAGATCGTGTTAACCCGTGAGGCCAATGAATCACTGATTACTATAGGAGGCTCTTTTATCCATGACAAAACTCGAACACCGGTCTCTTAATCCGGACGAAAAAATCCATTTCAAAGGCAATATTCCCTTTTTCTCACTGCATCTCGGATGCCTCTTGGTCTTCTATACCGGTTGGAGCAAAACCGCGCTCGTCATTTTCTTTCTTTCGTTGATACCGCGCATGTTCGGATTGACGGCTGGTTATCATCGCTATTTTTCACACCGGTCTTATAAAACATCTCGCTTCTTTCAATTCATTCTCGCTTTTCTGGGAGCGTGTTCGCTGCAAAAAGACTGCTTGTGGTGGGCGGCTCACCACCGCCTGCATCACCGCAATACGGATACCGAAATCGATGCTCATTCCCCAAGGCACCGGGGTTTCATCATGGCGCATGTCGGTTGGTTTATGTGCAAAAAAAACTATGACTTTGATCCGATGCCGCATATCCCCGATCTGGCAAAATACCCGGAGCTGGTCTTTCTGCACAAACACCCTAAGCTGCCGGCCCTGTTTTGGTTGTTGCTCCTAGCCGCAAGCGGTTTTTATCTCGAACACGCACATCCCGAATTGGGAACAACCATGGGACAGGCCATTGTCTGGGGATTTTTTATCAGCACCGTCTTTCTGCATCACGTCACTTTCTGCGTCAATTCCGTGACCCACATGTCCGGTACGCGCCGTTTTAACACCCCTGATGACAGCCGCAATAACTTATGGGTCGCCCTCTGCACAATGGGTGAAGGCTGGCACAATAATCATCACCGGTATCAATCCTCAGAGCGCCAGGGGTTCTACTGGTGGGAAATCGACATGACCCATCTTATTTTGGTTTTCTTGTCATGGTTTGGCATTGTCTGGCAGCTGCGCAGCCCACCAAAAGAAATTTATGAAGAGGCCGAACGCAACCGCCAGGCAAAATGGGTGCATGCATGAGAAGAGTCATCATTCCTTTTTTCTTTTTGGTCATGACTCTCTTTTCTACCGGGACTCCATTACATGCTGCCGAAGCACAGGCTTCGGAAGGCTGTGTGGCAAACGTCTGTTTCCCAGCGGTCAAAACGATTGGCGCCCAGCAGGTTCCGCTCAAAGGCACGGGGCTGCTTGAATTCATGAAATTCGATATGTACAGCGCCGCCCTTTATGCACCGCCCGAAATTCACACGGTTAAAGATGTGCTGGGCGACATCCCCCGCTCTCTGGTTTTAAATTATCATCGCAACATCAAGACAAGCTGGATGCTTAAAGCGG
>JACKFM010000002.1:52500-302135 GCA_020632475.1 Candidatus Omnitrophota bacterium | reverse complement strand
TGAAAACGTTTGCGCACAAAATGACAGACATCATGCGATGTCCAATCTTCGGGTTTGTCGACCAACAGAATGCCGTCGGTATTGGCAGGACTGGTTGAGTATTGCCGGGTCATTTGAAATGACGCTCCTTTTGGATATAAGCTAAGATCATTTTTTCAGCGATTTTAAGCGGTTTATCGATGATGCATCCGGATGCCTTTCGATGGCCGCCGCCGCCAAAGTGTGTGGCAATCTTATTGACATCATAATGCTCCTTACAGCGAAAAGAAACCTTAACCTGATGAGGGTTCATCTCACTCATAAAGAAAACGATTTTGACTTCCTTCATATAACGCAGAAAATCGATAAACCCTTCGGTGTCTTCATAAGTTGCACCCGATTTTTTCAAATCGCTCTGACGCATTTCACCCCAGGCAACGCGTCCTCCAAAGGAAGTTTTCACACGCCCAAGCAGACGGCTGTAGAGCTGCATTTTATTGAGCGAATAAGTCGCATAAATCTGTTCGTTAATTTTTTCAATATCAATTCCGGTTGAGATCAACTTTTCGGCCACACGATGCGAATGAACCGTGGTCGTGCTGTATTTAAAAGATCCCGTGTCGGTGCTGATGGCAACGTACAGATTCTTGGCATCTTCGCGGGTCAGGGGCATTTTTAAATGCTCATAAATATCATAGACCACTTCACCGGTCGCACCGCGATCCGGACAAACGTAGTTGTAATGCCCGAAATAGTTATTACTGATATGATGATCAATATTAAAAATAACCGTATCTTGCGAGATTAAACGGCTGACATGACCGGTTCGGCCTAGATTGGGACAATCGGTCGTAAGCAGGGCTTCAAAGGTTTTTGCGGATTTTTTAATCTGGTGGGGCTGATTCCAGCCTTTTGAAGAAAGGCACGGCAGACGCGCAGGAAAAACATCGTCACAGACCAGTGTGATTTTTTTACCCAATCGTTTAAGCAGAGAAGCCATCGCCAGCATACTGCCGATCGCATCCCCCTCGGGCGCAACATGGCACGAAAGCAAAAAGCGGTCATGCCGCTTGAGAGCTTTACAAAAATCATTTAAAGAATGATTGATTCGTTTTTTCATGACCGGCGGGCTTTACTCATCCGTCATAGCATTGTCATCTGCGGAATCGGTTTTCAGATTTCTTAAGACGGCATCAATGGCGATTCCCTGGTTGAGCGAATCATCGTATCGGAATTTTAATCTCGGCGTATAGCGCAGCTTCAACAGGTGCGCGATTTCTTTCTGCAGAAAACCGGCCGAATGCTCCAGCGCCGACTGGGTCTCCTCACGCTGGTTGGCATCCCCAATCACACTGTAAAAAACGATTGCCGATTTGAGATCGGGCGGCATTTCCACATGTGTAATGGTAATAAATCCGATACGTGGATCCTTCATGCGGCCTACGAGTAATCGGCTTAATTCCATTTGCAGCAGATGCGCTACGCGTTCTTTTCGCTTGCCCTGCATATTTATATTTCCCCTTTGGCAAAGGACCAGATACAAAAGACCAAAGACTCAAAAGTTTTTCTTGGGTCTTTGGTCTGTAGTCTACGGTCTGCAGTCTGTATTACAATTTTTGCGCAATTTTTTCAATGCGGTAGCTTTCAATGATATCGCTTTCCTGGATATCATTAAACCCGTCAATGGAAATACCGCATTCATAGCCTTCAGCCACTTCACGCACATCGTCTTTAAAACGTTTCAACGCACCAAGCTTCCCTTCGTACAACACCACATTATCACGCACAAGACGGATACTGCCCTGCCTTGAAATCTTACCTTTCAACACCATGCATCCGGCAATGTTGCCGACCTTGGAGGATTTGAAAATTCTGCGCACCTCAACACGGCCTTCGCCGACTTCTTTATAGGTCGGCTCCAGCAATCCTTCCATGGCCTTTTTAACATCATCAATCGCTTCATAGATAATGTGATAGTAGCGGATATCCACGCACTCGCGTTCGGCAACGGCCTGGGCCTTACTGTCGGCCTTCACATGAAAACCGAGAATAATTGCATCCGAGGCGGCAGCAAGCATCACATCCGATTCGTTAATACCGCCGACGCCGCCATGAATCATGCGGACAACGCATTTATCCGAACTGACGCGCTCCAAAGCCTGATCCAGGGCCTCCACTGAGCCCTGCACGTCCGCTTTAATAATCAGTTTGAGTTCTTTTAAATTACCGTCTGAAATACGGTGATACAGGTCTTCAAGCGAAAGGTGCCTGTGGGCATTCATTTCGCGTTCGCGCTTTTCGAGTATTCTCTGTCCGGCAATGTTGCGCGCCGTTTTTTCATCCTCAACGACAAGAAAAGTTTCTCCGGCTTCAGGTACACCGTTAAGCCCCATCACTTCGGCCGAGTAGGCCGGAGCGGCGTGCTGAATCTGTTTGCCGAGATGATTGCGCAAAGCTCTAACCTTACCCGTAAAAGTTCCGCAAAGAATCATATCCCCCACTTTGAGGGTTCCCTGCTGAACAATCACCGTAGCCACAGGACCGCTGCCCCGGGAAAGATGGCCTTCAATGACCACGCCTCGGGCCGGACAATCGGGATTGGCTTTAAGCTCAAGAACTTCGGCTTCAAGCAGAAGCATCTCCAGAAGTTCGTCAATGCCTTTACCGGTTTTAGCTGAAACTTTACGGCAGATGGTTTTACCTCCCCATTCTTCTGGGGTCAGATCCATTTTCTGAAGCTGCATCATGACCTTCTGAGGATCTGCAGCCGGCAGATCAGATTTATTGACGGCCACAACAATCGGACATCCGGCCTCACGGGCATGGTCAATTGCTTCAACAGTCTGTGGCATGACTCCGTCATCAGCGGCTACAACGAGAACAACCACATCGGTCACATTAGCGCCACGGGCACGCATGGCCGTAAAAGCCTCGTGGCCGGGCGTATCCAGAAAAGTCACGTGGCCTTTACCGGGAATGTCCACGCCATAAGCACCCATGTGCTGTGTAATCTGTCCCTTTTCACCTTTGGCCACATTGGTGCTGCGAATGGCATCCAGCAAAGAGGTTTTTCCGTGATCGACATGCCCCATCATCGTCACCACCGGCGGTCTTAATTTGAATTCAGCGGTGTTTTCAGATTTTTTGTGTTCGGCAATCAGCTTCTCGACCTCATCGCCTTCTTTTTCAATAGCGATGCCGAGTACCTGCGCCGCCTTAAATCCGATTTCTTCGTTCAAAAGCTGATTCACGTTGGCAAAAACTCCCATTCCCATCAGGGTCTTGATCAATTGGGGAATGGTTTGTTTGAGCTTTGCAGCCAGATTGCCTACGGTGATGGGAAAGCGGATTTTAATAACCGCCGAATTCTCGCCGGGCCCCTCAAGATCATCATCCTCTTCAAGTTCATCGACAACGGCGGCCTGTTTTGTGGACTTATGTTCCTGGCGTACAGATTGACCGGACTCTTCAGAAGCATGGGTTTCCTGTACATTCGAAGAAGCGGGTGTTGCGGCATGTCCGTGCACTTTGCGCAGCAGAGGAACCAAATCATCGTTGATCACAGACATATGGGTCTTGACCTCCTGGCCAAGATTTCTGATCTGGCTGATGAGTTCCTTGCTGCTTATTCCGAATTCTTTAGCTAGTTCATGAACGCGCACGTCACATCACTCCGTTACTCGGTATAGAAATTTTAAACGTTACCGGGCGTATCTTCTTCCGCCTGGTCTTCCGCATCCACCGGCCCTTGTTCCTCTGAGGCTTCGGATTCGGGTTCTTCTATCTGCTCTTCAATTTGCTCCTTCACCGGCTCTTCTTGAATATTCAGATCTCTCTCTTTACTCTGATCTTTTCCGATAATGGCCCGGTGAGCGGAGGTAACGATCTTTTCAGCCGTCTTCTCGCCGATTCCGGGAATTTTCGCCAAATCTTCAACCGATGTTTTGATCACATCCTTAAGGGTCAAAATACCGGCTTCTTTAAGGATCTTCTCGGTTTTTTCGCCGACACCTTCAAGATTGGACAACGGAATTTTCTGACTCAGACTTCTGACATCAAGCCTCCAGCCCAAAAGCTTTGAGGCGAGACGCACATTCTGCCCTTTTTTGCCGATGGCAAGCGAAAGCTGATCGTCTTCGACAAAAATCTGAACCGACTCTTCTTTCTTGTTAATTTTGACTTCGGCAAGCTCTGCCGGAGCCATGGCGTTTTTAAGATAGGTTTCAAAATCATCACTATAACGGACAATATCAATTTTTTCACTGCCCAGCTCACGAACAATGTTTTTAACCCTTTGTCCTCGAACACCGACACAGGAGCCGACGCAGTCAATTTTTTCATCCTGGGAATAAACGGCAATTTTGGTTCTGGACCCGGCCTCACGGGCAGCTCCCTTAATTTGAACAATGCCTTCATGAATTTCAGGAACTTCGAGTTCGAACAGACATTTGACAAGCCCCGCATGAGTGCGGGAAAGAATAATCTCAGGCCCGCGCGAAGTTTTCTTCACCTCGACAACATAGGCCCGGATAAGGTCGCCCTGGCGATAATCATCGGCCGGAGACTGTTCGCGTGCAGGCAGAATTCCTTCGGTTTTGCCCAGATCCACGATAATGGCCTTTTTTTCGATACGGTGGACCGTACCTGAAATAATATCACCGGTTCTTTTGGTATATTGATCAAAGATGGTTTCGCGTTCCGCCTCACGAATCTTTTGAATAATCACCTGCTTGGCGGTTTGTGCGGCAATGCGTCCGAAACGGGGATCCCGCACGTCTTTACCGTTTTCAAGAAAGCGTAAGCGCAGAGTGCTTTCATCGACAACGACTTCAAGGTTTTCTCTTTCGGGAAAAGTTTTACGGCAGGCTGACAGAAGGGCCTGTTTAAGGGCCTCCAACAGCACCATCTTATTAATTCCCTTTTCTTTCTCTATAGCCTCAAGAGAGGCAAGCAGTTCCTGGCTCACTTTCTGATAACCTCCTAATACCGCGTCAGTTTTCAAAAAACCGGGTTCGCGGAATAAGTGTCCGTAACAATGTTGAAACCCAAACTCACTATTTTCAACATTGACGGAACTCTATACCGCGTCAGTTTTCAAAAAACCGGGTTCGCGACACAAGTGTCCGTAACAATGTTGAAGCTCAAGCCGGCCATTGCAACATTGACGGAACACTAGCTGTCACAGATTAGCACGAGATATTTATCCGGAAGATGTTTGACCGGATTCGGCTTGAGCTATCTATTTTGTTCTTAAAAACAAAAAAGTGGGCACTCCTTGCCCACTTTTCTCATGACTTGGTAAGTTTGTGGATTATATAGAAGGCATTTCAAAAAGTCAATGCCGTACATCTTGCTCCGGGCGGATATTAGCACCGACTCCTAGATTGATTTTCAATGGGCAGGCGGTACAAGTGTCCGTAACAATGCCAAAATCCGGCATTGACGGAGCACTAGCAATATATGGCAAAATACTTCAAATACGACTGAAATGAAGAAAGGTACCCCGGATAGCTCTACTTTAAGCAGTTTTATCCTGGGTTCGCAGTTTATCCAGATAATGGTTAATTTCCGTGGCGGTTTCTTCAAAAAAGTCTCCCTCACGGAGTTTAATCGGGGGAGGAACTTCACCTTTATTGAGTTTCAAAAACGTTTGGCGGAAACGGTAAACCGGACCCGCTACCCGGTGAAGGAAAAAGAGGCCGAAAAGCCCAATAATAATCAGCGTCACAAAAAGCACACAGGCCACACGCATAATCAATAGATAGCTGACATCGGAAAGAATTTCATAGGGGCTGATTTTACCGAACCGGAAACCGCTGCCTCCGAAGACCGCCTCATGAATCGTGTTATGAATCACAAACCCGATCGCCAGTGACGAAACGATCAAAAGGGCAATCAGCACAAGGCTGAATTCTCTTTGCATGGGTTTGTGGATCAGAATATTTCTGACCCGTCTTTTATAATTGCGCGGCCTGGCCTGGGTGCCGGCGGCACTTTTTACATTATCCATAAATTGCCTCCTCTGCTGATATATAACGACTTTTTTTCATTATCTCTTAGTGCTTTATGTCCCTTTAATAAAACGTATTTTGAATAATCCACCTACAAATGCGGCCGCTTTAAGAAAACTGTTCTTGATCAATGCCGTCAACTCATCGGTAATTAAAATAAAATCCGGTAGAATAAAAAGCGTTAAAAACGTCGAACTTAAAAGTCCTCCGATCACCGTAATGGCCAACGGCGACCAGAGATCGCTGGATTGCCCCCAACTCATCGCCATCGGAAGAAAGCCGAAGGTGGTTGAAAAAGTGGTCATCAGAATCGGCCTTAAGCGGTCAATGCCGGCCTGAATCAGAGCTTCACGTTTACTCATACCGTGCGAGGTAAGATGATTCATATGATCGATTAAAATAATGGCTGCATTCACGACATATCCGGCCAAAATAATCATGCCGATAAACACCTGATTACTGAGCGGTTTGTGCGTCATCTCAAGACCAAGCCAAATGCCGATACTGGCCATCGGCACCGAAATCATAATCAGAAAGGGCTGCATATAACTCTGAAACATACAGGCCATCACCATATAAACTAAAAAAAGCGTCAAAATCAAAGCCAGTGTCAAACCGGATTTCCCCTGCATTAATTCTTCATAAGAACCTCCGAAGCGCCAGTAATAATCATCGGGCATCTTCACTTCGGCAAGGGCCTGCTTGACGTCCTTGGCCACCGTTTCAAGAGCGCCTTTGGTATCGCCTTTGACAAAGACATAGCGGTATTTATTCATGCGGTCAATAGTCTGAGGACCTACCGAAGGATAAAAGTTAGCCACCTCGCCCAAGGGAATTTGTTTGCCCGCATTGGTCTGAATATGGATTAATTTCAGATCTTCGATTTTCTGGCGGTAAATGGCCTGCAGACGGGTAATCACCTCGATTTCCTCGCCCCGGGTCAACTCATGAAATTTCGTCGGACGCATGCCGCGCACCTGGGCATGAATCGCATCGGCAATACTTTTCACGCTAAGGCCATAAACGGCCGCTCTTCCCCGGTCAACCACCAATGAATATTCAGGCCGCTTGCGCAAATCAGTCATCACGACATTGGTCAAGCCGGGTACCTTCCCCATACGATTTGCAAAATCCATCGCCAGCTTCTGCAGCACATCATTTTCATGTCCAAAAATATTAATGACCAGTTTTTTGTCTTCGGAAGAAGATGCTCCTTCATCCACGATCAAGCTGTAGTCATCATGGGTTTCTTTGACCAGTTCATTTCCTTTTTCGTCGATCAGTTTCATGATTTCGTCCTTGGAATACTGACGTTTTGATTTTTCTTTAAGCCGCACCATAACACGCACATCGTCTTTACGTACGGTGGATGAAAACAGTTCGACGTCATCAATTTTACTCAACACCTCTTCAACCTTGTGAACTGCATCATCATTGGCTTCAAGACGAGCACCGGCAAGAGGAAAAATGACAATCGAAAATTCATTTTCCTCAAGCGTCGAGGGCACATCAATGTCCCGGTGGGCGATTTTATAAATCCCGAAAGCAAAGATGAGGATGGTACCGATGGCGGCAACATACCTAAAATGAATGTTCAAATTCATCAACCAACGGTAACCTTCCTGAATCTTATTCTGTAACGACGATTTTTCCGAAACCGGTTTGGTCACCTTGAGCTTACCCCGGCACCACTGCATCATCAACATGGGCACAAGCATCTGCGCGACAAGAAAAGAAGCTACCAGCGAGGCCACCACCGTAAAGGAAAAACCTCCGTATAAAATTTGAATTTTTTTATCGATCAGTACGATCGGAAGAAAGACAACAATCGTGGTAATTAAGGAGGCTAAAAGCGGAAGCCACACCTCTTCGGCGCCTTCTTTAATGGCGCGCACATCCGAAAAGCCCTGCTCTTTTTTACTGAAAACATTTTCCAAAATAACGACGGAACTATCAATCAGGATACCGATCGCCAGAGCCAGGCCGCTCAAGGTCATCACATTAATACTTATTTTTAAGGCCGCCATAAAAATAAACGTAGCCACAACCGAGGCGGGAATCGAGATAAAGACAATCAAAGCCAAAACGGTCTGGCGCAAAAAGACATAAATCAAGGCCACGGCCAAAAGCATTCCGACATAAAGCGCACTTTTAACATCATTAATGGCCTTGGTAATGATCTCGGCTTTATCGGTCACCATGACAATATCAACTTTATCTTTCCGTTCTTCGTGAAACTGATCCACCACCGCCCGAATATTTTTGACCACGGGAATCGTGTTGGAAAGACTCGTTTTTTTGACGTAAACCGTAACGTTCTGTTCCAGATTCAACCGGGCTTCATCCTGCGGTTCCATAAACGAATCTTTGACGGTCGCAATTTCTCTAAGGGGAATAATGGAGCCCTGACGCGTGGCCTGCATGCCCAAATTACCGATTTCATCCACATCGATAAAAGCCCCCATACTGCGGATGGCAAATTCGAGTGTACCGCGGTCAACGTTACCGGCCAGCAAATTAATGTTACTCTGCCCGAGAATATCCATAACCTTGTTAACCGAAATGTTATAGGCCACCATCTTGTCACGGTCGAGTTCCACCAGAATCTTACGTTCACGGCCTCCGTAAATTTCAACACTGGCAACCCCGTCGACACGCGCCAAGACGGGTTTCAGCTCAACAGTCACCATTTCGCGGATATCTTCGGGTGAAAGAGATTCAGAGGTTAGGGCAAAAACCAGCACGGCCGCATCCGAATCGTTGTAATTGGCAAGCACGGGTTTTTCGATTTCAGTCGGTAAAATTGGTTTGACTCGTGAAAATTTCTCACGGACTTCAAGTGCGGCAAAATTCATATTGGTTCCGGGCAAAAATTCAAGTGTCACCCGAGATTCGGCTTCACGCGAATTGGAATAAAGCCGTTTCAGATTCGAAACCGTGGCAACGGCTTCCTCCACCGGTTTGGTAATCAGCTTTTCAACTTCCGTGGGCGGCAGACCTCCGCGTGCACGGATAATAATACTGACGATTCCCTGGCTGCGGCCCTGCTGCAGCTCTACCGGAAGACGCATTAATGAAATAATGCCGAGAATCATCACCGCCAGAAAAAACATGGCGGTTAAAACCGGTCTTTTAATTGAAAAGGTTGGTAGTCCCATTTCTTTGCTCAGTTGTTTAATCGTTCTAAGTAATAAGTGCTCAGTAACTCAACAACGTATTATTTTGGACACTGGCGTGTCTTAAAACTGACGACTTATCACTTCTCGTCACTGTTTTCAGTCTCTTCTTCCAACTCCTCTTCTTCATATTCTCCAAACAGCCGCTCGGTTGTCCGGGTCACCAGAATATAAATGGACGGGATCACGACCAAAGTCAAAAAGGTCGAAGAAATCAAACCGCCCATGACCGCGATTGCCATAGGCGAACGCAACTCGGCGCCGTCTCCCAGGCCCAACGCTAAAGGAATCAAGCCCACAATCGTGGTCAGCGAACTCATTAAGATCGGACGCGTTCTAACCTTTGCGGCTTCAAATGCCGCTTCAACCACATCCATGCCTTCGTCTCTTAATTGGTTCATATATTCAATCAGCACGATACCGTTATTGACCACGATACCGCCCAGCATAACGATACCCAAAAGTGCAATCACGTTAATGGAACTGCCGGAAACCCAGAGAGCAATGGACACACCGATAAAAGCCAGGGGCACTGTAAACATAATAATCAACGGCTGCAGGAAGGATTCAAACTGCGAGGCCATAATCATGTAGACAAGCAGAATCGAGAGTACGAAGGCAAAAGTCAGCTTTGAGAAGTTTTCTTTAACCTCCTTAGCCTTACCTGACAGGACGACCTGGAAATCACTGGGAATGTCGGTATGCCTCAGCATCTCCTGAACGGCAAGCAGGACGTCTTTGGTTTTATAGGTTTTTTGAACGTCGGCTGAGATAATGACCGTGCGCTCCTGGTTAACACGCTTAATTTCACTGGGGCCGGCACCGCGTTCAATTCTGGCCACTTCTTTCAAGGGGATGAGGGCATCAAGCACTTTCGAATAAATCAGTAAGCGGTTTAAATTCTCAATATCTTCACGGTCCCGTTTGCTCAAACGAAGCCGGACATCATATTCCTGTCCGGCTTCACGATACTGAGTTGCCACCACACCCTCAATCGCCGACTTCGCGGTAATGGCAATGTCCAAAGCCGAGATCCCGTAAAGGGCCGCCCGTTTTTTATCGATCTCAAGTTTTGTTTCCGGAGAAGCCGCACCCATGTCATCCTGAACTTCGATGATGCCGGGGAGCTCTCCCAATTCCTGTTTGAGTCTTTCGACCAGTTTTTCCAAGACCACATAGTCATAACCCTTGACCTCAATTAATACAGGCTTCGCTCCCCCTTCGGCAAAAGCAAATTCACTTTCCTGCAATACAAAATTAATTTCGGCATCCGGCAGTTTATAGTCTTTCAGCGTATCCCTGAGACTCGAAACCACCTGAGTTGATGAGACCTGCCGGTCCTCGTGCAATTTAACCAGAATGATGGCCTGCGACGGTCTTAGGGTTTCGACTTTAATTTCGCCTTTTTTACTTTTCTCAGATCCGATGGTTACGGCAACGTCTTCAACTTCCGAAATGGTTTTAAGGGCTTGCTCAATCTGCGTACAAATACGGTTCGTAACTTCAAGGCGGGTACCGATGGGCATGTCGACTTTAATTAAAAATTGTCCCTGATCAACTTTGGGCAAAACCTCCCGTTCCAAATTCGGGAGAATGACAAACACAATCGAAAAAGACGCCATCACTACAAGCAGGATCGAAATAAGAAACATGTTCTGCTTGGCGGGTGTTGCCAGTTTCTGCATACGGCCTTCAAGGATTTTTGTCCAGTTGAAGGGTTTATATTCGGTATTTTTAATTTTCAAAGAGACCGAGATCATTGCGATCAACGTCAGCGGAATAAAGGTAGCAATAATTTGCGAGAAAATAACCGTCCAGGACAGATCCTTAAAAAGCTGTCCCGGAATACCGGGGACAAAAACAATCAAGGGGAAAAAGACCGCAATGGTCGTCAGGTTGGATGAGATAACCGGCCAGATCACCTCGGTAGTGCCGCGGATCGCCCCTTCTTCAGCATTTTCACCGAGTTGTCTGCGCCTAAAAATATTTTCTAAAACCACGATACTGGTATCGACGATCATACCGACGCCGAGGGCCAAACCTCCGAGCGACATGATATTGATCGTAATGCCGCATGTGGCCATAAGAAAAAATACACCCATCACCGTCACGGGAATCGACAGCGTCACAAGCAGTGACGGGCCAACAGCACGTAAGAAGATAAACAGAACGATAAAAGCCAGGACGCCTCCGCTTACGGCCTCATGCAGAAGATTTTCAAGGGAGTTGCGGATAAACACCGAATGATCATAAACGACTTCGAATTTTAATCCGCGCGCCTCAAGATCAGGTCTTAAGAATTCCAGATTTTTACGGATGGCATCCACTAATTTGATGCTGTTGGCACTGGCCTGTTTTTGTATCGCCAGCGATATATTGGAAATATTATTATAACGGGAAACGCTCGTTGCCTCGGAAAACCCGTCTGTCACCGTTGCAATATCCCTGACCAGCACCAATCTTTTTTCCAGCATCTCTTTTTTGACCTCGGAACGTAAAACATCAAGCGTATCACGAGCGCCCCCTGTACCGCTGCGTTCGACAAAACTCGTATCTTCACGTTTAAGTTTTCCGACCGTATCCACACCCGCAACCGCAAAATTAATTTCCCTGACATTGCGGAATTCCCCCGAAGTTCTGATGAGGTACTCATAAAGCCCTTTCTTAATACTGCCGGCCGGATAGGACACGTTGGCATTTTCAATCGACTCAATGACTTCAAGAAGAGAAAGATGGTTGGCCTGCAGGCGGGATTGATCGATTTCTATCAAAATTTCACGGTTAACACCGCCCGAAATGCTGGCCGAGGCAACGCCTTCGATCTTTTCAAGATTGTCCTTCAACATTTTTTCGGTGAGTAGTTTCAAACGTGCCGGATCCAGATCAGGTCCCGTAACCGAAAGCAGCATAATCGGCCGGCTTAAGGGATCAAATTTCAACACAACAGGATCTTCCGATTCTTTAGGCAGACGCTCTTTAACCAGATCGATCTTTTCCCTGACGGCCAGGGCTGCAAAATCAATATCCTGGCCCCAGTTAAACGAGGCAATAACCGTGCTGCGGCCTTCGCGCGAAATCGATTCGATTCTTTTTAAACCTGAAACCGAACCGATCGCTTCTTCAATCGGCTTGGTAATCAATGTTTCGATTTCTTCCGGTGCGGCATTGACATATTCGGTAACAACGGTCACCTGGGGGAAACTGATCGGTGGGAAAAGCTCCTGAGGGAGTCGGGCAAAAGAAATCACACCGAGAAGGATCAATCCGAAAGTGCCCATAACCACGGTCACTTTTTTCCGTATTGAGTACTCGGCGATGTTCATAACAGCAGACCAAAGACAACAGACCAGAGACTACAGACTATCAAATTCATTCTTCATCTCAAGGCTTTGGTCTTCGGTCTTTAGTCTCCTTATAACTCTGCTTCCTGGGTTTCCAGTAATCTTACTTTTGTACCGTCTTCAAGACGTTCGAGACCGGAGACGGCCAGGGTTTCACCTTCTGAAATACCGGCATCAATCTGACAATAATCCGGACGGCGATACCCGATCGTCAGGGCTCTTTTCTCGACCTTATTGTCCTGAGCATTAACAATAAATACCCATTCATCACCTTCATTGCCTTGAATGGCATCCGTCGGCACTACCAGTGTATTCTTTTTACTATATAAAAGGACACGTACACGTGCAAACATTCCGGGTAAAAGCAGCCGTTCAGGATTCTCAATGCGCACACGCGCCGTGGCCGTGCGGCTCGTTCCCGCAACAATCGGTGCAATGTTCTCGATCACCCCTTCAAAGGTTTTATCCGGATAGGCATCCACAAACACGCGCGCCTTTTGTCCCAAAGCAATTTTATTCACATCACGTTCAACCACACCGAACTCCGCATAAACATATTCAGTCATCACATGAGTTCCAAGCAGAGTATTCTGCGTAATCGCCTCGCCCTCTTCAACATTCAACTCACCGATCATCCCGGCCGAGGGCGCGTAAAGATTCGATTTTTCAAGCATGGCTTCATTGGCCTTCATTTCAAGGCGGGCCGCTTCATATTCATATTTAGCCCCGTCATATTCAAGCTCGGCTTTATCCAGGGTGGTTTTGGGAATGGCCCCCATGCCATAAAGTTTCTTGTGTTCCTCAACTTTCTCCTCGGCAATCTGCATTTCGGTTTCAGCCTTACGCGCGCTGGCTTGTGCACGTTTAAGGCGAAGAAGAATATCGTCCTGACGCAGAGACATCAGCAGAGCACCTTCTTCATATCTTTCACCTTCGCGATAGTTAATCGAGCTGACAACACCGGGAACCTCAAAACTCAATTTAAATTCAAGCGCACCCTTAATGGTTCCGAGGGCATTGAGTGAATCTTCATAATTAAATCTTCCGACCTTAAAACCTTTGACCGCCACAACCGTTTCTTTTTCAGTCGGTTTTTCAGCAACCACTTCAGAGAGAGGTTTTTTTTCTTTCACCGAGGAAAAGAACAGCGATTTGGCCAACAGCATGGCAAAAACCACTCCGATTCCGACCAGCACTTTAATCAGATGTTTTCTAAAGAACCGCTGCAATTTATCGACCGCAAATTTATCCGTCGTCTCCGCGCCTTCTGAACTTTCCGGCTGAGCTGTTTTTGAACGGAAACTCAGCGCCTTTTCCTTGATCGATCCAACGCCTTTTTTAAACCCCTCTTGGACCTTCGCCAAAAGCGTTTTAACCTTGTCGGCCAAAGACTTTCGCCCCCGCTCCGGATCGGGTAGGGGCTGCTGCACATTCTGATTTTCATCATTCACAAAGTCATCATTCATAAGACTACTTTAAACTCCTTACTTCGGCAAAGATCGGACGGCCGACGGCCCGGTTGAGTTTTGCCTTAGCGGTAAAATAATCGGTTAACACCTGATGGAAGTCGTTTCGTTCACGCAAAAATTCATTCTCCGCGTTTAAATATTCCGAAACTTCGACATCGTTATTATCCATGCGGTGTTTGGTAAAGTTGAGCAATCTCTCACGGTAGATCATTTTTTCAACCGAAGATTTCACCTGAATCACTGCACGCTGATATTCAAAATAAGCTTCTTTGACGTCACGGATCGTTTCCTGCTCTTTCGTATCAAGCTCAATGGCTTCTTCAAGCTTTTGAACTTCAGCCTCTTTCACGCTTTCAAAAACTTCAAGTCCGTCCAGAAAATTGACCGTCATGGTATTGGTTGTACGCTGCGAACCGCTGGATTGAAGAAACTGGGAAACATTCGGAGCATCTTTTGAATTGTCAAAAGTATAGTTGACGGTATTTCCGCCCACATTCCACTGAAACTCCATCCCGATGCGATAACCCGTCCGCAGGCCCGGGTTGGTCGTATCCGTCAAAAAGGCCTCTCCTTTGCGATCAATCTCAAAAATCATATCAATGCGCGGCATAAACTGCCCCCAGCTGATTCTTTCTTCCAAACGGGCGACTTTCAGCTTTGCCGCCTGCACCTGCAATTCAGGTTTATGCAGATAAGCCTGGTCTACCAGTTCATCAATATCCGGAATCTCAACATTACTAATAATCGGAATATCAGTGTACTTCGAGATGGCGGCCGGTTCCACCGGCTCTTTGCTGTCTTGTCCTAAAATTTCCAAAGAGGCCTTCCTGGCCTCCGCAACCGGTTTAATCAATTCATCCAAATTATACAGGGGTTGAATGTCAATCGTATCATTCAAGGAAACATCCAGATACTTTTGCAGTTCCAGTTTTGCAAGTTCCAGTTCCTGAACGGCGGTTTCATAATCATATTCGGATTGGCTGAAAATGGATTTGACATTCAGGTGCTCAATCTCTGAAATAATCTGGTTATCCCATTTCTTTTCGGAGATCTCCCGATATTTATCCACCTTTTTCATAAATTCCTTACGTTCACGGACAGCTTCCCTGGCCCGATGATATTCAAAGTAGGCTGCGGCGACTTCATTGCGTAAATCCGAAATGACCTGCTCATATTCTTTTTGCATTTCCTGAAGCTCCGCTTTTTCTTTCATGATAGTATTCCAGATAATACCGCCCCGGAAAACCGGTTGTCTGAAATTAATCCTGGCATCTCTTGATTTAAACGGCTGTCCGATCACACCATCCTGGTGCTCAATGATCAACTGTACTTCCGGGAAAAGGTCCCGCAAAGCAATCAACATGCGGCGTTTGGCCAGAACAATACGCTCACGGGATGCCTTGGCCGGTAGATGCACATGAGTTGCACGATTAATGACATCATCTAAACTCTTCTGTGAGTCATCTAAAAAATCATACCGCGAACGAATCGTCTTACTATTAATAGTCGCACGGATATGACCTTTATCCAAATACGGCATTTTTTCAAGACGCTCATGGCGCATGGCGCTGATGCGTTCACGCATGGCTTTGCGCGTCATCTCTTCATGAGCGTTGACCGGTTGGAGTGTTGTCTCTTTCTCGGGCTGAAGGGTTTCCATGCGGGGTTCTGCCGGATGCGTCACAACCACGGCCGCGACACCCGTATCAACAAAACACACTGTCAACAAGACCGACAAAAGAAGTCTCGTCCCATATGAAAACAATAAACTCCTGCGCATTTTTAAACTCACTCCTTGCCTGTGAAAAATGCTCTTAACCCTATAGCCCTCAATCAGATAAGGCACTTATCGATTATCGGCCCAAATAAACAATTTCTAAAATATCTCTTTTGCGGCTGCATCTCGCCAAACATTATCAGTCATAACTTGTTATATTTAAATAAGTTATGAATATTCTACAAAAAAGACGGGGCCGTGATCATTAATAGTACTGATTCGCGCTGTAGCGGATTCACAAACTCGTGTTTCAACACACCGTTAAAAAATAAATTCTCGCCTTCTTTAAGAGTCTGTTTCTTATCTTCCACGGTAATATCCACGCGTCCGATCAGAGTCGATAAAAAAAACGGTTTTGAATGGGCCAGAAAAGTATGGGTCAATTTTTTTTTGGGGCCTATGATTAATTTTCCGCAAAAAAAATCTTTGATTAAAGGGGTGAAAGAAATGACTTTAATCCCCCATGACGGGAAATCCATTTGAAAAGCGCCGCGTTGGGTGCCGACAAAAAAATTACCGTCGGTTTCGGTTTCAGCTGCCGTAAAAAGGGTTGCGACCGTTACTCCCAGGCCTCGGGCAAGAGATTGAAGCGTTTTGACGGATGGATTTTTAATGCGCCCCATTTCAAGAGCCGTTAACGTTTTGGGGTCAAGATCACCGGCTCGGCGGCAAAGCTCCGCACCGCTTAATTGTTTTTGTAGTCTCAATCGACGGACGGTCCTGCATAAATCAAGCTGCTGGCGCGTTTCCTGCTTAATCTTCGATTTAACCTGCGTACTGAGAATCTGATAAAGCGATTTTGTTGTCTTTTTTGATTTCACAATACTGTCCAACTTCCTAAAAAAGACCTGTACACATAGAGATCTTTTATCTTCTGTATGATATTAATACTCAAGGCTATTTCTCCGGTCGGGATTATTTGCCAGCGGCTGGAAAAGACCTGGGAGTTAAAGACTTTTAATATTTTACAATAATCTCTGAGGGGATGATAGGGTGGATTTTAACGGACTGCAAATAGCTAATGGAAGTTAAATAGAGTTATTGAAAGGAGCTAAGTACAATAAATCATCAAGTGCCCTGCCGCCAGTTAGCCTTTTTCCGGCTGCTTTAAAACGGCCCGGGCTAATTCAAACCGCTGATATCCTCCGGCGCTCCTCATGAACCATTGAAATTTGGCTTCACTGCGATTGCGGTCAATATCATGAATTGCAACCGAAAGGTTTAACACTTTGTCCGCTTTGGGCTGGAACCCGATATAATTCCAGTCAATCGCGCCCTCAAGAATATAACCGTGTTCATGGATATAACCGTTCGCCTTAATGAGTCCCGACCGCGAAGGATCATCGCCTCCCTGAAACCAGGACCAGACTTCCACATGATTTTTATCTTCATGCGGCCTCATTCCAATCTGATAGTCTTTGGGATTATTCCAATAAAAACCATCTCCGTCCGGATCAATATAAATTTCAATCGCATCATCCATCCAAATACTTTTACCCGATTTACGCAAGATCAGGCTTTCATCAATCACCTTGACCGAAAAATAAAGTGCATCTTCATTCCAGGCCAGCCGTACACTTCCGGTCAAATCTTTCATGTTCTCAACATAACCGTTCTCTTTGTGCGTACGGTCCAGAATAATCTCATGCTGGCCGTTCCAATCCCGAAGATAACCGTCAATTTGTTTACCTCCGGGGGTATAGGGAATTTCATAAAGCGGCGGATCCGGCCAGGACAATTCCATACTGCCCGTTTTAAACCCCGCCTTTTGCATCCCTTCTTTTAAAAAAGATGCGTTTTGCATCACTTGCCAAATCAATCCGGAGCGGTAATTTTCGATCATGAGTATCAGCGGTCCCTGATCAATCCCCAACACCTGATCACTGTACCAGTCCTGATCCACGTTAAAGGCATCCGACAAACCGTAACGGCCCCATAATTTATCTCCGTAGTTTTCATACAAATTGCGCAAACACGCAAGCGACTCTTTGGGAGTAAAAACAATCGAACTGCCGCAGGCTGTAGGCGCCACGGTTCCGTCGTGCTGGGCCCAACCCGGAGGAGCGCCGTAGGCCCGATATCCGCTGGGTCCGTCGCTGGCAGTCAGCCCCCAGGTATTCTCATCATAGGTGGCATATCGACTTTGTTGGTCAATGGCAAATTGACGGTTCGCCAGAGTGGCATTCACCGAGTTTTTAAAATAATCCGCAAACCCGTCATTTTTATCTTTGAAATCAATCCAGATATGCGAATATTGATGCGTAAAAAGCGGCGGCATTTGAATCAGGTGGTAATCGGCATAACTTCCCGCCGGGCGTGAAATCTGTTTCCAGCTTTCGGCTGGAATGGGATGCGTCGGAGAAGCCATGGCGAGCAGATACATAATCATGGATTCATCATAATGGTCCCACCGGTGCTTATTAAAGCCTCGCTCGGGTGTCCATGACAGGGCCAACGATTGACCTCCGTTTAGCATCCACTCAAAATCAACCCGCTCATAAATTTCCTGCGCCATTTGTTTAATTTCAGGCTGGTCATAATATTCGGCGGCAAACAAGGCGCCGGCAAGAAAAAGTGCCGTGTCAATCGGCGAAACTTCCGCACCGCGGGTTCTCCGGCCCGCTTCGGAATCAAGAAAATGATAAAAAAAACCATGCTCATGCTGCGCCTGATCGCGGAAAAAAAGCAGTGTGCGGCGTGCCAGTTCCGAGGCATAAGCATAATCGGTCCACCCGCGTTCAACCCCCACGGCATAGGCGGTCAGGCCGAATCCCACGGCCGCAATACTGGCCGGTGATTTAACACGCAGCTCGAATTTATTGGACGCACGGTCAGGCACTAAACCGTTACGCGGGTTAGTTTCCCTCAGGAAAAATTGGAAGGTCTGTTTCTGGATTGTCTCAAGCAGCTCTTCATCGGACAGGTTCGGTTTGATGGCTCCGAATGCACTGGAAGAAAATACTGAAAAAAAAATCAAATGGCCGGTTAAAAATAAAAATGACAACCGTTTAAATGATTGACCGAAAAAAATTATTTTCACCACCGCACGTGCCCAACGTTTAAAAAAACCAGTTTTTTAATCGTGGCCAGAATACCGGGCATTTCACTTTGACGCGATCCTTTTTCAAGAATCACGGGACGTCCGATCTCATGGAGCTCGGAGACCTCATAACCTGAGATGGCATCAAAAAACATAATCACGGCTGTTTGAATTTTGCGTTCTTTAATTTCGCGATAAACTTCACGGCCGTCTTTGACCGGCATCTTCACATCCAGCACCACGGCGTCCGGCTTAAACGCTTCGATCTTTTTTAAACCTTCTTCGCCGTTAGCGGCATACTCCACTTCGAAAGACGGGTTTTTGCGGACCGACAAATAATCTTTGATCATTTCTCCGATTTCGGCCTCATCATCAACGACCAGCACCTTAAGTCTTTCAGGCAGCGGCAGGCTTTCGGAAAATCCTTTTTGAAAAACGGCCATATCCGGTTCACCGCCGAATATCGCATTGAAGTTCAAACCCTCCGAGTCACGGCAGGTTGAACCGATTTGATAAATCAGCATTGAAGGATCTTTCAAACGGTGGGCCTTCAGTTTAAGCGTAGACGCTTTAGCAAGGATCTGCGGATTCACAAATAAAAGGGTGTGCTGAATTCGCTCCATGAAACGGCCGATATCCGAGGTTTCATCGGCATGATAGACCGTCACGCCCGTATCCTCAAAATATTCGTCAAGGAATCCGTGCCATGGACTGTTTTGACGGTCAAACACGAGCACTTTATGGTGAGAAAAATTTTCAGACATGCCGGAATTATATCATAAAAACAAGGACTGAGGACTAAGCGCTAAGGACTGAGCAAAAATAATTGAATAACTGCTTTAAAAAATTTTGAGTTGTTCAGCTCTCAGTCCTCAAACTTCAGTCCTGATTAGGCTGCGGTTGCCGTGGCCAAATGCTTCATCATATCCTGCACAAAACTCTCAGCCAGCAGACGGCTTGGCGAAACTTCACCGGAAGCCATGTCAAGCTGCGTCAGAAGCATCTGGGTTTGCTCTTTGGTCAACGTGGCCGTGATATTTAAGAGCCACGTCAAACGCATGGAAAATTGCAGGCGCTCGGGTTCACTCAACCGTTGCACATCCGCGGCTTTTACAAAAAGCATGGCGGCATTCGGATAATCAGCCCGTTCGGTCAAGGCCATGGCAAGATTTTTCTCTCGGGTTGCCAGTCTCGGAGCAATGACACTTTCAGGCAGTGACTCAATTTGAACCACCTGACTGACCAGAGAGGTAACTTGAGGATTACTGCGAAAAACCTGCGGTGAAAATAAAAGCCGCTTGAGTGTTCCGTCATCTCCGGCAACCACCAATTTAGCATGCTGGCCGCTAGGATTGCGCCGGCTTCGTTGATAACCTTCGAGAATCAACGACAGAAACTGTGTTTGTGTTTCTTCAGAACTGGCTAAAAGCAGCTCGGCCGGTAAAAGTACGGTCGCACCACGGTTGAAAAGTTCTGTCGAAATAGCCGCAATTGAAGAAGTATCCACTGCCTGCATCGTGTCTTTGCGCACGGCATTAGGCAGGATGCCCGATTTGATATAAACCACACGGTCGTTCTTGAGCAATGCCTTGAGCAGATTCACCAGGGTTTGAGCCGAATACTGCTCAAAAAATCTTGCGGGCAGCGACTCCCCTGCACGCAGCACTTCAACGGAGCGTAGAAATCCGGAGGTGAGTATGCTTTCAACCGGGACATCCGCACGAACCACTTCAGAACGCTCGGGCGCTATAGCTCGGGCTTCTGCAACACGCAGCGCTGATCTTTGCACTACCTGTAAATTGACCACCTGCACACGGTCATAAGTTCCCGTAGCGGGTTTATGTGAAGACCAGTTTGTAGTTTCAAGCACGGAGCCCACGGCATCCGTTCCGCGAAGGGGCTGCAGCTGAAAATTCACTTCATATTCCGTTCTGTTCTCTTGAAATTCAGAGATTCTTAAGATTTGATCTTTCGGAACCGACGACCAATCCACATTTTCAAGCAAATCGCCGTTGAGCTCTCTCAACACTTCGGCAAAAGGTTGGATCGGTCCGACGAGCCTATAGAATTCAACAAATTTATTCATTAAGAGATCCATATCCGGCACTTCCGCTTTATAAATAAATTGATCAAGACCCAGCATTTCCACTAAAGGTCCGATATAAGGCAATGCCTGTACAAGCGGATGATTCGGATTATGTTCAGGAAAAAATTTTGTCGTGATATCCTGCCAAATATCCGCTAACTTTTGTTGGCGCCATTGGCGAGTCGCGGGATTATCATGCTCGGTATTAAAAACAGAGACAAAAAGAAAAACATTTAATGCGGCAAGCCACATATCACTTTCATAGACCGTTCCTCCCTCATGATAAGGAATCCCAAGATTAGGAACAAAACGGTAGGAAGGCTCTCGTTCAGATTGGGCACTAAAATTTTCGATCATGATTGCTGTGATGTGCGCCAAAATATAGTCAAACGATACCCCCATGCGCATAAGATTGCGAATATTCTGTCTTTCATGAATCGCATGTAAAGTCGCACTCATATCTGGAATATCTTCTGACGGCCTGGCTTGCCCTGTTTGCCAATCATAAACCGTATGGGTACTGAGAATGGATAGGCGGAATCCCTCCTCTTCCATGCGGTCTAAATAAATACCCTTTGCTTCGAGATCAGCGATGGTGAGCCACTGGGCAAAAGCACTCAGAATACCAATTTGAAGATCACCATCCTGCCACCCCTCTAAGAGGGACACTGTTAGAGTTCCGTCCGGCCGCACAGAAACATCGGTTTTGCGTAAATCCGGAGCATACTGAATCACCACCCGTTTGACACTGAGATGTTCATCATGGAGTGCTTTGTAATAAGCCAACGCTTTTTGGACAGGGCTGTTATCCTGGCCAAACAGGGCCTCAATTTCTCCGACCTGCTCATCGGTTAAATAACCCATGACTTTAAACGGAGGATTGTACTGTCGCTGTTCGATTTCCTGACTCACCCACCGGCGATCTGCACGCAGTTCTGATTTAGGCGTCATCATAATTCTAAAAGCTTCTTCCAACGCAGTCTGCGCCGGCTGACCGGCCTTAAGCGCCTGTCCGATGGCTGTAAAGATTTGCTCTACAGGTAAGACTTCCTGATGCGACGGATCAAGCACAATGTCTCCGACATCGACATGATCAAGCACGGCGGTCTGATAACCGAATTTGCGCTCATCCCATTTGCGCAGGACAAAGCGTATCCCGAGCTCCCGGTCTTCGTGGTCTTTGGGAATTTCAATCGAGACCACCTTACCGTTAAGTCGGCGCATCACGGTATAGACATGATCGGTAACCCCGTCATCCAGATCCGGAATTTCCGATACAGGCAAACTTGGATGACCAAAAGTCAAATTTTGCCGCAAAAACCAGGCCGGACCAAAATCGTGATCGGGATTCTGCCGGCTGCGTTCATCAAAGGATAATTGATTATGCAGAGCCAAAAGAGTCCTTTGTGCTTCTCTTAATGAAACCATCGACTGAGCCTCTTCAGACATGCCGTGATGCTTTAAAACCAATTGCACGGCCTGCTGAAGGCTTAAAATCGCCTCGGCAAAAAGATGAAGATTGCTCAATTCGACAGCTTGGTGTGAAAACTTCGCTGCCTCGTCAAAATCCGCTTGTGCAGAGGCCTCTAACCCAAGATCCGAAGCAGCACGATCGGCTTCGGCAGCCGTCTGGCGGTCGGCGGCCAGCTCATCATCAATCGCGCTTAGTTTTTGTTCGAGAATGCGTTGAAAGGAATTGATCTGGCTAAACCGCTGGTTGATTTGTCCTACCGCAGAATCTGCCTCAAATCCCTGACGTTTTTGTTTTTGCGCTTCAAGGTAATTTTGCACATACCAGGCGCCATACGTATCATTAAGTTCTGCAATTTTCTGTTGCTGAGCGTTTTCATCTCCGGCACTTTCAACCTCTGCCAATAAATCACCCTGTGTTTTACGCAGCCCATGAATAAAGCCCAGCTCGGTCACTTGAGGACGGCTGAGTTCATCGATCATTCCGCGCTGAATCGCTTTTAAAAGTTTGCCTTGAACATCCGGACCAAAATTAAGGTGCGAAAGGCCCGAACCAATCACAACCTGCCCGGGTACCACGTCAAGACCATATTGAGCACGTACACCTTTTAAATAAGCGGCAATGCCGCGTCCGAAATCGAAACCTTCTTTTTCAATCACCTCAAGGTTATCGCTCAACTGTTTAGTGGATTGAACACCGTTACGGGCTGCGACCACGGGACCGCCCATATAATCTTCAATGTCCTGATAAGCGGCAAAATATTGACCCGACTCATGGTGCTGTTCGCCTTTCGCCCATGCACTGGTCCACTCATAACGTCCGGTCTCGGGAAAATAAACTACCGAATGCCCGATTTCATTGAGAAGAAATTGATTCTGCGCCGTGCCCGGAAAGAGATTCCCCTGCGCCAATAATGCACTGCCGATCCCGGTGCCCCAAATCAGATAAAGCGCATTTTTCGCACCCGGCACGGTACCGAATTTACTGGTTTCACCTTCAAGACCCGCGTGACCGTCACCCTTAACCTGAACAAGGCTTGCAAAATCAAAACCATCGGCGTTCTGAATATCCCCATCTGCGGCCAAACGTGTCTGCATTTCTTTACTGATAACAAGTCCTTTGGGAAAAGGCAGGTTGGGTGCATGCTGGCTGGTGGTACCGTCAAAATCTCTCGTTCCATTTTCTCCCTGAGTGTGTACTAGTGTTCCGCGGCCGCCGCCTAAAAGCGGTCCGGCATAGGCTAAGCCCAACGTCTCCAGTTTACTTAATTGAAAATCCGCATGCTCTAACTGCGCCTGTTTAATGAGACCGGCATACATCCCGGCCAATTTACCCAGAACTTCTTCTTGCAATCTTTCTTCGGCCTCGGATTCGGGAACCGTCCATTCACCGGCCATACGTGTCAGAAAATGTCCGTAATCCTCATCTCCTTTTTTGGCATCCAACGAGGGAACCGATGCAGCTTCGGCAATCACGTTACCGTCACTGTCAAAAAGTTTTCCTGAAATCGAGGTGCCGCCGATCTTGAGTCCAATGGCATAATTCCCCTCTGTGGGTAAAAAGGCCAAAAGCTCACGGTCCGCATCATTAAACCGGCTGTGACTCTCAGGATTGGAAAGATTTGAAATTAAAACCTGCGGAGCTTCAAAATCAACAGTCAAAGCTCTTAATTCAGATTTTGTGCCCGCAAGTTTGCGGTCCTCAAGCTGCTGAACAAAATCTTCATTATCGATATCATCCAGCAAATTAATGCGTGTAAGGTTTCCGCCATTATCCGCCTCGAAACGGACTTTGACATAACCGTCACGAACGTCCTGCATTAATGCATTCCACTGCGCATCATCAAGATCGGCGCTGCTTGCGCGGTTACGCAAACGGGCCTGATAATAATTCTTATAGCGCAAAGGAATATCGATCAAATATTGTTTGTCTTTGGCCGGGCCTACTTGGGTACGGCGCTCGTCATTCAAAAACTGAATCAGTGTCTCACCTTCGCCGATTGCCTCCTGCCTCTTCTGCCCTTGAATAAACGCAACGGTTCGATGAGCAATATTCTCATATTCTTCGGGATGCAACCGAAGGTCATTAGCGCGGGTGACAATACGGCTTGCCGCCTGATGGGCCTTTTCATATAAATCGGCCGGAGCCATTTGGTGAAGCCTCTGCGCTCCTTCCCGGCCGGGAGGCCCGGAAATATCAGCGACCACCCGGTCCACCGCGTCATTGACCATGCGGTCTTCGTATTCTTTGGCAATATCATAAGAACCGATAATGACCGGGTCCACATCCTGCGGTTCTTCGGGTTCCACGCTCATAATATCCACATAACCGGTTGAGGCATAACCACCCATACGCTCCAACAGAAAAGCCACGGGCCTTGTCTCATGCGGACGCAGGCGGCCTGATTTTTTACCGCCCTTTTCGGCAATATAAAGATAAACACCGCCGCCCACTTCATAATCAAGCACATCGGTTTCCATATTGGAAAGATTGTCGGAAACAAAGGAGCCCGAATAGCCTGCGCTGCCGCTCATGGTGCGTTCAATAAAGGCTGAAAGTTTCTGTGCCGAAGACGCGTCCCACTTCGTGCGGGTTCCGCCAAGGGCCAGGTAGAGTCCGTTTTTTCGGCCGGCCGGAGGAAGTGTGCGCGCCTGGCCGACTTTGACAAAACGCGGAGAGTGTTTAGGCGTCTTTCCTTCTTTGGTCAGGGCATATTCATATGCCGAGCTGTCATATTTGGAAGCAAAGACAAACCGGGTTTGCGCACCGAAAAGCACATAACCGGCAGCAACAATCTCCCGGGTTCCTTTTTTATAAATGGTAATAATTGCGCCTACGGTACCGTTGGTCGCGACCTTGGAAGAACCGTCCAGAGGATCAATTTCAATGTCAAAAAGATTCTCTTTATTTTCTTTATTCCAGATGGCCCCGTCAGTGACCTTGGGAACACCTTCACCCTCTTTATTTTCTTCCGAAATAATTCTGCGCCCCGATTCATGGATACGTTTGATGTCTTTCAAGGCCGGATCCTGTGCGTATTGTTTAGGAGCCTGAAAAGGCACTTTATATTTTGTATTCACGCCCAGATAATGGTCATGCATCAGGTCATCGGCCACTGAAGATTCATCCGCACTGGTATTGACCGCCGAGGTATATTCTCCGGCCCCCGTATCCAAAAAGAGCGGCAGATTTTCATGAATTGTAATCATCTCAAACGCACGCACGATTTCCTTCATCTGTCTGAACTGTTCGTCTTCATTGTCATCAAGTTCACCGGCATGTTCATCCCGGTAGCGCTGATAAGATTGATCAAGATGATCAGTCACGGTTTCGTGTTCCTCGGTCACTTTTCTGAGCGAAATGCCCTTGTCTTTAGCCGGGGCCGGCTTTTTCCAGCCTTGATTGACCACGGTCACCGCATTATCCCGATAATAACCTTTGAGTGATTTCAGCGTTTCTTTAAATGTACTTGCCTGTTTAACCGTCGCGGGTTCTAAAGCCTCCTGAATATCCGTGACCAGCTCGGCAAGTGAGGATTTTTCATGTGCCCGGCGAATCAGGGTAAAAACTTTGTTCCGCAAAACCGACTGTTCGCGTCCCCATCCGGCGGCACGCATTCTGCGTTTGAGCTCCAAACGCGCATTGGCATCACCCAAATGACGGTACTGACCGGCAAAATCACCGTCATACTTTGTATTAAGTTTTGCAATCACCTGAGCGCTGGAAAGGCCCGGCTCATAAGCTTCCTGCAAGTCCTGAACCAGCTGATCATAATCCGCATCCGAGACCAAAAGTTTCATATAGTCTTCAACCGATGAAATTTTTCCGGGAAGCACGGGAGTTGTTTTATCTTTAATCCCTTTACGGCCCAGAATTTTAATCGTTGAAACCAATGCAGGTACGGCGGCGATCAGGGCTTTATCCGAAGCTGTACGTTTAGCGGGTGTTTTCTTTTTTGCGGTCGCGATTCTTTGAGCCAAATCACCGAGTTGATTCCAGAATTGTTCGCCGAATTCCTGATCATGGCGCGGCAGGGCCATATCCACTTCAAGCCAATCGATATTTTCCTGACTGCCGAAATGACCGATGAGTTGTGCATTCGTTGAAAAAGGATTTTCATATTGACTTAAATCGTTGCTGGTTGCAGAACGCGGCCCTTCAGCGGTCATCACCAGCGATCGGCCGTTACCGCTTGAGTCCTCAAAAATTGCACCCACCAGCTGAGCTTCAAGCGGCGTCATGGCTTCCACCAAAAGACCGCTGTTTAAAAGAATTTCATAAACATCCGCGACAGAATTGCTATAACGGTTTTTGGGCCCTTTGGTCACCCATTTGCGGTAAAAATTTATCAAGGCCCGGGACCAGTCGATAAAGCGGCCGAAAAAGCCGGAGGTCTTCCCCGAATAACCGATTTCAATCAACGGCTTGATATCCGACCGTTTGGGGCTTTCCACACCCGTAAAAACACCGTCCGCATCATTGGAAAAATCATAAACTGTTTCTTTTTGAATGCCATGGTCACGTTCGCGTAAGGATCCGAAAAAGCGTGTGGCGCCGCCGGGTCCCTGAAAAAGAATCATGGAGGCTTCCAGGTTTTCACGCGTCAAATGTTTTTTAGGATTAATTTTATATTCAACGTCTTTATAAATACCGATCATGGTTCCCACACCAACATTACGGCGCTCAATCGCCTCGGCATTGTCCACCGGCGTAATCACCACCGTATAAGCGCCTGATGCGCTGACCGGCCTTGGGGCATCTTCATCGCGAAACCAGATGGCACCGATATCCGCATGCTGTCCGAGTGCATCCACAATCAACTGTTTTACGTTTGCTTCGCGCTCTTCGGGATTGCCGAAATTCCCATAGCGGATTTCATCGCCAATCTTAAGCGCGGCATCACGCACAAAACTTTCTAAAATTCTTTCAACACCCTCATCAATGCCGGGCGCAGCTTCTTTTAAATCAATCGATCCTTCCAAAGGCTTTTTCGTTTTTTGGCTCTTACCTTTGACGCTTTTACGTTCTTTAGCACGGATCTGCTCAAGGATATGAAGCGCGCGGCGTTTCTGTTCTTTAACGCCGGGTTCATCAGAGTAATCCACCTTAGCATAGTTTTTGGCCTCAACTACGGTGGCAATCATCTCCATCATCATCATTTCGGCTAAAGCCGTTTCAGCCTCGGCATGATCTCCGGGCAAAAGCGTAATATCAGCGGCCACAGGCTGTCTTCTTTCAATCAGTGTTTGTTTTAAGGCGTCATGAACGGCATCATCCACTTCTGCCAAAGAAGTATTGTTCATAAAGCCGGCTTTTACCGGCTCTTCGGGCCGCGCCAATAACTGACGGACTAGAGTAAAAAACCGGGTTTGGGAACCGGCAAAAGCATTAAAACCCGAAACCGCTTCAGCCGTACCGACGACTGCCGTAGTAAACTTATCGGTTGAGGGCTTTCCGATACTTTCATTATCCCGCTGTATTTCCCATTCGGCCATCCCGCGCAATCTTTCGGAAAGCAAAACGATCGTATTATTGGAACGCGCATCCGGATTTTTCTCATCTTTAGTCGACGGATGATTCATTAGGTATCTCATTCCGCCGAGCAGAACCGCGGGATTGGTTTTAAGAATCTCAACCGCCTGTTGTTGAAGCTGAGGCAGCTTTTCTTTTGCCTGCCTATTTGCATGATCGGCATCGCTAAGATCATCGAGTAATTTCTGACGCAGATTCCTGAAATTCTGATCGTCTTCGGTTTCATCAAAACGAGAATCAAAAGGATCAAAATATTTTGTCGTCGCTGCAATATCTTCAAGCAGAGTATTTCTGACTTTGAATTCTTCGGCCGGAGTCCGGTCGTATTGCTCTTTCCAGCCGCGCACAGCTTCTCTCTTGGCTTGAACAAAATCACGAATACCGGCAACGTTCTGTGTCTCAAAATTCATTTCAACCAAAATTGCCTGAAGGGCATCGATATCACTCTTGGTTTGTTTAAGGGCCTTCAGTGTCTGCGATAGCTCATCGGCGGCCTCTTTGACTGCCGTTTTGTCGGAGGGAAAGACACGATCCACGTGAGACGCGGCCGCTTCCAGAAAAGCCTGCACGTCCACATCACCGCTGGCCAAAAGCGGCATATAACCGACTTTGGTAAAAGCCGTAAAACGTCCGCCGATTTTCTGCGGATGCGCATGTTCGGTTTCACCGATCGCCTCAGCTTCTTTATGGGATTCTCCGGTTTCAGGATCGGTAATTCTCTGCGCATAGGCGGCAAAGGCCTCACCGGTAATGCCCTGCTGGGCATAAAGTTCCCTGACCGTATTAAAATTTGCATTTGGTTCGTTGGTTTCACCTGATTTGGAAGTGTAAAGGATACGGGCCTGTTTAAGATCCACGTCGGCCAATTGTTCAAAAATCATGTTGGGGTCCACCCCTTCCAGAAAAATGATCCGCGGCCGTTTACGGCCCTCTTTTTTCTGTGAAAAAACACCTGAGACCGCATCAAGAATAGCTTTAGCGCCTACACTGGAGCCGCCGATACCGGCTACAATAAAGGTATCCGCTCCTTCGATAAACTCTTCAATGTCCTCGCTTTTTTCAGCCAATTCACCGAGAGATTCACGCGGAGAATTCAAAAAATCATGAGCCCCTTCGGTTTCACGTTCATCCATAATCGTCAGCATGGAAGACAAAAGTTTCGGAACCAACTGATAAAAACGTTCTTTCAAACCCGGAGTTTGAAAGGCCGATTCAAAATTAATGCTGAGATGTCCGGATTCAATCGTGCCGATCACCGGTTCCTCATGCGAAGCCAAGGTTACGGAAGACTCCAACTCGTCCTGAAATTTTGCTCTCAGCGGTTCTATGCGGTCAGCTTTCGCATCATCGGATTTTTTCTGGCGAAAACGCTGTGCAAAAATTTCGCTCATCATCTGAAACTGTGCCACTAAAAGCCCCATCATTTGTTCATCCACGTGAGGGATCATGACCGATGCCGTCGGCCTTTTACCAAATTCCAGCGCACGAGCACGACCCCGGCGGATGGCCATGTTCTGATCGGTATAAGGGCGGCCTCTAAATGACGGATTAGCCCCCGGACCGATTAATAATTCTTCATGGCCGGGATGCTCTTCAACAAAATCCACGATCACAAAACGGTTTCCGCCCTTTTGATAGTCCTGAAGATTAAAATGGTTTTCTCGAGGTTGAGTTGCACCGGATACAGAAAGGCTGGTTCCGGCCAGAACGGGATTAAGCCAGTGTAGGGCTACGGTACGCATAAAAGGTTCCAGGGCTTCGGAAGTCGCCGAAAGAATCAATTCCCGTTTATCCGTTTCTTTGCCTGCCAAAGCGTGATTGAGCATCGGCAGTAAAAAGGCCGCATCGCCAAGCATACTGCTTTCCAGATCTTTTTTCTTCTCGGGCAAAGCGGTTTCCATATAATCGCGTCCGCCCTGGACAATCTTTTGAATATCCACCCCGGCCGCAGCCAAAGGCAACAGTCCGGCGGCCGTAAAAAAACTGAAGCGCGTTTCCTGAGTTTGAGTTAAAACCCGTTTTTGCGCCGCTGCCGTTTCAACATCCTGACGGTAGAGATGATCCAGAGTTTCTTTCTGATTAACCACAAAGAAAAACTGATTATCGACTTTTCCGCCGTCGGCAAGAATAAGCCGTTTAAAATGCTGATAGGCCGAATGCGTTAATATATTCTGGCTGGTATCCTGAATGGTTGAAATCACAGCCACATTCTTAAGGCTGCCTGTGCGGCTGCGGATATACGCTTCGGCATCCTGCAGATATTGGGGGTCCGCGTTATCGATAAAAGTGATGTTTTTACGCTGATGTTCGGGCACAAGGGCTTCAAGCACCGCACGGGCAGGATTATCCGCAGCAGCAAACACAATCAGGTGATCAAATTTCTTAACCTGACTTGCCAGGCGAATGATGGAACGAATCTCTCTCTCCTGGATTGTTTGTGCCTGAATCAAATGCTGATTGCTTCCGTCTTCAATGCCGTGGCGCACAGTTCTGGCAATGCCGGCTGTTTCTTCAAGTTCGGTATTGAGTTCAAATTGAGTGATCCCATGAGAATCGGTCAGGGTATCGGCCAATGCCTTGGAAAAATCCGTCCGTTCATCGTCAATTCCGAAACGCGAGTAGGAAGCGATGGTGTTAATAAAATCAGAAATAAAATTTACATTTCTTTTTTGGGTGTCACTATCATCAAAAGTGGATAACCTCGCCAGATTTCCGCGTTTTTCCTTTTGGAGAAAAACCTGTAGAACATCCCAGTCTTTACGAACCTGCCGGGCATCCACCCATGGATCGACCGTAATCTGATTGGCACCGGCACGCTTTGCACGCATGATCAGAAGGTTTAAAAGCTGCAGGCGTTCAGCCAATGAAAAATAAGTATTATCTTTAAAAAGACCGCTCTCATCATTGACTTCAGCAATGGCCTCACCCGGACGCTCGGTAAAATAGCGGACTAAATTATTGGCCTGGGCCTGAGTGAGACCGGTTTTAGACCTTGTATTCAAAATCCCGGCAACGGCTGCTTGAGAAGCTCCGGTCAAGGTCGCAATCTTTGCCTCAGGAGTCACCGGACGAATTTCAGAACGTACAGGCTCTTCATCGGTACGCATTTCGGAATGCAAAAGTGCGGAGCCGGCCCGCCACCCTTCAGGTGAACGCATGGGCGTTGTTTTAAAATTCAAAGATCTGCGGAAGAGCTGTCCCGGATGAAATCGCACTCCCGCACTACGACGATCCGGAGCTGTTCTGACATCAAAAACTGTTCCGGTCCTGTCAGGCTGTCCGTGATTCCACATCACCGCTACGGCCTGAGCGGCAACAACCGGTGCGACCTCTAAGGAATCTAACGGGCGTCCGGGTTGTGAAAGATTCGGGGATTCCCAGTTGGAACTGAGCGCATCACGTGAAAAAGCCTCAAGCACAACGTGTTCATAGACTTCCCGCCCTTCAACGCTTTCGGTTTTAGGCACAATCATCGCATAATTATAATTTCTGGACCGGAAATAATCGGCAAAGGGCCCTGCATGAAATCCGCCTGTGACCACCACAGCCGTCTGTTTACCCGCTTTAAGAAGACGTTTTTCAATATTGGCAAGCATCAGAGTATCACGCTGTCCGGCCCAGGAATAAAAATCCATAGCACGGGCGTAGAGCTCATCAATTTCATGCAGATGTTCGAAACGGATGTTCTGCACACGGTTTTGATGATTAAATTCTTCAAAGCGTTTAACCAGTGCCGATGGATTCAAGGCTTCAGTATTTTTTATTTTCTGATAATCTTCCGGAAGAAGTTTAAGTTCAAACAGTTTTTGCATTAAACCGTACTGATCCAATAATTGAAGAATGTATTTTTCTTTCCCGGTTTCAGCCAAGGCGTCACCGATCATACTTGTCAGATCACTCAGCTCTTTCATAAGTAAGCGGTGATCCAATTCACTCTGAAGAATTAGATGCATAATCAAAAGAAATGTCTGGGGATAGGCCTTAAAATTAAAATCCGAAGGCAGAACGCTGACCATTTTTTCAAATAAAAGCCCGGTCTCAGGATTGGGCAGTTCGCTTTCTGAGACAGAAGAAGTCAGCAGTTTTTCAATTTGACGGTAATCTTCCTGCGATGAAAATTTCCTGAGTTGCTTTAAGAAGGCCTCTCTTTCTTCTATGAACTGTGCAGTCTGCATGCGGTCTTCAAGGGCGCGCAGTTTCAAAAGGCGGTAATACATGGGCCAATCCAACTGATGAGCCGGATCACTCAAATCCATTTTAAGATGATTTTGGGCCATGTGAACCAGATAGAGCGTCCAATCCATAAAAGGAAGCGTTTCGCCTTCAAACCGTTCCTTTTCTTTCAAAAAGGCCCGCAGATTCTTGTTGAGATACGAGCCTGCTAAACGGCCGATCTGCATCGACAGATCCGTCAAAAAAGCCGCCGTTTTTTCACGTTGAGACAATACCGCCTTAAACGCCTCTCCGTTTGAAAGATAGGCTTCGCGATCTTCAATACCGTAAACATCCGAAAGATTCTCTTCGGCCATAAAAAGCTCAGGGCCTTTGATCAGCGCTTTGCGGGTTAATCCATCCAGGATATCCATGGTCAGATCCATGTCCTCCGGAAAGAAACGCAGAATATCGGAACGCAATTTACCGTCACTGCCTTCAAGCAATAAAAGGTCAATACCGTATTCTTTGCTTAAATGCTTAAGAATCTTTTGAATATTTTTCTGAATTTGATACTGACCGTGTGCTGTTTGGATATGAATAATAGAAGGGCCGCTGCCTGTATGAAGGTTTTGAATGGTTCCCAGTTCTGCAGGAATAGACAGTTGAAAAGGAATGTTCAACGCTATATCCGCCGGACGCTCGGATAAGAGCTGAATACTTCCGGGTAAGGCGTAAACGGTATGATTACTTAAGATAAAGATTAAAGCCGTGAAAAAAGCAGTGAGTCTTAAACCGATTTTTTTTTGTTTCATAAGCTTTATGACAACTCCCCAATCAAAAATATTGACTTCATAAATAAATAGAAGTCCCGTCTATATGTTATGGATAAAACTCCTGTGCAATAGAGCGGGATGTAAGTAGCGTCCGAATTTTTTCGGGATGAAATTGCATCAAGCCTTAAATTTCCGGCTTGGGTCAAAGTTAACAAAAGTTAGCACACGGGTTTTAGGCTGTCAAGGAAGGGACCCTGAATAAAAAAACGCTCTAACTACTTTAAATAGAGGGTGTTATGCGCGTTGCTCGAATGTTATAAATCATTATAAAAATTCATTGGATTAATCGTTTTATTGCATAGAAGTCTGGGATAGGAGAGGTAGAATCAAGTTTTAACAGGCAGACGGCCTTCCAGGGCACGAGAGAGAGTGGCTTGATCGGTATATTCGACCATACTGCCCACTGGAATACCGTGGGCAATCCGGGTCACTTTGACCGGAAGGGTTGCTAAGATGCGGGCTAAATAAAGCGCTGTGGTCTCACCTTCGGTATTGGGATTAAGGGCCAGAATGATTTCACGCACCTTATCTTTACGGATACGTTCTAGAAGATCCTCAATCTTAAGGTCCCCCGGTCCAATTCCTTCTAATGCCGAAAGAGATCCGAGTAATACATGGTAAGTGCCAAAATAAGATCCTGTTTTTTCTATCGAAATCACATCTTTGGGACTTTCAACCACACAAATGATGCCCCGGTCACGGCTGGGGCTGGTACAAATATGGCATTGTTTACTGTCAGAAAGACAGTGGCAGTGATCAGCATAAAAAATTTGCGCTTTGAAATTTCC
Source organism: Candidatus Omnitrophota bacterium (assembly GCA_020632475.1). Taxonomy (GTDB): domain Bacteria; phylum Omnitrophota; class Omnitrophia; order Omnitrophales; family Aquincolibacteriaceae; genus JACKFM01. The sequence continues at coordinate 268,477 of JACKFM010000002.1, read as the reverse complement.
AATTAATTGGGATAAATGCCCAACATCCTCTTTGCGTTGTTTCAAGAGATAAAAGGCAATCCGTTCGGCCGAAGCCCTGCCGATGGAAGGTAATTTGGAAAGTGCCGCAATCAGTTGATCAAGAGGTTCAGGGTAGGCTTTCATTATTCTTTGCGGACAAACCGCGCGCTTTTAAAAACATTCATCGCCTGCTCAATAATGTCATTCTGCATCGCTGAGTCCGCCGAGGGTTCTGCTTCAGCGTCGGTCTCGACCGGCTTGTCTTGCTGGGCAATTTCGGTCACCACAAATTGTGCCCGGATTTTCTTTCCCCCAATCACTTCAAAAGCCTCTTCGATTAATTCCCGGTTGTTTTGTTTTTCAAGCGTCTCTTTATGAAATTGAAACTCTTCGGGAAGACCCAATACCACCACCGAGTCGTTAATCTCGACCGGTTCGGATTCCGAAAGAAAAATACCGGTCGACATTCTTTTAGACTTTACATAATCAATCACACGCGGCCAGATATGACCGATCTCATCAATCGAGATGTTCCCTTCATTGACCGATGGGATCTGTCCTTGCGGTTTAACCGTTTCTGTTTGCCCTGCGGCGGGCTTCACTTTTGTGGGCGACGGTGCGGACACTTTCCGGACAACAGACCCCGAAGAAACAGGCACAGAGGGTCTTGCAACAGGCGTCCGGGACACTCCCCCTGACGCAGGTGAAGATCCGATTTCTTCGACCATGCGCAATCCGTCAAGATGCATCAGCTTTAAAAGTGCCGTTTCAACCAATAATTTTGCCGGTGCAAGATTGCGCCTTAACTGTGTCTGTAAATTCTGCAGCAGACTCAGGGCAAGCAAAAGCTCTCCCCGCGTATAATCGTCCTTTTTTTTCTGCAAAAGGCTTGCGGCATCTTCCGGCAGATCCACAAATTCAGATGCCTGATCGGAACATTGAAAAATAAGCAAATGCCTGAAACGCTCAAAGAGTCCTTTGGCAAATTGCACCAAGTCACCCCCTCCCTGATATAGATTTCCGATCACGGTAAAAACCTTATGAACATCTTTAGCGGAAACGGCAGACAGCACTTCAAGATAAATTTCTTCAGAAGCAAGTCCCAGCAGAAAAAGAACATCCTCTTCTTTAATGCCGTCTTTGCTGAAGGTCGCCAATTGATCGAGTAAGCTCTCGGCATCACGCAAACCGCCCTCACTGGCTTTGGCAATGATATGCAGCGCATTTTTTTCACATTTGATTTTTTCTTTTTTAGCGATCTGCTGAAGTTTGGTTTCGATCTCACCGGTCGTAATCCGTTTAAAATTAAAACGCTGGCAACGTGACAGAATCGTCAAAGGCACTTTATGCGGTTCCGTAGTGGCAAAGATAAATTTCACGTGGGCAGGCGGCTCTTCAAGCGTTTTAAGCAACGCATTAAAAGCCTCGGTTGTCAGCATATGGACTTCATCAATGATATAAATCTTATAACGTCCTTGCGCGGGTTTGAACTTGACGGTCTCACGCAAAGTACGGATTTCATCAATACCGCGGTTGGAGGCTCCGTCAATTTCCAGCACGTCCATGGAACGGCCTTCGGCAATCTCGCGGCAGATCGTGCTGTTTGAATTAAATTCAACGGAGGGGCCTTTTTCATCATTCAGAGCCATGGCCAAAATGCGTGCAGTTGAGGTCTTTCCGACTCCGCGCGGACCGGAGAAGAGAAAACTCTGCGGCACACGCTCCTGTTCGATCGCATTTTTCAGAAGCGTGATAATCGCATCCTGTCCGACAACATCTTTAAAAGTCTGTGGTCTGAATTTTCTGGCAAAAACAAGGTAACTCATAAAAACCGTGAAGGGTTAAAAGTGAATGGTGAAAGAGTTAATCAATGGCGTATTTTAGCATAAAAATCGAAAGACATCCCTCTTACTTATTTTCCTCATTACGAGGCTTTTTATCAAGATACGTCTATGGCTCATTTTACTTCAATAAATGTTGGCGAACCCATTGTTTAATAATTCTCGGCGTCAATCTTGAAATATAATTTCGAATTATCCATAAAATAGAGTTAATACTCTCATATAAATATGGGATGACGCATTCTTTAACTAAAAGCGGAGGAGCACTCTTTATCTCGGAAAATCTCGTATCAAACATAATCTGAAATATTCGAGATTGATCATCAATTTGTATTCTAGGGTAAAATCGCCTGTGAGCTTCTCTCAAGGGGCCTTGGTCGCAATGCTCAAATCCATAAAGATAACCTTCTAATTCAAGCACTTCTTTCAAGATTTCCAATACAGAAGTCCTACGTCCAATAAAACAACCACCATTAAAATAGCAGCATGGCATCCCATACTTTTCTTCTTCAAATTTTTCCATTCGCCGTATCCTTTCCACAGCTATGGAATCGTAAGCCCCCTGCATTGTCATAACCTTACTGGAAGGATATGATGTTTTCTGTGCATTAAACAATATTTCACAATCAAAATATTTCAAATAGCGGTCTAGCACTTGGCCTGGATTCTCCGTCATCAGGACATCATCTGCATCTAAATGAAGAATATATTCAGGGCCATCTTGGTTTAGTAAATATTCGTATAGTTCGCGAGGTTTATAAATATTTTTCCATTGAGTGATTTTTTCACCCAAACGTTTGTAGTTAGATATTCCTAATTGTTTCAGATTCCAGTCCACCAAAGAGTCGGTGGGATGATTATGGCAGATAATAATTTCGAGATTATCTGGGATTAAACACTCTGAACTAAAATCCTTTTTTAAATGACTAACCCGCGACGTGAACGTGCGTTGAAAGACGCGTGTCCATTTCCCCCGACGATCCCGTTTTCCTCGCCCGGCGAAATGATAGAATAAAGGAATATGCTCGTTCTCCATTTCTTAGATCCTTCCAACTCGTTCAAAGGTTTTTATCGGATATCAAAGAAACTGGTGGAGAGGTGGGGCGAAGAGTTTCCCTTCGCATCCCAATTCATCCATTTATTTCTGTACAAAGCGGACAGAAATAAATGGCGGAGAGGCAGGGATTCGAACCCTGGGTACGCAAAGCGTACAACGGTTTTCGAGACCGCCCCATTCGACCGCTCTGGCACCTCTCCTTACCTTAAAGTCAGCTTTTGCTAAAAAGAGTAGTAGCACTGCATGTATTTTTAATTTTAAGGGTACGCAGCACAAATCCCTTTAACAATTTTGAAGCGATTAGCCACACATCCAAAATTGAAAAGGCATTAGTATAACAAAGACGGGCTGATGTCCGGAGAGTTTTTTCAAGACCCATTGATGCCCCATGTCCAGGCGGAAAAAGAGAATATTATGGAGAAACAATCGGTGCCGTTTATACGCTATAATATTTTCTTTTTCTGGACACTATTTTTGAGGATTTCAACAGAATTGCTATTCTGCGATACAAACCTTATTTTTCCCGGTTCGCTTGGCTTCATATAAAGCCTCATCAGCCCGGCGCACCATAAAATCTGGAATATTCTCATCTTTACGCAGGCTCGAAACACCAACACTGATCGTCACCGGAATCTGATGGCCTTCCCATTCATAAAAATTGCTTTCGACAGCTTTGCGAATGCGTTCTCCCGCCTGAGCCGAAGCCTCTTCAATCGGACAATTATGCAACGCAACAATGAACTCTTCTCCGCCGTAGCGGGCCACTAAATCGATTTCTTTCGCAGGGCGTTTAGAGCGCAGACACGATTGTACAGCATGGGCTGTTTTTTTCAGGATTAGATCTCCGGCCGGATGCCCATAGGTATCATTGATGGATTTGAAATTATCGATATCCATCAAAATAAGAGAAAGCGGGAAGCGGTGTTTAAGGGCATCGTCGGTAAGCTGGTTCAGCATTTCACGAAAATAGCGGATGACGAAAAGACCGGTCAGGCCGTCGCGGGTCGCCAGATCAAATAATCTCGCCTGTTCACGGCTGGCCACAATGTGTGCATAGATTGCAGCGACGATAAATAAAAGCAGTACTAATACGGCCGGTTGAAAAACATAAAACCAGATACCGAACTTCCAGAACGAAATAAAAGCGATCACCACCCAGCCGGTAACCAGACCTAAGCCTGCGATAAAAGAACGGATATTATTAAATTCAATAAATAAAAAAGAAGCGATGAGGCCTATCATCACAATCACGGCCAGATTCCAGATCACTGGCGCCGGTATCAGAGACTGCCCTGTCATCATCTGATTAAAAATCGCAGCATGGACCGCAAGGCGCGGTACCTGCGGCTCCATTGCATTGACGCTGAAATTGGCATTATCCGTCGCGGTCAGACCGACAAAACAAATCTTGTCTTTAATCGCATCCGGAGAAATAACGGGCTTAAGCCCTTTCTGCATTCCTTGATAACTACGGATGACATCCGAATAATGATAGTGCTGATAACGGTCCTTCCAGAGGCCGGGCCAGTTAATCAGCATCGGTTTGCCGGCGTAGCGGTCAGCTATGAGGACCTGTTGATCTAATTCATCAATGGCCACCTTTAATCCGAGCTGGGCATAACGCTCTAAACCGATCTCAAGCCATGGCTGAACGCTCCTTAAAACACCGTCTTCATCCAACTGGATATGATGATGCCCAATTCCCTTCAGACGGCTTTCCAATACCGGATCCGAATGCGCCCATTCCATCTTATCGCCTTTGGGTTCCAGGGCAATAGGAAGTGAATGAACCCAAATTTTCTTTTCGGCTCTTTGCTCATAACCAACCGAAAAATAAACATTTCCGGCTTCACTAATCGCTCTTTCAAGGGCATCATTTTCATAAGGCGCATTATCTTCCTTAAAAACTAAATCAAAGATGATTTTTTTAGCCCCCCACTGCTTTAAAATTTTGATCAACTCAGCATGATAATGCCACGGCCATGGCCATTGCCCTATCGCCTGCAGGCTTTCTTCTGAAATTTCGATCAACCGGATGGAATCATCAGTCTTAAGTGCGGGACGTTTTTGAAAGAAATAATCCAGGCACCGGTATTCGAAGCGTTCGAAAGAACCGGTCTTCATACAAAATACCGCCGCACCGATGATCAAAAGTGAAAGCAGAATCTGAAAAAGTTCAGAGCGGCGTAGTGATCTTGAGGCTTTGGTTCTTGAGAAAAATTCGCCCAATTGTTGAGCAAAGTTTTGACGATTTGGATTCTGCTGCATGCTCTATATGTCTTTTTGAGGAAAAGGTTTTTGTTGCCAAAAATTATAACACCCTGCGGCAAGAATTAAGAAGTCCAAAAAAACAAAAAGCCAGGTTCTTAACCTGGCTTTTTGTTCACTCTATCAACTTAATGGACCGTACGCTGGCCTTAGCTGCAGCCCATGCTTGCACCGCAGTCCAAACATTTATAGCAAGATCCGCTACGAACCGTCAGGTGGCCGCAATCGCTGCAAAAAGGCGCGTCCCCCATCATCTCCGAAAGCTGCTGATCCTGAGCGCTTAAAACCTTTGTCTCTTTTGTCTTCTCTCCAACGCGGTTTTTCGAATGCCCATTTCCGTTTTTCGGAGCAGACGGAGCGGGTTTTACAGGAGCCTCTTCAAGGAGAGCTGGTTTTTTTGCTTTAGCCTCCTGAGCGGCTTTTTGTTTTGAAATTTCAAGATCTTCAATCGTGGGAGGCACCTGAACAAAATCAGTGCGTCCGAGATATTCCATCCCCATCACACGAAAAATATAATCGACAATAGATGTCGCATATTTAATATTCGGGTGGTCCACAGACCCATGCGGTTCAAAACGCGTGAAGGTAAACACGTTGACAAATTCTTCAAGAGGCACACCGTACTGCAGACCAAGCGAAACTGCGATGGCAAAACAGTTCATCATGGAACGAAAGGCGGCACCCTCTTTATGAATGTCGATGAAAATTTCACCCAGCTTACCGTCTTCGTATTCACCGGTACGGAGATAAACCTTTTGTCCGCCGACACGGGCTTCCTGTGTAATCCCATTGCGTTTCTTCGGAAGCCTTTTGCGCATCGGACGCGGAGACACAAGTTCAACAGCCGCCTGCTCGCCCGTTTTGGCCGATTCCTTATCCTCTTTGTCGTCATCTTTATCTTTTGTGGCATTCAAAGGTTGTGAATGTTTGGATCCGTCACGGTATAAGGCAACAGCTTTAAGTCCAAGCCTCCATCCTTCAACATAAATTTTTTCAATTTCTTCAACACTGATATCATTGGGCAGATTAACCGTCTTTGAAATGGCCCCTGAAATAAAAGGCTGGGCAGCGGCCATCATCCGGATATGGGACATCGGCTCCAAATAACGCTTTCCGTATTTTCCGCATTTATTGGCACAATCAAAAACCGGCAGGTGTTCCGATTTTAAATGAGGCGCACCTTCAATCGTCATCACCCCGCAAATTACATTGTTGGCTTCTTCGATTTCAGCTTTTGAAAAACCCAGTGCTCGCAGAAGATTAAAATCAGGTCTGTCATATTCTTCCGCTTTAAAACCCAGACGCTGCAGACATTCCTCACCCAAAGACCAGCGGTTAAACGCAAAGGTGATATCAAACGTTGCTGCCAACCCCGCTTCAATTTTGGCAAGCTCTTCTGCGCTGAGACCTTTTTCCTGCAGAGTTTCATGGTTGATCCAGGGAGTACCTTCCAGACGTGAAGTCCCTTTCACATATTCAACGATATCCTGAATTTCACTTTCGGAATAACCCAGATTTTTAAGTGCAAGAGGAACGGATTGGTTAATAATTTTGAAATATCCGCCGCCCGCTAATTTCTTAAACTTAACCAGCGCAAAGTCAGGTTCAATACCGGTCGTATCACAATCCATCAGAAGACCGATGGTACCGGTTGGTGCAATGACGGTGGCCTGCGCATTACGGTAACCATATTTTTTACCGATCTGAAGCGCATCATCCCAATCTTCATGCGCAGCCTGAAGCAGATCTTCAGGACAATCGGTTTTGGAAATACTGTAAGCGGCATCACGATGCATCGCGATGACTCCCAACATCGATTCACTGTTTTTCTTATAGCCGGAAAATGCCCCTCGGGTGGCTGCTATTTCAGCCGAAGTCCGGTAGGAGTGTCCGGTAAGAATTGCCGTCAAGGCTCCGCAGATCGCACGCGCCTGATCACTGTCATAAGGAATTCCTTTGACCATCAACAGGGAACCCAGATTGGCATAACCCAAACCCAAAGGACGGTAGTCATGACTGTTTAAAGCAATTTCCTGCGTTGGATAAGATGCAAAATCGACAATGATATCCATCGCCGTGGTGAAGACACGAATCGTATGACGATATCCTTCAATATCAAACGTCCCGTCTTCCTGCAAAAATTTCATGACATTGATTGAAGCTAAATTACAGGCCGAGTTGTCTAAGAACATATATTCAGAGCACGGATTGGAAGCATGAATCCGATCCGTCGTCTTGCAGGTATGCCAGCGGTTAATCGTCGTATCGTACTGAACGCCGGGATCTGCACAGCTCCAGGCCGCTTCGGCAACATGCTGCATTAAATCACGGGCTTTATAGGTATCGCAGATTTCACCCGTGGTGCGCATTTTAGTCTGCCACTGGCTGTCATTTAAAAAGGCCTGCATAAATTCATCGGACATACGGATCGAGTTATTTGAATTCTGACCGCCGACCGTACGATAGGCCTCACCATTGAAATCAGAAGGAAATCCGGCATCAATTAAGGCCTTGGCCTTCTTTTCTTCTCTGACCTTCCAGGTAATAAAATCAAGAATTTCAGGATGATCCATATCCAGACAAACCATCTTGGCCGCACGGCGTGTGGTTCCGCCGGATTTTGTCGCACCGGCACCACGGTCAAGAACCTCCAGAAAAGACATCAGACCCGAAGATGTTCCGCCGCCGGAAAGTTTTTCCTGCCGTCCGCGAATTCTGGAAAAATTTGTTCCCGTACCGGAACCATATTTGAAAAGACGCGCCTCAGCTTTAACTAAATCAAAAATCGACATCAGATCATCGTCTACCGACTGAATAAAACAGGCCGAACATTGCGGATGGGAATAAGCATCAGTGGTTTCTTTGATGGTATCGGTTTCGGGATCCCAATAAAAATTTCCGCCGCTGCCCAAAATTTCGTACTCATGATAAAGACCGCAATTAAACCATACGGGGGAATTGAACGCACATTTCTGCGTAATCAAAAGATGCAGCATTTCATCTTCAAATGCCTGGGCATCATTTTCGGATGCAAAATAACCGCCAAATTTTTCACCGGCAACGCGAATGGCATGTGCAATACGGTAAACAACCTGCCGTGCGCTGATTTCATGCCCTGTCTTGGGGACCCCTGCCTTACGAAAATATTTAGAAACGATAATATCAGTAGCAAGCTGGCTGAATTGGCGGGGAACTTCCACATTGTCCATTTTGAAAACAATGGAACCGTCAGGATTGGTAATCACCGAGGTGCGGCGGTCATAAACCACAGCATCCAACGGATCTTTACCCTGTTCGGTAAACCGCCGATCAAATGCGACTCCACCTCGCGAACGCAATTCGTCGATCTGTTTATCTTTTAGTCCTGATTTTGCACCATGTTTTTTGGCCGTTTTAGTGCTCATCGAAAGGGCTCCTTACACTTAAAGCTTTTAAAAACTCATTTAAACGCCGTTATTACCCTTTATTAAATCATTACCATATATAGGGCTTTTTTTCAAAAACAACTACAATATCTAGTGTCCTTAGGGAATACATCGGCATCAAAATTTTGTTCTTTAATGTTAATTTTTATCTTTTAATTGGTTGTTTCGGAACTTACAGAGTTGATTACAAATAGTGTTTTGACTACATGCCATTAAAATTTGTTCCTTGGCTTCCGGTTTTAGTGATTAACCTCGCAGCAATCCTTGGCAGGCCGGCTGTGAGATTAGAAGCAAAGCTCAAATGGCCTCAGTAAAGAAATTTCGTCCGCATCCGGCATCGCTTGGGTCCCGCCTGGTTCCCGGAGCCATTTCTTTACGACACAAATCTGAATTTTTCAAAAAAGCAACTCATCCCGTGTTTTAGAGGTGACGCGCATTGTATTCACAGAAAAGACATCTGTCAAATAAATAATTAAAAAATCTTAAGATTTTACATGCAAAAAAAAAATTTTATTTTTTAAGGCTTGACATCACTCTGAAAAATTTCAAAACCATGGAAAACGGTTTCATTTTTCTATAAAAATTTTTTATTTTTCTTTCAAAGTTCTTTAAGATCCCGCATCTTCGTGCGGGATAAATTCGATCATGCAACTTACGGCGATTTTATCGCCGTAAGTTGTGATCTCATTTATTTGCCAATACAGAATTCTGCAAAAATAACATCAAGCAAATCTTCACTATAAACTTCCCCGATCATTTCACTCAAAGCATCAAGCGCGGCTTTCAGTTCCAGCGTCACAAACTCAAGCGATTGTCTTTCTCCAAAGGCATCTTGCATTCTCTCGGTTGCAGAAAGCGCCGATTCCAACGATTGTTTGTGCCTTAATCTCGTAATCTGTTCACCTTCATTTGAAATTCCCTGCTGAAAAATCATTTGAATGATTTTTTCTTCTAAATCATTGAGTCCTTTTTGAGTCTTGGCTGAAATCCCAAGAACAACCGTCTCTCCTGCCATTTCTGAAAGCGCCTTGCGGTCGATATTGCAGGTAAGATCGGTTTTATTCATCAAAATGATTTTGGGCCCCTTGGCAGCCCGGCACAGATCCTGGTAAGCCCTCAAGTCTTCCTGGGTTAAAGCATTGGAACCGTCCACGACAAACAGGCAAAGATCAGCTTTGGCAAGAATCTCGCGGGTACGCTCAACCCCCATCCGGTCAAGCGGATGCGTTGTTTCAGTCATCAACCCTGCTGTGTCAATCAACCTGGCGGTGATGCCTCCAATCTCGATTTGCTCTTCCAATTGATCACGTGTCGTTCCGGCATACTCTGAAACCAGAGCGCGATCCATTTCAAGCAACGCGTTAAACAAAGAGGATTTTCCGACATTCGGTTTTCCGGCAATCACAATCTGAATGCCTTCACGGATTAAAGAACCCCACGTAAAACTGCGTATCAGATTTTGAATCTCTCTTTGAACTGCTTTTATTTTCTGACCAATGGTTTCATCCGAATAAATTTCAATCTGCTCGTCGGGAAAATCGATAAAAGCCTCCATGTGCGCATAGAGCCGCATGAGCTCATCTTTCATGCTTTTTAATTTTAGCGACAGCTCCCCGCAGAGTTGACCGGCGGCAATTTTTGAAGCCTTTTCGCTTTTGGCCTTAATCAGATCCAAAACCGCTTCGGCCTGCATCAAATCAATTTTTCCGTTTAAAAAAGCGCGTTTGGTAAACTCACCCGGTTCGGCATGCCGCGCTCCGGCATTCACCACGGCTGCAAGTGCACGGTGTGTCACAACCAGTCCGCCGTGCAAACCGATTTCAATCAAATCTTCACCCGTATAAGAATTCGGCGACCAAAAGGTGCTCACAAGACATTGATCAATCAACTGTCCGCCGGAATCATCAAGACATCCCAAATGAATCGTATGGCTGGCATAATCGCGAAGCTTATGTGTTTTATACGGCCGGAAGACCGAACCGACAATTTCACGCGTGTTTTTTCCGCTCACGCGGATAATCGACACGCCTCCCTCTCCGATAGGAGTCGCAATCGCCGCAATAGTATCGTCTAAATGAATTTTGGTCATTTGTCGTGTTTCGTGATTTATGGTCCGTGATTCGAATACCCTCAATGGGGTCAAAAGGGGACCTTTAACCTTCTAAGTTATGAATGATTACTTTCTCTCCCGCTCTCCCCGTCCCCGATTCAGTTCTTTTCGGGCCTCGCCCGCCAGATAAAAAGATCCGGTCACAAGTACGGTTTCATGCCGGCCCGCAACCGCGCGGGCCAAGTTCAGAGCCTCCCGGGTATCACCGGCCGTAATCACAGTCTTAAATAAACCCCTGGCTTGAGCCAAAAGCACCGCCATCTCTTGGGACCTGGCGCCGGCCAAGGGGGTCAGAATAATAACAGAAAATAATCCGGCAAGAAACCTCAGCATTTTTGCGGTATCTTTATCCCGGGCAGCGCCAAAAACCACCGGCCCGGGCTTAAGTGAGGCTTTTCTGGACCGGATTTCTCTTACAAGCGCCTTGATGGACGAGGGATTATGCGCCACATCAATAAGCCAGGCCGGTTTTCCCCCGAAACGCTCAAAACGGCCGGGCCAATTAAAATCAGAAAGCCCCCGGCGGATGGTCTGTTTCGACAAATGAACTGCCTGTTTTTGACTTAGCAAAAGAGCGGCTTGAACGGCCATCGCCGCATTGATCTTCTGCACCCGGGTCTGTAAGGACCCTTCGGAATAAAACCCGGGGTTGGTTTTCCAGAGTTTTGCTTTGTGATACCGAATATGACGCCAAATCTCCCTTTCAGCCTCTTTTTTCTGCCGGCAGGTCACCACCTCCGCACCCGGGCGAATAATGCCCGCTTTTTCGCGTGTAATGGCCTGAATCGTATGCCCTAAAAAGTCTTCATGATCAAAATCAATGGTCGTAATCACCGACACTTCGGCATCAAGCGCATTTGTGGCGTCCAGACGGCCGCCCATACCCACCTCAAAAATACCGGCCTGAATCTTTTGGGCCTGAAAAACCCAGATGGCCAGCAGCGTCATCACTTCAAAATAAGTTAGATCGCCCAGTCGAGCGGGCCAGGGGTCTCCTTGAAGCTGTTTTTGAATCTGGGTCAGGCCCCGGGCCCAAAGTTTCTTTGAGATCGGACGGCCGTTGATACGAATCCGTTCGCGCGGTGTTTCCAAATGCGGTGAGGTATAAAACCCTGTACGGACGGCGCCTGCTCTAAGGATCGATTCCAGATAATATCCGCTGGTTCCTTTGCCCTTGGTCCCGGCGATCAGAACCGGAAAAAAAGTTTTTTCGGGGTGTTTGAATTTTTTAAGTAAAAACCGCATGCGCTCCAGATTCCACATACGGTTGGAAGCACTCCAGCGGATTTTTTCGTAATTGATAAAAGAATTGAGATATCGGAGGGATTGTGGGTAATTCATAGTAAAAAACTATATCAAAAGCAAGTGAATCGTTGTTTAGTGAAAAGTGAAAAGTATTCAGTGACACGAAGCAGCTCGTATCCTATTCACCTCATTCACCATTCACTATTCACTGTTTTAATGGCGAAAATGCCTTTTACCGGTAAAGGCCATGGCAATTCCAAAGCGGTTACAGGCGGCAATGACATCCTTGTCGCGGATGGAACCCCCGGGCTGAATAATCGCCTTGATTTTATGCCTTGCCGCTTCTTCGATCGCATCAGGCATCGGGAAAAAGGCATCGCTTCCAAGATAAGAGCCCTTGGTCCGCTTACCGGCTTTTTGACAGGCAATAAAAACAGAATCCACGCGCGACATCTGTCCCGCCCCAATACCAACGGTCTTAGCTCCCTGGGTAAGCACAATCGCATTGGATTTAACGGTTTTAGCACAGGTCCAGGCAAAAAGCAGATTGTCCAGTTCCTTGGCGCTCAATTTTTTCCTGGTCACAAAACGGACACTCTTTTTAAGCCCGGTGATTCCCGAAGCAATCGGCCGGTCGCGGTCCTGCAGCAGCATACCGCTTTTTAAAATACGCAGATCATAGGGCCCGCCTTCTTTCAAAGAGCCGGTTTCAATCAACCGCAGGTTTTTACGCTGCGTCAGCACTTTTAAAGCAGCCTGATCAAAAGCGGGCGCCACCAACACTTCAAAAAAACCAAGTTTGGCAAAGGCCTTCCTGGCTGTTTTGACATCGCAGCGGCGATTGAGACCGACAATACCGCCAAAGGCCGACAGCGGATCGGATTCCACCGCAAATTCCAGCGCACGTGTAATATTTTTGTCCTGTGCTACTCCGCAGGGATTGGTATGTTTCACCACGCAGGCCGCCGGTTGTTTGAATTCACGCAAAATATCAACCGTGGCTTCCATATCCAGAAAATTGTTAAAAGATAATTCTTTGCCATGAAGTTGCTTAAACGTCAGACGCGCCCCATGTCCTGAGGGAGTATACAAGGCTGCGCGCTGGTGAGGGTTCTCACCATACCTTAAATCAGTGACCTTTTGATACATCAGGTTCAGACGCTGCGGCAGCTCTTTGGCAGTTTTCTTTTTCTGTTTCGATTTTAAAAACGAGGAAATCACGCCGTCATAGATCGAAGTGCGTTCAAAAACTTTACAGGCCAGCTCAAAACGCAACGCCTGGGAGGTCGAACCTTTGTGCTTATGCAGATCATCCACAACGTGTGCATAATCGGACGGATCGCATACCACCGTCACGCTATCAAAATTTTTAGCCGCCGAGCGCAGCATGGAGGGCCCGCCGATATCGATATTTTCAATCGCCTCTTCAAATTTAACCGATTTTTTGGAAGTCACCTGCTCAAAGGGATATAAATTCACCACCACTAAATCAATGCTTTTAATTCCGTGCTTCTGCGCCTGTTTTTGATGACTGGTTTTATCACGGCGGTAAAGCAGACCTCCGTGAACTTTCGGGTGCAGTGTTTTCACGCGCCCATCCAGAATCTCAGGGAATCCGGTCACCTGATCAATGGCTGTCACATCCAGGCCGGCTTCTTTTAACGCCTTGAGTGTTCCGCCGGTCGAAATCATCTGAATATTGTACTTGCTGAGTTCCTGCGCAAAAGGAATCAGACCGGTTTTATCGGAAACGCTGATGAGTGCTCTTTTTATTTTGTTGGTTGACATTCTGCGTGAACCCTCTTTTTAAATAATTGGTGGAGACGGGTAGTATAAATGCCGGGAACCTGATCGCCGATCAGGCGCCCGTCCAACATGCGAACGGGTAAAATTTCCCAGGATGTATTGGTTAAAAAAGCCTCTCGGGCCTTAAAAATATCATGCCGGGTCATGATGTTTTCGCAGATGACCATACCGGCGCGAAGGGCGCATTCTATCACAAATTGACGCGTGACTCCATTCAAGATCCCCTGCAGCGGCGGTGTCCAAAGCACGGGTTGGGTGCGGATAGCAGGGCCGCCTTCGGTCACAATAAAAAGATTTCCCGTGCGCACCTCGGTCACATACCCATTTTTATCCAGAAAAAGCCATTCAAAAACGCCTTCGCCGCGCGGCTCAAGCGTCGCCAGTACGGCATTCTGATAGGCCGTTGTTTTTGCTTCCGGGAAAGAGGCGTTACTCATGATGCGCTTGACCGGCGAGGTCTGCAGTTTAATCCCCTCCAGGTAACATTGCTCGGGGGCACGCCGCACACCGATCATCACAAAAATTTCTCCGGCAATTAAGTTAATCCGGATCACGGCATCACGGTAAGCACTCTTCAAAATAGCCCGGCGCACCTGGCGGCGGATTTCTTTTAAGTCAATTTTTTCCGCATAGCCGGCCGTGCGGGCTGTTTCGACCAGACGTTCAAGATGCTGTGCCTCGCGAAAAACCTTTCCGTGATACACCCGGAAGGTTTCAAAAATACCTTGGGTGTGGTCATGCAACTGCGCAGTATCAAAATCACCCTGAATTCTTTTACCGTTTTGATAAACTTGTGTATTCATAAGTCCTTAATAACTCAAAAGTCTAAAGGTCGAAAGTCAAAATGTTTTCATTCGGCTCAACTCAAGGACGTTCGACTTTTAACCTTAAAACTTTCTGACCCTTTCGCCCGTCTCCCCTTCTTCCCAGTCGTCTCTTTACTCGCCGCTTTTAAAGCCTCAACCAGAGCCTGGCCCTTATGCAGGGTTTCTTCATATTCACGGCCCGGATCGGAATCATAGACAATACCCGCACCCACCTGCAGATGCCCCTGCTTATTTTGCAGCACCAGCGTCCGAATCACAATATTCAAGTCCGCATCATCATGAAAATCAATATATCCGATTGACCCCGTATAAATCCCGCGCGGCTCCGGTTCCAGCTCATCGATAATCTGCATACAGCGGATTTTGGGACATCCGGTAATCGTTCCCCCCGGAAACATCGCCCGGATCAGATCAAAACTGTCTTTACCTTGGGCAATCGTTCCGGTCACAGTCGAAACAAGATGAATGACATGTGAATATTTTTCGATCTTCATCATTTCGGAGACTTTGACCGTAGGCCACCGGCAGACACGCCCGAGATCATTACGCTCCAGATCCACCAGCATAATGTGCTCGGCTTTTTCTTTTTCGTTTTGTCGAAGTTCTTTGGAAAAATCCTTTTTGCGTCCATTGATCTTAAAACGCGGACGTGTGCCGGCAATCGGTTCGGTCTGACAGATTTCCCCCTGTTTGCGGATCAATCGCTCGGGAGAACTGCTGATAATATAAAAATCATTCACTTTAAACATCGAGGCAAAAGGCGACGGATTAATGTCGCGAAGGGCTCCGTAAAGATTTGCGGGATCACCCACATAGTCAAAAACAAAACGCTGAGAGAGATTGGCCTGATAAATATCCCCGGCTGAAATATACTCCTTGGCCGTTCTGACCATATGCTGAAATTTCTGCGGTGTGATTTCGGCTCTAAAATTCTTGAGTTCAAACGAAGCTTCCGCGCGGCAGGGTTTTAAAACTACTTCTTTCAATTTTTTAATGCGCGCCGCGGCCTGCACACGGCTCTTGACGGCCGGGGATGAATCCGGGACATGGGTAATCAATTGATATTGCTGTTTTCGATGGTCAAAGACGATCAGATCACGGTAAAAACCGAAAAAGAGCTTGGGATAATTTTCTCTTTTATTTTTTTTGAGCCGTATTTTCTCAAAGAGTACGGCAGTCTCATAATTCATATGCCCTACGGCGCCGCCGCTAAAAAAAGGCTTTTTATAGGCTTTGCTGATACGAAACCGTTTGAAAATTTTCCGCATTTCCTTAAAGATTCCACGGGCCTGAAAAGTCCGGAGACGGCCTTTTTCAAGACAATATCCCCGGCCTTTTTTTAAGAAAATTTGAATCTCCGGATTAAAACCGATATAGGAATACCGTTGTGAAGGCGGCGCGTAGGCGTGACTGTCTAAAAAAAACGCGACCCCGTGGTCTTCGGCGACCGTGCGAAAAACCTGCCAGGGAGTCCGCCGGCAGCGAAAGGTTTTAATGACGGGTCTGATCATCATGGGACTCGTTCAAACAAAAAGGCCCTGAAACCTGTCAATGAATACGGAGGCTTCAGGACCTATTTGTCTTTTCATTATGAGGAAGTGTCTAATCGGCTTTTTTAACGTATTTCAGGAGATCACTGTCGGTGGTCAGAACAAGACGACCGTTACTTAATGTCTCAGGATAGATCTCAAGCGATTCCATAAAAGCATAAAAATCGGGATCTTTGGAATAGGCCTCCCCGTAGATTTTCGTGGCTTCGGCATCGGCCTCCCCCTTGAGCTTCTGAGCTTTCCGGTATGCTTCCGAGGTGATCCGTTTCAATTCTTTTTCTTTTTGTCCTTCGATCTCGGCACGCACTCCTTGGCCTTCCGAGCGCAGAGTTTCTGCCGCGCGTTTTCTCTCAGAGATCATGCGTTCAAAAACTTTTTTCTGAACGGAGGGAATGTAATTAATTCTTTTGATCCTAAGATCAATCAAATCGATTCCATACTCTTTAACGATTTCACGGGCCGCATCCAGAATGCCGCGGGTAATCATATCGCGGCCGACCTCAACTTTTTCGTAAACCTGCTCGGAGTTGGCTTCAGCATCTTTGCGCTGAAGACCCAGAATACGATTGGAGGAACGCACAATATCCACCAGATTATGCCGCGTGATAAAATTACGTGTCGCACCGTCCATAATATCATCCAACCGGGTCTGAGCACTATTTTCCGTCTGCATGGTCTTTAGAAACTGAAGCGGATCGGTAATCTGCCAGCGTCCGGTCACATCCACCCAAATAAACTTTTTATCCCGTGTCGGTACTTCGGAAGGATAGCCATCCCAATCCAGAATACGTTTGTCAAAATAATGCACCTTTTGGATAAGCGGAACTTTCCATTTAAGCCCCGGTTCCCGAACCGGATTACCGACGGGTTCCCCAAACTGGGTAATGACCGCCTGCTGGGTCTCATCCACAATAAAGGCGCTATTCATGACAAAAATACCGCTCAGCGATATCACGATCAGCAATAGAGCAAGAAAAGGCTGTTTCATGAGCGCACCTCCTTTTTGTCCTGATTAAGATTCAGCAAGGGCAAAAGTCCTTTCTGGCTGTCATCTAAAAACCATTTCTCCTGCAGTTTTGGAAAAAGCTTCTCGGCCATTTCAAGATACATTCTTTTTTTGGTGACAGCCGGGGCCTTTTTATATTCCTCAAGGGTCAGCAAAAACCGTTCAGCATCACCCTTGGCACGGTTAACGCGATCCAGCTGATACCCTTCAGATTCTCTCAAGAGTTTTTCGGCCTGCCCTTTGGCACGCGGAATCACCCGGTTGTATTCTTCCCAGGCCTGGTTGATCAATTTTTCTTTCTCCTGGCGCGCTTCATTGACCTCGTTAAAAGAAGGTTTCACTTCATCAGGCGGGTTAACATCCTGCAGGATCACGTTACGCACTTCGATTCCGGCGCCGTAATCATTTAAAACCTCCTGAAGTTTGTCCTGAGCCTCATATTGAATTTGTTCACGGCCTTCGGTCAGAACCTCATCAATGGTTCGATCCCCCACAACCAGACGCATGACGGCCTCCGACATGTTACGGATCGTCTCACGCGGATCGCGCACGCGAAACGCATACTGAACCGGATCTTTAATCGTATATTGAACAATCCATTCAACCACGGCGGTATTCAAATCCCCCGTCAGCATCAATGATTCTTCCAGAAATTGATTGGCCATTGAACCGCCATTGACAGAGCGTACGCGAACGGCCGAAGATTGATCCTCTCGTCCGCTGTAGATAGTCCGGACACCGGCGCGCACGGTTCTAAAGCCGAACTCTTCTTTGAAAACACGCGTTGTTTTAATTTTCTGCACTGTATCGATCCCCAAAGGCAGTTTAAAATGAAGCCCGGGTCCGGTCGAGCTGATATATTTTCCGAAACGCTGCACCACGCCGGTTTCATCCTGGTCCACCTGATAAAACATACTCCCGGCCGAGGCCAGAAAAAAAATCAGAATTAAAAAGGGAATGATGACAGGGCCCGCCTTAAAAGGAGGAAAGGGGTTTTCTCCCTTGGGTAGATTAATTTCCATAAGCTAACTCCTTCGTTTGCGCCCAACAGATTTATGAGCCGCGGTAAATATTCTATTCGTGTTTATTAAAAATCAGCCCGCTGGCCAACTTGGGATAAAAATAGGTCGACTTCTGAGGCATAAGTTCGTTGACCTGCCCCATATCACGCAAAACCTGAACCTTCGGCGCCTTCATGATAAAAGCGGCAGCAATGGTTTGTTTCTGCAAAGCCTCAACCACATCACTCTCGGCATGGGTATAGGAAATTGTGGATTCCCATTCGCTTTCAGGCAGTTTCCACAATTTGGCCAGAATCAAGTGGCTCAATAGATTTACATCCAACTGATACCAGATATCCGGTTTGCCGGAAGTCATCTTTGTTTTAGTTTTGGTCCAATCCTTTAACTTCAAAAAGTAATATTTGCCGTCAATGGCAAGGCCAAGCACAAGATCGTCGCCGGAAGAAAGAATGGCCTGGTTTAAAGCCTCCAGAGAACTTTTCTCTTCGATCATAAAATCATCTTGAAGGGCTTCTACACCTTCCTGTCCGCCGAATTTCGCACCACGGCTTGAAGGGATTGCATCAAAGGTATTAATCATGCGGTGCGTGGGATAAAGCGACAAACCCTGATCTTCAAAGGCAACCAGGGCCATCAAAATAAAATCATAGGCCATTTCGCGGCCGGCCGAAGCGGGGTCATTCTCGCGGCGCCAGAGGGCGTAATCAAGAGCCGTCTGGTAGCGGTGATGTCCGTCGGCAATATAAATTTTCCGCTCGTTCAATTTCTGTTGAATTTTTTCTACGGACGAAGGTTCTTCAATCAACCAGATAAGATGGCGCACTCCCTCATCATCCGTCACATCAATTTCGCTCTTTGAAGCCAGAACCGGTTCAAACAGACTTTTAATCTCAGCGGCCGGATCTTCATACAAACCAAAAACGGGCGAAAGGTTTGCTTTAATCTCTTTGAGAAGATTCATGCGGTCCTGTTTGGGTTTGGAAAGTGTTTTTTCGTGGGGAATGACAATGCCTTTATCGAAAGGTTCCAGACGAAGGCGTCCGAACAAGGATGTACGCGTCTTAACTTCACCGCTCATTAAGTCTTTAAAGGTCTGCTGATAAAGATAAAAAACAGGCGCATTTTCCTTGCTTAAAACCTGCTCATCCTGCCACTTCTGAAAAAATCCGCGCGCACGGGTATAGCGGTTATTCGAGGGATTGTCCCCGTTTTCCTCGCGATTTAAAATCAGGCGAATGCAATTGTATGGCGATTTCTGATACAGTTTTTCCTGATAGGCAGGACTAATGACGTCATAAGGAGGAGCGATCACCTGCTGGACATCAATTTTTTGGGCATTATACCGATAAGCTTGAAAACTTCTAAAATCTGCTGTCATGGTTTATCTGAGATCAGAGAGGAGAGAGAGTTTAAAAACAGAAGGATATTGTCTACCCGTGGCCCCTCTATGGTGTTAAGAAGTTAAAAGCGGATAACAGGACGGCTCTTAAAAAGATCTCTCTTTTTCTTTTCGAACGCTTTTCCTGCAGGTTTAAGAGACCAGATCTTAGCATAAGAGTTTTTCTTTGACAAGGTTATAACACCATAATAGGATATCGATTCTATGACCAATTACACGAACTCAGGTATAGGCGTTCTGCGCTATTTTGTTTTGTTTGCGATTCTCTCGTTTTCGGGTTACCTCTATTTCGAGTCGCATCCGGTCTTCTTTATTCTTCTGGGCCCTCCGATTTATCTTGCCTCCTATGCTTTGATGCGTGTCGAGTCCCTGACCCATTTAACTCTTAAAAACGTTGATTTTATCTTTCTTCTGCCGATCACCATTATTTACTTCACAGTGGTCGGGCTACAAATTAAACAACTCCTGCAGCACCGTTCTCTCTTTTATATTTTGAGCCTTTTGGCACTCGTCCTTTTTATCCTGGGCCTGCATTATCTCGCCTGGACGCATCTGACGCGCTACATCACGCCGGCAACCCTCTGATTCCGACCAATCCTTCTTTTGTTTATTTGATCTTAGCACCGTGCGTCATCTGGCGTTCGGGAACCACAAGACTGAATTGATCTTCATGAGAGGCGGCAAGGAGCATTCCGTTTGACTCCACGCCCCGGATGACTGCCGGTTCCAAATTATTGACAATGACTATTTTCTTACCTTTTAACTCATCCCGTCCGTAATGCTTGCGGATACCGGCCACAATTTGTTTTTGTTCCTGGCCGACTTTTATTTTTAACACATAAAGCCTGTCCGCATTGGGATGCTCCTGGACATCCTCAATTTCGGCAATTCGCAATTCGGCATTCATAAAGTCCTGTATGGAAATCATGGGTAATCCTCCGTCAAATTAAAATTTTGCATAATATAGCAGGGAAACGCTACCGGGTATACTATGTCTCGGTATACCCGGAACCATTCACCATTTCAACATTGACGGAACACCAGGCAACAGTGCTATAATTTTGCTCATGCTTAGGAAATGGCTTTATCCCAAATTGGAATCAATTTTCTTAAAATTGGCGGCTTATTTAAATGCTCGCGGTTTTACGCCAAACCAACTGACTCTCGCCGGTTTGGCCGTCACCTTTGTTGCAGGATGCCTCTATGCGGGCGGTCTGTTCTTCATCGGAACACTGGTTCTGCTTGTCGCTGGGTTAGGCGATGTTCTCGACGGCCTGCTGGCACGAACGACTCAAAAAACCACGGCCTTCGGCGCTTTTCTGGATTCCACCACAGACCGTTATTCGGATTTCTTTGTTTTTGGCGGACTGGCGATTCATTTCGTCAATACCGGCCATTACGGTTATTTTTTAATCAGCCTGGGTATCCTGCTGGGCTCTTTTGTAACAAGTTATGCCAAGGCCCGCGCCGAAAACTTTATCCCCTCCTGTTCAGTCGGATTCTTAGGGCGGGCCGAACGGATTGTGATCATTTGCCTTGGTACACTGATCGCACCGTTGCTTCCTCTTGCATTATGGATTCTTCTCTTAGGCACTCATGTCACTGCAGTCTATCGCATTCTGCATACCCGCAAAGTGCTTGAAGCCGGTTGCGACGACTCCCCTCAACCGGACGCTTAACACTCTTCAAGTTTCCTCCTGTTTAAGCCGAATATTAATAAGGCTATTTTTTCAACATTCTTAACAAAATATCATTTCATGACCCTGATCTTAATTCTCGTTTTATCACTTTTGATGCCATCCTCACCAAAGGCCGACGCCCAGCCGCTTGGCGTTTTTTCTCCCATTCAAACCATCATTAACCGGGTTGAAGACCGCAAGGGGATATGGACGGGTTTTAAGGCGGATTTGGATCTGAATTTTTCTAACGGCAGCCAGGCCGCAGGCTGCAGCGGCACGATGACGTATCATCGGCTTGAAGAAAAAATTCTATTAGCGTGTTATGACAACAATCAGAATCTTCTTTTCTCTTTTAATACCCATGACAGAAACTTTGAACTCTATTTACCGGCTCAGAATACACTCTTTAAAGGAGACATTTTTGATCTGGAAGATGCCAAAGACATTGAATTACATCTTAAACCTATCAATCTTTACCGGGCGCTAAAGCCCATGTCTCTTCTGGCTCATCAGGCTGCGATTGAAAAAAATGAAAAAGATAGCGTTGTGGTCGGTCTCTACCGCAAACAACAGGATCAAAACCGCATTGTCCGGGAGCTTCAAATCTCTCCGCAGGGGGATGTTTCCAAAGAAACATTCTTTGATTCGCACGAACAGCCCGTTGTACAAATCGAGAGAAACTCGTTTAAGGAAAGAGATGTTGTAGGTACAGACTCTAAAAGGAAAGTCGTTTATCCCGATGAGGTCTTTATTAATACTCTGGATGAAGGGCGGCAGACGGATCTTAAATTTAAAGCGATCAAATTCTATACCTCTCTGGCAGAAGAAAGCTGGAACTTAAATATCCCCACAGGCACATCCGAAGAAACTATCGTTTCCAATTATCCGTAAAATCCCTAACGGGGCTCTTGCTGCGTAACGCAATGGATAGAGCCCAGTCCGTAGACCAGAGTCTCACAACGAATAGGGACCACTTCCCGTCCCGGAAACGCTTCTCGAATAATTCGAATAGCCCTGCGATCATTGGCATGCCCATAGATGGGTAAAAGCACCACGCCATTGGCAATGTAGAAATTAGCATAACTGGCCGGAAGCCGCTCACCTTCGGCTGCCACCACGCCCGGCATCGGTAATTTTATCAAATTCCATTTGCCGCCGGCGGGTGTCCGGCTCATCTTAAGACGCTTCCAGTTTTCATCCAGAAACCGGAAGTTGTCATCCGTACGGTCCGTTTCATAGGCCGTGATAATCGTATCAGCACTGCAAAAGCGGGTAATATCGTCAATATGTCCATCGGTATCATCTCCGACAATCCCCTCGCCAAGCCAGAGAACCTGAGAAACCCCTAAATGCTGTTGTAAAAACAAATCAATCTGCTCGCGAGAAAACCGGGGGTTACGGTTTTTATTCAGCAAACACTGCTCAGTCACCAGGCAGGTTCCCTTTCCGTTGACTTCAATTGAGCCACCTTCTAAAACAACCTCCGTGGCAAAACAAGATCCCTTAATCAACGCCTGATGATTTCTGAAAATCTGATCATCCCGCATTAAAGACCTGTATTTTCGGCCCCAGGCATTAAAAATCCATTTACACCAGGCCTTTTGACCTTTCCGGTTTTTTAAAAAAGTCGGGCCATAATCACGTATCCAGGTATCGACCGCCGGAATGAGATGCAATTTAAGGCCACGGACCTGAACGCCTCGCCGTGCTAATCTCTGCAGAATTTCTTCTCCCTTTGTCTCATCAGGAACAAGCAGATGAACTTTTTCATTCGGTAAAAGAGCCTCCATCATTTGAAGATAAATCTCTTCGACTTCCTTGAGCTTTTTACCCGGCCAGGTCACCTTATTGCGGGGCCACGTCAGCCAAGTGGCTTCATGCGCTTCCCACTCGGCCGGCATGCGATAACCCTGCTCGGCAGGAAATAGAACTGTTGAGGCTCTCCGTGTTTTTTTAATCACACTCTTTTTAGCTTTTAATTTGATCATAAAGATGGCAGGGGGGTAGGAACTTTTACTTATCGTTATCGAGAAATCGTTCAGTCAGAGGATGATAGGCATCAATGCGGCGATCACGCAAGAAAGGCCAGTGCTGACGGGTCTGTTCAATCAAAGACAAATCACATTCGGCAATCAGCTCTTCTTCACGATCATGTGCCGCTTCGGCGATCAAGCTTCCGAACGGATCGCTGATAAAGGAATGTCCCCAGAAATTCAGATCCTGCTCCTTCCCCACACGGTTAGCGGCGGCGACAAAAATTTCGTTGGCAATCGCATGTCCGCGCTGAATGGTCTGCCAAGCATTGCGTTGATAGGCCGCATATTTCTTATCGCTTTCATGCCAGCCGATAGCGGTCGGATAAAAAAGAATCTGGCAACCTTTCAAAGCGGCCAGACGGGCGGTTTCGGGAAACCATTGGTCCCAGCAGATCAACACACTAATTCGAGCATAACGCGTTTTGAAAACCTTTACACCCAGATCACCCGGCGTAAAATAAAATTTCTCATAAAAATTGGGGTCGTCCGGAATATGCATCTTACGGTAATGCCCCAACCGACGGCCGTCGGCATCAATGACCACCGCGCTATTATGATAAATTCCCTCTGTACGCTTCTCAAAAACGGGAGCGATGACGACCACGCTTTCTTCTTCGGCAACCTGGCACAGAGAATCAATCGTGCTTCCAGAGTCAACCGGTTCGGCATATTGAAAAAATTGATGATCTTCGCTTTGACAGAAATAAAGCGTCCGGTAAAGCTCCTGCAGGCAGACGATCTGCGCGCCTTTTTTAGCGGCAGATCTGATTTTTTCGATGGCTTTTTGATGATTCGAAGCGGGATCCTGAACCGCGCTCATCTGAATCAGGGCTACTTTGATTTTACTCATTTTTTGTGAGGGGTTAGGTGTGAAGGGTGAGGCCGAGAAGGCATCACGAAAAATTCTTCACAATTCACAGATTTTAGTGGATCAGCACGGCTGCGGAAATAACGGTCGTCCAATTACCGTTTTTATCTCCGCGTGCGCTTTGAGTGACCGCTCTGGTTTTGACAATTTCATTCGAGATTTTCCAAATCTCTTTTTTCTTGTCATAACTTTCATCCGGATCAAATTTCACCCCGAGGATCGTCGCAAGCATACTTGCAGCCAAATCTTCGGCATATTCCCCGGTCTTTTTTTCGGTCCACCCGTAGGTATGGGCTTCAGACAGATAACCGTATTGTTCCGGCTTTTTAGGAATGGCAATCCCGATTGACGAAGCAATCAGGCGGTTAGGTTCGTTCGTGGCGCATTCGGCAACAACGCTGAAAAGAATCTGCCCCGGGGTCAAATATTTCAAACCGGCTTCTTTTGTAATCATTTTGCAATAAGGAGGATAGATACTCGAAACCCGTACAATGTTATAGGGTGCAATTCCCGCATCGCGCAAAGCAAGCTCGAAGCTAGAAAGTTTTTCGCGATGAATACCGACGCCTTTGGTCACAAACATTTTTTTGGGTAAAATCATTGAAACCGCCTCCTTACCGGAATCTCTCCGGCCGTAAGAACTTATTCCGCTTTGGCTCGGCTTAAAATTCGGCATTTCGCTTCGAAATTTTATCGCGGAAGAGGTTCTAAATGCGTGAACTATAACTTTCACATTGTCATTTGTCAAGAAAACGATACGTAAATTAAGCCTCCCGTAACATTTTGCCCCGGGCAACCC
Organism: Candidatus Omnitrophota bacterium; assembly: GCA_020632475.1. GTDB lineage: Bacteria > Omnitrophota > Omnitrophia > Omnitrophales > Aquincolibacteriaceae > JACKFM01. The sequence continues at coordinate 243,539 of JACKFM010000002.1, read as the reverse complement.
CTATTTTTAAAATGAAAGAGTCCCTAAATAGGTTGTCTTCGTTTGGGCGTCTCGGCTGCACAATAATAGAATTCGATTCGGGTTTGTCCGCATTTCCAGGAATAATAGACCGATTTTCCGTCCCGGTGACCCGGGAAATCAACCCAGCCCTGATCCAAATCATCAATCAAACAACCCAATTTCCGGATCTCATCCGCCTCTTGACGAATTTCATCAACCGCCGACTCCAATTCATGGGCGTGATCATCCACCGCATCCTGTTCGGGTTCCAAGCCGCGGTTTTTTTCCGACTCACTCAAAAGTTCATGGATCAGCAGGTGATCGTGCATCCGGGTATAGGCTTCTTTTTTACGGATCAATTGCTCGATTTTTTTTTGAAGCTCCGGCAGGAGCTGATGAACTTCTTCCAGAGTAAATGTTTTTTTAGACATGTTTTGTTCTCTTCACGTTTACATGCGTTCGGGGATATGGTCTGACAAAAGAGATAAAATCATGCCCCCTTTTTTGGCCACATTCACGACACTCTCATCACTGAGACGGGTAAAGGCCCCGGCGTATTTACCGCCAAAAACCAGCATATTAAAATTATACTTTTTATAGGCAAAATCAAGCTTATTATTAATCGCCACCGGAACGGTCATAATCGGAACATTGACGTATTCCTGAACAATCCAATCCCCTTTCAGGGCACGGTCAATAGCCGCATTCCAATCGTCGTCACGGGTTTCAAGGCCGAGCGTTACGCCCTGTCCTCCGCTGCCGTGTGACGGCTTTAAGACCAGCGTTTCTTTCTCATCTTTAAGAAAATCTATCAAATAAATTTTCTTATGCCCATAAAAATCCTCGGCATCCGTCAAGCGGCGTGTCCAGGGGATATGTTCTCTTTTAACCCGGTTTTCACTATCTGTAAAAAAATGCTCATATTCCGGGTGGCTCAGCAGAGAATGCAGCGCCTTGCCCGCAAGCCTTGAACGAAGTGAATTAACCATGCACACCGCTTTGTCCTCATAGGCACGGATTAAATCCTCAACATCATCCAGTCGATCCAGAATCTCCTGAAAAAAAGCCCTACGCAGAATCAGCCGGATTTTCATGTTTTTATGATAGAGATGGCCGCCCTTGTATTTTAACTCGCGGGGATCGGCAATGGTGGTCTTATACCCTTTGGATTCAAAATAGGCCTTGAGGTATTCAAATTCAGGAACCGTTCTGACGCGGTGCCAGTCCATAATCGCAATATTCGGCGTCTCATAGCCACCGAATTCTTCATAGGCGGCCAGCAGTGCATCCAATACATCCTGAGACCGGTTCGTGCCGACAATATGGTATTTATCCCAAAATTCACGGACTGTCTCCTCACCGCGCCAAATATCCTCCAATTGATCAGCATAAGCCGCGCCCGCAGGTGAGTCACAATTAAACTCTAAAACCTTTAGGCTTTCGCCTTCCAAAATGGTATTAAACCGCGAAAAAACAACATTTTGAGTATAACCCGGATCAATCTTAATGAGCCGGGCTTCTTCGGGTTTAATGCGAAAGATATGGCCCAGATGACCCTCTTCAAAATAAAGCCGGGTGGCGGAATTAATCACCTGATGCAGAGTCTTGGCCGCACGTTTCAGTAAATGAGCCTGTTTGGGAGAAAGAAAATGACTTTTATAGAAGGTAGGGATAATGACGCGCCCGTAACGAAAATGGGTGTCTTTTAGACGATCAGGGAAGGCCTGGATGCTTTTGACAGCAATTTCTTCACGGGCTTTAAGGTATTCATCATACGCGTGATCGAGATTCTTGACCATAGCGTTCACGGTAGAGTTTTTCCATGGTGCGTCCGATAAGCGCCGGACTTTGGACAACCGTTACACCGGCTTTTTCAAGACGTTTGATCTTGTCGGATGCCTTGCCGGAACCACCCGAAATAATCGCACCGGCATGCCCCATGCGTTTTCCCGGGGGAGCGGTGCCGCCGGCGACAAATGCTACCACCGGTTTGGAAATGTTCTTTTCAATAAACTCAGCCGCTTCTTCTTCGGCCGAACCGCCGATCTCGCCAATCAGTACAATGGCTTCTGTTTCAGGATCCGCTTCAAAAAGTTTTAAGACATCCACGAAATTTGTTCCGATAATGGGATCTCCGCCGATTCCGATACAGGTCGACTGACCCAACCCAAGCTGAGTCAACTGCCAAACAGCCTCGTAGGTCAGCGTGCCGCTTTTTGAAACCAGACCGATGGGGCCTTTCTTATGAATATAGCCGGGCATAATACCAATCTTACATTCCTCAGGCGTAATAATGCCTGGGCAATTCGGTCCGATCAAAACGATTTTCTCCCGCTGAACCCAATGGATGGTTTTCACCATATCCATGACCGGAATCCCTTCGGTAATACAGATCACTAGAGAAATTCCGGCTTCACCGGCCTCAACAATGGCAGCCGCGGCAAATTTAGCCGGCACATAAATCACCGAGGCATTGGCTTTAGTCGCGGCAACCGCTTCTTTCATGGTATTAAATACAGGAACTCCGTGAATCTGCTGGCCGCCTTTTCCGGGCGTGACGCCCCCGACCACCTGAGTTCCGTACTCAAGCATTTTTTCGGCATGAAAAGAACCGTGCGAACCGGTAATTCCCTGAACTAAAACTTTTGTCTTTTTATTGACCAAAATACTCATCGTCTCTGTCTCTTACCTTTTAAACCTTAATGGCGGCAACTACTTTTTGCGCCGCTTCTTCAAATGTCGATGCCGCAATAATTTTAAGCGATGATTTCTTCAAAATTTCTTTACCTTGCTCAACATTCGTGCCCTCAAGCCGGACCACGAGAGGCATCTGTTCAATCCGGGTATTGCCGACAGCTTTCAACTCATCCACGGCTGCCAGAATACCTTCAGCAACAATATCACAACGCATAATTCCGCCAAAAATATTAACCAAAATCGCTTTGACATCAGGATCGGTTAAAATAATTTTAAAGGCCGCGGCCACTTTCTCTTTATTGGCTCCGCCGCCGACATCCAAAAAGTTAGCGGGTTCTCCCCCTGCATATTTAATAATGTCCATCGTAGCCATGGCCAGACCGGCGCCGTTAACAATACAACCAATATCACCGGTTAATCCGACATAGCTTAAATCGAATTTCTTAGCCTCAACTTCACGGGAATCTTCCTGACTAAAATCCTGCCAGCCTAAAATTTCAGGCTGCCGGTATAACGCATTGTCATCGATGTTAATCTTGGCATCAATGGCCAGGACATCTCCGCTTTCCATAATCGCCAAGGGATTGATTTCCACAAGCGAAGCATCTTTTTCGACAAACAGTTTCGCCATAGCTTGGAAGGTTTGGGCAAAGACATCGACGGCCGTGCTGTCTTCGGTCATCTTGGCGGCAATCTCAAGCGCCTTTTCACTATCCAGACCTTTCTGTGCACAAAAGTGCTGTTTAATAATTTTATCCGGTTCTTTCGCCGCAACCTCTTCGATTTCCATCCCGCCTGCACATGAAACAATCAGACAGGGGGCTTGTTCTGTGCGGTCCAAGACAACGCTGGCATAAAATTCTTTATGAATAGGAGAAGTGGTTTCGATTAAAACCTTCTGAACAGGGCGGCCTTCAGGACCGGTTTGAGGTGTTACCAGGTTTCGGCCCAAAATTTTTGAAGCGGCTTCACGCGCCTCTTCGGGGGTCTTGACGAGTTTAATGCCTCCGCCTTTTCCTCTGGCACCGGCATGAATCTGGGCTTTGACCACAAAAATTTTATCTTTTTGGGCTATGGCCTTGGCACCTTCATAGACTTCTTCAGGCGTAGAGGCGACACAACCTTTGTGGACAGGAATTCCGTAGCGGTCAAACAATTCTTTGGCTTGATATTCGTGAATATTCAAAACTTATCTCTTCTCAACCGGAATATAGTGTTGATCCATCGGACCCTTATAAGCCGCTGCGGGCCGAATAAGCCGGTTGTCCAACATTTGTTCAATGATATGCGCCGTCCAGCCGGCCACCCGGCTTGCGGCAAATACGGTCGTAAAAAAATCAACCGGGAAGCCAAGCACATAAAGGACGGAAGCCGAAAAGAAATCCACATTGCAGGGAATCTGTTTGGTGTCCCACATATACTTTTCAACACGATTTGAAATATCCATCCAGGTATCATCCCCGGCTTTTTTACACATGTCTTCAGCTATCTTTCGAAAGGCCACCGCGCGGGGATCCTGTGTCTTATAAATACGATGTCCGAATCCCATCACTTTTTTCTTCTGGGCCAAAAGATTTTTAATATAGTCTTCGGCCTTTTCGGGCTTTCCAATCTCAAGGATCATTTCCATCGCTCTCTGATTGGCGGAACCATGTAAATCCCCCTTCAGCGTACCTACCGCCGAGGTTACGGCCGAATAGATGTCAGACTGTGTTGCAACCGTCACGCGCCCGGCAAACGTCGATGCGTTCAGTCCATGATCGGCCAGCAAAATCAAATAGGCATCAAGCGCTCTTTCCATTTCCATATCAGGCTGCCGGCCCTGCATCATGTAATAAAAATCTTCGGCAAGTGAAAGGCTTTGCTGAGGAGCAACAATTTCTTTTCCTTCGCGCAAACGGTAAAAGGCCGCAATCAGTGTCGGGAATTTTGCAACAAGCCGGATGGCTTTGCGGCGGTTGGCCTCCGGATCACGGGCATCGGCCTCAGAATCAAAAGTTCCGAGAACTGATGTCATCGTTCTTAAAACAGCCATCGGATGAGCGGACAGCGGAATACACTTGAGGACCTCAAGGACCTCTTTTTGCACCGGACGCTCCGCAGCGATTTCTTTTTGAAAATTCAGCAGCTCTTCGGCAGAAGGAAGTTTACCGTTCCAGAGGAGATAAATCGTTTCGGCAAAATTAGATTGTTGAGCCAGTTCATGAATCGAAATGCCGCGATAAAAAAGACGGCTGTTTTTTCCGTCAACAAGACTTAGGCTGGTTTCGGCTGCAACGACACCTTCAAGGCCCTTTGAATAATCAGCCCCTGCGGTTTTATCTGCCGGTGTTGTAGTTGTTTTTGAATCTGACATAGGCGGTTATTATACCCAAATTCATTATTTACGCATCAAAAAGATCAAGGATTATTCAATTCTTTGATATTTTCCTGCTTTATGGTCTGCGGCGTAGTGAACATAACGCTCGGCCCATTTTTTCAGGCCCTTAATTTCCTTTACCGTTAAGTTCCTGACCCATTTTGCCGGCCTTCCGAAATAAAGACACCCTGATTTTAAACGCTGTCCCATGGTCACCAGACTGCCTGCGCCCAAAATCACCCCTTCACCGACATGGGCGCCATCAAGCAAAATCGAACCGATTCCGATTAACGACTGGTCTTTGACCGTGCAGGCATGCAAGGTCACTTGATGCCCGACCGTCACATAATTGCCGATCCGGCAACCGCGGTCTGATTCCACATGAATCAGGGATAAATCCTGGATATTAGAATATTTTCCGATTCGGATACGGTTAATGTCACCGCGCACAACACATCCGGGCCAAATACTTGAATAATCGCCTAGGGTTACCTGCCCGATCACCTGCGCAGAAGGATCGATAAAAACATTCTTGCCAATTTTCGGTGTATAGGCTTTTTTCGATGCCATATTCTTTCATCAAACCAACGGTAAGCGGTTAACCGGTATTTATTTGATGCTTATGATGACTTACTTTTTAACGCTTATTGCCGCTTTTCAAAAGCTGTCTTAGTACATACTGCAAAATACCGCCATGCTGATAATACGCAAGTTCAACGGGCGTATCAATACGGCAGATTACTTCAAATTTTTTCTCGTCCGCCTGGCAGGTAATTTTTTTACCTGGCATCAAACCGTCTTCAATACCGGTCAGGGTATAAACTTCTTCACCGCTCAGCCCCAAGGACTCACGGGTCTGCCCCTCCTGATATTGCAGCGGCAGAATACCCATCCCGATCAGATTACTGCGATGAATACGTTCAAAACTTTCGGCAATAACGGCCCGAATACCCTGCAGAGCAGGCCCTTTGGCCGCCCAATCGCGCGAAGAACCAGTGCCATATTCCTTACCGGCCAAAACAATAAGCGCAGTCGCCTCATCATGATATTTCATCGCCGCATCGTAAATCGACATTTGCTGGCCATCCGGCAGATGACGCGTCATGCCGCCTTCGGTACCGGGCGCCAGTTGATTGCGCAAACGGATATTTCCGAAAGTTCCGCGAACCATGACCTCGTGATTTCCGCGCCGCGCACCATAGGAATTAAAATCCTTAGAATCCACACCGTTTTCAATCAAATAACGTCCGGCCGGGCTGTCTTTGGGAATAGAACCTGCAGGAGAAATATGATCGGTTGTGACTGAGTCACCCAGCATGGCCAACACACGCGCATTTTTAATATCCTTAAGAGGCGCCGGTGTCTCGGGCATGTTCTCAAAATAAGGAGGATTTTTAACATAGGTGGACTTATCGTCCCAGACAAACGTATCACCGGAAGGTGCCTTGATGGATTGCCAATCTGCATTCCCTTTAAAAACACCCTCGTATTTTGACTGAAACATTCCGGCCTGGATCGATTTCATGCTCTCAGCAATTTCTTTTTGGCTGGGCCAGATATCACGAAGATACACAGCATTTCCCTGGGCATCCTGACCGAGTGCCTCCGCCGTTAAATCGATATCAATCCGTCCGGCAAGGGCATAGGCCACAACAAGCAGCGGTGAGGCCAGATAATTGGCTTTAACATGCGGATTGACGCGGCCTTCAAAATTGCGATTTCCGGAAAGCACGGACACAGCGACCAGATTTTTTTCCTTAATTCCGGTTGAAACAGGTTCCGGAAGCGGGCCTGAGTTCCCGATACAAGTGGTACAGCCGTATCCAACCAAATGAAAGTTGAGTTTTTCAAGATACGGCATAACCCCGCTCTGCTTGAGATATTCGGTCACAACCTGCGAACCAGGAGCCAGACTGGTCTTAACCCAGGGTTTTACGGTCAAACCTTTTTCAACGGCTTTTTTAGCCACTAATCCGGCACCGATCATCACAGCCGGATTTGAAGTGTTGGTGCAGCTTGTAATCGCGGCAATGACTACATCGCCATGACCCAATTCAAATTGTTGATTGTTTAATTGAACCGATGCCTTTTGGTTTTTTTTTGTTTCAAAATCACCGCTGAGCATTTCCGATAAAGTCTGGGCAAATGAATTTTTAACGCTGTTTAAAACAACCCTGTCCTGCGGACGCTTAGGTCCGGCCAGGCTGGGTTGGACCGTTGAAAGATCCAGTTCAAGCGTATCGGAAAAAACCGGATCGGGTGAAGAGGGTGTTCTGAGAAGACGCTGTTCTTGGGTATAGATTTCAACCAATTTGACCAGCTCGGGATCACGCGCCGTCAAACGCAGATAATTGAGCGTTTCCTGATCCACAGGAACAAAGCCCATCGTCGCTCCATATTCAGGCGCCATATTAGCAAGCGTCGCTCTGTCGGCCAAAGGCAGGGTATCAAGACCAGGTCCGTAAAATTCCACAAATTTTCCGACCACCCCTTTTTGACGAAGCATCTGTGTTGCCGTCAACACAAGGTCGGTTGCCGTTGAACCTTCAGGTAATGTTCCTTTCAATTTAAATCCGATCACTTGAGGAATCAGCATTGAAATCGGCTGACCCAGCATGGCCGCCTCGGCTTCAATACCGCCGACGCCCCAGCCTAAGACACCTAACCCGTTAATCATCGTGGTGTGTGAATCAGTTCCGACAAGCGTGTCGGGATAGGCCAGTGTTCCGTCTGCGGTTTTTTTGCGAAAAACCACGTGCGCCAAATATTCCAGATTGACCTGATGCACAATACCGGTTCCGGGCGGCACCACACGAAAATTCTGGAAAGCCTGCTGTCCCCATCTTAAAAATTGATAGCGTTCATTATTTCTGGAAAACTCCTTATCCGTATTTTCCTGAAATGCCTGCGGCGTTCCATAGGAGTCCACTTGTACGGAATGATCAATCACCAAGTCAACAGCTTCAAGCGGATTGACCTTCTTAGGGTCCCCGCCCATTTTCTTAATGGATTCGCGCATGGCGGCAAGATCAACCACTGCCGGCACACCGGTAAAATCCTGCAGGATCACACGTGCGGGGGTAAAGGCAATTTCTTTGGAGGGTTTTTCTTTAGGATTCCATTTGGCCAGGTTTTCAATGTCGGTACGCGATACGCTTTTACCGTCTTCGGAGCGCAAAAGATTCTCAAGCAGAATTCGAATCGAAAACGGCAGCTGATCAATTTTAACCAAACCGGCTTTTTCAAGAGCGTCCAGCCGGTAAATTGTATAGGTTTGGTTGTCGATCTGCAGAGAGGCTTTACTTGAAAAACTGTCCATACGTTTTTATCCCTTTATCGATATGATTTGAAAAATGAGAGGAAACAAATCGGAAAATGAAAAATCGAAAAAGAGTTGTTATACGGCGATTTTCAATTTTTCGCAATTTTCCCGAACGTGTTCGGCCGAAGCTTTTAAATCCTGTTTCTGTTGATCGGTTAATTCGATCTCCGGAATCTCCATGACGCCTTCGCGGCCGATCCGTGCGGGAACTCCGCAATAGACATCCTTAATGCCGTATTGTCCGGTCAGATAAACGCAGGAAGGAATCACATCACCCGTATTCTGCAGTACCGCTTTAACCATGCGAACCGCCGATGCGGACGGAGCGTAATAAGCGCTGCCGGTTTTAAGCAATTGGACAATTTCAATGCCACCGTCGCGCGTTCTTTGGTTAATCGGCTCAAGCACATCGGGCTGAAGGCATTCGGTGACCGGTTTGCCTTTCACCTTGGTATGCTGCGGAACCGGGACCATTTGATCCCCGTGTCCGCCTAAAACCATGGGATCCACATCACTCGGCAAACACATCAGTTCCTGTGAAAGAAAATAGGCATAACGTGCCGAATCAAGCGCACCGGCCATACCCATCACCCGGCGTGTAGGAAAATTTGAAACTTTCCAGGCCAGGTAAGTCATAACATCCAACGGATTGGTCACCGTAATAATGATTGCATTCGGTGAAGCCTCAACACAATTTTTGGTAATCCCTGAAATAATTTCGGCATTTTTAGCCAACAGATCGTCACGGCTCATGCCGGGCTTGCGTGCAAGACCGGCCGTAATGACAATCACATCCGAGTCTTTCGTCTCCGCATAATCGTTCGTTCCGCTAATACGCGTACGGAATCCTTCAATCGGCGCAGACTCCATCATATCAAGGGCTTTCCCCTGGGGGAGCCCCTCGACGACATCCACCAAAACCACATCGGCCAATTCTTTTTCGACAATACGCTGAGCCGCGGTGGCTCCGACAAAACCTGCTCCGACTACCGTTACTTTAGGATATCCCATAATGCACTCCTGACTTTTAATTTTGAGTTATAGGTCTTAAGTTTTAAGTGGTCAATTGTTCAACGGTGGGTTGTTTTTGGCCAAAGCGCGTCTTAGAACTTATCACTTATAACTATTTATTTTGCCGCAACTTTCATGGAGTCAATAATCGCCTGCCCCATTTCTCTGGTTCCGACAGCGGTCGGATCTTTGCGGTCTGCTTTCATATCGTAGGTGACGTATTTACCTTCACGGATGACGTGTGCCACGGCCTGTTCTAGACGATTGGCCGCTTCGGTCTCTCCGAGATGCTTGAGCATTAAAACGCTGGAGAGGATCAATGCCGTGGGATTCACTTTGTTCATTCCCTTATACTTGGGGGCCGACCCATGGGTTGCTTCAAAAAGGGCACCCTTTTCACCGATATTCGCACCCGGCGCAACACCCAGACCTCCGACCAAACCTGCACATAAATCGGAGAGAATATCGCCGTACAAATTAGGCAGAACCAGCACGTCATAGTTTTCAGGGGTTTGGACAAGCTGCATACACATATTATCAACGATCCGGTCATCAAATTCGATATCAGTGTACTGCTTGGCAACTTGGCGCGCCACTTCCAGGAACAGGCCGTCTGAATATTTCATGATATTGGCTTTGTGCACTGCAGTCACTTTTTTACGGCCGTTTTGACGGGCGTATTCAAAAGCCGCTTTAACGATTCTCTCCGTACCAAAAACCGAAATGGGTTTAATGCTCACGCCGGAGTCGTTACGAATCTTTCGCGCAGAATACTTGTTGATAAAATCGATGACTTCCTGACATTCCTTGGAGCCCTTTTCAAATTCAATCCCCGCATAAAGATCTTCGGTATTTTCACGCACGACCACCAAATCAATGTTCTGGTAGCGGGACCGTACGCCTTCATAAGATTTACACGGTCTTATACAGGCAAACAGATCCAGCTCTTTTCTCAGAGCTACATTCACTGAGCGAAAACCCGTACCCACAGGTGTGGTAATGGGCGATTTAATGGCCACATGATTTTTACGGATGGATTCAAGAACACGATCGGGCAGAGGCGTTCCTTCAGCTTCCATAATATCGATACCGGCGGTCTGAATATCCCAGTCAATTGAAACACCTGTTGCATCAATGCAGGCTTTGGTCGTTTCGGCCAATTCAGGCCCAATACCGTCTCCGGGGATTAATGTCACTGAATGCTTGCTCATATCGCTTGCCTCTTATGGGTTTGAGTGAAAAATGAAGAAATAAAGACGAAGGCTTTTGCCGCGGTACTCTTACGAAGCGATACTTCTATCTTCCATTTTTCCGTATTAACATCATTACATCAGGTTAGATCATATTGATTATCGGAAAATAAGCCGTAAATCCTTACTTGACTTTAAAAAAGCAAACTGTATGTTAAAAGGCTTTTGGGGCATGCCCCAAATAGGCCTAACACAACATCCGAACTTAAAATGTTCCTAACCCTTAAAGAGTCAACATTTTATATGAAAACAGCCAAAATTAAAAGTGTCCTGTTTCAGGCCCTGGAAGAAACCGGAAAATTGCTTAAAAATTCACTGCACGAACGGAATGTGACAGCCAAAAAAAGCGAACTAAGTATTGTCACGGCAACCGATATGGCGGCCGAAAAAATCATTCTCGACCTGCTCAAAAAGGAGTTCCCGGACCACTCCATTCTTTCGGAAGAATCTCCGGCCATGGGAACCGCCCCTCAGCGCTGGATCATTGATCCGATTGACGGCACAACCAATTTCGCTCATACCTACCCAATTGCTTGTATATCAATCGCTTATGAAGAATATGGTGTGGTTCAGTTAGGTGGCGTCTACGACCCTTTCAGGGACGAACTTTTCTTTGCCGAACGTGGCCAGGGAGCCTCTTTGAATGGTTCCCCAATCCGGGTTTCGGGCCTGGAATCCATCGGAGACGCATTGGTCGCCACCGGTTTCCCCTATGACCGCCGAAAAGATCCGGACTCCTACCTAGCCATTGTCAGGGCCTTTATGATGAAGGTCCAGGGTATCCGCCGTTCGGGTTCGGCGGCTATTGATTTGTGCTACGTGGCCTGCGGCCGTCTGGACGGTTACTGGGAAACCAAACTCAAGCCCTGGGACATGGCCGCAGCCAGTCTGATGGTCGAAGAGGCGGGAGGAAAACTCAGTGATTATTCGGGCGGGCCATTCGGGCTTGAAAATATTCAAATACTTGCATCCAACTCAAAGCTGCATGCGGATATGCTTGAAATCATCGAGCCCTATAAAAATATCGCACTAAATCAGAGTATTTAATTCAATCAATGCGCACCCTTTTGCTCTACATAACAAAATAGCAGACGCAACTCTTTATCCTGCAATAAGAAAACTCTTCGACATAATCACTAAAGGCTCTTCTCGCCCTGAATAATTCTTCCGTATGTCCATCTTTCGTAACCGCCGAAAGCAAAAATGTTTGTCAATTGATTCAAACTCATGACCCCATATCATCTGTTGATTTATAGGCAACAAGCCATCGATTCATCTCAATAGGTCTTTGCTCTGGTATAAACTTCCGCCACCAAGCATTGTAAATAACCTTCGTCTTATACCCATGCGTCTCGAAGATTTTTAGACAATCTTTCTCTAGCTGAAAAGAATGTGTTTCAACAAGCCAACGAACCTGTGGGATATCAAAAAATTTTTCTGCTCCGGTCAATGCATTAACCTCACCTCCGTCTATATCCATCTTGATAATGCAAGGTGTTGCTATGGAACGGCACAATAACGAATCAAGCCTTATTTCATTTCCCTCATCTTTCTCACCAACAGACTTTTGAAAGACCTCAACTCTTGCTTTTTGCGTTGCTTCGTTGAGCCGCAGATTGTTTTTTAGCACTTCACATGTTTTCGCGAATGGCTCAAAAGAATAGACAATATCGGCACTTGTTTTTTGTGAGAAATACAAAGTCTGTTCACCTGTGGCAGCTCCAATATCAATAGCTGTTTTTATTTTTTTAGAAAATTTTTTTAACCACACCTGCGTCTCCGCTTCCCATAGCCCGATATAGAGTTGTGTTTGATGCAATAAATCAATTTCCATTTTGATTCCTTTGTAAAAACCAAAAGGAATCCTCCGTATTCTTCCGCCCTTAGGAACAACATTATTTTTTATCATCCTCAATAATGACATGATCTCACACCTCTTCTTTCAAATCTTAAAAAGAGAGAAAGTATTTTAGTATCTCCAGCTGCGGCCCGTATTATAAAGACTCAAATTTATCTTTGATTATATTGGGTTTTATCTGACATCCTTTATTATATTTCTACGAAGTCCGTTTTTCTTTTGATCGTTTATAGATTTTTGCGGAAGGTTTGACGCGTATCTTCGGATTAATCCGCCACACTCCTCGAGGCTTTAACTTCGCATCCTTTCTTCTGCTTCTTTTCCGTCGCACTGCCCTTATTTCTCCGCAATGATAAACTCAAACGGTTTTTGCCAGTACTCGTCCTGAGCAACTTCGGGCAGATTATTATGCTCACCTCCTTCTACGGTAAAAAAGGCTTTGGGTTCGGGCGCAAGTTCAAAAAGCTTTTGTCCCATAGGATAAGGGCAGGTTGGATCTTCCGTACCGTGAATAATAAGCAGGGGTGTCTGAATTTTTACAATGTAATCAATATTTTTAAAGGCAAAGTTTTTCAGAAGATTCTCAGAGAGAAACCTTGGAATGACGGGATAATGAATAGGGGCAAGATCCGTGAAAGCCGTATAGGGCGCTTCCAAGATCAGAGCTTTGGCTTTATATCTTACAGCAAGGCGGATGGCCGGATGTGTGCCAAGCGACTCTCCGAAAAGAATTGTTTTCTCCAGGGCCCACCCTTTTTGATCCTGTAACCAATGCAACCCGGCCTCGGCGTCTTCTACGATATCCTCACCCTGTTCAATCTTGCCCTGACTTGCCCCATACCCCCGGTAATCCAAGAGCAACACCGAAAAACCCCGTTCCACCCAACCGGTCATTTTATAAAGCCTTCCTGAAATATTACCGGCATTGCCGTGCAAATACAGAACACATCCTCTTTCTTCATGACTTTTTAAATACCACGCGTGTAATTTTATTTTTCCGGCGGTTTCAATATGAATGTTTTCATAATCATAGCCATAGTTCTCAGGCTGATCATAGAAATCTTTATCCGGATAAAACAGAAGTGAGGTGATCATTGTCACAGAAAGTTAATTTTGATTAAATTATTTTTTAGCGTTTATAAGCATATACAATCCAAATTGATCGCCAAACCATTGAACTAAAAATCTAGGGTATATTTTCCATACAATCTTGTAAAAAAAACTCTGATATTTATAGCTCGGGCTGATAGTCAGCAAGTCTCCAGGAGAAAGTTTAGGCTGTGCTTTAATATTCGAATATCCGGCTTGCACGAGCATGCTCTCTGCCTCGCTAACTGTGTATGCCTTAGTTCCTATACTTTCTAAATCCTCATAGATTACCTGTTTTATCGATTTTAAGAATTTTCCTTTTAGAAAAGCATTTTTTACCCACAAGTAGAGACCCACCCATGAAGGTACATGGTAGATCATAGCCTTAAGAACTCCTCCTTTCTTTAAGACTCGAAAAGTTTCTTCAAAAGCCTTTTGGGTATTGGGCGTATGATGCAAAACACCATAGGAGTAAACAACGTCAAAAGACTCATCTGCAAATGGTAGGTTTTCGGCATCAGCCACTTGCAACCTATTTTTATTCAAAGAAAATCCATTTATTTCTAATCGTTCACGCGTCATATCTATCGCCGCCTGCGTAAGATCAACGCCTGAAGCATCAGCTCCGTTCTTATTCCATTGCAGAAAATCTGTTCCCGCACCTACCCCTATTTCCAAAACCTTCAAATCTCGCGCAGAAGAAAAGTCGGCTAATTCCAATATAAAGGGCTCTAGTTTGTATCGCGCTTCTTCGATTTGTTCGAAAAACCCACGTCTATTATCATCTGTTCCGTATCTCGTCCCGCAGGTTGAATTTTGCCAATGTTCTCTAACTTTATTTTTCAAGTCTTCATCAGATGAAGAGATAAACGGATTTTCGTTCTTTTCCATCAGCGCCTCGTTTTGTTTCGAAATTGGTCAAAACAATATTGTTTGTAACATTTATTCATCTCATGATTACCGGTCTATTGTCGAATAAGAATAACCATATTATTATGGTACAGTATGGTTATGCTATCCTTAGCTAAAAATAAAAACGTTCAGCAAAAATTGCTTGCCTGGTACGATGTTTATGCACGCGACCTTCCCTGGCGACACACCAAAGACCCTTACAAAATATGGGTCTCGGAAATTATGCTGCAGCAAACCCAGGTCGATACGGTCGTCCCTTATTACCAAAAATGGATTAAGGCCTTTCCGACCGTCCGTGCCCTGGCCAATGCCCCGCTTGAAGAGATTTTAAGACATTGGGCCGGTTTAGGTTATTATCGGCGCGCACGCATGCTTCATAAAGCCGCTGGTGAATTGATTTCGTCGCATCAATCTCAGCTACCTCCGGATGTCGAAAGACTTATGCAAATTCCCGGCATCGGGCGCTATACTGCAGGCGCCATTTCAAGCATTGCTTTCAACCGGCCTTCTCCTCTTGTCGACGGCAATGTGATCCGTATCCTCAGTCGTATTTTTGAAATTCGTGACGATGTTATGCTGGCCGATACGATTAAAACCTTATGGCAGTTGGCGGAATTGCTGGTTGATCCAAAAAGACCCGGTGATTTCAATCAGGCCATGATGGAGCTGGGCGCTACAGTTTGCACACCGGACTTGCCGCAATGCCTGACCTGTCCGCTTCAGAAAGAATGTTCTGCTTATAAAACAGGCTCACAAAACAAACTTCCCGTTAAACTCAAACAGGAAAAGCTACAAAAAACAAAAGCTGCGGCACTGGTATTATGCAATGCTCAAAATAAAATCTTAATTGAACAGCAACCGAAAGAAGCCCGCTGGGGCGGGCTTTGGATGTTTCCGGTACGACAAAATAAAAGAACGATTGAGCGGGATTTTGGCATTCGGTTGAATAAAAACCTTCCAACACTGACCATCAGACACGGTTTTACTAAGTACATGATTGAGATGGAAGTCTTTTTCAAGACTACAGACCTGAGACTACAGACCACAGACTATGGGCTAAAAGCCAAAAGCAAAAAAAAATCTAAGCCCAACAACCCACAACTGATGAAAACCTATCGACTATCGACGATGGACCATGGACAGAAAGTTATACGGGAAGGCTCTCAACCGCCTTATGAAAGTTCGAAACATGCGAAATCAAAATGGATTACGGTCAAAGATTTTTCACAGTTCGCATTCCCTTCACACCATAAAAAAATTGCGGATTATCTAGTAGAAAACAATAGGGGCCGGAAATGCACGTGGATTTAAGAGATGAGTATTTAAAAATAAAAACATCGGTTGGTCTTTTTGACCTTTCGTCAAAAGGCAAAATTCGTGTGGACGGAAACGACCGCATTGATTTTCTCCACAACATTCTCTCCAACGACATTCAATCCCTGCCCATTGGATCAAAATGTTTTTCAGCATTGCTTTCAGCAACGGGTAAGGTCTTGGCCATGATGGAAGTATTGATTTATCACGATTATGTGCTGCTGATCACCGAGTCTGGTTTTGCAAAACAGACCATGGAACGGCTGAGTAAATTTATCATTATCGAAGATGTACAGCTTTTAGATGTAACAAATGATTTTGATCTTTTTTCCATTGAAGGCCCTACATCTGATCATTCTTTACAACTTATTCGGCGTTCGGAAAAGACACCGTCATTGCGAGCGCTGCCGCCGATGCAACAGCACCGCAAAGCGGTGTTTAAAGAAACGCCGTCATTGCGAGACGTTGAGGCAGATGAATCGAAGCAATCTAAAGAGAGATTGCTTCAGCCGAAAACCTCTCAGGGCTTCGCAATGACAGAGGGTTCGGAGACACCTATTACAATTATTCATCATCCATTTATTATGACCCAAGGGTTTGCTCTTTTGGGAGCTGGCGGATCGCTCAAGTCCGCTGCAGCACAACTCCCTCTTGAAGTTTCAAGCAACGAGGTCCAGGAAATTCTGAGAATTGAAAACGGACAGCTGCGCTACGGAGTCGATATCACCGATGACATGCTCTTACCTGAGACCGGACTGGAAGATCTGTATGCCAGCGAGACTAAGGGTTGCTATCCCGGACAGGAAGTTGTGGCCAAGATTAAAACTTATGGCCGTCTCAACCGCAAGATCGTAAAACTGATATTTGAAGGAGGAAAATTACCACTACCTGGAGAAATAATATTCAGTGGAGAGAAAGAAGCCGGCAGGATTACAAGTGCTTGTTTTTTGCCGGATACAAAAAATAAGGGCATCGCTTTGGGACTTTTAAAACGGCACTTTTTTGAAGAAAAAGAGCTTTATCCCCATTTACAACTATCTAACGGTGTTTGTTTAGTACACTCTTTTAAAGATTAAACGTCCCTGCGATCATCAACTGTTTTTCTTCTTTTATAATACGATATGGCAATCTACATTTTAATCGCTGGCGATTTTTTTCTATAGATATAAAAAGGGTAAAATGAGTCGAGTTGGTTTTCAGGAGAAATAATCTGCACAAGATCCCATTCGGTCATATATTGTTCTATCCATGCTGAAAATTTTCGAAAGAGAACATGTCCGCCGTCATAATCGCCATTAACATCGGCTGAAAAAATAATTACAAATCTCGTGGCCGACCTAAAAAGATGCCGCAAATATAGATGATAAAGATCCTCTTCAATAATATGATAAATAACATCGAGAGACAGCACCAAATCAGCCTTCAGTTCTTCGTGATCGCAGCCATGCTGCCTAGGATTATAAATAAAGAATTTTTTACTTGAATCCCTTAAAAATCGCTGCTGACAGAAATTAATGGCCGCCGGCGAAATATCTAGACCTATATATTCGGGATAATTAGCTAACTCGAGCTGGTTCCCGTCACCACATCCATATTCAATGACCGTTTTGATTTGCTCTTTTTGAACAAAATGATTTAATATTGCAGCCTTCGACTTGGCCTTTTTTCCGTAAGAACCCAAACCCGATGTCCCCCCTTTCAAATAATTGTTTTCCCAATATTCTTTCACTCCTTCGAAATTAGACTTTATCCCATATTTTTTATTAACCAGCTGTTTACAGAAATGATTATGAACAATATGTTTTATTTTACTCTTTATCCTTTCATAGACCATTGAGAATCTCATGGATAATATTTTGAGGTTAATTAATCGCATGACTATCCCCTATAAACTTTATTTATCTGTAAGCTATGTTCAAGCGGTGGATAATAAGCTGGATTGGTATATTGAAGATATGAGATTCTTCGTTTAGAGGTCATAGGAGTCTTATTTAATCTTCTTGCGCCACGCACTGGAAGTCTCAGAGCTAATTCTTCTGAGAGAGATTTGCCACCATTCTTAATTCGTCAAGATAATGCAGACTATAGGTTTCATCCCAAATAGCACTTACTCAATAACGCCACCAAATAAGTTAACGTCCGAAAAATACAAGGTTCACCCAACCCCGTCCGATCAACACTAACCACATATCAAGGGTATATATTTTTCCACATACCAATCAACAAACTTTTTTAAACCAATTTCGACATTAACATTGCAATTATAATTTAAATCTTTTTTTGCCAAATCGATATTTGCCTTAGTGAATGATCGATCGCCGGGGGCCAAAGGCTCGAAGCTTTTTTCGGCTTTTTTCCCTAAACAATCTTCTATCACTTCGACACAATAATTCAAATCAATACTGTTTGGATTACCCAGATTATAAATAGGGTGCCTGGTATGCTTTTTGATGTCTGGACGTCTGTGAAGCGCAGAAATTAATCCTAAAATCACATCATCGATATACGTAAATGAGTGTCGTATGTTACCAAAGTTATACAAACTTATCGTTTTCCCACGATAAATCTTATCTACAAATTTAAAAAAAACGGTATCCGGCCGGCCCCATGGGCCATACACTTTAAAGAACCTTAGACCCGTCGCTGGTATGTCGTAGCGATCCACATACGCCTGAACCATTGCTTCATTTGCCACCTTTGATGCTCCGTAAATTGAAATCGGTGTATTTGTACATTTGCTTTCATCTAAAGAATCCTGTGCGTTACTTCTTCCATACACTGATGATGTCGATGCGTATAATAAAGATTTAAGTCCTGTTGTCTTCCTGGCTAATTCCAATACCACCTGAGTGCTCATAGTATTATTGAGTGCGTATTTAAATGGCTCATCAAACGACGGCATAACTGCTGCATGAGCCGCCAAATGGACGATTTGTGTGCAGTCCGCTTTTTTCCAAATTGATTCAATCTTCTGATAATCGCATAGATCTTCTTCGAAAAATTCAAATTGCTCATTTTTTTTTAATTCTTCGCACCGTGCTTTTTTTAAAGCTGCCTGATAATAAAGTTCACACATATTATCGACCCCAACTACTCGATAACCTTGCTGTAGCAAAGTTTTGGCTACGTGAAAACCGATAAAACCGGCGACACCGGTTATGAATATTTTAGAATCAGAGTCAGCGTCATTCATTTTTATTTTAATCAAAAATGATTCTTTCCTTAATTTTTACGTATACTATTTTTAAGTTGGACGCCCTTCAAAATCCCTCGAAGCCAAAAAAAACGGCGTCTCATCAGATATAGCCTTTCTTTTGATGCGTTGGGAATGGCTCTCGACAATAAACACGATAACCAACTAGGCAAAAAGAATCTAAGCATTGCTATAACTATAAAAAAATAATTATATCTGCTCGATATTAATGCTGCGTATATGGCTTGCCGATAAGATCGATGAAGTAACCACTCAAGCGAACACTCTGAAGGTGGTACAAAATGCCATAAAAGAGCGCTATGGAGATATATCGGTTTGCACTTATTTTCTCTCAGTCTCTGCTGCAACACATATTCGCTTCCGGTCGGATTACTTGCGACACCTCTTTCAAAAGCACCCGGCCCATAATTCGCATCAATCCCTCCTGCATTCAGGACATCTTCTATGAACACCGCCATGTTAAAACCCAAAAAATAAAAATCCGGTCCGGGATCAGACACATTTTCAGATAACGCAATCCCGGTAACCGAAGTAGGCATATATTTCATTAATTTTTCGTCAGGCGGTGAAACAAAATCAACCTTAACCGGACCGCCAAAAAAATGTCCTGGGCCATATTTTTCGGCAGCTCTCATATATTCACATAAAATATTTTTTGATAGCCGAACATCATCATCAAGAATAACGGAAAAACCCTTTTTTTGCTTTTCCATAGCATATTGAATCGCTCGAGCCCTCCCTGATCTTTTAATAAAGTAATACTCTACCGGCAGTCTTCCTTTATACTTATTACAGATTTCCTCTGTTCCGGCCTTGATTCCATTTTCCACCACCATGATTGCTTCCAGGCATCTCGGCAATACTGCACAGGAGATTGACTCCAGCGTCCTGTCCAAGAGCTTCGTTCTTTGATGGGTTGAAATAATAATCCGCATAGTTATTGCCTATTCAATAATAGCCCGATATTCTTTTATGAATTTTTATTTCTTTTCAAACCCATTATGATTTTTATCCTGATAAAGAGGCGGGTATTGGTGCTGATTAAAAAACAATAGATCCCGTAAAAAAGTTTGCCCGGCTTTTTTAGGTAGTAACTTTTGTCTATCAATCTCATATTGTAAATCATCGCTGCAATCCTGTGATGCATCCCAAGTCCACCGTAATGCCTGATGACGGTACTCTTGGGGGCTATTCTTGAAGTCATATAATTCCATTTCGGATCCAACCATTTAACTTTATTTAACCTGTCTTGCTGCGGTGTTGCCGCAAGGGCCTTTCGGCTGAAGAAACGGTGAAACCGCTTAGGGAGTTCCGAGGCCAATCCCAAATATTCTATAAATGCCGTTTGTTCCCACCATAAGGCATTAATACAATCTTCACGCGCCCATAACTCTTTTAACATGTGGCGTGTTTCTCTTGTATTACGGATCAACCATACACCGCAATTGGGTGTTTGTCCGCCCTCACCGTCATGAGAAACAAGATAAATATCATGTTGATCATCAATCTGATCGCTGATATCTTGATCAAGTTGTACAAACATGGCATCGGCATCAATCCAAAAAACAAAATCATACCCTTCTTGAAACAAGGCTTGAATGACAAGGACTTTGCTCCAGGACATTGGTCTGTCTGAATAGACATTGTCCAAAAATCGATATTCATAGCCGTATTTTTGGGCATATTGTTGTATTGATATCCTACAGATATCACCAATGACTTGGTATGATTTGTCATAGTTTGTCGTTATACATATCCGCAATTGAGTCAAATTCCTATTCCGCCTATTTTAATAAATACTTAGCAGGGCTTAAAATACAACGCCGTGTCCTTGACTCCGTTACTCGTCCAAACAACATGCCAATCTTTAACTTTGTCATAAAACTTTTGCCACTCTCCTGTCTCATCATCGTTTTTTATTCCATCTTGAATGCTTCGAGACCATGGCGTCTTTGAATTTGAAGGAAGAAACCAATTAATATCATCCACGATTAATACTCCTCCTGGCTTTAATTTATCAGCAATCTTTTCGGCCATGAGTGCCCGACACAAGCCGTCGCTTAATCCGAAATCTAGAGCATCCGGCATGTTTTCAATAATTTCAACACATCTACGTTTTAAATCGTCAAAGGATTGTGTGCCTTCATCGACTAAATGGTATGTTATATTGTCAACGCCTCTATTTCTAATCAATTTTTGTATCTTATTGAACCACTGCAAATTACCTTCAATGCTTGTCAAATGACCAACACGCTTGGCGAACCATAATGTACTGAAACCCGAACCAATCTCGAATCCCTTATCAGTCTCTTTCAAATAAGCGTTTAAAAAATAGTTGACCTGCCAAGTCAACCATGGCGATTGTGAGTATATGAGCCGATGACCCATTTCAAAAATTCGACATGCCACATATCGAGGCGTCCAGTGTGAAAAATGTGTCATTTTATTCTTCTTATCCTTTCGTAGTGATTCAATGCCATTTTACTTTCAACATTTATTTTTCAAAATGTTTTGACGCCACCGACAAAACCTAGTTCTCGCAGAGGCAGCATATCGGAATAATACATCCAGAGGCTTTGAGTGCTTTTTCAAAATCTTCAAATTAGCTTCAGCCGCATCATGATCTCCCAGACCGACATATTGTTTATGCTGCGAATAAAGCAGACCACAGGCTACTCTACGCAGTTTTTCGGCATGAAATCCCTGATACCCCTTAAGGACGTTCGTTAGAAGTAAATAATCCTGTGCATTGCGTCCGTTACGCTTCAAAGTAGAACTATGGTTTCCCGAAAAGTTCCGGTAGCTGCCCAAAATTTCATTGAGCATAATTCCTTTGCCCTTTGTAATGGCTCGAACCCACATCTCCCAATCGGCAACATGGATGAGGTCTTCATTAAACCCACCGTACTTTTCATAAAATTTCCTGCAGATGACAATGCCGGGAGTTCGCATAGGGTTGGAATAATATAATGCGGATGCATCAAAGGCAGGTTTTTCAATCGAAGGAACACGCGGTGAAGTAGTTATTGTCCCGATGTCCTCATTAAGCTCATAACAACGCGTTGCCACAAAACTAAGCTCTGGATAATTGGTGATCGTCTCTTCAAGACGGTTGTAGAATCCCTGTTGAATATAATCGTCACCATGCAAAATATGAATCCACTGTCCTATGCTGCGCCGGATACACTCATTAAAATTACCGATAGGTCCCAGGTTTTGGGAATTTCGATAAAAACTGACGCGTCCTTTACCGATACGCTGAACGATGCCTTTGGGATTATCCGAGGAACCATCATCCACAACCTCAATCTGCATCCTTTCAGGACCCGGATCCTGCGATAAAACACTTAAGAGAGCTTGCTCAAGGTATTTTTCGCAGTTATAGGACGGTATCATCACCGACCAAAAAGGAATTGTACTTACTGTCTTTTGAGGTAGTATGCGGGCAATCATAAATTGATTAATTTAACGGTTTTTGAAGAATCGTAAGAAACCCTTTAGCAAGTAAATCGATATCTTCTAAACCATTTTCTTTTAATTGATTCCATTTTTCAGGGTACAGTTTGCGATATCGCAACCCTTCCGGAGATATCACAAGAACCACATCAACAAGCTGAAAGTATTTTTGAAAATAACGGATATATTCCTCGGGTTTATAGTAGGAAAACTGCTGCTGCTTAGCCCAATAATTACACAACGGATCTTCTGCATGGTGTTTAAAGAATTGATCATCTTCGATCATGCGTCGATATGTATCTTCACCACATAATAAATGATCATACCCATGTTGACGCCCATAGGCATTAATACAATGGTCGCCCGCATAACTATAATACAACGGACCGAAAGCATGCCAGGCGTATCCACCCGGCCTCAGAATCCGATGCATCTCAGTAATCGCCAAATCCACAGATTTTATATGTTCAATCACAGCGCTGGAAGTCACAAAATCAAAAAAATTACTCTCAAAAGGAGTCTGTTCCGCCATAGTTTGTTTGAATATTATATTCTTGTCGTATTTCTGAATTAAATCGGGAATAATTTTAGATTCCCACAAAGTATGCCGTATAGCATCAATGCCATAAATATTTTTTATCGGTTGTCGCAGCCAGAACTGAACATCCTCTCCATAGCCGGAACCACATCCCACAATCAGCATATTTTTTATTTCATCCGGCTTTTTGTGTAATAAAGAAAGCATCGCGGCCAGTGATGCATCTTGTGCAAATCGATCCCCGAGACACAAAAAATTATATGGGAAATTGATAGGCACTGATAATACATTTTTAATTTTTGTCTGTTGAAAAAAAAGCATCCTCCGGGAGATCAATCTGCTCAGAATCCTCCTCAATGGCTCTTTTTTCCGTAGCGGCTTAAACCCATTGAACTGATCAGAAATCCTATCCAGCGAGATCTGCTGAACAAAGGCCGCATTTTCTTTCTTTTTATTTTCAATCAAAGTTAAGCGCATTCTTAATGCCAGGAATTTGGTTTACAATTATGTAAAAGCAATAAGCGTCTCAGAGGGTTCGTACTATTTTATCGCTAAAAGACATATGATCTATGATTGGGCCAAATTGCTTTTCATAATTCCACTCATCGAAGATCTTTTGCCTCCCCGCCTCTCCCATGAGTTTTATTTTGTCTTTATTTTCAACGCACCACTTAAGTGCCTGATAAATACTCTCCGGATCACCCGGATCACAACTCAAACCATATCCGGGCTGCACAAATATTTTTTCCCATTCTGGATCGTTCGGCACGAGAACCGCCGCGCCTCCAGCTAAATATTCAAAAGGTTTGTTGGAAGCACCTGACATATTTTGAAGGTTGTAATCGGCACAATTCGTATTTAGCAGGTTAATACCGACAAAAGATTTTCGCACAATATTCATGATGTCTTTTCTCATCGATAAGGCCCCATGATAATGAATACGGTGTTTAATGCCGAGTTTATGTGCTGCTTCCATAATCTGATTTACATACCCCATGGAGCCGACAGTCTCATAGCCACAAACATTAAGGTTATATTCTTCAGGCAGTCGCGCCATCGCTTCAATCAAGGCAATCGGCAACCGGTCAGGCACAACACTTCCATGAAAACAAAATGAAAAGGCTTTCTCCTTGTCCATAGTTATGCTAGCCTCTTCTCTGGCCGGACAATTCCAAACACAAAAGGATTCTCGAGTTCTTCTGGTGTTTTGTATAAAATCATCCAGTCTTTTTCGATTCGGCAAAATGCATATACGTGCTTTTCTGACAACACATTCACGGCATTTGAAAATGACTGATTGAAAAATAGATATCCCCCGTCTATCCGTATCCGGTCCGGGGCTATCGTGTTCATGATAAATTAAACGATCGCCACCAAACCAGCTGATCAAAAATCCAAAAATACACGAGCTAGAATCTGACAAATAAATCCATTGGGGGCGTAAGAACAAAGCAAGGATGAAGGCCGCTAAATTAAAGTATAAAAAGTGAATCTTTTGCAGGATACCGCCTGGGCAAAAAGGTATGAGCCAGAGCTTAATTCTGGGATGCGCCGCAAACTTCAGACTGTTTGAATTTAAAAAACTGCCTGTTCCAAAAAAAAATATAGAATATCCTTGATTGGCAAAAATCCGCGAGCTATGCTCGAGTGGAGGATAGCAAGCAGGATTTGTATATTGAAGATATAAAATGTTTTTTGAGGGGATTTGCACGTAAACGAACTTATTTTATTTTTTCAATCCAAAAACTTGATGCATCATGCTTAAGAAACTCCGGCATCTCTTCCACTATTTTATTCATAGCTGCCAGCTGGAGGATATAATCGTTAGATAAACACGCATAAAAAGTATCATTATTCTGTAAAAAAGCCCTCAAAAAATAAACTTCACTCCAAAATCTTCCCTGAGTAAACCAGGCCTCGGGATAGGTAAACGGCCAGAAAATATCATGGAAGTGAACCCAAACGCCCTTGGCAAGCAGTGGCAGAATATGAAAAAATATATGATTAATATCGCTTCCCGCCTTTGCCACATGACTAGAATCCACAAATAGAAAATCCCCGCTTTCAAGCTCCTTGAACATTTTAGGATCAATATCCTGAATCCTTTGTTCCATAATTTTTATTTGTTCTCCGGTCGGCTGCCCTATTTGTTCTTTCAGCCTTTCAGCAAACGGATCTATACAAACAAGCCGAAAGGATTCGTTCACATCGTAATATTTTTCAACTGTATCCATTATTAATGCTGAACTATATCCGCTGCCAACTTCAAAGATACGCTTCGGTTTCTTTGATCTTATCAACGCATAGAGGACGAAAGCGTCCATGCCCGAAAAATAGATATTCTCAAAAGAATATCTGTTAATTCGCGATTTCACGATATCGCGATCGAAATCCGGATGCAACGAATATAATGACAAAAAAAGTTGTTTTGCAGTATCACTATGCCACGGAACATCTAATAAGTCGTATTTCCCTAACAGCTCTTTAGCTTCATTTGACTTCATTTGTGCTATATCGTCCATATTGGGAATTGGAGAATCGAAATGCCCTGGTGGCACAGGCAACCAATAGACATGCAGATTCTGTTCCATCCACTTAAAAAGTCTTTTAATACTCCTTTGTCTCTTACACCAGTCTTTAAATCGGTTCATGAGCGCTGAATAGGGGTTGCCTTGTTTAATGAGTTTTTATTAGGACAATAACAAAAGCCGTCTGAAGAGATCACGGTTCTATATTTGGGTTCCTTTTTACCACTGTAAGATAAATCGAATAGGCTTTGGAAGGATTTATTTTTTTATCCAAAAATTTTAAAAAGGGTACAAAAAACAAAAAGACCGGGGTCGCAAAAATATTGCCGAACCGATTTTGGATACTCGCTACAATCTTGTCCATTTTTACAATGGCCGGGGTTCCTATCCCAAAATTTTTTACAATTTCAAAATGACTATCCTCGAAAAGCCTCTTATAGCTTTCAAGTGTGTATCCATCCCTCACATGGCCTCCGTCTTCGGGATCATCCGTTCTGCCTAGAGCATGTTCGCGATGTTCTGCATTAGGACAACATAAATGTAAAATCCCTCCGGGCTTTAAAAGCCGATAAAACTGCTCAATAATCAAGCGGTCGTTTTGAATGTGCTCAAGAGTTTCGCTACATATAATTTGATCAAAGCGGCCAGTTTCTAATTTGTCTAAATGATAAAGATTCATCACATCAAAACTTAATCTCGTCGTATCGAATCTTGAAAAAAACACCTTCGCTTTTTGAATCTCCGTTAATGAAAAGGAAACGCCTAGTACCGTATTCCCTTTTTTAAACGCAGCATAAGAAAGAGCTCCATTGCCACAACCGGCATCCAGTGTTATTTTAGGCCCCGACATAAACTCTTTGGGCAGATGTCGATATCTAGATCTGGTGTGCAAATCCAATCCCGGGAAAAAACATTTTTTT
The DNA here is from genome assembly GCA_020632475.1 of Candidatus Omnitrophota bacterium. Lineage (GTDB taxonomy): Bacteria > Omnitrophota > Omnitrophia > Omnitrophales > Aquincolibacteriaceae > JACKFM01. The sequence continues at coordinate 217,071 of JACKFM010000002.1, read as the reverse complement.
AAAAATGTTTTCATTATTTCTCCTCTTTAAAACAACTAATCTTACGTTCTATTGCCCCGATCCCAGGAGCACTGTCCGGATAGTTTTGAAAATAATTAAGAGATCTAAGGCCAATGAAATATTTTTTAAATAATAGAGATTATACCTGAATTTCTGATCGTAATCCTTTGCAGACGTCGTATAGCGGAACATAATTTGAGCCCATCCGGTGAGACCAGGACGCACGGTAAAAACAGCATCATAAAAAGGAATGTTTTTTTGACACCTTTCAACAAAATAAGGTATCTCGGGCCTCGGCCCCACCAGCGACATGTCTCCTTTGATCACATTCAAAAGTTGCGGGATTTCATCAATGCGGTATTTACGCAAAACGTATCCTAGCCTAGTCACCTTTTGTTTTCCGTCTTTTGGATTGGTCATTGTCTTTAGTTTGATTAACTTAAAAAACAGACCCTCTTTACCGATACGATGCTGCACATAAAAAATATTTTTCAATCCGTGAAAAGAAAGCAAAAACATTGCCAAGATTAAAATGGGTGATGTCAGAACAAAAATAAATAGACCGAGGATCAAGTCTAAGATCCTTTTAATCTTCAGATAAGGGCGTCTGCGCACCTGCGACATTAACCCCAAAATATAATGCGTTTCAATGACCTGATAGGGAATCGTCATACTCAGGGCTTCAATCAAATAGGGTGCGCTCACAACGCCGACTTTTTTCTTTAATAAACTTGCAGCAATAGCGGCTTCTGAAATATTTTCCTGGGGATCTATAGCCAGCACAACCAGTTTCACGTCATACCAATCGATGATCGATAATAAATCATCGGACTCGCCCAACACCGGCATCTTTAATGATTTTTCAGCTAAAAATTCTTTATTACAGACTCTTCCGATGATTCCCATACCTGAGTAGGGTGTGTTTGTAATAATCCAGGCGATCTCATCAGCCAATGGACCCGCGCCAAGAATTAGCACATGTTTATCGAGCAATCTTGATTTAAAAACTACATCATATAAAAGCCTATTGATCAATGCGACCGGAATCATCATCGCCATTACAACCCCAAAAAATAATCGGGATAATGCGAAAGACCGGTCAGCATAAGAAATTGCGGCAAGGACAAAAGCAGAAAATAAAACACCCAACGAAATATCCACCAGGGTTTTCTGAGGTGTGAAGTATTTAAAAGGGTAATACAAGTCAAAAATATAAAATATGACCGGAACGATCACAATCATAATCCACACAAATGGGTAGGAAAGAATATCATACCCAGTGCTGCCGATTCTCAGATAAGGCTCAAAAAGACATAGCAACACCAATACGGCAGTGTCTGCCAGGATCAGAATAAGACTTTTTTTAGAGATGGACTTTAAAATATCGGCCCGCTTTCTGCTTGCTTGTGCGATACAGCTAAAACCAAACTCATTCTTTCAATTAATCTTTCAAATGAAAAGTCTTGTGCAAGCATTTGCTCTTTTATTTTAATATGCTCAAGTTCATGTTGTGTAAGCCCTTTGGCTCGCTCAATAATTTCAAGCGCCTTATTTGCCGCACCATGCTCAACCCGGTAGCCAAGGCCATACCGATCAACAATATCTCCTATATGACTTTTTTGCGGCCCTATAAATAAAAAAGGCTTCCCTAATTTTAAAATACCGTAAATTTTACAAGGGTGAACAATTCCAACCATATTGTCCCCCATAGATACAACGTGTAAATCTGCGGCAGATAAGGAGTATTTGATATCCACTCTTTGTTGGTACGGCAAATACTTTATATTTTCGAGCTGATGTTTATACTTAAAATCTAAAACTTCTTTAACCCTCTCTCCGGCTCCTATAAACATAAAAAAAATTTTATCGTTGTTTCTTGCTCGCAAAGCGGCCTGAAGCAATGTGTCCAAAGGATGGCATATACTAAGATTACCGGAGTACATAACAACAAACTTATCACCCAAGCCATGCTTGGTCCGGAATGGATTACTGCCATGATCAACAAGTTCCAGGTCTTCATCATGGGACCACGGCGGCAGTTCAGTAACCAGTCCCGGATTCACCCCTTTGGCCACAAGGCGTCTTTTCATATATTGATCCAAAGCGATAATATGTTCGCTCTTATGCAAGATACTGATAAGCACCTGATTTAAAAGCCTTGCGCTCATTGAATCTTCCCGCAGCCATCTCATTGCAATAGCCTGGTCAGGATTAAGATCCATCACCCAATAGACAAACCGGCTCCGGTGCCGTCTGGCAAACCACAAAGCAATCCATGCCACAAGCGGCGGAGAAGTCAACGCAACAACGCAATCCACCTTGTCCATCCATAAAAGATTCCAGGCAAATGTTAATTGCAGGAAAAGTGCCTGCAGAATACGCGTCGTTTTAAAATTTCGTTTGACTGAGAAAGATGCTACGCGCTTAATCCTAATGCCTTTATACTCTTCGGTTTTCGGATAAGGCATTCCATCTGAGGAATAACTTGAACGGGCCGTCAGTACCGTAACCGAATGCCCGGCGCGCGTCAGTTTGACGGCAATATCCGTTAAATGCTGAGCCGTTGAGACCGTATCCGGATAAAAGGCCTGGTTAACAAAGAGATACTTCATAGTTGCCAATTAACGTTCTGTAAGTCTGACTCCTAAGGTCTTCGCAACTTCATCGGCATTTTTATTAGCAAAGTACCAATCTATGGTCCGGTGAAGACCATCCATAAATTTGATTTCCGGTTCCCATCCCAAAAGTTTTTTGGCCAAAGCATTATCGGCCACGCGATTGTATGGTCCGGTGGGCATTTCAGGATGCAACTCAATCTCGGCTTGGTGTCCGGTATAGTGCATAACCTCTTTAACCGCATCAATGACTTTAGTCCTTTCCATAGTACCCAGATTAATTGCGGTTCCGTCATCAATTTTTTCTGCAGCAAGCAGTGTTCCGGATACAATATCATGCACATTGGTCCAATTACGAATTTGCTCGCCCGTCCCCCAGACAACAAACGGGGATTGTTTAACAAAAGCCCTTGCGATCATGGCGATCACGGCATGGTTTTCATGCCCTCTCTCACCATAAACTGTAAAATAACGGCATGCCGCCGATTTTAAACCATAATCTTTATAATAGGCCTTAAGAGTCATCTCTCCCATTAATTTGGCCCATCCGTAAGTATTGTCTGCATCATAAGGCGGTCCGACCATGTCTTCGGTCAGATATAAAATTTGTTTTGGATCATTCTGGATATGATTCGGATAAACACACCCAGATGAGGCAAAAACAATTTTTTCGACTCCCATTTTGTGCGCGGCTTTGATCACCATACCATCCAACGCCAAATTAGAAGCACAAGCCGCCTGATGCAAGTCCACATATCCACGCCCGCCGTGATCAGCTGCAAGATGAAAAATAATCTGTATACCCTCGGCCATCTTTTCGATCACCTCTGTGCGGTCAAGACTCACTTCGAAAAACTCAATAGTCTTGTCATCAATATGATTCTGGATATTCGCCAATCTGCCACTGCTTAAATTATCGGCGATACGGACCCTCGCACCTCTTTTAATAAGAGCATCCACCAGATGCGATCCGATAAAAGAAGCGCCTCCCGTGACAAGTACTTTCTTATGATCAAAAAATCCCATATCGTTTACTCCTTTTTTATTTCATCTTTGCAAAATAAATGTTTTGATTCCCAATCTTTTACCCAGGATGTCCTTAACAGGGTCGTCACCCACTGCAAATATATCTTTAGCGGGCATTTTTAGCTTACCCATACATAAATTCATCATAATTTCAGACGGTTTCTCCGCTCCCGATTCTTCAGAAGTGACAACATGCTGAACATAGCGAGTGATTGATAATCGTTTAATTTTTTCATATTGCAATTCACTTGTAAAATCGGTCAAGATGGCAATTTTAATATTGTGGCGGCATAAATCCTTAAACAACGGCTCGACCCATGCAAATAGTTTCATTCTCATAAAATACTGCTTCCAATAAAATCGGTGATACTTTAATATTCGAACAGCATCCGTGCTTCTATTTATCGTCTCAATCACTCCTTGAATGTAGAGAAATCTGGAATGCATAGAAGCTGTCCCTTCAAGCCGCCCATGCACTTTTAAACGTGCTTTTTCATAGTATCTTTTTATAAGGCTAGTTTTTAAATTATAATCTTTTGAGATTTCTTTAAATAATTTACACCGTGCATATACATCACACTGATGATAATCATAAAGCGTATTGTCTAAATCAAAAATAGCAGCACGGTATTTTAGATACTCCTTTTTTTTAACGAACAATTTAAAATGGCTCATTGTTTCCAAATATCAGGGTATTTTGTGCATACAGCATCCGGCTCAACACCCTTCAATCCTTCTTTATAAATCCTAACCTGGTCAGTGGAATAAGCGTGCAGTTCCGGTGAAACCAGGCATAGTTTAAAGCTCTTTTTCAATTCCAAAAGATGCTCTTGATTGAAAGCATTGCCCGAAAAACAATCCACCCACACCCAATTGATCTTATCCTTAAAGCGCAGTACAAATTCTATGGGTTCATATTCAGAAAAGCGTACGGCTATTCGTCTTTCACCGGTTTTAACGAGTTTAACCAGTGCGGGCAAAGATAGATCCAAAAGGAAAAAGTCTTTAATATTATGATTTTTCAAAACATCTAAGGCTTTCGTCTCAGTTCCTTCAGATTTAATATTGGCTATCAATAATGAATGCTTATAATCTTTAATATAATTGTCAAACGCCTCTCCTTTTGAAAATGCATCATGCTGAATATGTATTCCATCAACAGCGTCACGCAAATCAAGTTCCACGCCATGATCAGTTGGAACCGCTTTTAATTGCCTGACACTGTTTATCCTATGCTCAATAATAATCATAAGGAATTTTTCAAATTATGTTTTAATTTAAAAATATATTTCCATGTTCTATAGACAAGTTTCCATTTTGTTTTAAAACTGCCTCCGCCTTTGGCCTGACCATAAATACGGCGGTTGAAATAAACCGGCAATTCAAGAATATGCAGGCCATTCTTCCTGGCCAAATAAAACGCATATAGATCCAAAGAGAAGTCAGCAGGCATATCTTTCATTAGTGATAAAAATGACCTATGAAACATCTTAGGTTGAGCATTAACATCAAATAATTTTTGATGAAGCACAACGGATGCCAGAAGTCCCATCCCCCATGTAAAGCAATAATCGATTAACGATCTATTTTTACGGCTGCCTTTGAGAAAAACACCTTTGAGATCACCGCTCCCCAAAAGCAGCTTGTATCCGTCAAAGACATCCCTTATATCCGTCTGCAGATCTGCATGAGTCCAGGCAATGATATCTCCGGATGCCGCATTTATTCCCCGCATGATACCGAAGCCGTATCCTTGATTCTTCTCCAGATTCACGCACTTTATTCTAAGGTTAGATTTCTCGATCTGTTTATTTAAAACAACCCGAGTCTGATCTGTAGAACCGTTATTCACAAGAATGACCTCAGTATCCCGCAGGTCACAACCATTGATCCTCTCTATTAATACAGGAATATTATCAGCTTCATTAAAACAAGGAATGATAATGGATAACATGGTTTATTAATCGATCTTTTCAGCGACGATTGCATAGGAGGATTTATCAATTGAATAAATCCTATCAATAATTTTTATTGATTTTGATATTTTCAAAAGGTTTTTTTCCATTTCTCCCATACCTTGCGGAAAATCTTTCTCTACTGTCGGAAGCGGTAAATTTTCAGGAAGCAAAACCACTAATGCACCTTTAGGGATCTTGCTAAATTCATCAAAAATACCGGTTGCTACCCTATTTCGAAAATGATCAATGGCATGGAGCTTATCTTGTAGCTCACGCAGCGTACTGTGAGTTAGCTTTTTTCCAGATTGCAAAAAATCAACCAGGATTTTACGTTTCCCGGCTATTGATTGTTCAAATAAATTAAAATCTGTGGAATTAAAATAGAATTCACTCATCGGCACAGAACTTTCCGACTCATTGAGATAAATAGATCCTATATCCGAAAAACCAAAAAAGTAAGCTAATTGATTTGATTCGGCAATATGAACAGGAGAATTCTCAGAATGCCGGTTCTGTTGAATGACATCATACACCTTATGGAGATCAACTTGGGCATTATAGAATCGATAATAGTTTTTTGTTTGCGTCCACCACGAACCGGCAATCACTGCGATGCAGACACCATAGAAAATCAATTTTTGAAGGTTGCTTTTCATGCACTTTCTATCTAAAAAATGATCAAAAAGAAATGTCAATTCCATCAGAATAAAAGGCGTATAGAGATAAAGGTAATACGGAGCAGCCCTGCCCAAAAGAAAAAGAAAAAGGCCTGCCCATAAAACGACATGAAAAATGATTGTTTTTGAATTCCTCAGCCTATCCCTTAATACGGGCCACGCCATGAAAATGAACATGGACAAAACAGCCGAAGAAAAAATTAAATGGATACTTCTTCCTAATAAAGCCACCGTATCTATCAACGGATGTGATGATTGAGCTGAGGCTATTGACAGCGATCCTATAGCCCAGATCATTGCATAGGGATAACTCCAAATACAAAATAATATTGCGGATATTAAGATTGAAAATAAATAGAGAATTCCTTTTTTAAATTGAATCTCTCTTGAAAAACATGAAGCTACAAACACAATAACCATAATCGGGCCGAGGTTAAGCTTGACGTAGATGGACAACGCCGCGGTATAAATACCAAGCGCTATGATCCGGGTATTTTTTTTACTTTTTGCTGCAGCCAACCACAGGAAAAGACATACATAAATCAGGGTTAAATGTAACGCTTCACCATGCCACCATCTATCTATAGACCAAATAAAAGGAGCCAAAGCAAAAATCCCTGCACCCGCGATTGCGCTCACCTTTTTTCTTCCCCAATGTAATAAAAATTTATAGCTAAGAGCAATATTAATTGTTCCGAATAAAACTGATAATAAACGATATTTCAATTCGGAAATGCCAACAATTTTAAGCCAGATAATATTAATCCACACATAGATTGGCGGGAGTTCGGAAGCTGTCCACACAAAAGAAGATTGGTGGTATTTGAGTGTATTTAAAATGTCTGAGAAAAAACTTCCCTCGTCTCTCAACATAACCGTTTGATCCAACCAAACCGTACGAACAAATAGGCCTAACAGCACCACAACAGTTATAGGAAGCAATTCAATTGCTCTGTTTTTGACTATTCTTAGCATTGGAATGAAAAGAAGCTTTCCCAGTATTGATATGTTTTCAAATCGATAGGGGTTCCCCACGACACATACTGATCAACCTCAAAAACCCTGACATCTTTTCCCATCTCAACTAATTCATTCATAAGATGATCAACGTAAAATTCACCGTTAATTCGCCTATCTTTGGCAACCATGGACGCATATGCGGCTTGGAAGTCCCCGGCACGATGAAAGTAAAATGTGCCAATCACAGCATGATCTTGTGAAGGTTTTTGAGAAAGCGGCGTTTTGCATGAGACCCGGCTGACTCGCCCCATCTCATCAACCTTAACCCAGCCATACATCTCAGGATTGCGATCCACGACAGGATTATGTCGAAAAGTCCAGATAACGGCATCGACATGACCCGTGTTGATTAAATCCTGATATTGCCCGTTGTTCCATAGCATCGTGTTATCGCAAGCGCCGATACATAAATGCTCATCAGGGGCCAGTAATTTTGCTGCAAGGTAACAAGTGCTGGCTTGCCCTTCGGTCAGATGATCTATTTGAAAAATTTTCGAATCGGGATAATATTGACCTATAATTTGATCGATTTGATATTTAATGCAATGCTGTTTTAAACAGACAAACATCCACTCATCAGCCTCAGGCAATGCTCTGCCTGCCTGAATAATCATAGGCTTACCAGAAACCTCTATTAATGGTTTGGGGTCTTTATACTGCTCACGAGCAAACCGCTCTCCGGCCCCAGCCAAGGGAATAAGGTTAACTCTTTTCATTGATGTTGCTACCTTCCAGAGAGGATACAATAAAAACAATCCCGCCATACCCATAAGGACAAACTTCTCTAAGTTTAATCCCGGGGAATCCCTGCAACACTTCCGTCAAAGCCCCGCAGACACCTAGGGTAGAATCGCCTTTGTATGAAAAGTAATCATCCAATACAATGACTGTTCCCTGCTGAAGAGCGGGCAAAGAAAATGCAAGCGCTTCTCTCGCAGGTTCTTTCAAATCACAATCAATAAAAATAATCCGCGCCTTTTCAATGCCATAATCGGAAGCCTTCTTTCCTCTTAGCGTTTCATTGAAATATCCTTCGACAATTCGCGTTTCGCTTTTTTGAGTTTTATTTTTGATATTACGAATTACTTTGTCTTTATTAACTTTAAAAATGTTATTCAGATAAAATGGGTGCTTATCATGCTCATGGATGTCTCCAAATCCGGAAAATGAATCAAATCCGAAAAATCTTGTTTTTTGCCCGCCTAAATAGCTTAGTGATCGGTGAACCTTTGTCGAAAAAATAAAAGAGCTTCCTGTAAAAACACCGAATTCAAGATAATCCCCCTCTAACTGCTCAAGAGCAGTTAAGTAAAAAGCTTTTTTGAGAACATGGTACTTCCCGAGGTTATGTTCAACCATACAGGGTATTCTGCTTATTAAAGACGCTGCCAGATTTTGAAAGAAAAAATTTTCTTTAAAAAAGTCTATGAGCATGATTATTTCCTATCTGAGTTTTTGTTTTTAAATTTGAAATAATTTGACCAGCAAATGTACTCTTCCATGTCTTCTGGGGTCCCCCACTGCAAAAAAAATGGGATTTCATAAATCCCAACTTTCAATCCGTCTTTCACCATCAGGTTATTGACTAAACTCACGTAATATTCCCCATTAAGATCTATTTGCTTTTCTATCAGCTGCTGAAAGTAGTGTTTGATCCAAAGGCCTTGTTTAAAAAAGTAGGTTCCGGATGATTGAAAACAATCCATTTTGTTTTCCGTAAATGAATATTTTTCACGTATTTCCAGCATCTCATTCCGACCGTTGTCCCGCATAGATGCATAAAAATTCTTTTGATGACGTAAATGCGGATGAAATCCCCGATAAGCCACAACGCACGCGTCGCAGTCTGAACTAATTAGATATTGCTTAAAATGATCGTAATCCCAACACCATGAAAAATCACAATAGTTAACAATCGTGGGCTCATCGTCATTAATATGCCTTGCCGCTTGAAGCACCGCAAAAACAGGCCCTAACTTATGCGGGGATATTTTGATGACTGTACAATTCGGGGCAAGTTTTTTTAAGATACTCTCGCGCTCTGCCTCCTTGATTTGTTCTTCATTACAAATCAATACAAACCGGTCGTCGGGACAAAACCTTTCTACAATATGCCGGATGATCGGTTTGCCTTCAATTTCAATAAAAGGCTTGGGTGTTTTGTAGCCCTTTTCAATAAATCTCGCTCCGGTTCCGGACATTGGTATGACGATATTCATTTTATTTTTCCACCAATCGTTGTCTGTATTTCTCTGCATCCCAATGGATAAGGGCTTGGCATTCTTTTTTCCGGAGGAATACCGGTTTCCACCCTAGTTCGGAGATATTTCGCAAGACTTTTAGATGGCTTAAAAAGACTTCTTGAATAAGTTCGCATTCATCGGAATTTTGGCCCACAGCGTATAGACCACCTGATAAATAAATAAGTTTTGGGTAATGCCCGGTTAGACAAACAAAATCTAAAATATTTTTTTTAGAAATAGTATTTGCTTTCGCCTGGAGGCTCAGAATATGGCTTCCGCAATACACGGCATAATCAGGATAAAGAACCTTCTGACTAAACGCATAACTCTCTTTCGTCTTAGCGTCGCAACTAAACTCCGGATAGCTGCCTATATACCTCACTTCTTTAGCCATCCTATTTTTTTGAAAAGATTTTTTTATTTTTTTTGCCTGATCATCATGTTTATCAGGTCGAACATTTATGGATTCAAAATGAGGCGGCGGAATGATTGCGTCCAATTCATGCATAAAATCGTCAGTAAGACTTGGTATTCTCTCTATATTGTCAGAGGATACGATCATTCCATGATTCATGAGAATTAATACAGCCGGAAGAATGGAGCTCCTGCCAACCTTGAGCATCCTGATCATATGATTGGTTAAAAAAATACCCGGCTTCTGGTAAGAAACACAGGCGATTTTTCCTTGCTTGTGCATTTTACTCAAAATTTGTTGGCCTTCTCTGGAACAACTAAATGTGTTTACTTTGACCGGATGTGTATGAAGAGTATATTTTGCAGTAAGCGTATGGAAACTTAATTCAATGGATGGTTTGAATTTTTTAGCTCCGGCAGATTTGGAATAGATCAACGCCTCATATCGTCTTTCCAAATCTCGATTACACTTCCTGCCTTTGCACAGTTTTAAAATATCATTGCGGTTAATATTAACTCTCAAAAAGTCATTAATGCTTTTAACATCCCTTAAGCGCATTCCGGATTTTTTGATCCACAATCCCTCGGAATCTTTTATTGAAACGTTACCGCCTCCGGCCTGCACCCAATCGCTGCTTTGAGCGTATTTATATGCCAAATCTGTTAGATGTCGGATATTGCAGTGAGTCATTTACAAAGAAGTTCTATCGGGCAATGTCCGTCTTGTCTCATTCTGCCATAGAAGATAAATGATAAGCAATTGTGTGAAACCGTTTACGCCATTTTCGAATTTGTAATTTTGCTGGATATAATTTTCGAAATCCTCGTAATTCTGTTCTATAAAAGCCTTATAACGTTTTGAAGATATTTTTCCTCGAACTGAAATGGTCTGTTTTTCAAGATCCGGAGCAAAATCATGTTCAACACAGAAACCGCTATGCTTTTGTTCATTAAAAAAAGCGACGAATTGTTCGCAGTCAAAAACAGATGAAAAAGCATATTCGACCTGTATTTCACTAGGGTTATCTCCCACAGCACCATAGGAAATGATCAAATCGGCGTACTTCGCCTGAGGCAGAAGATATTTCTCAAAATCTTCCGCCCTCGCCGAGATGCTTTTTGTAACTTCACTCTGGGTATATCCACGTTTCTGTGTATCCCTTTGTATTTTCCATTGTTCCTTTAAATACTGGTCGGTGTTAAGAAAGATTTTGAAATCAAACAACTTTCTCATCTGCGGTATTAAAAAAGGATGAAGGCCTACGATTAAAACAAAGTTGTTTGGGTTGACTGTTTGAAAATTTGTAAAATTTCCTGTTCTATGATCATACTCGACTTTCTGGATTGATCGTCCCTGCGAAATTTTACTAATATGCTCAAATTGAACAAAAAGATTGTTTGCCTTGGGATTTAAATGCGTATAAACGGACCACATGGGATTTTTTCTCTCCCACTTATGATAACTATCCCCGTTGATTTGAAGTGTACGAGCATTCCCAAAAACATCTCTCAGCAGATCGACTAATTGATGTTTTCCGGATCCGGAATCACCACCGATTCCGAGCAAATGAGGATGGTCTCTGAAATTTGTCAAGTTATTATGGCGAACGCCAAGCACCAGCATGATATACATGATATAGAACATGCTTGAGACCAAAGGTATAAAAAGCACACTATCAAGTTTTAAATCGTATGTAACCCAGGGGAAGATTACCTCCAGCACGCCCATTCTTTGCCAATGAGAATCCAGAATACTCCATGAATCAAAAAACGTAGACTCTGAATACAAACAGAAATAAATATAATAAGCCAATGTCTGAAAAATGACCGGAAATCTTGGGAAGTCTTCGTAATGAATAAAAGCATAAACAATAAATGGATACGACCATGCATACCAGCCCGGCATGGGTGATATGAAGGTCACAAGCAGCATAAATGCCAACCCGATAAACATAAGCAGCATGTCTTTTGAAATACGGCTATAACTGCCAAAGTTGATAAATAACAGCCCTAAAAGCAACGGCATAATCAACAAATTAAGTTCATGTCCCTGGTAGGTTAAAAACAAATCAAATACCCAGCTCTGCTCACTGACACCAAAAACTATCTTGCGAAAGCCTTCTGTCATCGCAAATGGGTAAAGCGCCAATGCATACGCAATCAAAACAATCAGAAAATATTTAACAGCCTCTTTAATATTTTTCTTAAAAATAAACAGCATAACAAATGGAAAGGCGATAAAACTGCTGGCTTTAGCATTTATTGCCAATCCCAAGAGTAATGCGGATGTGCTGTATTTACGGTTTACCAGTCTTTCCACTGCCAGCATGACCAAAGCAACCGGAATAATATCTAATTGCCCGTGATAATAAGTAATATAGAAAATAATCGGAGAGCAAAAATATAAAAGAAAAACCAGTTTTTGATTTCTGTCGCAGATTTTTAGAAGCACAAAAAAAATACACAAATCTGCCAGAATAAATATGGTCGTAAATCCTGCCAGATCCAAAATTATCGATTGTCCTATAAGACATTGCAGAGGATAGGCCAGAAATTTACCCAACGTCAGGATATACAACATCACTGGGCCATAAGGAAATACCTTTAGCTCTTGTAGTGCATAAAAATAGTCCCATGGATTTTTAAAGCTGCTTGAAACAAAATAATTGATAAAGGGCAAAAACCAATCGCGCAAAGGGTATGCGGCCAACAAAATACCGAATAAGAATTTAATGGCAATAACAATCAGGGTTTTAGGCTGACATAACCATTCTTTAAACACCATCGTATTGAGTGCCTTTTTCATATAAAATTTATTTTCTAAGAAAATAATTCTCCAATATCAGAATATCCATTTTTGTTCTAAGAAAACATTTCACTGCATCATCAGCCGTACAGACAATTGGTTCATTGTCATTAAATGATGTATTGATTAATACCGGCACACCGGTTTTTTCTCCGAATGCATTAAGAAGACGCCAAAATAATGGTTGCGTATCACGGCTGACGGTTTGCACCCGCGCCGTACCATCCGCATGGGTAATTGCTTGCAATAATAATTGTTTTTCTTCTTTCACGGGAAAGACCTTCATCATAAAAGGACTTTCATCTCCGTCCGTTTCAAAGAACTCATTGGCGCACTCAACCGGAACGGCCGGAGCAAAGGGTCTGAAATTTTCACGATGTTTAACGCGGCTGTTTAAAATATCTTTCATTTCTTGGCTGCCCGGATGGGCCAAGATGCTGCGGCTGCCAAGTGCGCGAGGTCCAAACTCCATCCTGCCCTGAAACCAGCCGACCACTTGCTTATCAGCTAAAGCCTGAACGGTCTTTTGAATCAATTCATCATCAGAAAGTCTGTTGAAGCGCAAATCTCTAGATTTAAGAATGATTTCTATTTCCTTCTCCGATTGACCGGTGCCATATAAGGCATGATTCATGACATACCGCCCGGAATTTTTGGTGAGTTGATAATAGGCATACAGTGCCGCACCGATAGCTGTCCCTGAGTCACCTGCCGCTGGTGGAATGTAAATATGCTTAAACGGTGTATTGGCTGCTATTTTTCCATTGGCGAGACTGTTATAAGCGACGCCCCCGGCTAAACAGAGATAATCGGTTTTGGTTTGACTGTGCAGATTATCCAAAATATGAAAATAGACCTCTTCAAGGCATGCCTGCATCGATGCGGCAATATCATATTCGCGACGTGTTATGGGCCCTTCCGGATATCTCGGCAGGCCGAATATACGGCTCCACTCCGGTGAAAAAAGCATATCTTGTACGGGTGCGCCGCCATCCCAGCGGACTTTAGCCTGGCCTTTTTGATGGGTAAAATAATTTAGATTCAATTCAAAACGTCCGTCTGGCAATAAGCGGATGATTTTCCGGAATTCATTGAGATAAGAAGGTTGTCCGTAAGCGGCCATTCCCATCACCTTATATTCATCGCCAAAATGATGAAATCCCAAAAATTGGGTGCAGGCTGTATACAAAAAACCGGCTGAATGCGGAAAATAGACACGGTTCATAATTTCGAATTTGTTCTTTTCTGCTTTTCCCCACATGGCCGAGCAAAAATCACCGAGCCCATCAAATGTTAAGAAAGCGGCCTGTTCATAGCCGGAAACATAAAAACTGCTGGCAACATGGGCACAGTGGTGTTCAACATGGATAAATTTTGCTTTTAGATCTCCCGGACTTGCATTAACAGCTTTCTTAAAATCTTCTGCAAACTGCGTTGTTTTCTTTAAGGCTTTTAAACGATCACCGATTAACCCCTTGGGACGATTCATCAGCACAAATTTGATTTTGCGTAAAAGATTGGCTTTCGGATCTTTTGACATGGCAATCGCATCAATTTGCAAAAGCTCTGTACAGGTTTCTTTCAGACAAGCCTGCAGTGCTTTAGCAGGAAATCCAGAAGCATGTTTGATGCGGCTGTACCTTTCCTCTTCGGCCGCCCAAATAACTTCTCCGTCTTTAATCAGCGCCACAGCCGCATCAGGGTGATAAGCATTAAGACCTAATATAATCATACGGACTTATGCTCCGTGAGTTCTTTATAAAGCCTCAGCATCTGGTCAATGGGCTCATCCCAAGTAAGCCCTTTAATGACTTCCCCACATTTCTCTTGTAGAGATTTTCGGTATTCAACATCTAGTAACTTGATCAACCCCATCTTAATCGACTCAACATCACAATCCACGATGACAGCTGCCGGTTTAATTAAGGGGGCGACGCCGCAGCGATTAGTAATGAGAACGGGACGATGACAGGCCACGGCCTCGACTGCAACATTACCAAAGTTTTCATGCCGGGAAGGCAGGGCAAAAATATCAGCATCAACATATAACTCCATTTTCTCAGAACCGAATTTAGGGCCGACAAAAAAAATCCGTTCTTGTAGATTGGCCTTTAGGACTAAATTTTTAAGACTTTTAAAATATCCTGGGTTTTCATTGTCAGGGCCGGCAATGACAAGAACCGCCCGGTTTGAAATTTCATAAAAAGCTTCTATTAATAAATCCACCCCTTTTTTAGAAACCACTCGTCCGAAATACAAAATCATCGGGCAATCTTTAGGAATAGACAATGATTTCCGAAAGGTCCCTATGGCCGGAAAATCTTTAAACTCATCGGGGTCTAATCCATTCCTGCGAAGGACTATTTTGTGGCTCGGCACACCCATTACCTCCAAATCCGTTTTTTCCAGTTCGGATGAGACAATAAAATATCCGGCGTGTTTCACTATAAAATCTGTAAAAACAAAATGATAAAATCTTTTTTTAAACACCCCCTTAGCAACGGGCCTAAACATCCCCATGGGTTCCACAATATACGGTACCTTGTACATCCTGGAGAAAAAAGCAACCGCAGGAATTAAAAGGTCATAAAATCCATATAGATGGACTAAGCTGTATTTGCGCAATTCTTTCAGACAAAACACCCATACTCCTATACTCAATGTTATGTTGCCCAATTGCAGGAAACGACTCAAATAGAATGTTCGAATGCCCTCCTCTACAGCAACGGAGGCGCCCATCCATTTCTGATAATTAACGGCCAGAATATCAGCTTGCACACCACGTCTTTGCAACCAATTTGAAATGGTTTTTATTTTGGAGGCCGTGTTCCCCTTATTAAAATATGCGTATGTTTGAAAAACGTTAAGTATTTTCATTCTCAAACCAAAATATACCGGGCGTAACTTTAAACCATATATTTTCGCCACCAGACATCAAACATCATAATGGCAAAAAGTTCATAACTATTATCACGATACCCCCGTTTATGTTGATTCCGCAATGTCTTGATGAATTCAACATTAAGTATATTTTTTTTCCAAGTTTCACCGGGAGTCCCATTCATGTTTGTGCTATCGTTCATATCAAAATACTGGTCCAAACAATTTGTCATCCATTGCCCCAAAGGAACGTTAAATCCCCGCTTCGGAATGTTTTCCGTTGTCGGGGAAAAAAAATCGGAGAAAGCATCTTTTAACAATATTTTGGAATCCCCGCCCTTGGCCTTTAAGGCATAGGGGATATTAAGACTCAGCTCTACAAAAGCCGGATTCAATAAAGGCACACGTACCTCCAGACCATGCGCCATACTCATTTTATCCGTATATTCAAGAATGTTTTCAACAAGAAATGTCTGTACATCAAGCTGCAACCATTTGTTACGGCGGTCGGCTAAAAAACTTCGTTCCAAAAAATACGAAATGATTCTAGATGACGGAAGCATATCACCGTAAAGCTCAGTGATGCTTCTATCTAAAAATAAAGATTTCTTTTTACGGTCATCCAAAAAATAGACCCACTTTAAAAATCTATCCGGTTCGTTCTTCTCCTGGGCTCCATCTAAAAATTTTCTGATTCTGCGCAAAGTCATATTTGTATAGCGGTCCCTAAAAATAGAACACGCGGCCAACGATAACTTAAAAACCTCCGAAGGAATCTTGCCGAGCAATCCCGCATTTGACATAACTCTGTAGCGAGGATATCCCGCATAAAGCTCATCTCCTCCGGCCCCAGACAAAGCAACGGTAATATGCTGACGTGCTTTTTTCGAAATAAGAAACATTAAATAAAATGTCGGATTCCCAAAGGGCTGATCAAAATAATCAATTAATTGGAGCATCTCCATGGGATCTGGAGATTCAATTTCTAATTCATAATGCTCGGTCCTTAAAAAATCACTTGTTGTCTGTGCACGAGCCCGTTCATTGTATGTTTCATATTCCTTGCCTTGAAATACTGCCGTAAATGTTTTGATATCCTGGTCCTCTTTTGCCAAGCCGGTAATAATCGTCGAGTCCGTTCCTCCACTCAAAAAAACACCTATTGGAACATCACTTTGCAGTTGCTCTTTGACACTTTTTCTTAATGATTGCCGGCATAACCCTTTCAACTCTTCATAAGAGGCCTTTTCTATATTCTCCAACCGCCTTATCTGCCAATATTTTTTAAGGCTCATTTCGTCATTTTTTAAATTTAAGGTAAGCGTGTGCGCCGGAGGGAGCTGAAAAATATTTTTGAAAAAGGTTTCGGGAGATGGAACATAAAGATAGGTGAAATAATCGTAGGCTGCCTGCCAATTAACTTCAGACCGATATCTGCCCTCAGCAAGAATGCCTTTAATTTCAGATGCAAAAATAAACCTGTCTGCTAACCTGCAATAATAAAGGGGCTTAACGCCTAAGGGATCTCTTGCCAAAATCAATTCTTGATTCTTTAAATCTAAAATTGCCAGGCCAAAAATACCGTCTAATAATTGAAAAATATCTTTCCCCACTTCCTGATATAGATTCACAATAACTTCTGTATCACTATTAGAGCGAAAGCGGTAACCCTTCCGTTGTAAATTTCTTTTTAGTTCTTTAAAATTATATATTTCTCCATTAAAAGAAATCCATACGTTTCCGTCCTGGCTTACCATGGGTTGATTAGCCGCCTCGCTTAAATCAAGAACAGCCAAGCGGGCATGCCCCAAACCTACGTTTTTTCTGCAACCCTGAAGGTTAATGATTTTTTTTCCCTGGGCATCAGGGCCGCGATGCCCTAGGCTTTGTAACATACGCGACAAGTTTTTTTCAATCTCATCCAAATTGGAGACTGCGTCTATAACGCCGCATATACCGCACATGGTTCTATTTATCCTTTTACTCGTATTTGTTCCGTCAAAAGATTCATTACTCGAATCGCTTCAAGCCCCTGATTCGCCGAAACCGGAGCTTGCCCGCCTTCATTTATACTTGTATAAAATGCGCGGATTAGCCGTTCGTGAGCGCTTTGATGCCGGCCCGTTAAGTAGTCTAATCCCACTAAAAAAGAACTCTTAAGCATCTGACAGGATTGGCTAATGCTGTTAACTGCAAGTGTTGATGCTTTTAGTTTTGGACGACGATAGACAATTACAGCTTGTGACTCCAGATCCACCTTCAGCATTCCTTCGCTACCGTATATATCCACTTCCGCCGCCCAATGATTGGTCGTATAAATCAAATGAATACTGCTTACACCTTCATTGCCCACCAGATGAATGCGATAATCTTCGAACGGAGACCATGGATATTCCTTCATAACTTTTTCGGTGCGTATATCCGCCTCGTTAATTTTAGGAATAAATGCCAGGGTCATATAAACGGGATGTGGTCCCGTCTCTCCAAGAACACCGCCCGGCAATTTGTGCGCCCAATGATCCTTTTTAGACGTAATATAATCCGTAGGAGTTGACAAAAAAATGTTCATCCCTCTAAATTTACCTATAACACCTTTTTGAAATAACGATACGGCTTTTAAAAACGCAGGATAAAACAAATCGGAATGAACAATACAGAGCTGTCTGTTTGACGCTTGCGCGGCCGCGATCATGGCGTTGCATTCTTCCTCTTTTAAAGCCATTGGTTTTTCAACCAGTACATTACTCTTATCCTGCAAAGCTTGTATCGTCAATTGAGCATGTGTCGCTGGCGGCGTACAAATATCAACAATATCAGGTCTTATTTCTAATAACATCTTTTTAAAATCATGATACGCATTAGGAATTTTAAATTTAGCTGCCACTTTTTGGACATTTTCAAAATCAATGTCGCATATGGCTTGCAAACAATTTTGTCCTCCGGCTTTTAGCCATGCTGGTATATGCCTTTTTTGGGCAATTAACCCTGTGCCTACCACAACCACTTTAATATCTTTTTTCATAATCATCACCCGCCTCTCGCCACATATCTAAATTTCCTATAAGAAAGCTTTCTTCGTGTAAATAGTCCTTGTAAAGGTTTCGTGAGAATAAAAACAACTATTCTAACGGCAAACAGCAAACTTACCACCGCGCTTGCCGACCCCTCAAACCAGCGGATCGACTCCTGTGCAATGACAATAATCATGATAATATTAAAAACGTTATGAAATATTTTTTTCAGCGATGTCTTCCAAAACATGTTCACAATAAACCCCATCGCCAACATTCCCAGCGCCATGCCTAACCAGCCATAAGACCAATAAAGCTCGCCTGGCGATGTGAGCGCAAAAGATGTGTCATCCCAGACATCCGGATTAAGAAATTCGGCAAATTCTCCACCTCTGGAAATGACCGGTTTATTTTTCCATAAAATTCTTGGAACAAAACCAGCCATGATGTTCTGGATTGGATCATATGTGGGTTGCATCTCTTCATTAACTAAACGAATAATCACAGCAGACGAACTTACAATATTTGCCATTCGCAGTCCGAAGGCATAAATACCATGGTTGGGGAAATGATTAATGTCACTCGTGTTCTCTTTAATATTCTGTAACACATAAATCAAAGCTTCATCGATCCTGTCAAATCTATTCTCTTTAACTAGTGACGCTGCCGGAAAAACTACAATCATAATGAAAACCCCCAACAAAACTCCGATCAAGCTGGTGCCCATTAATTTAATTTTACTTTTGGGAGATCGAGCAATCATTGATTTTGACGTCTTGGCTATATGAATTTTTTTTCCAAATCCGAATTTTAATGTCAGTGCTAATAGTATGGGAAGGAAAACAAACGCATAAGCCTCCCTCATAACCGAATGCCGGGCAAACCAAAGTTCCCATATAACAATAAAAAAGGCACATGCCCAATGCTGCACCTTCTTTTTGCTTCCCGAAATAGCCGCTGTAGCAAAAAGAAATGTACCCGCTGAGGGCAACAACATTAAAACCTGTCCGACAACGCCAAAGCGTATGCCAAAAACCCGAACCATCCATCCACTAAAAACTAGCATCCAGATAAACCACGTTCTGGGGAAACGGGGTGTTTCTTCTGTATTGCTTTGCTGTGGCCTTTTCTTCAACTCCGCATATTTATAGAAACTGACACCCATCAAAAATAGAATAGATCCTATATGCATTAAAAATAATCCCTCGGCAGCTGTGTCTACAGGAACATATCCCCGGACATCAAGCAACCAGGGGAAATCTGCTTCAATCAAAACGCCCGCATAGACACCTCCGATTCCCACTCGCAACAAAGCTCCAAGGGCAAACAGATTTGTAACATTAAGGTTTTGCTTGCCAATATAATCGGAAACTCCTAACAAAATAAAAAAAATACATGCCGTTGCTCCTTCTATAATCAACTTCCAGCCTGTCCTGAGATCCGTTTTTAACAGATAATAATGCAACACTGTAATAAATGCCGCATAGCCGACGAAAACAAAAATAGATTTAAATCGTTTCATATGTTTAAGTCCTTTAATAAATCTTGCAGCCGATCCTGATATGTGGCTTTCAGGTCTTGAGACCTTACATAAGCCTCCCGAGCAAGCTTTATGCGCTCATCGGGATGAGAAAGATAGTATTTAACCTTTCTGACCAATTCTTCGGAAGATGAAAAGTATTCTGCTTCCAATCCTTCACGGAAATATATCAGCTGCTCATCTGTTCGCGTTGAAAGCATAAAACCGCCCATGGCTGGTATTTCAAATGTCCGCATATTATGGGCACCCAGATTCTGTTGCCTTAACAAGTTTAAATTGATCGCTGCCCGGTTAACTTCTTCGCAAAGTTTTTCTCCAAAAATCTCTTTACCGACTACTTTTTTGCGCAAGTGCGAGAATAATGGAAGCTTGTCCCAATTTGATCCATATATTCTCAAATCAAAAGCGCTTAAATCATTAAGCACGCGTTCTCTTTCTTTATCCCAAGAGCCTATAAATAGAATCGTTTCGTTTGGCGGACATACTTTTTTAGGAAGTCTGTGGTATTCAGAGTCATAGCCAAAAGGTAAATAAACCACCTTGCGACATCCATATTCTTTCAATTTCTTAAAGATGCTTTTGGACCATATCCCATAGACATCATAAAATAAAATAGACTTTAAAACATTCCGATTTGATGCTCCTTTCGATTGAATATTAAACGGATCATCCGGATTAATGTTAATCCATATCGTTCGCCTTAGAATCTTTTCCAAGCGACACAATAGCCTCGGGGTTAAGAACATTCCCTTAAAAATAAAAACAGCGTCATATTGTTTTTGTAATCTGATAAACCTGATCAGAGCATTAAAGACTATATGACTCTGAACATGTCTAAAAATAGGATTAAAAAGCCTGTTTAAGCCTGTAAATGTTTTTGGATCGGTGTTAAAAAGATCAACCTGCTCAAATCCCAATTGTTTAAATGCCCGCAGATACATTTTTTCAAGAGAGGTTCCGGCGCTAGATCCTATAATTAAAACTCTGCTGTCAGATTTAATTTGTTTTTTAGGATCAGAAGATGGGGATTCATATTTCTTAAATGCCTGAGCAATCCCTTCAGCCGCACGGTGTACGCTATAACGCTCAACTTTTTTACGGCATTTATCTCGTATTCCGGGCTGATCCGCCAAAAACAATACTTTTTTCAAACTATCAGCCAAAGACACAGGGCTGTGTTCTTTAAAAATTCCCCCTGTTTGACCAATTTCTATAAGATCGCCGCTGCAACCGATCACATCCGAGACAACACACGGCACACCGTGTTCAAGTGCTTCATTGACCACAAGCCCCCACGCTTCATAACGGCTGGGCAAAACCATAATATCTGCCGAGTGATAATATGGGCTTAACCGCGTTTGGTTCTGAAAACCTACAAAATGACATCTAATACCCGGTGATTGATTCGCTTTTTTTCTCAACTCTCTTTTAAGAGGACCATCTCCCAAAAAAATAACTTCTACTGATTCTTTTTCTTTTAAAGATAAAGATCTAATTGCATCTAGAATTATTCCTGGATTTTTTCTGGGAATCAATTTTCCAGAAAAAAGAATAACTTTGGCCTTATGAGAAATATTCAGATCCTTACGCACCTGTTGTCTTAACTCGATCCTGATCTTTTCGTCTGTCTGAAAGTTTGAGTTGTCAACACAATAAGGCGAGAAAGTCAATTTTGATCTGTCGACCTTCAGTCTTTCATAATGCTGCCGGGATGCCTCTCCGATATAAAGCAATTTATGGCACCTGCTGTACCATGCCTTCAACAGCATCTCTCGAACTGCATTTCTGACTATCCTGGAGGGGCGTCCGATATCAAGCGTTTCGGCGCGAAACAAGATCGGATAACCGGCTCTCAAACAATGAAAAAAAGCCTTGCGATATAAAGACTCCGAATACCCTACAATCATTACTGCATCAGGAAATGATTGATCAATCGCGTCTTCGACAGTACTCCAAACTACCGAGTCTTTTTTTGCGCCGGAAAGAAATACGGAAGTATATCCAGACAACAAATCGGTGTCCCAGGTAATATACCTTTGAAAATCTTTGTCGTAATAACCCTTTAAACTATGATCACTGCCGTATATCACCGTAACCGGAATCCCCAGCTCTTGCTGCAGCCAACGGTATACCGGCGCATGGTATTGCACCGGATGTGTTTCAATAATCGTTATTCCCATTTTTACTTTTTTAAACTTTCAAAAATTTTTATTTCCAACTCTTCGGCCGCATCATTCCAACTCCGCGATTTTAGAAGATTTTCATGCATACACCGCACCATGGAAGATAATTCTTCTCGATGGCGATGGCACCAGCTCAATTTTTCAAACAAAAGGTCGGAGCGCCGTATAGGCAGAATCCATCCGTTTTCTCCTTCTTTTATAAAATCCGGAGCTGAAGAGTTCGGAGTGGTAATAAGGGGTAATGCGTTAGCGAATGCCTGCGCCAAGGTTTGAGGAAAACCGTCTTCAATGGTCGGGAATAAATAAACATCGGCCCAGGCATACCATTTGCGCAGTGCTGACTGAGGCTGTTTTGTAACATGATGAATCTTGTTCTTCATCATGCTCAATAGTTTAGCGGCTTCGGGCTGAACCGGCCCGACACAGCAAAATTCAAACAGTCCCTCGGGAGCTTGCCCGATAACTTTCGCCAAATCGAAAATGCCTTTTCGGTACTGCAAAGTGCCTACATAAATGATCCTCAGCGGTTTATTCGATAATATCCGTCGACATCTGGCATCGACGACGTCCTGTGACGGCTTAAAAAGATCAAAAGGTATTGCCGAAGGGATAGACCATAGTTTTTTCTCCGGCACTCCTTGCCTGATAAAGGACTGATAAACAAAATTGCTTGTCACCCTTATATAGTCGGCCAAACAATACTCACGTATTTCACGGTTAATCATCCATGTAGAGGGTGTTTCAATCAAGGCTTCGCCGGCTCTTTTTTTCTCGCTTTCTAAAAGATCTGATTGTGTTTTAATATGAGTTGATGCCCTCATAACTACTTTAATAGCCCTACCGCTGTACGTTGTGTTGAGGATTTCTTCGGCCACACCGCTATAAACATGAATAAGATCCCACTGATTCTTTTTTAACATCCGTGCGGCCCATCGCCCGAACAGAGAGTGGATCCACGCTTCCGGAAATTTAATACCCAACCCTGCTATCTTTTTTAAAATTCTCTCGACAACTCCGTGAGGCCAAAAACTGGTCACACACCCTTCAGGGACAGAGAACCTTTTCACGGCCCATTTTGGATAATTGGTGAATAATCGAATATCATGGCCCCGAGCCAAAAGAGCGTTGACCAGTTCAAAGCTGTCAATTCGTCCCATTACCACCATTGCGATTTTAAATCGTTGGTTCGCCTGTATACCGGGCATCGCTATCCCCTTTTTCCAAGCTGTTGTTCTTTCCAGTATTTATAAAAGACACCTTCTTTTTTAATCAACATATCTAACGAGCCTTCCTCTGCCACGCCTCCTGATTCAATAACAATAATTTTGTCGGCATGCTGGATGGTTGCAAGCCGATGAGCAATTGCAATGGTCGTGCGGTCCTTCATTAACTCTAACAAGGCTGTTTGCACCAGTTTTTCTGATATTGAATCCAGTGCGCTGGTCGCCTCATCCAAAATGAGAATCTGCGCATCTTTCAAAAATGCTCTGGCAATAGAAAGGCGCTGCCTCTCGCCTCCCGAGAGTTGAACACCCCGGTCTCCGATCGCCGTATCCATTCCCTTTGGCATTTTTAAAATATAATCATAAAGATTTGCTTTTTTCAGCGCTCTGATGATCTTCTCCTCAGACGGCTCTTGATCTAAACCATAAATCAAATTGTTTTTAAACGATTCGTGAAAAAGAAGTGTTTCCTGACTGACCAAAGCCATGTGCTTCATCAGCGAAATATTTGAAAAGCTTCGAATATCACGACCATCAATAAAAATCGTATTGTCCGGGCAATCATAAAAACGCATAAGAAGATGCGCTACGGTTGTTTTGCCTGCACCCGACGGCCCTACCAATGCAACGATATCGCCTTTACAGATATGAAGGTTTAAATTTTTAAGAACCGGGGTCACTGCATCGTAAGAGAAATTAAGATTACGAAACTCTATCGCAGACTGCAATCCTTGAAAGCTTTCTTTGCCATCAGGCATTAAAAATGCTGCGCGGGTATCTTCATTCATAATTTTTTCGATTTCTCTGATCGGCCCCTCAATAGCAGCAATACTTGCCCTAATCTGATTAAAAACACCAAACCCCGTAGCCGTCCGTTTCAGCACATAGAAATAAACCAAAAAAGCACCAAAGTCATGTTGATAATACCCCTTCGTGATTAATAGGCTTATGATTGCAATCATTGCCAAAATAGCCACCAGCAGGATAATGTCCTGAATGGGGTGCACAATGCTCATTTTCTTTTGAATACTAAATTCATACATTGCCAGAGATTTACTCTGATCTCTAAATTTAATCTTTTCATTCTTTTCCTGACAATAGGCCTTGATCAGGGCTATACATGAGAGGACATTGATGGTTTTTTTATTCAAATCTTTTGCAATCTTGGCATAGTCCAGCGAGGTCTGTTTAATTTTGTTAATAATAATAGTCAACAAATGATGAAGCGCCGGGAAGAGGAAGACGCTTATCAATGTTAACTGCCAAGAAATCGTAAAAAGAATAACAAGGTAAATTATGACTGCAAATAACGTCGGCATCATTTTCTGAAGCTGCATCAGCTCTGTCAAAATTCGGCGTGTAAAATCAAGCAGCGTTTGATGAAGATGCCCTATTGTATTCTGATCAAAAAATGATTTGTCAAAATCAAGATAACGGGTAAAGATATTACATCGCAGCTCATGGTTTGCCCGTGTCACATAGTAAGCCGTAAGCGTATTGGAGCAAAAAATAAAAATGCTTTTCATCACAATCGAAATAAACACAACAGCAATTAAAACTTTGAATAGAGTCGCTCCGTTGTCTGCTATTTGAGGAATAAATCGAATAATATGTTCAACCACCGACGAATGTTCGACAGCCATCATATTTCTGTTAATCACCCCATTAACCAGGGGCACCAGGGCGGTAATATGAATACCCTCAAAAACAGCTCCCGCCATAGCCAGCAAAGTAGGCCAAATAATATGCATCGGATTAAAGC
The DNA here is from genome assembly GCA_020632475.1 of Candidatus Omnitrophota bacterium. Classification (GTDB taxonomy): domain Bacteria; phylum Omnitrophota; class Omnitrophia; order Omnitrophales; family Aquincolibacteriaceae; genus JACKFM01. The sequence goes on along the minus strand of JACKFM010000002.1, from coordinate 191,713 downwards.
CAAAATTTCTGATAAAAACTAGGAATTGTTTAAGAGTATAAATGTTTTTTGATTTTTCAGATTCAGTGCTCATTGTGACATACTCGAATGCAGCCAGCATTGAACATTTTTTTCAAATTGTTCATATGAAAATTTTTGTAACTGGCTGTGGGTTATAACTTTTTTTTCTTTCAATAAATCCAAAATAGCCTTTTTAATCTCTCCTCGCTCGTCCGGATCCACAAGAATACCCAGCTTTCCATCATCCAACGCCTCGCGGCTGCCATCTATTTTACTGCCGACAACAGGTGCGCCGCACGCCATTGCCTCCAGAAAAACAATGCCAAAGCCCTCACCCCGGCTAGGCATCACAAACACATCTGCAAGACGCAAATAATCAGCTTTTTCTTCTTCGGGGATAAATCCAGTAAAGATCACGTTGTTTTGCACACCGAGTTTTTCAGCCTTTTGCTCCAGCCTCAACCGATCGTCGCCATCTCCAACAATCATATAAAGAACTTCGGATTTTTTATAAATAATTTCTGACAAAACGGCCAACACTTCATCAAAACCTTTATACTGCTCTAAACGGCTCATGCGTCCCATGGTCATGATGGTCTTTTTATTTTCTAAACCATACTGTTGCAATAGCAGTGCATTTTTAGAGCCCGGTTTAAACTTTTCAAGCTCAATACAGTTTGGAAGAATGGTGATGCATTCTTTGCTCCAACCGCTCCACTGAGAAAATCGCTCGCGTGTAAATTCACTTACTGAAATTATCCAGTCGACCGCTGTGATTAAAGACTTGTTCTTGGATTTCCAAGCCTCAACGCCATGTACAATTAAAACGACCGGGACTTTCAGAAACTTCTTTAAAAGATAGGCCAATGGCAACAGATTAATATGCCCACAAATAATCATATCTCTCTTTTTATAATTACGTTGTAATATCTGATGCAAAACTACAAACAAATACCGGATCTTTGAATTAGCAGCCTTCGTAACGTATGTTAATTTGTGCGGGATCTCACCTCTATCCTTCTGAATAAGTCTTGGAATGGCTATCACTTCTTCCATGGCCTGATATGAGCATAAAGATTTTAAAAAATCACGATTGAATTTTGCGATCCCGCCGTACCCACCAAAGGCATCCGTTAAAAGCATTAATGCTCTCATGAATTAAAATACTCGTAAACGTTATAGGCCCAACGTCTGGCCCACGGACAGTTATCAGTCCGCAGCGCATTAACTTTGCGCCACTGGTCAAAACCCTTACCGCTTTGAATCCATTGATCCACAGGCACCGAAAAGCCCGTTTTTTTTCGGTTAAGTTGTATTGATGAAATCTTATTAAGAAGAACTTTTTTCAATATTTGTTTGTCTCCATGTTGTCTTGACCGGATTAATACCGGCATAATTTGTCTAAAAAAAACAGGGTCGACAAAGGGCGTTCTAACTTCCAGCGAATGGGCCATACCCGTCCAATCCGAATCACGTAAAAGCTGATTGCGCATATAAAAAGAGGTTTCTAATGCCATGACTTTTTCATAAGCCCCGGCGGGCGCATCCGGCAGACTATCCTGCATCCGGTCAATCAGGGCAAGTCGGCTCAAACTATGTTCTATAAAATCATCTTTGAAGAAAAAGGTGAGTTCTTCCGGCATAAAAAGCCCTCTCTGCAACAGATAGGCTCCAGCATAGTTTTTACCGTATTTTGAAATCCCAACAGATTTTGGATGTTTAAAGATAAGCGGAAATGGAAACCAAGGAACTAGAGATGCTATCGATACACATTTAGGGATATTTTTGAAGGATGCATATCCGCCAAAGAATTCATCAGCCCCAAGACCGGACAAGGCAACTTTCAAACCGGTCAATGCCGCGGCCTTACTAACAAAATAATTATTCACACCGTCAATAGAGGGTTGATCCATTGACTGCATAAAGTCCTGCAAATCTTCCTGAAACTCTTTTTGGGTTAACGTATAAATGGTATGCCTCGCTCCATAACGCTGCGCAACCTGTTTAGCCAGAGGCAGCTCGTCTTTGTCAGTTCCTTCAAACTCTTCAAAAGCAAGCGTTACCGCTTCGAGATTATGAAAACCCGCCTGAGAAGCAAACGCCAACAGCGCAGCCGAGTCAATACCCGAAGACAAGAATATTCCAACTGGAACATCAGCTACAAAATGCTGTTTAACCGTATCGATCAATGCATTCTTAATGGTCTCACAATGCTCAGGGCTTTCATCAGAAGAGGAAAAGCTTTCTAGCGTTTCTCGAATTGAAAAATAACGCTTTGTATCTACAATTCCGTTTTCTTTCACCCAAATAAACATTCCGGCCTCAACGGCCCGTATATCTTCATACCAGGTGAAGGGTTCCGGAATGCTTCCGATCAGAAAAAAACCAGTCACTCCGGCCGGGTCTTGGGTTTTTGAAACAGCGGGGCTTTTAAGAAGCGCTTTCACTTGTGAAGCTGCCCGAATCGTTTTGCCGTTATCGGAATAATAGAGCGGTTTAATGCCAAATGGATCCCTTGCAAGGAGCAAGGCTTTCTTTTGTCCGTCCCATAAAGCAAAGGCAAACATCCCTCGCAAATCGTTAAACATCGCTTCACCTTTTTCGGCATAAAGATGAAGCAGAACCTCCGTATCAGATTGGGATTTAAATACATAACCCTTGGTTTCAAGATCACGGCGCAGTTGGCGGTAATTATAAATCTCACCGTTAAACGTAATCGCCAGTCGTCCGTCCAAGCTTGTCATGGGTTGTGCAGCGTTTTCCGAAAGATCAATAATTGAAAGCCGGGTATGTCCCATCGCAATGCGGCCGTCCGGTGAAATCCATTCACCCTGTCCGTCAGGGCCTCTTTTGTGCATAAAATCACGAATACCCCGAAGTTCTTGAGGATTTGCATCTGGAGCTTTTTCGTGATAAGCAAATATCGTTACAATTCCGCACATATAGCTTCGCCCTCTCAGTCCCAATCGATAGCTCGACCGGACCAACAGGGTCTTTCTAGTTTTAAGTTGTAAGTTTTAAGTTAAAACTAAATTTTTTCTACACAAGCACTATCAATTTCAGTTGAAACAGACTGCATCAGTAAATCCAGTGATATCACAAGCCGGCAATTCTTTTCTTTTCGCACAATAAATCCCTCAACCCCCTTAAATATTCCGCTGCGCACACGCACACGCTGTCCGGATCTTAGGTAAGGGAAGGGATCAATTTGAATTTCTTCCGCGACAAAACGTTTGACTGTCAGAATTTCATTTTCCGGAATGGCTACGGGTTCACCTGCGGAACGTCCGACCAGGCAGACCGATCCCGCAGTCATGAGCACATTCTTTTTTTCCGTGGGAGGAATACGGACAAACAGATATCCGGGAAATAAAGGTTCTTCAATAGTCTTTGATCTGTCCGACCATTGACGCTTTAACTGACGGATGGGAAGAAAAGACTCTATGCCTTTTTTGGAAAGCTCACGGTATGTTAACTTCTCATGCCGGCTTTTGGTATAGAGCGCATACCAATTCTTTTGAGCAATTTGAAAAGATGTTTCCGGAGACGGAACCACTAACGCCGTCTTTCCGGCATAGAGCATGCTGTTATCGGCGAAAATCTTCATAACACCTCCGCATACAACTGGATTCAACCCTGCTTCAAAATCAGAGCGTGTAGAAAATATCCGCCTTGTCTCTTGAAACAGAGCCGGGGTGTGATTAAAGAGTTTAGCCTTGATTCATGCGCTTAAGCAGCCAGGCATCTAAAACATCTTTCTTAAAACGCCACTGTCCGCCAATCTTAGTCGCGGGAATTTCCTGCTTCTTAAGCAACCGGTACACAGTCACCAGATGAAAACCAAGATACTTTGCAGCTTCTTTCGGCGTCATGATCTGAGTGCGCTCAGGACGTCTTTTGCCTTTGTCTACCGGCATACGGTCTTTTTTAAGGTCTTCCATTTTCTCGTCTCCTTGTTTGAATTTCAAAAATGTCCATTGATTTGACATTTATCGTTATATTCTATTTAAATAAGTTACATCGATTTTATATAATGTCAAGAATTGCTATTTAATTTTATATAGATAAATCGACATAAATTGTTTATTTTAAATAGCTTATGATTATAAAAATTTTTTTTATTATTTATGAATATATGCTAAAAATTGATCGTTTTGGCAACTTTTGACTTGTTTTTGATCTTTAATGTCGGAAAATCTTGATGGTAATAAATTACTGCTTACTGATTAAATTTAGATGCTAATGATCTTAAAATGACTAGCGGGGATAGAAATTACTGCAACGCATGTAGAGAAGACTGGGAGAAAAGAGACTGGGTGATTGGGTCGGAACTAAGAATTCTAAGCGGTCAATTATTGCCTCGCTATAAAATTTTCTTTTGAGCCAGTTCGAGTCTTAAAACCTAAGACTTATTACTTATCACTGTTTAGCGCTAAGTCATCGATAGAAAAAATCGGTGTGTAATTGTATTTGGCAAGAATTTTGTCAGCCCCGGCTTTACGGTCTACAAGACAAATGACTTTTACAACATGCCCCTTTACTTTTTCAACTTCTTCAATAGCCTTTAAAACAGAGCCGCCGCTTGTGATCACATCTTCAACCATAACAACGCGGTCTCCCTCGCTAATTGCAGGGCCTTCGATCATTTTCTGCATACCGTGATCTTTAGACGCCTTCCGTACAATAAAAGCCTTGATCGGTTTACCCGTGTGAGAGCTCAGTAGTGAAACAGCCGTTGCAATCGGATCCGCGCCTAGGGTGGGGCCGCCGATGGCATCGGCGTTAACACCGTGGAGCATAGCCAGGATTAATTTTCCGGTGGCCAAAATGCCTTGAGCATCAAGTGTAACTTGTTTGCCGTCAATGTAAAAATTCGATTTTTGTCCGGACGCAAGCGTGCGCTCACCCTTTATCACAGCCTTGGTTTTAATCAATTCCAGCAGTTCTAATTTTAATTGTTCTGTATCCATAAAAATCCCCCATATTCATTAAGACATTATATTTGTTTATTATAACACCGAACAGCACCGGGCACACGGTGGTTGATTGTATCCGTCGACTTTCTACTCATCGGCACCCGTTGTTCTCTCAAGAATCCGGCGGGCGAGACCTTTAAACATCTGCGCCTCGCTGGCGAGCAAACCGCTACGCTTGAAAAGACGGTTAAAGGAAGCCCTGATCCTGGGCACCGTACGGTTTCGGTCACGGACATACCCTAGTTTTGTAAGCGCCTTTTCCAGGTGGTCTAAAGTAATGTCCCATTCTTTTTTGGGCAAATAGGCTTCAAGCGGCATTTCCTTTTCTTCTGCAGTTTTTCGGTCAGTAAACCGGGGTCTGCCTTCAGTCTCTTCATATAGAGAAAAGGCCATGATCATCACTGATTGAGCTAAATTAATTGAAGGACACCCAGAATAAGTCGGGATAGCCGCGACCCAGTCACACAAATCCAAAGAGTCATTATCGAGACCTTTGGACTCCTTGCCGAACATCACCGTAACCCGGTATTTCAAACGTGTCTTTTTGATTTTTTGAATAGCTTTGGAAAAAGAAATGGCAAAACCACGTTTGGGTCCGCCTCGTCGGCTGGTGCCGATGACCAGCTGACAATCCTCTACAGCAGCGACAGCGGTCTTATACACAACGGCTTTCTTTAAAACATCGTGGGAATGCATCGCCATTTTTTCGGCTTTTTTTCTCCATCCCATGGGCGGCTTCACCAAACGCAATTGAAAAAGACCCATATTTTTCATCGCACGGCACACCGCCCCGATATTGTCGGGATTCTCAGGCTCTACAAGTAAAATAACCGTATTTGCATTCACTCCGAACAGTCCACTTTGACTCATCGTTTTTGAACAACTGACAACTCAGTCCTCAGAGCTCAGTCCTTAGCCCTAAATTGTTCCCACAATCTTTTGAATCTGGCCTCATAAATCATTTCATACGTTTGCATTTTATCCGGAAAGAGTTTCTCGACTTTTTCCTTCAGAGAGGTTTTGGCAATTTCTATATCCACATCCGCGCATCGCTCATCAAGAATCATGCCGCATATCTCCTGGGCATCCTGCTGAATTTCACGGGCGGCCTCGCGCTCGCCCTCATCTTCAAAATACTGAAGGAAATCTTCGACCGTTTCATAAAGCGAACCGTCCAGCATTTGCCCGCAGGCACATCTGACCTGCCGGCCGCCATGAAATTCGGTCATGTTATAGATTTTCTGACATTTGGGACAATGAACTGCCATATTCTCCGGCCTAACTTAAATAAATTAGATATGCCAATGCATGCGAAAATAAAATATTGTAAAGAAACAATTAGCACCGTCTATGCGCGGCGGGAGATCGCCCCCGCTAAAAGCGGGGGAAGCTCCTGTAGCGTATGGTGCGTTTCGTAGCAATATTTTATTTTCAGTAGCTCAAACGCAAAGCGATTAGAACTCAATCCCCTGCTGGGCTTTGATCCCCTGATGATAGGGATGTTTGATGCATTTCATTTCAGTGACGAGATCTGCAAAATCAATCAGCGCCTGCGGCGCACCGCCACCGGTTAAAAAAACATGTTTAAGCGGCGGTTTCTTTTTCAATTCTTTAATGACCTCTTTGACATCCACAAAATTATATTTCATACAATAATTAATCTCATCAAGAATCACTAACTGATGCTCGTCATCGTGCAGCAGCTCAATGCATTTTCGCCAGGCCTCTGCGGCTTTCTTCACATCCTGCTCAAAGTTCTGAGTTTCCCAGGTAAATCCCTCACCCATCGGAAAAAATTTCAGTTTGTCTCCAAACTGTGTAGCGGCCTCACCCTCTCCTGTCTTCCACTGCCCTTTGATAAATTGTACCACCGCGACTTTATATCCTGAACCGACAGCGCGTAAAGCCGTGCCGAAAGCGGCTGTGCTTTTACCCTTGCCGTCTCCGGTATTGACCATCACTAGGCCTTTCTTAATATTTTCTCCGCTGATCTTATGTCCGCGCGGGGCTTTATCCGTTGTCATAAAATTTGCCTTAGAATTCGGGAGACTCAGAGTCTCCAGTAAAATGAGTTTTGACGCAGATTAAAATTCGTCTTCGGTTTCCCAAATATAATTGGAAATACCGATTTTTTCGGTCATGGGCGGAACTTCATCCACAAATCCGGCGGTAAAGGGGTAGAAAACCAAGTCATTGACAACCGATGCGGTTCGAAACATCACATTCCGAAAAGTTCTCGGGAAAAAGGAGAACGGCCAAATCCAATGATGCTCTTTCATTTCTACATAAGGTGTCCGCAAGGCCTCAAGCGGAATCGAAACGGCATTGACCAGTCCCCGGCCGTAAACTTTCGGAATATTACTCAATTTGGCCTGAGCCGGTGTCTGAGGAAAAAAGAAAAAGAATCCTAGTAATAAAAAAGGCATGAGTGCTTTTTTTGAAGCCATAAAATGATCCCCCTTGATTAATGGGTGCTCGAGAGTCTTTAGCATCATGGAGCTGTTGCAAATATCTATGATCCGATAAACTCTTATTATAACGGAATGTCGGCAGTTTTATTTAACGATATTTAAGAGATAAGACATATCGATACTGGGCTCAACACGATCCGCCAAACGGTCATATAAATCTCCCGTTTGAGTCTCTGTTCCCTGGCGCTCCCAATACGGCAGCCCGGCACGTTTTGACAGCTGACTCAAAAAATAGGTCAGAAAACCGGCATCGTTAAAAAGATCATGCATATAGGTTCCTAATATCCTCTGTTTGATCCCATTCTGTTCTGCATCAAGACAAACGCCTTCATCATGTTGTGATTCATCGTTTTTAAACAACGCCGGCAGAACCTTTTTAAACTTTACGGTCCCCATATGAATTTCATACCCGCCGACCGTCAATCCGCTTTCAAGATGTCTGACTTTAATTTGCCGGGTGGTCTTTTCGGGTTCATACATGGTCTCAATCGGAAGAAGGCCCAAACCCTGAGTCTCTTCGGATGATTCGATTTTCAAAGGATCCGATATTTTGGTTCCAAGCATCTGATACCCGCCGCAAATGCCGACAATTACTGAACCGGCAGCATGGCATCTGCGAATATAAGTTGTGAGTCCTGTTTTCTCAAGATAACGAAGATCCGCAATCGTGCTTTTGGTTCCGGGGATAATCAGCGCGTCCGGTATTCTTAAGCGGTCAGGCTCGTGAAGATAACGCAAAACAACATTCTTTTGACGGGACAACAAATCAAAGTCGGTAAAATTTGAAATTCTGGGCAGCCATAGGACATCAATCAAAAGCTGATGATCCTCCACAGAAACACGGCGGCGGTCCCGGGCCAAGCCGCTGATTTGATCAAGCGCGACATTAGCTCTGAGCCCCGCAAACACACGATAAGAATCACCGTCGCTGATGGAGTCCTCTTCCGCCAAATCCAAATCAGAGATAAAGGGCACCACGCCAAGCACTTTACGTTGTGTGCGTTTTTCAATCCACTCACGGCCTTTGTCAAAAGAACTCAAATCTCCGCGAAATTTATTAATCAAAAAAGCCGCAACAAGCTCTTTCTCTTCAGGATCCAGAAGCTCATAAGTTCCGGTAAGCTGCGCAAAGATACCACCCCAATCAATATCTCCGACAAGAATAACCGGGGATTTTAATTTCCTGGCAATGCTCATATTGACCAAATCACGGTCCTTGAGGTTCATTTCCGCAGGACTTCCCGCTCCTTCGATGATCACCAGATCATAGGTTTCCATTAATTCTTCGAGCGCCTGATCAATGGCCGGTTGCACCATCTCCCGGTAGTTATCCTGCAATAACGTGGCATTTTCTAAAAGCGGTTTTCCCATCACCACCACCTGGGCTTTTCGATCCGTATGCGGCTTTAAAAGAACCGGATTCATGATCACAGAAGGTTCAATGCCGCAGGCATGCGCCTGCACGGCTTGAGCACGGCCCATCTCAAGGCCTTCGCGCGTGACAAAGGAATTATTCGACATGTTCTGCGCCTTAAACGGGGCAACGCTTAAGCCGCGGCGCTTGAAAATCCGGCAGAGCGCCGCACACATCACACTTTTCCCGACGTGCGATGCCGTTCCTTGAATCATCAGTGTTTTTGCTTTCATATACTAGTCCACACCAAAATCCTATTAAAACTTAATGTTACTTTATAGCAGTAAAAATGTTATGCAGAAACAATCAGCGCCTCTTGTCGAGACGCGGAGATCCTTCCGCCATAGGCGGAAGAGCTCCAAGCGAGACGGCGCGTTTCTCTATAACATTTTTACTGTTCAATCTTTTTACGAGTAAAATAGATTTCACTCATTTTTCTGTTCTTTCTGAAAATATTCAAGACAGACCGGGCAAAGACAATCCTGATATTTTTCACGGATTTTTGCCTGAGTCTCTTCGGTTAGATCGTGATGGAAGCACCAGCAAATCTTTTTACTGCCTACGCCGCAGGCAAATTCCCCGCCGCACCGTTCGCATTTTTTAACTTTTTTCATAATCAAGTAGCTTTAATTTTTAGGTGATAAGTAACGAGTCGCTTTTGCTCAGTCCTTAGTCCTCATGGCTCAGTCCTCTTATAGGGCATGACATATAAACCGTTCTCGTCTTCAACGATACGCGCTTCAATGCCGTAACCGCGGCGCAGAAAATCTGCCGATAAAACTTCTTTCGGTGTGCCTGAAGTCAATATTTTCCCATCACACAGAAAATAAAGCCGGTCGCAGTACCGTGCAGCCAGACTCAAATCATGTAAAACCGTCAGAACGCTACGTCCTTTATTCTTAAACTCGGTTAAAAGATTCATAATCTGGATTTGGTGATTGGGATCAAGCCCCTGTACAGGTTCGTCAGCCACCAGAATCTCAGGCCGACCGGCCAAGGCCCGGGCCAAAAGAACCAGTGTTTTTTCGCCTCCGGCCAGACGGTCCACCGGCACTTGAGCAATATGATCAATATCCGTATCTTCCATCGTCTGGTGAATAATCTTATCTTCTTCTGCGGTTAAATTCTGCCACGGCATTCGATGTGGAATGCGCCCCAGGGCCACGACCCTTTCAACCGTCATCGGCCAGTGAATGGTTTGTCCCTGCGGAATATAAGCCGTCGTGCGGACAAACTCGCTTTTTTTTACACGATCAAGTTCCGTACCTTTAAAAAAAACCTTTCCTTTTTCGGGTTTAAGAATATGGGTAAGACATTTCACCAAAGTTGTTTTACCTGAGCCGTTGGGACCGATCAACCCGACAATCTCTGATGAATTCACTTCCACATCCACGCCTTTGAGAATGCTGTGTCCGTTCAAACTGAGCTGCAGATCGCACGCGGATAGAATCTTCATAAAACACTCCGGCGCATTTTAAAAATCAGCACGATAAAAAACGGAGCTCCCGCCAAGGCCGTCAGAACACCTAATTTAATTTCGGTATGAGAAGGAATGACGCGCACACCGATGTCCGCCAATAAAAGAAGAATGGCTCCTCCCAGTGCGCTGACGCCCAAAAGTTTTCCGGGCTGATATCGGATAAACGGTCTTAAAAGATGCGGCACGACGAGACCGACAAAACCAATGCTTCCACAGAAGGATACGGCCGCTCCGACACACAGCGCGGTGCCGACGATTAAGCGAAAACGTACGGTCCCGAGCGAAACGCCCATGCTCCGGGCTGTCTCTTCACCTAAGGTCAGAGCATCCCACGCGCGGGCATCCCACAGCAGTAAGATCCATCCGGCCAGCACAAACGGGGCCGACAAGGTAACGTGTTCAAAACTGCGGTCGGCCAAAGAACCCATTTGCCAGAAAACAATTTCAAGCGAGGCATAAGGATTCTTGGAGAGATTAAGTGCAAGCGCTGTCAAAGCAAAGGCCAGCGTATTAATGGCAACCCCGGCCAGAATTAAAGAATAGGCCGAATGCATTCTGCCGGCCACCGCATAAAGAATCACCACCGAAAGACAGGCTCCGATCATACCGCCCACGGGAAGCGCAAAAGAAAACACAGAGGCAAGTCCTGTATAAAACATCAGCACCGCACCCAAAACCGCTCCTCCGGTGACGCCCATCACACCGGGTTCAGCCAGCGGGTTGCGCAGGAACCCCTGCATGGCGGCGCCCGAAAGGCCTAGACTGGCCCCGACCAAAATCGCCATGATCGCACGCGGCAAACGAATTTCCCATAAAATAACGGCGGATTCCCGGTCAAGTTTTGTCCAAAGGCTTTTAAAAAATGAAACTGGGGTATCTCCCATATTCAACGAGAGGATAAAGGTGGTGATCAGAGACAACGAAAGTAGAAAATAAAGCATTCTATTTTCAGATTTTCTTCCATTCATAACTTGATTCCTTCAAGTTCACGAGCAATCATTTCAACCGCTTCCACGGAAGCCGGCGAACCGCAGTTAAGCAAAGCTCCGGGAATAATCATCTTTTGGGTGCCTGCCATCGTTTTTTGAATCGCCGGATGCTCCAGAAGCTCACGCCCAATGGCCTGCATTTCGATATGATCGTCTGAGAAAACCAGCAAATCGGGTCTGGCGCGGATCAACTCTTCCAGAGAAATACGGCCGTACCCTTGTATCTTAAAAAGAGTCTTGGCCAGATTATCCGCTCCGGCCGCTTCAATAATCGCATTCTCAAATGTGTCTGCTCCGGGCACATATCCGCCGATTTGAAAAAAGATGACGCCCGGCTTCGCCTGATCTTTGTGGCGGGACTGGCTGACAACCTGCAGGCGTCCGTTCATTTGACGAATAAGCTCTTCACCCTTCAAATTTTGTCCGGTAAGTTGTGCCACGCGGCGTATATTCGAACGGATGTCTTCAAAATCGGAAGGCACTTTTAAAATCAAAACCGGAATTTGTTTTTTCTTCAGAAATCGCAAGGTTTCTCTGGGGCTGAAAAAACCGGCCACCACATAATCGGCATTTAACGCCGTCACCTCCTCGGCGGTCCCCTTCACGGCCCGAAGGCCTTCTGCCTCACGCCACACGGTAGAGCTTTTGGGATCGGATGCAAAAACCGTTACCGCCGCAATGCGCTCTTTATGGGCAACTCTTAAAAGCAATTCATCCGCACAAAGATTAAGCGATACGATCCGTTCCGGCGTTTGTGCCCAAGCAAACGGTGCTGCCAGGAAGCCTATCACGAACCAAACAAAAAGTGCCGGCAAAAACCAGCCGGCACTTGATTTCTTATCGAAGTACGCGCGCATATAAAAAGGGCTAAATCTCCCACCTTGCTCCAAAAATGTATTCGCGTGGTGCCGATGGAGTGACAAAATTAAACGTTCCCGCAGGAACAATTCCGCTGCCGAATGACGTGGCATTAACAGACCGCGAATAATATTTATTGTCGAAAAGATTATTGATTTTAAAATAAATCGACTGACCTTTCCATTGATAAGACATCACAAGGTCCCATACAGTATAAGATTTGATTGTATATCCGGCACCGCCCGTGGCATTAAGTGTCGCTTCGGAAGCGCTCTCATAATTTCCGGGATGCTGCTTGCCCGTATAAATACCGTGCAACCCGATATCAAATCCCGCAAAAGGTTCCCCAAAGCGCTTAAGCGGCTTAGCCACAAATCCGAACGTCATGCGGTGTTCAGGGACCAAACCCAGGCTTCTGCCGTCAGTAACGGAAGGCAATCCGGTAAAAGGCTGCGCCCCGTTCGTTTCTCGTATATAAGCCTTCGTCCAGGTATAAGACCCGTAGACCTTTAACTCTTCTATCGGTTGTGCATCAAAACGGGTTTCAAGACCCATGCGCCGGCTTTTTCCGGCATTCACATTCTGTCCGAACGGAGCAAGATTCGTCACGCTGTTGGAGTCAAAAATAATTTCGTCCTTCAAATCAATCACAAAAAAACTGGCCTTAAAATGTGCCTTGTCTTTATAACGGAGCCTGGAACCAAGCTCATAACTATCGGATTTAACCGGTGCCAAATCAGTTGCCACAGACGTACCGAAAGCGCTCGGAGAAATCATCTCACTTAATGTGGGGACGCGAAAACCCTGACTATAATTAAAAAAGAGATCGGCATATTTGGCCGGCTTTAGGGTTAATCCCGTCGATACAGTCGAGGAATGCCAACGGTCACTGATATTATTAGCCGGAGTCATCTGGTCATTGATGCGGACCGAATGCCAATCATGCCGCATGCCAAGATGGACAATGACCACATTTTGATAATCAAGCGCTTCTCTCCAAAATAAACCGGCACTTCGGGGTTTTGCCATACGTTCGGCATTAGGAGTGCTGTTAGACACTTCTCCCTGAAAAGCATCCTGATTCAACGTGCTTTCATCCGCATTGCGCATTTCCATGCCCACGGTCGTCAAATTATGAACATTCCACCAATCATCCTGATAGGCGGCCTGCCACACCAAATCCGTTGCACGCGATTTTTGTGTCACTAAATCAGTATCCGGTGACGGCTCGCCAAAAGCCGAAAATGTTGCATAGGTGGTTTTAAAACGGATATCGTTGTAACGTTGCGAAGTTAAAAGAGAGAGCATTAGGTGATCATCAAAAAATTTCTTATCACCGCCGAGTTGAAGAATGGTGTTATCACGCCTCCGGCTGTCCAAAGGGTTGTGGATCTGATCCGGGTTGGCCTGATATTCATCGAAGGTTAACGCCCCCGGATTTGAAACATCTCCTTCGGTATGTTTCCATCCAAAATAAATACGCCCCTGATCATCGGGCAGTTCATAGGCGACTTTGGTATTAAAATTCGTCAACCGGTATTCTCCGTTTGAGCGGAATCCGTCCCCTAAATTACGTCCTCCTTTGAAATAATAGGTCAACTTGCCGCCGAAATCGGTCCATGGATCCTTTAATGTTCCGCTGATTCCCTGATAAAACTGGTATCCTCCAAAACTCGAATATTCAAACCCTCCGAAAAGGCTCATTTTTTTGGGGCTAGGTCTTCCGGTTGTAAGATGTACGACTCCGGCAAAAGCATTACTGCCAAAAATCGGTGATGCTGATCCGCGGTCAATTTGAATCGCCTCAATGTCGGTCATATCAATCAAAGGAAATGAAACCACATCCCCGTCGAGTTCATTGATGCGCACGCCGTCCACAAGAACAATCACCGCACTGCTGACATTAAACCCACGCAAACTAAAAGTGGTATCCAGACCGTTTCCGACTTCATCATAAAACACTGCACCTTCAATATCTTTGATGGATTCCTGAAAGGTGTGTGGTTCGGTTTCATAAATTTCTTCCTGATTCTTTCTGGAGACATTGGCCGGAATATAACTGATGTTAGCCGGAACATCCGAAAAAGGAATTTTAAAAGAGGGCAACCTTGAGCCGACAACAGTCACGGCGGGCGCTTCCGTACTGCCGGATTCATTCTGAAGAATCTGACCTTGATTCGCCGTATCGATCGCTGCATATCCGTAATGACTCGAATAAGCGATGAAACATGGGATCAAAACCGGTAATAAAAATAATAATTTGAGAATAAACTTTGAAAAAGAAACTGCGGAAAAACGAGGTGCTTTTGAGAATGCTTCGTTCTCAAACATAAAAATCCCTTCTTCTCCGGATGCAAAAAAGAGAAAAAGGGCTTGCGGTTCTCTGATCTCTGCTCGGAGAATAATTTTGTGATAGGCAGGTCTTCTGGCTAGGCAAGCAATCGAGATATCATCCCGTCCTACTGACGAGCCTTCCCTTTCCAACTGGAAAAGTGGCTTATTGAAGCAGATTCATATCCGCTTCTATTCGCTTTCGTTCTTGCCGACAGCGGCGGCACCGCGGAGTCTTAGAGCTGCTTAAAACCAAAAGGTTTTTAGCAGGTCTATGCTCTCTTCCCTATTAAGTATTGCCATTCTAATGAATGGCTACTGACACCTATAAGGTTATCATTTGAAAGAACGCGCTGCCGACAGGCAGCGAGTGGGGGTATTATAAGCCCGCAAAAAAGCTTGTAAAGGTCTTTTGTAGGACACTTCCGAGAAGAAAAGACCCCTGTTTTAGGACATTCCTAAAACAGGGGTTTTTTATAACAGCTATCCTGGGAGATATTTAATACCGCGTCAACGGATAATATCCGGGTTCGCGGCACAAGTGTCCGTAACAATGCCAAAATCCGGCATTGACGGAACACTGGTTACTTAGCCTGTTCAGCGGCCTGAGCAATCCGGTCACGAATATTTGAGCGCTGTTCTTCTTCACGGCCAAAACGCTTCTGGCGTGAATATTCCAGTGTGCGTTGAGCTTCAAAAATCTGTTTCTGAACCTCTGGACTATTAATCTTAGTTTGGGCGCCCTGATAAGCATCCACCGCGCTCCAGGTATGGTTTGCAATTAAAGGTCCTAAAGCCGCCCAAATCACGGGGCCGCCGACCACTCCGCCTAAAATCGCGGTGGTGGTAATCATGGCCACTTCAACACCCGCCATGACTTTTGTTTTCGTGTTCCCGATCTGTCCGTTCATGGCCTGCCCTGTTGTCGGCAAAAGCAATGAAGAACTGGCCTCTTTCATACCAATGGCAGAAGCGGTTGTTGATGTTCCGGCAAGAATCATTAATGCAGCAAGCGTACTTGCAAAAAACTTTTTATTCATAAAAACCTCCTGTAGGATAAGCTGTTTTGTTCTTTAACGTCTTTTTCAACAGTAACTTAAGTGATTTTCCCCAGTTGCGGTCTATTTTTATTCAAGCATAAAAAAAATGCAATCGAAAAATCAAAAACATCACAAAATTTACACGCTTTCTATTTCTTCCAGGCCTTTAAAAACTGCACCAAAAGTTTCACCCCTACCCCGGTAGCGCCCTTCACACAATCATAACGCGGGCTATTGCACCAGGCCGTACCGGCAATATCCATGTGCACCCAATCGGTTTTTTCGGGAATAAACTCTTCCAGGAATTTTGCAGCCGTAATTGTTCCGCCATAGGGACCGCCTACATTTAAAAGATCTGAATGATATCCTTTGATTTGGTCGCGGTATCCGTCCCACATCGGCAGTTCCCAACAGCGTTCCCCGGCGGCCTCTCCGGCATCCTGCACGCGGCCGATCAACCGTTTGCTATTCCCCAGGATGGCAATCGCCTGGTCGCCAAAAGTATAAGCACACATCCCGGTTAAAGTAGCTAAATCAATAATGGCCTTGGGTTTGAATTTTTCAGCGTAGGAAAGCGCATCTGCCAGAATCAACCTTCCTTCAGCATCGGTATTGATGACCTCAACCGTTTTTCCATTATACATTTGAATGATATCACCGGGTCTTTGCGGATTATTGGCCACATTGTTTTCCACCATTGGGGTCAAAGCCACAACATGGACAGGCAGCCCCAAATCGGCCAAGGCGCTCATCGCACCAATCACGGCTGCCGAACCGGACATATCATATTTCATCTTTTCCATGTCCTTTCCGGGCTTAAGCGAAATACCTCCGGTATCAAAAGTCACCCCCTTGCCGACCAGACAGACAGTGCCTTTGGATTGATACCGCTGACCGTATTCGGTAACGATAAGGGCCGGGGGGGTCATGCTCCCCTGATTAACCGCAAGAATTCCGTTCATTTTCAATTTTTTTAACTCCGCTTCACCGAGCACTTTGCAGGATATCTTTTTCTGCGCTGTCATCTTTCGTACAATTTCAACCATCCGCGGTGCATTCAAAACATTTCCCGGCTCATTGATCAAGTCTCTGGCTAGTAAGACACCGCGCGTAACCGCCTGTGTCGCGGCAATGTTTTTTTTGAATGCCGCTTCGTACTGTTTTTTGGTATAAATCAGCTCTGTGCTGAATTCTTTTTTCTTCTTTGCATTGTCCTTTTTATATTTATCAAATGCATAAGCATTCAGTTCCAGCACCTCGGCAAGCCCCGATACCGCATCCTGAATTTTGACTTCTCCCCCCGCAAAGCTGTCAGTAAGAATTCTGAGCGCGCTCACATTCTTGGATTTAGCCAGCTGGGCAATCTGTCCGGCGGCCTTGCGCATGCAAAGTTTTTTGAAATTTCCGGTCTTACCAAGCCCGATCAGAACAATCTCGGAAGCCTGCGTAAATTTTTCGTGATAGCTCGAAAGCGTTTCGGAAAAGGACCCTTTAAATTTTCCATTTTTCAATGCGGTTTTAATGCTCTGATAAAAAAGCGGTTCTAATGTCTGCAGCTCTTTACAGACCGCGCCGCCTTCAAAATAACCCATCACAAAAAGATCTGCCGGTTTCTTCTTATCTGCTGTATGTTTTAAAATAAATTCCATATTTCCCTCTCCTGTTTTATGAAATAACAATCCATTTAGTCTGAGGCCTGTGCAAGTCCCAGCCGTTCACGCTGATATTTACCGGACTGCACCTCTCTACACCAATCCAGGTGGCTCAAATACCACTGCACCGTTGCACGCAAACCGGTTTGAAAGTTGTGCTGGGGCTGCCACCCCAATTCGGTTTTAATCTTTTGAGCATCAATGGCATACCGCCGGTCATGACCCGGACGGTCTTTGACAAATGTCTTCAAGGCCTCATACGATTTGATACCTTTACTGCTGAGCGCCGTATTAGCGGCTGCGGGAGAAAATTCTTCGATAAAACCCAACAGTGTATTAATCACCTCCATATTGGTCTTCTCATTACTGCCGCCGATATTATACTTTTCACCCGGCCTTCCTTTTTGAAGGGCCAGCAAAATACCCTCGCAATGATCTTCCACATAAAGCCAGTCGCGCACATTTAATCCGTCACCGTAAATCGGAATGCTCTTGCCTTCGATCGCATTTAACAATGCCAGCGGGATTAATTTTTCAGGGAATTGGTAAGGGCCATAGTTATTGGAACAATTGGTAATCAACGCGGGAAGGCCGTAAGTTTCATAATAAGCACGCACCAAATGATCAGCCGCCGCCTTGGATGCGGCATAAGGCGAGTTGGGAGCATAAGGGGTTTCTTCTTTAAAAAGCCCTTCGGCTCCAAGGGTTCCGTAAACTTCGTCGGTAGAGACGTGCAGAAAACGAAAAGTTTTTTTATGCTCTGCATCCGATTCCCCGTAATACTTTAAGGCTTTATCCAACAAAATGGATGTTCCGACAATATTGGTTTCAATAAAATCGCTGGGGTTATCAATGGATCTGTCCACATGTGATTCAGCGGCGAAGTTAACAATCCAATCCGGCCGATGTTTTTGATAAATCCGTTCAACGGCCTTGGCATCGGCAATATCGTTCTTCTCAAAAATGACTCGCGCCGGGTCGAGTATTCCCTCGAGATTTCCTAAATTACCGGCATAAGTCAGTTTGTCTAAAATAACGATTTTTTCAAGTTTCGTCTTGTCCACAAGGTGCCTGACAAAATTACTGCCGATAAAACCCGCACCGCCTGTCACGATAATCGTCTTGTGCATCTAAACCTCCAAAGTCTAAGAAGCCTGTATCATAATATATCTATCGATAAAAGACCAGAGTCTGAAAGTCAGCATGGTATCGTGTCTGATAGAAGCGGTCTCACTTTCTTGCTTTAAACTGTCCGGTGGCTTTTCGGTTTTCTGACTTTTAACTTATACGGGTGGAAACCATCACAAATTTGAATTAAAATACCCCCTTCTTAAAGAGGTTCATTTATGTCAGAAAAATCTAAACAAAAAAAGGGAACACAAACTGTTCTGTGGTGGGTGGCGTGGATTACGCTGACCATTCTGTCTTTTTTTGCAGCCCATGCCATCTGGACCCCTCTGATTGCCCGCCATTTCGGCAGCATTCGCGAAACAAAAACTGCTGCCATCTGGGTTGCGGCTGTATTCGGCACCTGGATGGTCTTTCTGGTTCCGCTGATTGTCTTTATGTATCACAAAGTTGACAAAGCTTATGAGGATGCCCGCAACCGCCGCGAGCGGGCTGAAAAACAATTTCGCAGCCTGAATATCGAAAAGGAAAAACGCCTGCTTCCTGAGATTTTGTCGCGAAAATTGGCAGGTGTTCCTGAAACGATCGAAGGCGGACATCTGGTCTCATTGACACTCAAAAACGGAAAGCATTACGCCTATGCTTTTATTGCCCACCGGCATGAACTCCTGGGGCTCTACGACGAGAAAGAATTCAATTTTACAGGCTCGGATATCCAGGATATCGAATTGGTTGACATGTCAAAACCGCCCACTTTTTTTGCGGCAAGCTGGCTGCGCCTTGACGGGGTCACTCTTTAACAGGACTGAGGACTAAGGGCCGAGGTTTGAGCCACAAAACTCAAAAGAGTTTCTTGAGAGCTCAGCCCTCATCGCTCAATGCTTAGTCTTGCTTTTTTAAGACTCTGCAGGGGTAACGTCTTCGATGGTTTTCTGATTACAAATACTGCGGCGGGTTATTTCAGGAGCTTTTTGAATCCCTTCGGCATAGCCGAACATGGGAATCGTGTCCCACGGACAGTGCTTGGCACACAGTGCGCAACCGATACAACGCTCAATATCCACTTCAACGACAGTTTGAAATTGAGCCCAGTCAGCACCCGGAACGGTTTCTATACAATCCACCGGACAGAAGATGACACAGGCCTCACAACCGGTGCAGCTGTTCTGATTAATCACAGCCAGTTGACGCGGTTCACGCTTGCGTTCCGGCTTTTGGGCAATTAATTCGGGACGGGGTCCCTTGCGGGCGGTATTGTCAGTCATAAGGCGTGAATCTTAACATAAAAACGGTTTTGAGTATAGAGAGGATCTTATAGTTTCCATTCCTCTTGAATCACTCCGGCCACATACTCAATCTGTTCATGGGTTAATTCAGGATATATCGGCAGCGAAAGCACTTCAGCGGTTAAACGCTCAGATACCGGCAGATCCCCTTTTCGATATCCCAAACTTTTGTAAACATCCAGCAGATGTAAACTGTTGGGATAATAAATAAGACTTCCGACATGATTCTGATTTAGATGATCAATAAGGCGATCCCGTTCTGACGAACAAACGACATAACTATTAAACACGCTCTCGGCCCACTCCGCGGTCTGGGGAAGAACCACCCGCGCTCCTTGAAGCAACTGATGATAACGATTCGCATTTGCACGGCGTTTTTGATTCCACTCCTCCACATGCTTGAGTTTAATATTCAGAACCGCACCCTGAATCGCTTCCATACGCGCATTCATCCCGATCAAATCATGGCGGTAACGCTGGATACCTCCGTGATTTCTCAATTTTTGAACTGCAACCGCCAAATTTTCATCCGAGGTCACAACTGCGCCGGCCTCGCCGCAGGCTCCGAGATTCTTCGTCGGATAAAAACTAAAACAGGCCGCATGTCCCAGGGCGCCCACCCGTTTTCCTTTATACTTAGCACCGTGCGCCTGGGCCGCGTCTTCCAGAACCCATAATTTGTGTCTACCGGCAATCTCAAGAATCGGATCCATGTCCGCCGAATGCCCGTAAAGATGAACCGGTATAATCGCTTTGGTTTTAGGATTAACGGCCTGTTCAATTTTGGAAGGATCCATGGTGCGTGTTTTTTCATCGACATCAACAAAAACCGGCATTGCTCCGACCCAGTTAATCGCTTCGGAAGTCGCAAAAAAAGTCTGCGGAACCGTAAGGACTTCATCGCCGGGCCCGATCCCCATCGCCTTGAGCGCTAAGATAAGCGCCGATGTTCCCGAATTGAGCCCCACACAATATTGAGCCCCGCAATATGCCGCAAAACCGCGTTCAAACATTTCGACTTCTTCACCCAGAGCATAACACTGGCTTCTGAGGACTTTTAAAACCGCGGCCTCCAGCTCTGCCTGCAACGGCTCGTATTGTGCCTTTAAATCAAGAAAGGGTACTTTCATACATTACTTCTTTCCCGTATTCACGAGTAAAACTCCTAAATAAAAAATAATGAGTGAGCCTACAAAAACACCGATGGATTTAGCCTCATCGTGCTCGATCTGGGCAATCCACATGGCCGAGGGCATTGCCAGCAGCCCGATGAGCTGAAATATTCTTCCTGCATAATAAATCACAATCACTCCTAGTAATAAGCGTTAAGCAAAATGCCTGAAGAAAGAACTCATTAACGCTTATCGCTATGTGTGGTAGAGCATCCAATAAATCACAACACCGGTTACTGAAACATAGAGCCACAAGGGAAAAGTGATTCGCGCAATCTTGCGGTGTTTTTCAATTTGATTTTTCAAAGCACGAAAAACTGTGATGCATGCCAGCGGAACAATTATACCTGCCAAAAGAGTGTGGGAGATCAGAATCGCAAAATAAACCGGGCGGATCCAGCCTTGGCCCTGAAACTTGGTGGAACCATGGTAATAGTGATAATAAAGATAGGAGACCAGAAAAAGAACCGACACCAGTAGAGCCGCACCCATACATTTCTTATGCGCTTCAATACGCCCCGTACGCACAAACCCGAATCCCATTAAAAGAAACACCGCGCACGTTGCATTGAGCACCGCATTTAAAGCCGGCAATTGAGATGTGTCCATATCGCTCCCTACTTTCTATGCCCCTTGTGAGCCAGCTCGGCGGCATCCTGCACCAACCGGTTCAACGCCGTTTCATCCGCGCTGTCATAATAACCGCGAATAGCGCCTTTTTGATCCACCAAAACAAACCGCGTGCTGTGCATGACCGCATGTTTTAAATCATCCTCGGGTGTCACTTCGCGGCCGACACCAAGTTTAAAATGCTGCATCGACAACGGATAAATAACTGCCTGATCCCCGGTTAAAAAAAACCACTTTCCGGTCTTGGCCTGAAAACCCGCAGCATATTGATGCAAAACCTCGGGGCTATCCCACTCGGGATCAACGCTGAAGGATACCAGTCGAATCGCATCTTCATTCAAAAGTTTCTGCTGAATTCTTTCCAAATGATAGCTCATCATCGGACACGGCCCTGAGCAGCGTGTAAAAATAAAATCAGCGATCCAGACCTTTCCGGAAAGCCCTTCGGATTTAAACACCTGTCCGCTCTGATCAGTCAGGGAAAAAGAAGGCACCTGCCCTAATACGGGAAGTTCAGGCCTGGTGTTCTTTGTCTTCAGTATGACAAAGCCGATCACGCAGGTCATCCATAACATAAAGACAACAGCCATGACCCCCGTTATTTTTTTCGTCTTCATATGATCACAATCCTTACACCAAATCCTCGACTCTACGGCGGGCGGCATAAAAATGAGCCACTAAAAAAAGCATGGCCGTAAAACCGATCAGGACGTAAAGTTCAAATCCCGCAATAGGATGAAAAAGATAAGCGTTTGTCTGTCCGGAGAGCGCTTGGCGCAAGAGGGCCAGCCCGTAGCTTAACGGATTGACATTCATTAAAAATCGAATCCATCCCGGGGCCCCGTCAGGGGGAAACATGGCTCCGGATAAAAACCACATCGGCATCAGAAAAAGATTCATGACCGCATGAAACCCCTGCACAGATTTAAATTTCCAGGCCAGAACAAAACCGAGTGCGGTAAATGCGAATGATACGCTAAAAATGACCCCGGCCGCTTCAATAACCTGAACCGGTCTTAAGGCCATATGAACGGTCTGAGCAATGACCAAAAATAAAACTCCCTGAAGAAAGGAGACGGTCGTCCCTCCGAAAATTTTTCCTAAAATAAACTCTGCCCTTGAAACCGGTGAAACCAGCACCGATTGTAAAAATCCTTCGCTTCGGTCCTGAATCAATGAAATCGTAGAAAAAATAGAACTAAAAAGAAGTACCAGCAAAATGGTCCCCGGAAAAAAATAAAGCAGATAATTCATCTGCGAAGAAACGCCGCCTGCGGTCACTGTCTTTGTCTGAAAAGAAGAGCCGAATCCCGAACCGATTAAAAGCCAAAAAATAAGCGGTGTGCCGATCGCCCCCATAACCCGGCTCGGTTGGCGGTAAAAACGGATCATTTCACGTGCCCATATAGTACGAATCGCTAATAAAGAAATCATTTCTGTTTAATCCTGTCAGGTGTTTCATCGGATTGGTCACTCATCCAAAACTGATACCCTGTTTTATGAATAAAAACATCTTCAAGGGTCGGTTTACGAACCATCACGGCATCCACCAATCCGGTGAATTTTTCCATCAACTGTGCAACCATGCGATGTCCTTCGGGATGTTCCAGTTTCAACCCTCCCGGTATGATTTGCGCCTGCAAATCATACTGTTTTTCTATCGCCTGCCGGAGCTCATCGCATTTGGCCGTTTGAATTTCAACCACTTCTCCGGGCAACTCCTTTTTCAATTCATCCGGAGACCCTAAAGCGGCCAAGCACCCTTTATTCATCACCGCAACCCGGGCGCAATTTTCAGCCTCTTCCATTAAATGAGTAGTCACCAAAACCGTAACGTTGCCCATGCTCTTTAAATATTGAATATATTTCCACAAATCAAGGCGGGCTCCCGGATCAAGCCCCGTGGAGGGTTCATCTAAAATTAAGATTGAAGGATCGTGCAAAAGACTTTTGGCCAACTCGACTCTGCGTTTTAAACCTCCTGAAAGCACGCCCGCAAGATCCTTTTTACGCTCACTGAGGCCGAATCGGTTAAGGAGTTCTTCAACCCTCCGGACAAGCACACGCCCTGAAAGGCCGTACAAACGCCCCTGATAGATCATATTTTCCCAGACCGTTAATTTCACATCCAGGCTTGAGTTTTGAAAAACAACTCCAAGTTTTCTGCGAATAGAATAAAAATCGGTAAGCAAATCACGCCCCATCATTTGAACTTCCCCGTTTGTCGGAGGAAAAAGTGTAGATAGAATTCGAAAAAGCGTGGTTTTTCCGCATCCGTTCGGCCCAAGAAATCCAAAAACATCATTGGGGGTAATCGACAGATTCAAACCATCCAGGGCTCGTTGGCCTTTATATTCATGAATAAGATTTTTGATTTCAATAATCGGGTTCATGGCTCTAATAGGTTTTATTGACAACCATCAAAATAAGGAGGATGGTTAAATAGATAATCGACATGCGGAAAATCAATTTTGCATGTGTATTCAGGTCTTTCATCCCGCATCGGGCTGTCCAGACAAATGCAATCCCGAGCAAAACCGCACCGATCAAATAAACTAACCCGTTCATTCCCACGACAACGGGCAAAAGCGATGCCGGCAAAAGAAGAACCGTATAAATTAAAATATGACGGGCAACTTTTTTTCCTGTTGCATCCTCGACAGAAATCATTCTGAATCCGGCACGAATATAATCATCACGCCAAATCCAGCTAATGGCAAAAAAATGCGGCATTTGCCACAAAAATAAAATAAGAAATAAAATCCAGGCCTCCTGGTGCAACGGCCACTGAGCAGCGGCCCATCCGGCCACAGGCGGCAGGGCGCCCGGTACGGCTCCGACAAGAGTGCAAAGGGGAGTAATTTTTTTTAAAGGTGTATAGAGTGCAATGTAGCTAAAGAGCGTCACGGCCGCAATCCAGCAGCTTCCGGCATTGACTTTCAAAGCCAGAACACATAAACCGGTCAAGGATAATGCAACCCCGAATCCGAAAGCAGCCGGTGCGCTCACGCGCCCTGTCGGAATGGGTCTATTTTGGGTACGTCTCATCAAAGAGTCCGCAACCCGTTCCATCCATTGATTTAAGACTTGTGAACCGGCCGAAACAATACTCAGCCCTAAAGCGACCCAAAACGTATAGATGTTCAAAAAGCTGTCTTGTGAGGCAAGATAAAACCCTGCCATGGAACTCAAGATGACCAACACAATTAATCTGGGCTTTGCAAGTTCCAGATAGTTGCGTATCGTTTGGAAGTTCATTTTTTATCAAGACCCTTGGCGAGCATAAGCGTCAACAATAAACTGGCCCCCAAAATCGCGGCGCCTAAAGTCTGATGGGCAGAAGTCAAAAGGACTTCTGCAGGAAGAGGGGCATAGCCGCGAGGCAGGCCTTTGGTATAAACCAAGGCGCTTATCCCTAAAAATATCTGAAGGATAATCACAAGCCCAAGTCCCATGCTCACACGAAAAACGAATGGATGGATCTGTCCGGCTTTGGATACACGGGAGATCGCCAGAAAACTATGGAGAACAACCAGCGTGGCCCCCAAAATATGAAAGCTAACAGCCTCTCCGGTATGCCTGACCGTAGCCCCTAAAATCAATTGGGCATAAATAATGCCGGTATTGACTAAAAACAATCGGTAAAGCTTCCGATGATTCTCCGAATCCAATCCTGTGGCATAATTAAAATGCACATCGATGCCCTGAGGGCTCAAATAAAAAGCTAAAGCCACCAATAAACAAAAAAAGGTCTGTGCCAGACAAGCATGTGAGATGGAAATCGGCGGCGGCAGTAAATAAATCACGGTTAATCCGCCAAGCACAGCCTGCAGCACCACAGCAAGCATTCCAAACCACATAATTTTTTTAATCCAAACCCTTGTTTCCTTCAATTGAATCCAAAGCGTCAGGACCAGCGTCAAAATACCAACGCTGCCGGCAATCATGCGGTGACCGTGTTCCCAAAAAACGTTTCCGACCATCGGCGGCATCCACTGCCCATAAGATTTAGGCCAATCGGGAACAGACAGGCCTGCCTCATGACTGGTCACAAGACCACCTGCCATAATGAGAAGCAATGTCAAACCGGCGAGAAAAAATGTAAAAAAATATAACCCGGATTTTTTATTCTCTGATTGCTGCATTTTGAAAGACTAAAGGGGACTGGCCCTGTACGGGCCGTCCCCTTTCCTTATGTTGAAGAGTTTAAAAGCGTTAAAGTTTATTCTTTAACCGGCAAAAGAAAATGAAACTTCTGCAGATCCATCCGCACCCACGGTCACTTCCTGGGTCTGAGTCCCATATGTTTCATGCCAGGCTTCAAGCGTGTAAGTTCCGGCAGGAAGACCTTTGATCATAAACGATCCGTCATCACCGCTGATACCATAAAACGGATGGGTCAACACGCCAATATATGCATTCATCCAGGGATGCACATCACATTTCACCTTCACCATGACTTCTTCTTTATCAAAAGTCTTCTTAAGTTTCATTCCCTTAATAGGCATGCCTAAATTAAATTCTTTGCTGTTTTTTGCCAGGGAGTGAACGTTGTGCAGTGTCGCATCGCTATTGCGAATTTCTACCGGCTGCCCGACCTGAACGCCTAACACATGAGGCGTATAGTGACATCCGGACTGATCAAAAGCGACAGCCTCTTTAGGCGCAGGAAAATTTTGCCCTTCAAGTCCTTGTTTAACGTAAACAAATACATTTTTCAAAGTGCCGTTATCATTAACCACAACGCTCTCGCTATAAACCGGACCGCTATGGGCACTCGCACAAGTCGGGTCTGCACCCATATTAAGAGTCTCTTGCGCAGGAGCCGTTCCTGTAAAACTCACCGAGCCGGTAACATCCCCGGCAAAAGCGGGGCTGACTCCCCAAAGTAATAAGGTGCTCGTAAAAATAGCGGCTAAAATTTTATTTGTCTTCATCTTTAATTCCTCCTTCAACGATCACTGCTTTATGTTAACGATCCACTAAAACAAAATAGATTTATTGCTGTGCCGGATGATCTTGAACGGGTTTCTCTTCTTTTTCTTTACCCGGCTCAAAAACCATTAAATAATCACGAATCGCCTCGATCTGTGTCCGCGCATCTCCGCCCAGAACATCTTCCAGATAAGTTTGTCCGTCAGGAAAAAATCCGGGCATCATCGTACCTTCCTGTAAGGCCTGCGGATCATAAACCCAATCGACAATCCAATCACTGCGCAAACGATGCTTCGCCATCACAAGATCCGGCGCAAGAAATGACGCCGAAAGTGCGGGGTCCGGATTTGATTTGTGACACTTCATACATTGAAACATTTCAAAAAGCTGCTGCCCCGCTTCCATTTTTTCCTGTGAAGTGACCGGCATTTCATCACCAATATAATTGGTTTTCATATTCGACAGATGATCAAAAAAGCTAACCAGTGTCGTTAACTCCTCATGCACAAACCCGAAAGTCGGCATGCGGTACTTTAGCCACGGCCGGATCGTCACGGGCTGATCCAGAAAATGGTAGAGCCAGGCTTCCCTCACCTTTGCGCCTTCTCCTGTTAAAACCGGAGGTGCATTCCCAAGATCTTCAATAATAGAACGCACTTTACCTTCATGGCCGTCTACCGTATGACATCCATTACAATTAAACTTGGAAACCAGCAAACGGCCCGCCTCGGTTTCCTGTTCGGATTCACTCAAAACCTTCTGCATTTTCAACGGAATGTCCTGCTTTTGAAGGCTCAGCACAAAAGTCGTTACAGCCTCTGCCTGTTCATCGGTAAAACCAAACCAAGGCATTTTAAATTTTTCATGGTACGGCTTTACCCGATCACGATCAAAAATACGAGGCTGTTTAAGTTTTTGAAAGATCCAGGCATGTCTGGAATGCTCGATTTCATGCACATGTCCGAAATCAAACTTACTCAAATCCTTTGACCCTTCAAAGCTCAATTCAGTTCCGATCTTTTTGGCATCCTCAAAACCGGCAATATCGTGGCAGCCAAAACAACCCTGATGGGCGATTGTCTTCTCTCCGACCAACTGGAGCTGATCTTCATAGGACATCTTCTCAAGTTCTTTTTCGGCATCCTCATAACGCATACGGCCCGTCATAAAAACAAGCGCAAGATCATGGACAGCTTCAGGTTTCACATAAGGCGCGCGGGTACTTTCAAATTTTTCATTTTTATCCTGAAGCAGATAACTTGTAATATCGGACGCTTCCTGATCGGAAAGCCTCAAATTGGGCATCCGGGTTTTTGCATAATAATGCTTAGGATCTTTAAGCCAACTGTAGAGCCAATCGGCTTTGACTTTACTGCCAAGTCCCGAAAGCTCGGGGCCATGATGATTGGCAGCATTTCCGCCGACCGTATGGCATCCCAGACAGCCGATCGTCTCAATCAACTCTTGTCCTTTGGCCGGATCTCCCTTGACCGGGGGTTCTTCCAGGACAACCGGGGCCGAATGCTTCATCAGATAAGCCGCTATTCCTGCAATCGCAGCATTACTTTTTTCCATACTTGCCGGATCGGAGGTGTTGCTCAAATGAAATATTTGAGGCATCTTGGTCGAGGAGCGGAAATCTTTAGGATTCTGCAGCCAGCGGACAATCCAATCCGGCTCCAATTTACTTTGCACATGCTCTAGTCCGGGACCGACTTTCCAGCGCTCAAAACCTTCCACTTTATGGCAGCCGAAACACCCGTAAGTTTCTGCCAGCTTACGGCCTTCATTCAATTTGGGGGCTTCAGGAACCTCCACGGTTCCTTGATGACATTTTGCGCAGGATGCCTCGGTATACTGCATCGGAAGCATCTTATCGGCCCAGTGATGCATTTCTTCCCAATGATATTTTTTCTTCCACTCTTCAGCCTGCTGCTCATTGCGGGGTGTATGGGCCGCTGTTGTAAAACTCACAGAGTGCCCGCTTCCGCTATGACAACTGGTGCATCCAAACTCTTCCATCGGATGAGGAGAGTTGGCGCTTAAAAAAAGATCCAACCGCGGATGCGTATTGAAAGGCACCGGAGCATCTTCCAAGCCGGCTTTATCAATACCTAAATGACAGGTTACGCACCGGTCTACTTTTTCAGCTTTGGCAAAAAAGTAATCTTCATGCAGATTTTCAACCACAATCTGCTGAATCCTCAGGCTCGGATTAATGAAATCCAGCATAGGCGCGTTTAAAATCTCCTTGGCCAAAGTGGCCTTATATTTTTTGATCTTACTTTCAACGGTCGTAATATCACGTGTTAGACGCGCAATCTCGCGTTCAAGTTCCGTCTCCTTGGCCGTCCAGGTTCCCAGGGCGGCTTTTTTGGCATCCATTTCGGCCTGTTTTTGCTCAAGCTCTAATTTAGCCTGCTCAAGCTCAACTTCTCTCTTCTGGATCTTGTCCCAATAGCTCTGCGCCTGTTCGATTTCTCCGGCAACACGGTGCTCTTCATAAAAATATTTATCCGAATCCTGAAACTGTTTCAGATTCTGAAAATTCGCTTTTGCGTTGTCGGCCTTAAAAGTTGCCTGTTCAAATTCACCCTTGGCCGTCTTAATGGCCTTGGCGTTTTCAGCCACCGCTTTTTTTGCAGCTTCAAGATCAGCATTTAATTTTTCAAGCTGCTTCTGATCAACGGCCTTTTGAGCTTCCTGTAATTCATTCTCCGCCTTCTGCTCCATATAAGCCATAAAACGGCGCTGATACCCTTTCCATTCGCGGCTGCTGTCTTTAAATACCATCCAGACAAGCCCGATCAACAAAATAACTGAAGCAACGGCAAACCAGAAGTGCGTTTTTTTAAGATTATAAAGTATGGGTAATTTTGAAGGCATTTTTCAGACCAGAGATATCAAACTACAGAATAGTGACTTTCCTTGATTAATTTATAATTTTAAATGTTAAAGAAAAATTCGGGAATCGCGATGATATATTTCAAATTAAAAGCCCACCGAAAATACATCTTTAAAGGCAGGGCGATCATCATAAACGTCAACGCAATTAAAATATGATAACGGGCGGCGCCGATTCGTTCGTACAGCTTTTTAAAAACGGTTCTTTCAAGCGCCTTCGGAATCAAAATAAAATAAATAAAAAGGGCAGCAAAGCCGGGAAGTTCCCGAATAAACCAATTCTGCGGCAAAGCGATGCCCAACCACTTAATATAGAAGAACTCCGAAAGGTTGACATTAATCAGCGGAACCACTTTGTGCGCGGTCCAAACCTCAAAAGGTCCGAAGAAATTCCAATTCGGCCCCCGCAGAAATGTTCCGACCATGATCAAAACAAGCCACAAAATCCAAAATCCGAACATAAAGGCCGTGATCGCCCACCGTCTTTGTTTAAAACAATAGTAGCCCGATGTTTTGGGATCATTATCAATATAAGGAATTGCACAAAGCCCCACAATAATGACGGTCGGGAATAGTACCCCGGCAAGCCAGGGGTCGAAATAAACCAGCATTTCCTGAAGTCCCAGGAAATACCACGGGGCCTTTGAGGGGTTTGGCGAAAGCGTCGGATTGGCCGGATCTTCCAACGGGGCCTGAACCAAAATCGCCCAATAAACAAGCGCGGCGGCATATAAAAGGGCTATCACAAATTCAATATAGATCAAATAAGGAAAGACCAGGACCTTTTCTTCTGATTCGGTTTTTTCCCAGGTTGGCTGTCCCGCAGCGATACGTTCGTCATTTTCAACCGCCTTTTTCATCGCAAACCAGGTGAAATAACCAAAAATAAAAATCATCCCGACAATCGGAAGATTATCGGCTTTTCCGACAATGTCTTTGAAATGCGCATCCTGCATGCCGAAAATAAAAAAACCGACCACGCCAAGACCGATAGCACCGGCCACCCACTTGTTGGTCATCTGCTTGGGAAAGGCCATAAACAGGGCAAACATAAAAATAGCGGTGGTGAAAATAGCCACCGGTGAACAAAAAGAATTAATCGCTTCTTTTATTGCATCCATATGTATACTCGAAATTGATTACTGTTTTTGAGGAACTGGCTACTCAGTCCTCAGACCTAAGCACTCAGTCCTATTACAGCGGCGCGCTAATCCCGCCGTCTTTTCTGATTCTCCAAAAATGAACGGCCATTAACAACACAACAACGGTCGGAATGGCGACGCAGTGAAGAATATAAAACCGAAGCAGCGTTGCGGCACCGACAAAACGTCCGCCAAGCAGCGCAAAACGCACGTCATCTCCGGAATGAATCAAGGGAATATCGCCCAGCTTCAGGAGTGCCGCACCGGGACCTTCATGCCCCAGAAAAGGTGTGGCGCGTGCCATGTTACTACCCACCGTAATCGCCCACATCGCAAGCTGATCCCAGGGAAGAAGATAACCGGTAAAACTCAAAAGCATGGTCAGCACAAGCAGAATCACGCCGATCACCCAGTTAAATTCACGGGGTGGTTTATAGGATCCCGTCATAAAAACCCTGAACATATGTAACCAGACCGTGATAATCATCGCATGGGCGCCCCAGCGGTGCAGCTCGCGCATAATCCCAAAAGGCACATGTTCGCGCATCGCAACGATATCGTTATAAGCATATTCAACCGTGGGGCGATAATAAAACATCAGAAGAATTCCGCTGACCACGAGGGTTAAAAAGACAAAAAAGGAAAGGCCGCCCGCACACCAGGTAAATCCAAACCGCGAACCGGATTTTCTGACCCGGACCGGATGCAGGTGAAAAAAAACGTTGGTCAAAACCGTCATGGCGCGGTCTTTATCATCATCGCTGTAACCATGGCGGAAAACGGATTTTCCAACCTGTGTTTTCAGGCGAAAATCTTTCCAGCTCATAAGTGAAATTTTAGGAATAAGATTAAAAGGGAATTTTTTCGGCTCTTCTTTTTTAGCCGCGGGTACTACTGCCGGCTTGGCCGCCGGGGGTGTGGCGGACTTGTCCGCCGGTGCTGAGGCGGATTTTTGCGGTTCCGGTTTTTTGGGTTCTTCACTCATTGCAAAACTCCTGACAATTCAAAATTAAACGGGCAGCAGCGCAAGGGGTTTGGTCCATTCCCCTTTTTCATATTGAAACTTAAGACTTTTATCGACAAGAATTTGTCCGTCGTCGGCCAGACTGATCGCAAAGCGTTCCAAAGGCCGGGGCGCGGGCCCCTCAAAATTAATGCCGCTTTTATAAAATCCGCTTCCATGACAAGGGCATTTGAATTTCTGCTCGTTTTCAAGCCAGCTGGGCTTGCAGCCTAAATGGGTACAGACCGTTGAAAGCGCATAAATCCCTTCCGGTGAACGGATAATCCAGACTCCATAGCGGTCTTCCCAACGGGTATCGACCTTCCCCAGATCGTATTCGTCCGGTTTGCCAATTTTAAATGCCATTTTGGGTTCAAATAAAACATTCGGAAAAAGAAAACGGAGCGTTGTCGAAAGCGCTGCAACCGTGGCTGCCGAAAAAGCAATCCAAGCAAAACTCAACCAGGACATCATAAATTTTCTGCGTTCCGGGGATGCCGGTCCGGCGGGCTTGCCCGCCGGAGCTGAGGCGGGTTTCTTGGCAACGGGAACAGCAGGTCGGACAACAGGGGTAACAGGTTTTGCCGCAGCGGGAGATGCCGGAACTGCAGGTTTGGGCCCCGCACCCGCAGCAGGCTCTTGCGCTTTAGGCGGCTGAGGTGCTGCTTCAGGTTTTTTCGGTTCAGGAGTTTTAGGAGTTTCTTCTGTCATTGATTCGTCTTTTATCTTGATCTTTTTTTAATCTTAATTTCCGAAGGCTTTTACCGCCTCAAGCGCGGCCTGCCTTACTTTCAAACTTTCATCGGAAGTTGCCAGCTGATTCAAAACATCCTGCGAATCGCTCCGTTTTAAAAGTGCCAGGCCCTTGACTGCACTAACCATGACTTCTTCGATTTTGGCCTGATCCATTCCTTCATAGGAACTTAGTGTCTTACGATCGGCCATCTTCAAAATTTCTTCATAGCCGCTGTCATCTCCAAGCCGCGCCAGACTCAGCGCCGCATTCCACCGAACATCCCGGTCTTCTTCATTAAGAAGCGGTAGAAGATGGGGCGCCACCTGGGCCGCCTGGCCTATGACGCCAAGAACATAAGCACTTGTTTTACGCAGCTCACTGCGTTCGTCTTTTAAATAGGGAAGAATGAGATCAACGGCCCGTTTTTCTTCTTTCATTCCCAAGGCCCAGATTACATGCATGGTCACATTGACATCTTCTTCCTGAGTCAGTGCTTCCATCAGGGCATC
This sequence comes from Candidatus Omnitrophota bacterium, assembly GCA_020632475.1. Classification (GTDB taxonomy): domain Bacteria; phylum Omnitrophota; class Omnitrophia; order Omnitrophales; family Aquincolibacteriaceae; genus JACKFM01. The sequence continues at coordinate 159,057 of JACKFM010000002.1, read as the reverse complement.
GGCTACTAGCGGATCATCAAAGCGGCTTAAGGCAATCGCCATATAGGAACGTGTCATGGGATCATATTCCTGACGGTCGTTCAAGATATGGATGATCTCCTTCATCACACCGGATGAACGGATCATTCCGCGGCCTTGATTGATTTCGTTGGAAAGCTCAAAAGCCTTTTGCCAGCGCTTGCTCGGCGATCCGGTTTTAATCGCCGTAATCAATGATTCGGGGGTTTCGACTTCACGCGTTAACAAAACAACCGTGCACAAAAGCACGGCCATTCCGGTTGCGATGACGAGAGGAAAAATAAATAATCCATAAAAAAGCTTTTTCCCCGAATCTGATTTAGGTGCAGAATTTACCATGTTTTGTTCTTCTGTTCAATCATAGATTTATGCTTAACTAATGCCGCTACAGCATGTTGCGCACAAAAGGACATGTAGCCCATAGTGGGTGTAGTCTCTTAGACCTGTTGATTCCTCTTATGGATAAGGATCAAAACCCCGGTTATGGCTAAATCCAGCGCTGCGATGCTCATCACATAGGCAGCTCCGCCTCCGCCAAACCCATAGCTGTGCAGGCCTGCAGCCAGTACAAAGTTCACTCCGTACCAGGCCATAACAACTCCCAAAAAGGCAACCACCGCGCCTACGGAAAAACCAAAAGGGTCTAACCAGCCGATAAAACGGCCGTGAAGGATAAGAATATACCCCAAAAGGGCAATTAATGCCCAGGTTTCTTTCGGATCCCATCCCCAAAAGCGGCCCCATGAATAATTAGCCCAAACACCGCCAAGGACCGTTCCGGCTGCAAGCAGCACCACGCCGATTTGAATGGCCCGGTATAAATAGAGCGTCAGGTTCCGGTTAATCTCCCTCTTTTGAGGAAAAAAGACATAACTGATCACCGCCCCGTGTCCGAGCCCCCAGGCCAGGGCAAAAGCCCCGTAGCTCATTGTGATCGTCAAGACATGGACGGTCAGCCATAAGTTACTGCGCAACACCGGCACAAGCGGAGTAATGGAGGGGTCCAGTAATGCCGGAAAGCCCTGGGCGACCACTAGGGCGATGGCGGAAACAAATGCGGCAAACGTACGAATGGCATCCGCTTTACAAAAAATCGAAAGTACGAGCGCAAACAACGCCGCAGCCCAGGAGACCCAAATCACGGATTCATACATGTTGCTTACCGGAGGACGGCCGGCGATCACACACCGCAAATAGAAACCGTAGGTGTGCAGAAAAAAACCGCACAAAAAAGAAACCATCGCCGTCCGGTTTAACCCGCAAAGGATTTTATCTTTTTTTTCTGCGGACTTTTCTCGAAATAAAACGAAAATTCCGGAGATCAAACCTAAAAGTGCTGCCACAAGATAAAACTGCCAGGCCTTATGAAACGGCTTGAGCCGGTTATAGGTCATTTCCTTTTCAAGGGCCGCATCATCCAAAAAAATATTTTGTGATTCCATAAGTGCTTTGATGGAATCGCGTAATTTTAAAGCACTTTCATAAGAAGGCTTATGCGGCTCACCACGCATTTGTTGAAAGACATCGCTTAAAGCCTGCAGAGTATCCTGTATCGATTCGGCCGAATAAAAGGCCGTGGTGCGCAACCGGCCCTCGGGCGACATTAAATCTTCAAGCGTAAACCACCCTTCCCCAGAGTTTTGCGGGTGAGGCACAAACCCGGGTAACGCTCCCTGCCCGACGGCTCGAAAAAAAGCCGCTTTGTCATAAAGCTCGGTCCGTTTTTGCTGCAATTCGGTCAGGGTTTCTTTGGTTCTCTGCAATTCTTTGGCCGCCGAGACTTCTTCAAGAAACGGCCGGTGTTCTAAGACAATCTGCGGCGTCACTTTGCCGTCAACAAGCATCACGCCAAACTCTTCGGCCAAAGGCCCGTAGCGAACTTTCAGCATCGGTAACGTATTCCATTTTTCGGGACGGGCAATCCACTCCCAAACCAATTGCACGGCCGGTATCTTCTGATACGTTCTTTTGCCGGCCACATAAAGAAGCGCTTCATCGGCAAAACTCGCAAAGGGTTTTACGCGTCCGTTATGCTGCACCGGTATTTCGCCAAGCACGGCAAACGGATCCCGCGTTTCACCGGCTTTTGCTGTAGAGACATTTCCAATCAACATCAGCAGCGCCGCGACTAAAAAAATCATTCTATGCTTCATTGCCTATCCTTGTTTTTCTACGACTGACGCAATACGTACAATGCTCATTACAATCATCATGAGTAAATATCTGCCTCGTTCGTTCAGATCTGAAGGTTAACGGTTTTAAAATTCCAATCGTTATACATTATTAATTACGCTTTGTTCGGTTTGCGAGTGTAGAACATAATCAATATTCCGGCAACCATCACAATTGCACCCGTATATTTAATCATAATTCCCGGATCATATCCGACGGAAAAAACGGAAATCTCCGGCTGCCCGGGTGACTGAACATAACTGGCCTGGAAAATACGCATACCCCGGTAGACAAGCGGTTCATTCATCGATATGGTCGCTTCGCGCTCGACGCCGCGGGCATCATCTTTTAAAACCACATCGCTTTCAAAACCGGCCGGCCTGGACGTTCCCGGATAATGTTTGATCTTAAAATCCTTTAAAATAATCTCAAAGCCAAGCGCCTCTTTGGCCTGCCCGTACAAGATCGTATATCTCCCGCCGGCCAAATCAAAGACCTCGGGCATTCCCTGTGCCAGCCACAATTGCAGTTGATCTTGAGGGGTCGCGACACGAATTTGAACGGCCGGTGTAACCTGCGTACTTTGACTCGTGTTGGGTTCAGCCGTGACCTGTTTTTCCATTCCCGAATGTGGGTAGTAAGAAACCAGCTCGATTTCAAGCCCCATCCAGCCCGGTTGAATTTTATCTCCGGGGAGAATTTGTCCATTCAAAACCTTAACACCGTCGACAATCTGATAATGAAGTTCATTCTCTTTTTGAATGAATCGCACTTCATGCGTCTTGTCGCGCGAACCGGTGCCGTTTTCACGATAAAAAATCTTTGCGCCCGAAGCACTAGGCTTCATCCCGTGCTGGGTCGGAAACTCCGGAAATTTTGAAAATGCTGTGTGAAACTCATGCATTCCGTTGGGGCCTTCAAGAAAAAAAACAACTGCCGGATTACGCCCCATGCCGGAGTCTTCAACTTCCTGCTCGTTCGGACCTTCGGTAATTTCGGCATCGACAATCACCGCATTATGATAAACGGCTTCTATCCGCACCCGATAACCGGTTCCCTCAATGGCAAACGTTTGGGGAAGCTGTATTTTGGGATCAACCGGAATATGCCGGATCGCCTCTTCAAACTGAAATTCTAGATACCCGCCCGAAACATCTCCGGTTTCCGGCTGTGCCTGCAGGAAATCGTCTGCAAACTTAAAAAGTGCAGGGCCCATTTGAACCTGGTTCATCGCCCGGTCGTCTTTGACCAGCCAAAGCGCTTGTTCCATAAACGAATTTTTAAGTTTCAAATGCACGGCCGCGGGGCCGGTCTGCGTCTCAACGATCGTCTCTTTAATCCGCGCCTTGGGATAATCGGAAAGAATCGACACTTTGACCGGAAAATCTGGATCCTCGGCGTCATGCAACACTTGGCGGCCCTGCCAGGCAAAGGCATGCTTAGGTAGCGGCACACGCCATTCTTTTTGTTTTTTTTCTGAAAACAGATAAATCACCGGTTCATCCAGCGTCACTTTATGTTCAGACCTGCCTTCAATCACAGGCATCGTGGCATCCAGCATAAAATGCTGTGTCATAAACGAACCCGCCAAAATCAGAATGATTCCAAGGTGGGTCATGACAAAACCGATATGTTTCTTGCCCCAGGGAAGCCGGTCAAGCGCCGAGGCAATCAAATTCAACATCAGGAGAAATAAAACCGCCGTCATCCAGGAAGTATCATAGACAAGAATTTTAGCTGCGCGCGCGCCCTGCAGAGACTCCACAAAAGTTCCCACAGAAAAAATAATCATTAGTGTGCCCAGCAAAAAAACAGCAAGCTGCAATGAAGCAAAAAAGCGAAAAAGATGCAAAATCATTGGCTGTTTTTTGAAAATACGCTGTGACCACATCTGTTTTTGTGAAGATAATTCTTGTGTTTTTTTCATGACATTATATCTACCGAATTTAAAGCGGGGTTTCTTTACGGGAAAAACTGCAGTATGAAAAATTTTTAGACCTTTAATTCTGAAAGAATAATTTCAGAGCCACTAAAGCGATAAAAACCGCAAAACATTTTCTTAAAATCACTGCATCCATCTTGAGTGAAAGGCCCGCCCCAATCCAGGCTCCCAAAATAGCGAATACGGCAATCACAAGGGCCGTCTGCCAGTGAATCATTCCGCCCTGGGCGTGACGAATCGCGCTGACCGTTGCGGTCGGAATAATGATGGCAATCGACGTCCCGACGGCAAGATGTGGATCAAACTGCCTGAGAAAAATCAAAAGTGGCACATAAATCAGCCCGCCTCCGACTCCAAAAAGACCACTTGAGAGGCCTCCAAGAACACCAATCAATGATGAAATCAAAATAGTTGCCATCAATCCACCTCAAAGCGTTAAGCGATATATCTCCCATTGCCCACGTATTGTGTTCTTACGGCTTCACGCTTATCGCTACTTTTTAAAAGCCGGCTCGGTTCAATGCTTCGTTCACCAGCTTGTCAGCACGCCGGAGCTTTTCATGTTCGCGCGGCACATGCTGAAAACGAATCGTCTCAAAGTTTTTTTCTTTTTCCTTAACCTTTAGAAAAAGCTCGCGAATATGCGGTGTCTTAACCCTGTAAACTCCTGTTAATTGCCTTTGAACCAACTCACTGTCGACAAAATAATCAATGGCCTTAGCGCCCGCTTCAAGCGCCAGATCCAGCCCCTTTAGCACGGCGCTGTATTCGGCCACATTATTGGTGGTTTCACCGATGGTTTCCGAGTATTCTTGAAAAATATTTCCTTTTTCATCACACAACAAAACACCAATCGCTGCGGGTCCGGGATTTCCGCGCGCACCGCCGTCTGAATAAATTGTAATTTTTGAAGACATGCCGAAAGTCTAGGTTTAAGCCCGGGTTGTGTCAAGCTCATCGTCGCCCATCGTCTGAATTACAAACAACCCTATAAAGTGTAAAGCTTCTCTATTCACGCTGCTTTTTCTCAGTCCTCATTGCTCAGTCCTGTTTTTTAAATGATGATATACGGAAAAAAGGTAGGCCGAGGAGACCGGTCCGAAGACCGGCCTCCCGGGTGGGTGGGAATTAACGACGGGCTGTGATATAGCGCAATAGGTACAAACCGCCTAGTACTAGAAAAATAGGCATAAACGCACTAAGCGATGTTGCATAATGCAACCCGATCGTAACACCGATAAACAACCCTGCCAGTAAATGATCGTCGAATCTCATGGTGCGCACCTCCCTTCTATTCTCTCGTCGGAAAATCGTTTTAGAATCTGCGGTTAGCGCTGCAACGTTCATAGAAACCGAACCTCGCAGCACAAGCGCTCGTAACAATGCCAAAATCCGGCATTGCCGAAGCGCTAGATTCTATGAACGAGGAATAGTTTTTAACACAAACACAACCGCTAAAATCGTCAAAATCGGCACATAGGTGACAAGGCTTCCGTGATAGTGAATGCCTAGGACTGCACCTATCAACATGCCGGCAATTAACCGTGTGTCAAACTTCATAACCGCCACCTCCTTGGTCTGTGACATAAAAAAAAGCGTAAAACAAATCCTTCGATCAACCACGGGCCTATGGCCCTTAAAACCAACTTTTTCTTGAAGCCCTTTATCCTGCTTGGGCCGGAAACAGGTCATTTAAACCACCTTCTGTTTCCTTCACTATAAGTTCGGTCCTACCGGTTAACCTTCTGTTTGCCTTACGCTTAAGTCCTATAATTATTTATTCTTTTATTTTTACGATGTAACCTATTTATTTAAAAAATGTTATAGGTTTTATTCAATCGCCTTAAAAATACTTCATTTCAAATTATCAAATAGCATTCATGATCTATCGCGATCAATTGAAATTACAAGATAACCCTAACATACGTCCTATAATAAGTCAATGGCCTAAAAGCAAGGATGTCTTTATCTTATGATGAATAAATGAGTTATAAGGAATTACTTTTTTTCTTTGGTGTGATTGCGAAGCTCGGATTCGATGGTATCGATTTCCTGCTGCAAAAAACGCATGCGGTTGTTGAGGGCCTTGACCGGATCTGGTAAGTCTCCATGGTCAAGGTTAATTTCAGTCACTTTCTGACCTCCCATGCGCACAATTTCGGCCGGTACGCCTACGACTGTGCAATGGTCCGGAATCGAATGAATGACTACCGAACCGCTTCCGATTTTAACATTATTGCCTACCTTTATATTTCCCAGCACCTTAGCCCCGGCTCCAATGACAATATTATTCCCAAGGGTGGGGTGACGTTTTCCCCTTTCTTTTCCGGTTCCTCCCAGGGTGACGCCCTGGTACAGGGTTGCATTTTCACCAATCTCGGCGGTTTCACCGATCACAACGCCCATGCCGTGGTCCACAAAAAAACCAGGTCCGATTTTAGCTCCGGGATGAATTTCAATCCCGGTAAAAAATCGCATCAACTGCGACAGCAGGCGTGGAAAAAAAGGAATCCGCAATTGATAAATAAGGTGGGTAAAACGATGCACCAAAATGGCATGAAATCCGGGGTAGAGCAAAAGAACTTCCAAAAAACCCAGCGTTGCCCGCGCCGCCGGATCGCGTTCGAAACAGGCTTTGAAATCTCTGTAGATGGCATAAAAAGGATTCATAAGCCCTCAATTATTTCACAATTACGGCATTTGTCAACGATAGGAAGGAATGAGGTTTGAGAACTGAGGGCTGAGTACACAGTTGCTCATCTCAAAACTGATTCTTTATGTTTTGAGAAACTGAACACTCAGCCCTCATAACTCGGCCCTCAGTCCTGTTTAGGCCATGGTGGCGATCATTTCAGAAATCGAGGCATTGAACACCAGATCTCGGGCCGTTTCATAAATGACCAAAGCCCCATCCTGATAGCCGAAAATACCCCGATCGAATTGCTGCGGAATTTGTCTCAAGAGTTGAGTTGATGTGAGTTCTTCAATCTGAGCGGCTTTAATTCCAATCGCTGCAGAAACCGGAAAGGCCTCCTGCCAGTCAAGCCCGCTTAACTCGACCAGGCGTCCCTGGCGTGACCGCTTTAAAGCACGGCTCCATTTTGCGGGTAATGAAAAGGCCGGTGCATTTTCATGCTGATCTAGGAAGGTCGTCACTTTTTTCAAAGCTTGAGGGTCCTGACCATGAATCAACTCTATTTCGGGTCTGGTTTGTTGTAAGAAGGAAGCTGCATTCTGATCATCTCCCTCAACGACCATAAGCACATTCGCGCTAACACGGTCACCATAAATATTTTTCAAATCATCTAATTGATTTAAAAAATTATCCCACCATCGATTAATCTCATTATCGGACGAAAAAGGAACGACCGCATTAAAATGAAAACTGTTTTCCAGATTCGCATCCAGGTGTCTTCGGATTTGATTTTCAATTTGCCCGATACTCTGCGGGATCATTTGATTGAGCCGCGCCTGATAGGCCATATAACTTTCAACTGACTGGTCTGAGGATGCGCCGTCAGTAGCCAGAACTCTGGACGCATACGCACCTGCAAACCTTGGCGCCTGGCGGGTCAGCTCCAAAGCAAAGGCTTCGGGATCGAGCTCAAGCGGGTGTCTAATCAAGTCAAACGTCAAACGTCCGTCACGGGCCCAGCTCTGTAGAAAATGCTGCGCCGCTTTTCTAAGCTCCGACCTTTGTGCCCGCAATTCGGATTTCACGGGAACGGCCGTAAGGCGGATAATCTTGTAGGGTTCTTCGGGGCTAAAACGCAGGTTCCGGATATGCCCCGGCTGTCCGATCTCAAGAGTTTCACCCAATTTGTCCGTGCCCGGCGTCACTTCAATCGCTTCAATCCGATAACCCGGCTCCAGTTTTAAGGCACCCATTGGGGGCAAATCGATCTCACGCGGTTTTTGTTCCCAGTAACGATGGTCCACCACTATAATCACCCAATCAACGGATCCTTTTTCCTGAAAGGCTAAAGCGCTTACCGCGTTTTCTGCGGACTGATCGCCCGTATTGAGAAACGTAAACCAGCTTTCTCCGGTTCTTCGAAGCGCCTGATTAAAATGATCAAATGCCGCAAACCCCCGCGAGTCGCGTATGCGTTCTCTGAGGGCGTCCCAGCCCTCGGCATAAAGGTTCACATCGGCCTGATCCGCGGCGCTGTGTCCGTCGACATTATCAGGATTGGCCTCACGCGCCGTGCCGCCTCTCATATTTCCGCCGGGAATGGGGTAAAGAGGATCGATTCCGGTAATGTCACGCAAATCAAGCATCACCCACGCCCCCGCATTGGCCACAGCCATCTGCTGCAGCATCACTCCCAGCAGCGCGCCTCCGATGCGTTTTGCGGAAATATTATCAAAATTTGAAAGAGCCGAGATTAATCTTAAAAATTCCGGGTCATCTGGATTATCCACTCCGTCGTGGCGTGCAAGTGCATCAAACGGACGGCGCATGGCATCCTGCAATCCGTTGACGTTGACCCCTCCTCTTCGGGTCAGGGCCAACATGTGCTGAGTGACTTTCTCATGATAAAAAGCAACGTCAATGTTTTCAAAAGGCCTGGCTAAATTACGCACGATCTTCTTTTCATCATCGTTATACATTTCCATCGCAAAAGTAAAAACAATCCCTTGTTCTCCGGCCAATTGATCGGCATATTCAAAAAGTTCGCTGTAAATCTGACGAGCTTCAAACTCAGCGGCGCTTGTCAATCCCAAGCCGTCCCGGGCTTGACCCATAATCCCTTTCAGACTGCCTTGTAATAATTTTGCGGCTAAATCCACACGGCCGATATCAAAACCCGCTTTAATGTGCTGTTTAATTCTATTTTTGTAATATTGCATGACCTGCGGAACATAGGGGTTTAAAAGAACCTGATCCTTATGAGGAACATCTCCTTCAAAATGTTTAATCAAAATCACCTGGTCCAACCCCTCATCATCCTTAAACCACAGTGTAAAATATCTGCGCTGATCCGGCGGATCCAAAAGCGCATTAATTTTCTGCTGCCTGGCTTCATCGTCCGGTAAGGCCCGAAAGGCGTCAATCCACTCGCCTTCCATTTTTTTGTAAAACGTCCAATGATAGTTCTTTTTGGTAATCGCCTCGGGCGCCAGCCAGAAAATGACATCACCGGCCATCTTCAGACCCAACTCATGCCCTTTGATATTCATCTGCTCAATTTGTTGTTCTGTTTCCTCAGGTGTACCGAGAATAATCTCACCGTCTGCTGTACGATGATTTGAAAGTGCGGGGTTATAAACCGGCTGCGGATCATCAACGTCTCCGTTAAACACAATTGAAAACGCATTGCTTTGATCATCTTCCAGAATCACTTTACGGCCGTCAGGAAGCGTAAATTCCTGATGCCGGGTTTTGTATTGCCCCTGGCCATACCCGCCTTCAATTTGAACGGTGACACGCCCTCCGCCGTTAACGTCTCCGACCGAAAAGAAATGCGATTTTCCGTCCGGCTGTACACTATGCACATGAACGGCATGTTCCCCAAGCTTATCGGTTCCCCCGTAAACATAAGCAATACCACCGCCATGTTCTGCAATGTCGGTAAGAAGTTCGGTCGTTTTGTGGATGCTGTCCACCGGGACAAAACGGGCAAGTTCCGGCGCTCCCTCAGGCGTCTGTCTTTTGGGATGTTCCAGCTCATACGACCAATTGGACACATGTATTGGAACCATCAATGTCTCATGCCTATGCACCGGCTCGCCGGGTTTGACTTCGACGGGCACAAGTTCAATCATCTGAAAACGCCAGCCTTCCTGCGGCACTCCATGCCAGTCCCATCCTTTAGGAATAACGGGAACCTTAAAATGATAAATGCCCTGAGCTGCATCCAGCGAGGCCTGGGTATGCACGGTTTGATAATCAACATCCAAAAGCAGGTCATGGGCACTATGTCCTTTTCGGATTTCACCCGCCTCCGCTTCGTCTGCGGTAAGAAAATTAATGCCGAGCAAATGGTAATCGGGAATAATCACAGACCGTTTTCCGTCCACATTCGGATTGTCTGCCGAAAAATGAAACGGAAAGAAAATCCTGCGCTCAGTTGCGGCATGTTCACGTGAAAAAACGATCCCTTCATGTTCCTTGGTCGGATAAATCTTAAGTGTCCCTTGAGAAAAAACCTTGTGCAGATTGCCGTCAGAATCCGTAACGGCTTGAAAAATTTTTGTATACGCATTTTTATTCCATGTTTCAAGAGATTCCCTCTCATCCCGGAAAACCTCCGGCGCCAATACCGCGACTAATCCCATCACCACGGGTGTAGCGTCTTTCCCAAACATCTGTTCGGCAGCCGCCTTGTTGAGCTTGGCCACCGGGCGCAGCATGGTGGCCATACGCTTATTCACATTCGCGGGATCCTGAGAACCTTCGGTTAATTTTTGAGTGATCAAACGCTTCATATGAACCACCGCCGGTTCGCGCTTGTACATATCCCCTTTAATCGCGGCCGAAAGAAGATGGCTGATAATATTACTGGCCCGGGCAGGCTGCAGCCGGATCATTTTTAAATTACGAATCCCGGCAGGAATTCCTTTGGTTTCGATCTCTTTGACGGTCATTTGACCGATTCTTTCATTCGCTGTTTCACCCGCGGCATAATGATTTAAATCCGTCAGGGTCACCGACACATCCCGGTCCTCCATGGCGGTTTCACCCAAAATATAGGCCGCTCCGTCCGGATACAATTTAAAGGGGATATTTCCTTCCGCATCCGTTTCGGCCTGTCCGTTCTGATTAATCAGAATTAATATTTTTTCATCCGTCTGAATTCTGTCATCAAGCAGAGTATAGGGCACGGCAAAAGCCAAAATGTCATCATAGGTAGTCGCAAATTGTTTAATCTCCAAATCCGTATCCGGTTCATCCGGTTTTGAGGAATTGCGAATCAAATAATCGGCGACCATCGTACGTAACGCCTTGCCTCTATCGGTCATTTTTAACAAATTACGCGCCTTGGGCTGACCCTGTGCATAGGCCTGTAAAATAGCAAGGGCCAGGCGGTCTTTTTCGGCTTGGCCGATGGTTCCCGTCTCAGTTTCAGATGAAGCTGTAAAAGAATGATTCGTTCCCCCGGCGGCTCCGGCCCAAATCACGTGCGGTGACCACTCACTGATGTCCTCATTTAAAACATCAACATCCGTATCCCCCGGTACCGCAATCAACTTATATTCCAGCCTGCCCTCATAAGGAATCATTTCCAGATCAACGCTGAGTTTAATCCTCTCTCCAGCTGTCTCCGCAGTCAAAGCCGTCGTCTGCCAGGTTCTCGGATCATCCGCATATCCGTAATGCACATAAAACCGCCACTGATCGGCATCTGCCAATAATGAGGCCGGCAGCTCCGCCGAAACATGCGTGTTCCGAAAATCAATCTCCTGCTCAGGCTCGATTTCGCCCCGGGTTTCTATGTCCGGAAAATAAAGCTGCATCAAACTGGCCGATGCGTCCCGGGCTTCCAGATTTTCTGATATTCGTGTCAATGCTGCTGCCGCGGTTTCGGCTTTAAAAAAGAAATGGTTTTCATTAATCGCAATATGCGCATTCATACGTTCACCTCGATGCGTCACGTCATAATCTCCCGTGATATCCTCCTGGGTTCCGTCTTCATATTGAGCGATCATACGGAACTCGTAATAATGCGTCGGTTGTGCCTTTTGCCGGTCAACCACCACGGCCCAGAGATCATCGGTTCCTGCGACCTTTTGCATTTCGATCGGCGCCTCTTCCCATTGGGTCGCTTGACTCATCCATAAGACTCTTGTCGCCTGCTTTTCGGCAGGAATGCGTGTATAAAAAAGCATTCCTTCCTGGAGATCCTCTCGTTGCGCCCGAAACTCCAACAGCTCGTGCTCACGTACACTCATTTGCCGATTGTTATCGATATAGACTGTCGACGTGGCGCTTTCAAGGGTTTTCTGTTGGGTCCAGAACATTTCATTTCTCGGACGTATACGAACCTGAAACTCATAATGTCCACGCTGCGAAAAATGTAAATTCGCTTGGAGAGCGTATTTACCGTTACCCAGTGGACGCGCCTGTTCATCCATGACAACTGCAGACCATTGTCCTCTGGCATCACGGCGCACATCGCGGTATAAAAGATCAATGCTCACATCTTCCAGAGACAAAGATTTTAAATCCGCAACCGCATAAACCGGAATATCATCTCCGGCAAAAACCTCTACGGGATAGTTTTGTTCAACCCTCACAACCGGTTTCCGGTTATCCGGACCATGCATCGCTCTAAGAATTTCTTCATTCTTTGCCAGATTTTCGAGAATCAATGCCTGCCGGCGCTCAGGGGCGGCTTCATAAAAGGAAGGATCCCTATTTAAGGAATTTTTTTCAATATATTCCGATAACGCACGGCGTAAAATAAATTCGGGATCTTTTTTCTGTGTAAATAAACTTTGCGCCTCTTCATTTCCGTTAACCGCTGCTTCAAAAAGAATTCTCACCAGCTCAAGAGATAGGTCATTCATCAAATCGATGGCTTCAAGCGTCAAAGTGATTTTCTCACCCATGTCTTCAGAGGCTCTGGCTTTCTGTGCCAGCTCACGAATTCTTGCTTTTACGGGTTGAAGCGCCTCGCCGCTGTCTCTGAGGATCACTTTGAGAAAATAATTAAAAATATCTCCATAATCCGAGGCTTCGTCTACATCAAAGTGGAGCGAGTGATGGCTAATCGACCAAATAGCTTCCACCCCGCGAACATCTTCGCCGTCAATGGAATGTAAAGAGTTACGCACCTTTCTAAAACCCTGCAGAAAACCTAACAGCCCAGGCTCGCTGGTGGCAATGGTCGTCACGGCCTCTGTTTTAGGGTCAGGTTTTCTCTGCCAGGGAAACCCCTCGCCTTGAACGGAAAGAACCTTGAATGCAGAGGCTATTGCTTGCTCGCCCTGCAGCTGTTCTCTAAGCGGTGCAAACATCTCGGCTTTCTTTTGCCGTTCCCGGATAATGCGCTGCCAGAGAAAAAGCTGGGCACGCGCCTGCCCCTTTTCCATATCCACTTTATAAGAAGACGCTCCGATATTGAATTGCAGTTCGCGTCGCGAGTTCGCGTCGCGGTAGGTATCGCGCAACCCTTTCAAGGCCAGCATTAGACTTTGCGCCGAAGGTCTGCGTTTTCCGCCCTGCTGTGTACTTTGCTCAGAACCCGGTCCCGAATAAGGCGCATAAGCAGCGAGCCAGCCGTTCGTAATCTGCCATACTGGCGGCCTTTCAACCCATTCCCCGCTTGCAAGTCTTTGTCTGACTTCTTCGGGTTTCAGGTCTAAGACTGAAACTTCTTCATTGCTTGCTTCTTTAAAAAGCGTCGCATGTGTATTTTTATAAACCTGATCGTGAGTTACGTTTTCTTTAAAGATATCAATCTCACGGCCTGTTTCAACTTCTTTAATGGTCAAAAGCTCAGGTCCGGCACCTCCCCACACAATGATCAGTGCCCCAAAATTGGTCAGGGCCTTCATCATACTGGTGGCCGAGGCCTCCAGAAATTCATCCGAAAGCATCACAGTTCCGGCCACGGCTTTAAAAATGAGTTCCGCGTTTTCAATCGTGTAGTCTTCAACAAAAGTCACGCGGTCTTCCAGCTGAAGCGCCTTGATCATGCCTTTCATTTTTTCAAAAAGTTCGCGGCCGCCCTCCTGAGGGACGCCCGGCTTCCCTTGATGGAAAAGACGTCCGCCAAGAATAACCCTGGGTGCATTTTCACGGAAAAATTTAAGCGCCTCTTTATCCTGCCCAAGCAATTCAAGAATTCTCAACCACTTGGCGGCATCTGCGTGATCGGGATTTTCTAAAAACTCAAAAATTTCATGCCATTTTTCAGGGCCTTTGTAAGCCACCTGCCGACGGATATTGGAAACAATCGGGTCCGCCATTAAAACTTCACGCAGTATGTTCCATTCATTTTCTGCCCATTCACCGGTCCATTCCGCCGGATTTTGCGAAACCTGCTCAACCTTCTGTTTGAATTGCTGCAATTTTTCTCTAAAGGCGTCAAGCGCTTCAGGGCTACCATCCTCTGAACCGCCAAGTGCGATTTGATATTTTTTCATCGTATCACGCAGCCAAAGCGCGTCAGGCTGCTGCTCATCGGCAAGCCACATCAAAAGCTCGCCGACATAAGCGGCATTCACATTTTCCTGCTGGCGTTTGAATTTTTCTTTTTGTTCGGGATTTAACTCCAACGCATTATAAATATGTTCGTCCCGTTCCTTAGGATCAAGGTTAAAAAGAGCGCGATAATACTCAAGTAACGCCCGGCGCTCATCGGCCTGCCATTGCGGCATATACGCACCGTTGGTATTTCGCAGTCCGTCCTGATTGTATTGCCAGAGTTTTTGGCGATGCGCCGGAAAAATGCTGTCATGAAGCACGCCGTGGTGCTCAGCGAGTCCTACACCGGTAATGAAATCCGCATCAAGGGCAATGGCTTCAATCATGTCCACGGATCCGTCAGGATTGACAATCTCGGGGCGCAAGTAATCCGGATAGCCTAATAAATTGTAAGAAACACGATGGGATTTGGGCAGACCGTGTCTAAACACGGTATGATTGCGATGATCCCGAATCGCATCAGGAAACATTTGAAGCGGCAAACTGACAAAACCTTCGTTTTCCACAAAGATCAGTTTATCTTTGATCTTTTCCTGTTCCTGAAGTTCTTTGGCTAAAATCTGACTGGCTAAATTGTAGGCCGCCATATGGACATCGCGCCATAATTTGAGCTCAGCTCCCTGGTGATAGTATTTTTCATCCGGATAAATGGCATCAAAAAGGCGGACGCGTTGGCCCTCGGGATTTGTGTAGTGAATATCCATATAATAAGTCGGGGTCTTTGAAAAATGGGTGAATGTTTGATAATAGGTCACCTCAAGATCCTGACCAATAATTTCTGCAGCCTTGCTGCCAAAACGCCTGGCAATCTCTGCGAACTCCCCGTCGGTATTCAACCGGATTGTTTTAGTGATTCCCGTGGGTTCCAGCGCTTCGGCAAATAAATCGCCCAGCTCTTCATTTTCATCTATACCGAGAGCCGTGATGCCCTGCGCCTTGATCAATTCAAAAAGAGGCAGGATGCTGATAAGATTGGCAGGTCCTTCACCGCTGTAACCGCCGTAGTTCGCGCCCCAGGCCTCCACAGCATCGTGCTGCAACGCACCCAGACCACCGGTCAATGTCAGTTGAGGAACATATTTCAAAGCTTTGGGATTGGCTCTAAGCTTTTCGATGATTCCACGGTGAATCCCCTGCTCCATCTGACGCGTAATCACCGTATAATCCAAAAGCTCCGGTGTATTTTCCGAAACCCAGTCTGAATTACCCCTTCTCAACTCCGTTCGTCCTGACGTGAGCGGCATGGCGTGGTTGGTCACAATCAATTTGGCATCGCGATGCGGCCCCGGAGAGGCCCATTGCCATTGATCCTCATTCGGAATGTCCTGATCAGTAGCACGAAGGGTAAATCTCTGACTGGATTCTTCACCGATCGAAAACTTAACCCCGTAAAGCACGGTTCCATCGGGTAATTCTTTAATGGGCTGCATGGGAACAACTGCAGTCATCTCGCCTTCCATAAAAGCATCTGAAACTTCCACATTGCTTTGGACACCGTCTCGATCACGTCCTGGAATAATGACTTCAACCCTCTTGGCATCTTTTTTCGCCACGGCCCAAATCGTAAATGGTTCACCGGGCCGGCGCCACTGTTCGGCCTGATTTTCATACCATGTGTCTTCATCAATCACCGGCGCTGTGCCTAAAATCAACGGATCTTCCGCAGAAGGCTGATTAGCGATTGATCTTTTTGCACGCAACAAGGATTGTTTAAACGCCTCAGCTCTTCGGGCCTGGCCTTCATCCTCATACCGGACATTACTTCCACCGGCCAAAACAAAATTAAACCGAACACTCCAAGCACTGACCTCGCCGGGCTGGCCGTTGACTTCAAATTCTTTCGGCAGTTTAAAAACATCATGCAGGGGCACAATGGCAAGGCGCGATTTAGCAGAAAGGGTTTTGTCGATAAAGCGATGATTGGTTTCATCGTCTAACTCCGGAAAATCATCCGCATTCTTTCCTTCGCCGGGATAAAGCGTATCCAAAAGAAGCTGGATAAGCTGACGATGGGGTTCCTTTTTCCATGAACCGTCGTCTCTTCGGACGCCATAATAAAGATCATGCCAAAGGTGAGAGAACGTCGGCGAATCGTGCGTGCCGGTCAGAGTAATCGAATTTTGGGGATATCTGCCGGGATCCGCATAGCGTTGCCGGGCATGATCGGCCGCTTCTGAGGCATCGGTTGTTAATCCAAAGAACATGTACCGGTAGGTCATCAGACCGGCTCTTTTTAAAAACGGTTCCACTTCTTCGGCCGTAGAACCCAAATCTTCGGCAAAAACAAAGAAATTGCTGTCAACCACTTCGGCAAGCAAGGTTTGAAAAAATACATCCTTAGGACCTTCCATAAGATGTGCCCCGTGTTCCACTTTTGCAGCCGGCGCCTCTTTAGGAATGCCCCAGGGCTCGTCTTTCCCGGCAGAATGATCATCGCGTGATCCATGATAAAGTTTTTTTGCCATCCGTATGCGGGCACGCCACCAGCGCATCTGCCTGGCTTTCATACGGTCCCACTTATAGGTCGGCTGCCGCCAAAACTGCCCCTCATCCGAATAGGGGTCAGGTCCCACACCGGATAAAATATCAAAATCCATATCTTCCTGATCCACCCAAACATCTGCGCTCTTGTGGTCCAGATACATGGGCATATCACCGATCAGGTTCACGTTTTTTTCTTCAGCACGTTTTTTCATCTTTTCCCATTGCCTGAAAAGAATCCATTGTGTGTATTTTACGAATTCGATCTCATTAAAACCGTCCACGTCCTGCAGTCTTTCAGTCCACTCCCGGACAGCCTGCGGATCACGTTGCGCCAGTCCCGCATAGTCTCCCTGTGTCCTGCGAAATTGTTCCCGTGCCGCTTCTTTGGCAGCCTCTTGACCATCAGGGGTCATTCCGCCTCTGACTTCAATTTCTGTTTTAACATAATTGTTCACAAACTCTTCTTCTTCATCGGTCCAATTTTTTTCAAACCACTTGGCGTCGGGATATTCGGTGATACGTTTGCGAAAAGAGGCCCATTGCGGACTGTCTGTGCCGGGATAAAAATAAGCCTGTCTCTGCTGGACCGCAAAATAAAGCGCCCAATCATTCAGCCATTCGGACTCTTCCTCCTGAAAACGTTTAAAATCCTCAAGCCGCTCTACATCAACACTCCCATCAGTAATGGTTTGTTTAAATTGTTGATAGGCGCGCCTAAAAATCTGATGTTTCAGTTCCCAGACTTTGGCATAAGGCATCTCGGCCGCCCCTCGATAGGTTTCAATATCAGCCGCACGTGTTTTCGAAAGATACTCCATCGCTTCCCCGGAATTCAACACATCTTCCATACTTCCGACGTCAGCAAGCGTCAAACTTAAGGCAAAAGCACTTTGAGCACTGTAAGGCCAGTTATTACTCGGCCCGGTCTCATGCGGCGGTAACAATTCTATCGCGGTCACATCGTGCTCGGCGCTCCAGTCAATCAAATCCTCAACGGCCTTGAGATCTCCGCTACCCAGATCCCACTCCGTGTCTGCACGTCTTAATTGAAAAATGCCGGTCAGAATACCCCCCGTTTTGCGTGCATAAATATTTTGCGCAATCACTTGGTCGCGATCAATTTCATAGGTTTGGGGAAATATGCTTCGCAATTCGGTTCGTAATGAAAATGAAGCTTTACGGCGTCCTGTCGCACGCACCGGACGAAAATCAGAAACCGGACGTCCGCTCATCCACGCGACCGGAAAGGTTCTGTTTCTTTCAAAAGGGCTTGCCGTCCATTCAACGGCAGTTGCACCGCCGGCAAGCCGTGAAAGCGCATCGACGGTGAGATTGTTCTGTTGATGTAAAAACCGGATGTTTTTAACCAATTCGTTTACTTTTAAAAGCCATTCTTTCTTTAGCTCCGCAACCCTCTCCTTTTTTTGCTTTTCAGCCGACTCATCGATAAAAGGCACATAATCTTTGACTGCAGTGATTCTGTTTTCACGAGCAAGCTCACGAATCAACTGATCCCGCCAGGTTTTTAGTGTAACCGCTCTACGCTCTACGCTATCGCCTAGAAGTTTATCGCGGGCCGACCTAACAAAAGCGTCGTACTGACGAATGCGCCCGTTCTTTTCCTCAAAATAATCGCGCCACGACACTTCCCCCTTCATAAAATCAATGTAATGATTTTCTTCCTGCATGTTCTCAATTTTCGGGGTCATGACAATATAGGAAATGCCTCGCTGTCTTAATGTTTCTTTTAATCCGTCGGTATGAAAACCGCCGGTCACTAAAACGGCTTTATCCGTGCCCTGATCGCTCATCTTTTTAAGCGTGTTTTCAATCATCGCCTGTTCACGCTTCACGGCCAGATCATAAAAGGAAGTAAAAATATTTTCTTCTGTGAGAATCTTTTCCCAAAAATCGCTGCTGGCTGCCGCAAGACGGTCGACATCGTCCTCGATCGCCTTCTTTTTCCATAAAGGAATCTGCAGGGCTTGTTGTTCTTCGCGCACGAGTTTCAAATCAAGAAAACGTCCGGCTAAGTCCAGTTGTGCTGAAATGCGATCAAGCGTTTTCTGGTCTTCGGTTTTTATCAAATCGTTTTTGACGGAAGCAATAAAATTTTCAAATTCATGCATGAGCTCTTTACCATCGGCTTCTTTCAAAACACGATATTGGCGGACAAGCTGCCGGAGGGTCTCTGAAAGGACTACCGGGGCTTGTTCGTTCTGCCGGATTAAAAACTCGGCAAAGGCGCCGGCGCTGACATGTTCGGTTTGATAGGCCTGGTTTTGGGCATGCAACTGTTGCAGCGTCTGACGGTCCGTATGAATTTTCAAAGTCGTTTTATAGATCTGTTTTAATTCGCGGTCAACCTGCGCGCGGGTCACATAATCGTGTTCACCGAACTCGGCAAACAATGCTGCAAGATGTGGGTAGCGGATCGCATCGGGGCGCGCAATCTTTGTTTGAAGTAAATAGCGGACAAATTCGGCAAGATTGCTTTTCTGCGTTAAAAAAGTTTGTGCGTGTTGATCAAAGACATAAAGAAAAGTGGAATAATGTTTCTTTTTTAAGAGGTCTAATTGCTGAGTAAGACCTTCTATTTTTTTACGGTACTCAGCGGCGGGCTTTAAGGAAGCCAAAAAGGCGTTGATCTGCGCTTCATATAAATCACTATTTTCTACACCCGAAAACAGCACCGCCTTATCCGAAAAAACGGCGGCTGCGGCAGCGCCTGAAATTTCGGCTTGTGAAAGATAGTCTTCAAAAAGATCTTCAACCGCTTCATGATTCGGATAAGCCTTAAAAATCGTAGCGTCCAACTGTTCTGAAGCGCCTTCAACGCCGACGAAATGAATACCGTAGTTTTGTGTCAAATACAAAACCAACGAACGGATCGCTTTTTGAGCATCTGAAACCGCATGAGCATCCTGAATCAGGATCACCGTCCCGGCATCGCTGCCCTGATACGTCTCTTCTATAGAAGCAGGGATGCCCGTCCGCACAAATTCTTTGGAAATATCCTGTTGAAAAAGGCGTTCAACAGAATATGCGGCAGGTGCTATAGACGAAATTTCCTGTGCATATAAATGTGGAGAAAAAGAGAGTGCCTCGGCAGCTGAAAAAATGGTTAATAGAATGTAGGCAGTAATTTTCTTTGCTCGCATAGAAACCGCAATCTATCCTTTTGTAGAGATTTATATATTGGGAATGAAAATAAAAAGTTTTGCAAATGATACACTATGAATTTAAGTATTTCAAATGACTGGGGTTATGAAGATTATCAATGGATTGGATCGTTAAGTTCTGCTATTGGATTTTAGATCAAGCTTGAAAATACTTGCGTATGAAGACAGGGTGCGCCCAAAGGAGCCTGGCTTTTTTCACGTGTTGTTTCGTGGGTTTAAACTGAAAAGCGGAAATGCATGACATCGCCGTCGGCAACGGTATAGTCTTTGCCTTCAAGCCTGAGCAGGCCTTTTTCTTTGACGGCGTTGGCTGATTTCATTTCGATGAGATCTTCGCAGCGCATGACTTCGGCACGGATAAACCCACGCTCAAAATCAGAGTGAATGACCCCGGCTGCCTGCGGAGCTTTGGTGCCTTTGCGGATAGTCCAGGCGCGCACCTCGGGTTCGCCTGCGGTAAAATAAGTAATCAGTTCCAAAAGTTTATAGCCCGCGCGGCTTAGAACATGCAGCCCGGGTTCTTTTAAACCGTATTCTTCGAGAAAAGCCGTCTTCTCATCATCCGGCAGATCTGCAAGCTCGGCCTCAACTTTGCTTGAAATGACCACGGCACCCGAACATTCTTTAGCGGCCCAGTCCTTAACCGCTTGTGCATGGGCGCCGCCATCCGGCAAATCCGATTCTGCCACATTTGCACAATACAGCACGGGCTTAAGCGTCAAAAAAGCCAGATCCTGTACGGCTTTTTTTTCATCTTCGCTTAAGTTCAACCGGCGGATAGGCGTGCCGTCTTCAAGGCTCTTTTTGATTTTTTCATAGACCGGCATCAGCGCCAGCGAATCCTTATCGCCCGAACGCGCCAGTTTTTGTGTCTTATCAAAACGCGTACTCATGGTTTCAAGATCTTTTAGACACAACTCGGTATCAATGACCTCAATATCACGGATGGGATCCACACTGCCGGAAACATGAATAATGTTGGGGTCTTCAAAACAGCGCACCACATGAATAATGGCTTCGACTTCTTTAATATGTCCCAAAAATTGATTACCCAAACCTTCGCCGTTGGAGGCTCCTTTGACCAGGCCGGCAATGTCATAAAATTCAATCGCTGTGGGAGTGGTTTTCTTGGGATTATAAAGCGCACTCAACGCATCCAGCCGGGGGTCAGCCACAAAGACGATTCCTTTGTTCGGGTCAATGGTACAAAACGGATAGTTTGAAGCTTCGGCTTTGGCCTTTGAAACCGCATTGAAAAGCGTCGACTTGCCTACGTTAGGAAGACCGACAATACCGCACTTAAATCCCATAATTGCTCCTTGTTAAATGTCCGCGAAATATAACATGCTTTGGTAAAAAATTAAATTGATATTGACTTTTTATAATATATGAATAATATAATTGTAAAATCTACATATTTAGAGGTGTTTTATGGTTCGCTCTATCCTAATAAGCTTTTTAGGCATATTTTTACTATGGTTTTCACCCTCTGCGTACAGTCTGGAAGCCTGGCAACGGCCAGTGCAACCACCGGAATCATCGCAACTCTTTTCAATAGAATTGCTTAGAGATAATACAAGGCTGCCGGTAACGGCTTCACGCCGAAGCATTTATGAAAAACTTCCGGACGGCATTTGGCGCGAGCGCTGGCAAATCCAAAATCCTTCGGCCAGTATCCGCAAGCTCGTCTCTTTTTCCGCGACGCCTTACAGCCTGTTTGCCCTGACGACCGACGGTGCTTACATGGGTGACTTCAAATCCGGGACATGGAGCAAAATTTTTAACGGAAAAACCAATACGGATAAAAATGTACTGTCATTCGGGATCAACCCTGCAAATCCCAATCATTGGTTTCTCGGAACCGCATCCGGCCTTTTTGAATCTGATAATGCGGGAAAAACCTGGTTTCGCTTCACCCGCTTTATTAAAAACAAACCGGTCTCTGTCATTCGTTTGAGCCGTCATGAAATGTTTGTGGCTGCCGGTGACCGTCTTTTTCGTTCAACCGACATGTCTTCGTTTGAAACCGTATTTTCTTTTTATCCATCCTCATCGGGCTTTGAAAACACGGGTGATCAGAACCTCATTACAGATGAAAATGAAGAAACTTTGCCAGCCGGTGCGGATATTTTTATTCATGAACTGATTCTGCGCGATAACGGCTGCAGCCGGCTCTGGCTTGCAACGGAAAAAGGCGTGTTTGAAAGTAGTGATTGCGCCGGTACGTGGCAGACACTGCCTTCAAACGGATTGCGTGAAATAGCTGTGCATTATTTGGTGTTTTCAGAAAAAGCAGCTGCTCTTTTTGCAGGCACAACAAACAGCATCTACCGTTTTTCTCTGACGGAACGTCGCTGGCAGGAAGTCTATCAGGGGCTGTCGCACCCGCGTCCTTACGGACTGACTATAACCGAAGCCGATGATCCTGCCCTGCTTGCGGTCACAGATGACGGCTTTGTTGTCCGCTCGCTTCTCGCCGGTGAGCTTTCCGGACACCCACAATGGCTCCCTTCTCCGAAAAGAGTCGATCTCTTCAAAGCGCTGATTAATCTTGAACCTTCGGTGCGCCAGGTGCAGCAAAGAGTAATCCGCTACGGCAACCTCACCAATGCCAAAATCAACCGCTGGCATGCGGCTTCCCGTCTAAGTGCGCTTCTGCCTGATTTGTCTTTCGGCCGTGATTTTTCACGCTCAAACAACACCGATCTGGATCGCGGCAGCACAAGCACTCCGGATGTTTACATCAACGGGCCTGATGATGTTAATCATGGCTGGGATTTTGACGTGAGCTGGGATCTGGGGGATTTCATTTGGAGCTCCAGCCAAACCTCGATCGATAATCGTGAAAAACTCATGGTGGATTTTAGAAATGATCTGCTCTCAGAAGTTACACGCATTTATTTTGAACGCCGTCGCCTGCAGACCGAAATGCTCTTCACCGAACCGTCCGAAGAATACACGCATTACGAAAAGCTCATCCGCCTTGAAGAGCTGACTGCCCTGCTTGACGCCATGACCAACGGTTTTTTTTCAAAGCATATGGAGAAAGTTTATCTGCAGCATCCCGAGCTTGAGCAATTATGGGCATCGCAAAATGTCGCAAAAAAAAGATAACGCAAACACCCCGTCTATTATATATAAAAAGCTGTCTTATCAATTACAAGGCGCCTTCTTTCAGATATATAAAACACTTGGAAACTATTTCAAAGAGTCCGTTTACCACAAGGCTCTTTTGGAAGAGTTATCTGTTTTAGGAATAAATTTTAAATCCGAAGAAAGAATCAATATTTACTATCGAAATAAGAAAGTTGGTGTTTATGTGCCGGACATAATCATCGCTGATTTAATTCTTGTGGAAATCAAAAGCAAACCTTGCATCATCCAAACAGACATTAAACAATTCTGGCAATATCTTCAAGGATCTTCTTATAAAGTTGGCTATCTAGTCAATTTTGGGAGTATTAGAAGGGTAGAATTAATCCGCAGAGTTTATGACACAGCCCGCCAGAAATGACCCTCGCTCGCTTATTTTGCGTTATCTTTTTTTTGCGTAATTTCGCGATCTAAACGCAACTGTCCACACGCAGCATCAATGTCACGCCCGGCGGTCTGACGCACTATTACACGCACGCCTTTTTCGGTGAGAATTTTACGGAAGCGGTCGATCTTGTTTTGGGAAGGTGTTTCATAATTCATTTCGCGGATCGGGTTATAGGGAATAATATTGACCATGGCATCAAGCGGTGCGGCAATCCGCGCTACTCCCTCGGCCTCTTCTTTGGAATCATTCTGATCTTTGATCAGCGTATATTCAAACGTGATAAAGCGTTTAAGCTGCGGATGAATGCCTGTAAGGGTCCGCACAAGTTCATCAAGGCAGTAACGCTTATTAATTGGAACTAGTTCGCTGCGTTTTTTATCAATGCTGGAATGCAGCGAAATCGAAAGCCGCACGCGTCCCCCGTTGCGCTTTACGAACTCTTTGATCTTGGGGGTAATTCCTGAGGTCGAAACTGTAATGCGCCGCCCCGAAAGGCCCAATCCCCAATCGGCCTGCAGAATCTCAAGCGCTTTCATGGTGACTTCAAAATTATCCAGGGGCTCGCCCATCCCCATAAAAACAATATTCGTGATTTTCTTTTTAATTTTTTTCCCAATCCAAATAATCTGTTCGACGATTTCCCCTGCGCTCAGGTTGCGACCGAATGCCCCTTTGCCGCTGGCACAGAATGTACAGCCAATCTTGCAGCCAAGCTGCGTTGAGACGCAAACCGTTTCGCGGCCCTGCTGCGAAATCAAAACGCTTTCAAGCAGCCGTCCGTCTTTGGTCTTAAATAAAAATTTGGTGGAGTCTCCACGCATGGAGTCGCTGTCTTCGGCAAACTCAATCGCTGCGGCAGGAAGGGTTTCGGCCATCTTTTGCTTAAGGCCCGGAGATAAATTAGTGGCTTCTTTCCAGTCTGAGACGTGCTTTTTATAAGCCCAGTCAGCCACCTGTGTTGCACGGTAAGGTTTTTCACCGATATCAATCATGAGCTCTTTGAGCTCATCAAGCGTCATACCGTATACGGATTTTTCTATTTTATTTTTTCTCACGTTGTTTTATTTTTTAAGATCGTAACGCAGCAAGCCATCTTTTCGGATATGTTCCGAAATGTTCCGCTAATTCCGAAATATTTTGATAATGCCTGTCTTTTAAATAATTTTTAAATCGTTCGGGGCACTCTCCCTCTACCGATGAATAAATTTTTTTATGCAGAGTCTCTGAACAGCAGGTCAAATCCGTATCCACTCCGAGAAAATTTAAAATCCGGGCCATGAGCCCTTCCGGGTTCTCGCTTATTTCATCAAAAAAACAGATTAAAATTTTATCTTTGCCAAAAAACCTACCCCATCTTCGCAATGTCATTAAATAATCCGCCCTTGTTCGATTATATTCACTATTAAAAAACTCTATGCATTTTTTATCGTCATATTCGGAAACTCTCTCGCCCTTAACTCGAGCGACTTCCTTTAAACTCGACCATGATCTTTCTATGGGATTGCGTAGTATAAAAATAATTTTGATATCGGGCATCAATATATGGATTCTTCGAATTTCCTCTTCCGGCAAGATGGCGTATTCCGGCGTTATCTCCCCGGTCATTTTCCCCCGCCCTTCTTTAAACAAACCCGCGTACCAAGAATCTGATATGCGTCCGAAATAATAATTAAGACAAAACAATTTATCTTTCAAACTCTTCTGTCTCTTTAATGCGGGCAGTGCTTTACGGATGTATTTCATCCGCAGTTTAGTTCGATAGCCAACCCGGGCCGGACAATTTAAATCAAAGTAGTGAATTTCTTTAATGGGCGGAAGATACAACTCGGGATGCTGTTTAAGCTGCACATATAACCAGTTCGTACCTGCTTTTTGTGCTCCGATTCCTAAAAAATCAGGGAATGATAACTTTTTGGGCATATCGTTCCGTATATTTTATATTTAAAATAGGCTCGGTGTTATGTTGAATCATCACTCTAGTTGGGCGTGAAACGGCGTTACCGCTGATAACTTTGAAAAAATTTATGTGAGGTGGGCACCATACACCACGTTGGGTTTCAGGGCAGCCATGCGCCTCACGTGATGCATGGCGGAGAGGGGGGCTTCGGTGCCTCCATCCCAATAAACTAATTTTGCTACCGCAAAATCAATCGGGCTTGCGGTCGCCACCCGCCTCTTCGCTCGGTTGTCGCCGCTCTCATTAGGTCGCGGCTCCTTTTAAATGGGGCGAAGAGTCTCCCTTCGAATCCCCTTCCCGGGCAGAAATAACTGGCGGAGAGGGGGGGATTCGAACCCCCGAAACCTTGCGGTTTACTCGCTTTCCAAGCGAGCGCACTCGACCGGGCTATGCGACCTCTCCGTGTAAAAACAATTAAAAATGAAGAATGAAAATTTAAAAATTACTGAGAACCGCATGTTACCTACGGTCTCTCCTTAACGCTTTGAAAAATTCCTGCAAAAGCGTACGCGCATCACTTTCCATAATGCCGCTGATGACATTAACGCGGTGATTCAGTCTGTCATCGGAAACAATATTATACAAGCTTCCGCACGCTCCTGCCTTGGGATCTTTGGCACCATAAACCAAATTTTTACATTTGGTCCAGACAATCGCACCCGCGCACATCGGACACGGTTCAAGCGTGGCATAAATGGTAGCGCCTTCCAAAGATCCGCGGTGACGCTCCTGGCCCTGCGACACAGTTTCAGAAGCTTGTGTCAACGCGATCATTTCCGCATGCGCGGTCGGATCATGTAGAAGCTCCATCTGATTATGAGCGCGGCCGATCACTCTATTTTCATATACGACCACGGCACCTACGGGCACATCCCCTTTTTCAAGGGCCTTCACCGCCTCTTGAATGGCCATCTTCATATAGTGTTCATGGACTGAGGACATAAATTGTACTTCTATTTCCAGAATTCGCGACTCTGTTTACGCTCAAATAAAGGAAGGGATTATAGCAGAAGAGGCCACATGGGGCAAAAGATAGTACGCGGTTTTCATTGAACCGCAACGAACCTCACCATGCTTTAAGAGTCATGGAGTTGGAATCTTCAATAATATCCCCCTCCTCAGCATTGGCAATGGCCACTAATTGGGCGGCCCATTCGTCGATCACGCTTTTAATATGGGCATCCCAACTTAAATCTTTTATATTCACAACGCTCATCTTACCCGATTCGCG
Organism: Candidatus Omnitrophota bacterium; assembly: GCA_020632475.1. Taxonomy (GTDB): domain Bacteria; phylum Omnitrophota; class Omnitrophia; order Omnitrophales; family Aquincolibacteriaceae; genus JACKFM01. The sequence continues at coordinate 132,374 of JACKFM010000002.1, read as the reverse complement.
ATCTGCAAATGCAGCCAAAACTTTCTGCGTCTTGCCGTCTTTGATGCGCCCCTCAATCGCAATTTTCCCAAAATCAACACCTGAATAGACGCCAACATAGGCGGCCGCATTTAACCACGTTTTTGTGGGGACCAATTCGACAATGGCGGTCTCAAAAATAAGCGTGTTCGGTCCCGGACTTGAAACCACTTTCACGATTTGATTGGGATCATCTTTAAAAGCCTGCATGAATTTTTGCTGCATATACTCCGCAATGCTCGGGACATACTCGGATTGATCTCCTGCAAAACTGGCTTTACCCCAAAAACTATTTTCTTTGAGATATTCCGTATTCACGGGGGGGAAATAAATTTCCGTAAAACGATCCCAATCCACATCCTTGTCATACCAGGAAAGATGAAAAGGCAGGGCTGCATCCTTTGAAAGAGACACCCGTTGAGTTTCAAGAAAACCGCTCGGCGCCATCGGCCCAGCCTTGCAACCTATAACGGCCAAACACAAGCCCAAAAAGATAACAAGACCGGTGAGAATGTTTTTCATAAGACCTCCTAGCAAAAGGTGGGAAGTGTGGTTCTTTTAATGGTGGTGAAATAAAAACGCGATCTTGCTGAGGCTATGATAATTGCTTATTTGCAGTTCTGCGAGTGCTACGTTACTGAGCACTGCCAGCCAAGACAGAACTTCCTTAGTTCTGCTTGGCAGTATTTACGCATAAGCGTAAATGATACATAGGTATAAATGCGCCCGAGAGGAGTCGGTGCCTTCAGCCTCATAACAATTTTTTACTCGCTTTTAATCTCGTAAAAAATATTCGGCTTGCGGTCACCACCCGCCGGACTTAAAGGAAGGAAAAGGCTCTTTCTCATCGCATTTTCTTTGATTCGGGCAAGTCCGGTTCCCTTCGACTCCTCTACAATGAACAATGCTAGCCAAGACAGAACTTCCTTGGTTCTGCTTGGCAGTATTTACACATCGGTGTAAATGCGCCCGAGAGGAGTCGAACCTCTAACCTTCTGATCCGTAGTCAGACGCTCTATCCAATTGAGCTACGGGCGCGAAAATTCATATTTTCGCACGACAAAGCATGATTAGGGAAATCATGTCTTTGTCAGCGCGAGATGCTTTTTATCGAGCGCCTCCGTACATGAACTTCGAGTTCGCGACGGATTGTACCTGCGCATTAGCGCTGGTGCGGGCGCTTGAATCTTTATTCAAGCATGGTAAAGCGGAACCAAAGAAATTCCGTCTTTACCAACGCGAGATGTTTGCATTAAGCAAAGTGGCTGGAATTATAGCAAATGCCTCCTTGAAAATAAAGCATTTGGTCAAAGGCTTGGTTTTTCCTCTCCACAACTAGGTTTTGTGTCCTATTTGGCGGCATATTGTATTAAAATGCCTGTTTTGGGTGAGACAATGAATGAAAAGATTTTCCCCGTGACAGAAAGACCGGATTATGAAGGCTGGGTGGATATTGTACGCTCGCTGGCTTGTTTTGCCGTAGTGCTTCTCCATACATGCGCAACGCCCGCAAAGCTTTTCTCGCTTCCGGTCCCGAACAGCTGGTGGATTTATAATATTCTGATTTCTTTGTCCAGATTTTGTATTCCTGTCTTTTATATGTTAAGCGGGTATTTACTGTTGAAACGAGAAGAAGAGACTCTTCCTTTTCTCAAATATCGTTTGTCTAAGTTTTTAGTTCCGCTTTTATTCTGGTCCTTTATCTACTGCCTTCAGTCCTGCCGCGAGCAACATCTTCCGGTAACGCCCGTAAATGTTTTCCGCATGATTCTTGCGGGTCCGGCTTATTATCATCTATGGTTTCTTTATACACTGGCCGCTCTTTATTGCTTGATTCCGGTTTTCCGAATTTTCATTAGACATGCCAAGCCCGAAATGATCTGGTATGCGCTGGCACTATGGTTTTTAATGGCCTCGCTTCTTCCTTTTTGTCTGCGAATTTTTTATAAATTCACAGGGGAGCATATAAACTGGCAGCCCCTTGTTGTGTTAAGGGGACCTGCGGGTTATTTAATCGGCGGATATATTCTGGGACGGTTAAAACCATCTAAGCGGACGGCGTTATTCTGTTTCGGGATCTATCTGTTGACAGCGGGGCTGGTTGCGTTTGGGACCATGCGCTTGTCCTTATTACAGGAAAACTATGACGGTTTTCTAAACGACCCGGTTTCTTCGGGAATGGTTGTATTGTCGTTTTCTTTTTTTATTTCAGCAAAATACTGGGGCGATTCCTTAACAAAAAAATCCCTGTGGTTAAAAATAGCCCAGAGGGTGAGTCCTTTAACCCTTGGGGTTTTTCTGATTCACCCCTTGCTGATTTCCTATTTGTTCAAAAAAAACGCTGTAACGAGTTTTAACTTTATCTATGACCCCGTTTTTAGGATAACGCTTAAGGTCGTTCTTGTTTTTACCCTTTCAGCCCTCTGCGTTTGGCTTATCTCAAAAGTTCCGGTTTTAAAAAAAACCGTCTCTCCCGCACAACGATAAAAAATCAGATGGCGGTCACCTTGAGTTTTTGAACTTCTGCAAGCAGAGTCTCAGGTTCAGCGCGCTTGCGGTAGTCGGCATCCAGAAAGGTATAGGTCACAGTGCCTTGGCGATTGATAACATAGGCGGCTGCGAGAGGAAGCGCATGGGTCTGATCGCCGTTATAATCTACAATATCGAAAAACTGATTGTAATGTTTCAAAACGTAATCAGGCAGTGTAAAAACAATCCCATAAGATTTAGCCACCTGATTGCCCTTATCACTTAAAACATAAAACTCCAGATTGTGTTTTTCCTTTGTGGTAAGGGTTTTATCCGGAAGTTCAGGACTAACCGCCACAAGGCTTGCTTCGGCCGTTTTGATTTGAGGTAATGTCCGCTGCAGAGCATTCAGGTGAATATTGCAGTACGGACACCATCCTCCCCGGTACCATACAAGCACCACGGGCCCATCTTTTAGAAGATCATAAAGCGATATTTCGGTTCCCGTTGCGTCCGGCAATTTAAAATTAGGTGCCTGTTCGCCCGTATTCAATGCGCTTTCTAAAATGCCGGAGTTTTTAACATCGGCTATGCCCTGTTCAAAATCATTCGCTCTTTGCGGATCGGCATTTTGTAAAAATTTTTGGCGAAGGGCATCAAGCTCGTCCTGGACAGAGGCCTTCACAATCGCCGGATGCGGAATTAAGCTGAAACAAATCAGAACTGAGAATATTTTGAGGAGGGTTTTCATGGGTGGTGCTATTGGAAATAAAAATTATTTATCAAAAGTTCTTTTGGGATTTGGTTCTTTAGGGCGCCCATCGCCAAGCTCGCGCTTCTTACGCGTCGCGCGGCGATTCTTCAAATCCCGTTCTTCAACCATTTATTTCTACCCAGTAAGGGTAGAAATAAATGGCGGAGGGGGGGGGATTTGAACCCCCGGTAACGTTTTCACGCTACGGCGGTTTAGCAAACCACTGCACTAAGCCGGGCTATGCGACCCCTCCAAATGAGTATCTAGGTTACGCGACTGCAAGGAGCGTCAACCTAGCCATACGAATTTGTCCCTGAAATTTATTTCCAGGGATGATAATCGCGCTTTGGACAGCTCGTATTATCTTATCCCGTAAGGCTGCGGCCTAGCAGCCGGATCGGGACAGGCGCTTCACGTTATTTCGCGATTTTTATAAAATCGGAGGACGAGGTCGAAAGCTTCATGCTTTCGACATTCCGGGCCAATCCCGACGATTGGCCCTACAGGACTCTTCTCGCCCCTCTACGCTTTTAAAATTCGGAGGACGAGGGACTCGAACCCCCATGTCCTTTCGGACGGCGGTTTTCAAGACCGCTGCCATACCAATTAGGCGAGTCCTCCATAACCTTTAGTATCTCTTCCTTTGCATTGGAGAACGCTCGTCATACCACCCCGCTGATCTTTCGATCCGTGCGGGACAAATTCCGGCTTATAAGTTACTTCGTTTCTCTTCAGTAACTTATGCCGTCATTTGATTAGGCGAGTCCTCCATAACCTTTAGTATCTCTTGCGTTACAACTATGCGAATTCAAAGAACAGGGTCGTGTATGATAACAAAAAAAATGTCTTTTGTGTTTCTAAAATTAACCGGCTATTTCACCTTTATGCAAGAAAGGGTTTCAACGCCGAAGGAAATTCGATTTTTCCCTCTGCGGTCTGAAAGTTCTCAAGAAGACACAAGACTGTACGGGCCAGCGCAACGCCGGATCCGTTGAGTGTATTCACAAACTCGGGCTTTCCCGTTTTGGGACGATATTTAATATTCGCCCTGCGTGCCTGAAAATCACCAAAGAGGCTGCAACTTGAAACTTCAAACCATTTTTCGGTTCCGGGGGCCCAAACCTCAAGATCATAGCACTTGGCCGCGGCAAAGCTCATATCACCGCTCCCCAAAAGCACAACGCGATAGGGAAGTTCAAGCGCCTGTAAAATAGCTTCCGCTTCTCCTACCAATTCTTCTAAGGCCTCGACGCCGTTTTCCGGCTTTACAACTTTCACCAATTCAACTTTATCAAATTGATGTACACGTGAAAGCCCGCGCGTGTCTTTTCCGTAAGATCCGGCTTCGCGTCGAAAACACGGTGTGTAGGCCGCATATTTAACGGGCAGACTTTCTTCCTGCAAAACTTCATCGCGCATCAGATTGGTCACCGGAACTTCTGCGGTCGGGATTAAAAAAAGGTCTTCTTCCGACAGCTTATACATATCCTGTTCCATTTTGGGCAGCTGCCCGGTACCCGTCATAGAATCACGATTAACCAAAGAGGGTGGCCAGATTTCGGTGTACCCGTGTCTCTTTGTGTGAAGATCAAGCATGAAATTGATCAAGCCCCGTTCAAGACGTGCGCCTTGCCCCTGAAAAACAGGAAAACCACTTCCGGTGATTTTGCTGCCACGTGTCATCGAAAGCCAGCCTAAGTTTTCAGCAAGATCGAGATGATCTTTGGCTTTAAAGGCTAATTTTCGGGGTTCTCCCCAGGCGCGGACAACTTTATTGCCCTGGGCACCGGGGGCTTTTGGGACATCGCCTAGAGGTAAATTTGGGATTGTGTATAGAATATTGGCTATTTTTTGGGTTATATCACCCACATTTAAGTCTATTTCTTTGATTTTTTGGGATGATTCCTTAAGTTCACCTAAAATGCTGTCAGCGGGCTTTCCTTCCCGTTTTAAACGCGCAACTTCTTCGTTCGACTGGTTTCTTTTAGCCTTTAAATCTTCAACCTCTTTAAGCATCGCTCGCTTTTTTTGATCGAGATCAAGCAGTTCATCGAGGTTGATCGAAACAGATTTTGATTCAATGCCTTCGCGCACACTTTGAGGGTTTTCACGAATCCATTTGAGGTCTAACATACGCGTTTTTCGTCTCCTTACTTGCGTTTCTTTTCAGCGGCTTCTTTTTTAGCAGACTCTTCAAGCAAATCCAGCTGCTTGTCATCCTGCTCGTCGCCGTCCTCTTTGGCCACAACTTTAGCGGCCATGGCAACGCGATGCCCTTCTTTCAAACGAATCACGCGAACGCCTTGCGCGTTTCTTCCTGAGGTGCGAATTTGATTAACCGGACATCTGACCACCATTCCTTTGGTGGTCACCAGAATAATCTCATCCTGCTCTTCGACGGGAAAAACATTGACGACCTCTCCGTTCTTGGCCGTCACTTTCACATTGATAATTCCTTTACCGCCACGGGATTGCAGCCGATATTCTTTAAACTGGGTCTTCTTCCCATAACCCAATTCGGTAATACTCAATGCCGTTGCGTTGGGACTGACAATCTTTGCCGAGATAACTTCGTCCTTCGGACCAAGGTTCATCCCCCGGACGCCCGATGCCGTGCGCCCCATTTCGCGAACCTGTTTTTCCGGAAAACGAATCGCCTTTCCTGACATAGTCGCAAGAAAGATTTCGTTGTTTCCCGTAGAAAGCTCACACGAAACCAGCTCATCTTTGTCGCGCAGCGTAATCGCATTGATACCCGAAGCTCTGGGTTTGGAATAATAAATCAGATTGGTTTTTTTAATAATTCCCTTTTTGGTCACCATCACAAGGTTGGTTTTATCATCAAACTCTTTGACCTGCAGGCAGCTTGAAATCAACTCGCCCTGCGTCAACGAAAGCAGATTAATAATCGCTTTTCCCTTGGCCTGCCGCGAGGCCTGAGGAATCTGATAAGCCTTACGCCAGTGAACGCGCCCTTTATTGGTAAAGAAAAGAATCGTATCGTGGGTTGAGGCTAAAAACATTTGTTCGATGAAGTCATCGTCATCGCGCATACCCGCACCCGTAACGCCCGATCCCCCGCGGCGTTGTTTGCGATACATCGAAACCGGGATACGCTTGATATAGCCGGCGTGTGATATGGTAATCACGACATCTTCCTGAGCGATCAGATCCTCGATGTCAATTTCCTTTTCGGCCGCAACAATCTCCGTACGCCTTTCATCGCCGTATTTTTCGAGCAGCTTTTCGGATTCATCCTTGACGATTCCGAGCTGTTTTTGCCGGCTCTTCAAAACCGCCTGATAGTATTCGATTTTCTGTATCAGCCCTAAATACTCTTCTTCGATTTTGCCGATTTCAAGTGCGGTCAGGCGTTGCAGCTGCATTTCCAAAATAGCCTGAGCCTGTATGGCCGTCAGTTTGAATTGCTTAATCAACCCTTCTTTGGCGGCTTCGGGGCTTTTGGAAGAGCGGATGAGCTTGATGACCTTGTCCAGGTTTTTGATTGCAATTTTTAAACCTTCAAGAATATGGGCTCTTTTCTCAGCCTTATCCAGTTCAAACCTGGTGCGCCGTACGACGATCTCAACGCGGAATTCGATAAAATATTCGATCATCTGCTTAAGTGTCAGCACCTTGGGCTGTCCATCCACCAGAGAAAGCATAATCACGCCGAATGTTTCCTGCATCTGCGTATGTTTATACAGCTGGTTTAAAATAACCTGCGCCACCGCATCGCGCTTAAGCTCCACCACGACGCGCATTCCGTCACGATCCGACTCATCTCGGATATCGCTGATACCCTCAACCTTCTTGCTCTCCACCAGACCCACAATCGAGTTGATCAAATTGGTTTTATTCACCTGATAAGGAATTTCAGAAATAACAATCGCATCTTTTTTGCTGGCACTTTCGGATGTTTCAATAAAGGCCTTGGCTCGGATGACAACGCGTCCGCGCCCGGTTTCATAAGCATTGCGGATGCCTTCGCGCCCAAGGATCAACCCTCCGGTGGGAAAATCGGGGCCCTTTACAATCTTCATCAACTCTTTGATGGGAAGCTGCGGATCCTTAATCACGGCAATAATCGCAGTCAAAACTTCGGTTAAATTATGCGGAGGAATATTGGTGGCCATACCGACGGCGATACCGCTTGCTCCGTTGACCAGTAAGTTGGGAAATGTGGAAGGCAGCACCATCGGTTCGGTGAGCGATTCATCAAAGTTCGGAGCAAAATCGACCGTATCTTTATCAATATCACTCAACAGCTCACCGCTAATCGAATCCAACCGCGCTTCGGTATAACGCATCGCCGCCGCGCTGTCTCCGTCGACAGACCCGAAGTTTCCCTGCCCGTCCACCAGTGTGTAGCGCAACGAAAAATCCTGCACCATACGCACCAAGCTCTCATAAACCGCCGAGTCGCCGTGCGGATGATATTTACCAAGCACTTCTCCGACAATGCGCGCTGATTTTTTATAGGGTTTGTTGTGCGCCAGACCAAGCTCGTTCATGGCATAAAGAATCCGCCGGTGCACCGGCTTTAATCCATCGCGCACATCGGGCAGAGCGCGGCCCACGATCACCGACATGGCGTAGTCGATATAGGACTCTTTCATTTCGTCTTCAATCGGCCGCTGAACGATTTTTTCATTCATTGCATACAGGTTTTGCTCGTCTGCCATGTTTTTTTCCTCTGTTGCTTTGTTAATTCATTATGATTGTCGTAAAGGTTTAGATGTCCAGATTTTTAACCGCGCGGGCATTTGTCTCGATAAATAGCCGCCGGGCTTCAACGTTATCACCCATCAATACCGTAAAGATCTCGTCTGCTTCAACGGCATCATCAAGCCGAACCTGCAGCACCGTTCTTTTTTCGGGATCCATGGTGGTTTCCCACAGCTGGGTCGGGTTCATTTCTCCGAGACCTTTATAGCGCTGGACATTAATTCCCTGCTTACCGCTCGTTTTTACTGTTTCAAGCGCCGCAAGAAGCGACTTGGCATCAACAGTCTTTTTGTCCACCGTCACTTCAAAGGCGCTGTCAGCCTCTTCCATCAGATGGCTTAGCGTTAAATCATTTTTCTCCATCTTCTTTTCCACCTTTTCAAACTCACGCCCCTCAAGCAATTCAAACACATAATACGGCGCGGGCTTGGGTGAATTGTCCTCGTTGTTGACCCCATATTTTTTATCGAGGCCATCGGTGATTTTTTCAAGCTCTTCTTCCGAATAGGCAAGCTGGTGGGTGTTGTCTTCTTTGATCCGGATCAGATGCGAGGGATAACCCTTTTTCTTATCTTTTGCCTTGAGATACTCTTCCATCGTCAGCCCCTTTTGCAGCAGGCCGTTTTTCATATCATCCACCGCTTGAACCAAGTCCATCAATTCTTTCAGCTTTTTATCCGCAAAAGAAACTTTTACCTTTTTCTTCAAATGAATCTCTGCTCCGTCACAACCAAACTCGAGCAGGATCTGGTTCATCTCCTCTTCGGTCTGAACATATTTTTCATTCTTTCCTTTTTTCACCTTATAAAGCGGCGGCTGGGCAATATAAACGTGCCCGGCCTCGATCAGTTTTCGCATCTGCCGGTAGAAAAAAGTTAAAAGCAGGGTCCGGATGTGGCTTCCGTCGACATCGGCGTCGCACATCAGAATCACTTTGTGATAGCGCAGTTTCTCAAGATTAAAGTCTTCCCCCACGCTTGTTCCAAGCGCCGTAATAATCGTTCTGATTTCCTCGTTGGAAAGCACTTTATCGATACGCGCCTTTTCGACGTTAATGATTTTTCCGCGCAGGGGCAGGATCGCCTGAAAGCGTCTGTCGCGTCCTTGTTTTGCCGAACCTCCGGCTGAATCTCCCTCAACCAGATAAACCTCACAGTTGTGCGGGTCGCGATCGGAACAGTCGGCTAGTTTGCCGGGCAGCGACGCCCCGTCAAGAGCTCCCTTGCGCCGAGTCAGCTCCCTGGCTTTGCGCGCCGCTTCGCGTGCGCGGCTGGCCAAAATTGCCTTTTCGATCGCCTTTTTGGCAACCGCCGGGTTCTCTTCATAAAAATTATTCAACCCCTCATAAATAATCGAATAGACAATTCCTTCCACCTCGCCGTTTCCAAGTTTGGTTTTGGTTTGTCCCTCAAACTGCGGCTGAGGAACCTTGACGCTGATCACGGCCGCAAGCCCTTCGGTTAAATCGTTTCCGGTCAGGGACGAGTCGTCACCTTTAAGCCAGCCTTTGGATTTGGAGTATACGTTTGATGCGCGCGTCAATGCGGTCTTAAAACCGCTCAGGTGTGTTCCTCCCTCAATCGTGTTAATGTTATTTGCATAAGAGAAAACATCCTCGCCGTAACTGTCGTTATATTGAAACGCGGCTTCAACCTCGACATTATCTTTTGTTTTTTCAACGTAGAAAATCTTTTTGTGCAGCGGATCTTTGTTGCGGTTGATGTATTGAATGAATTCCGAAATGCCGCCCTTATACAAGAACAAGTGTTCTTTATTTCCTTTGCCGGCACGCTCATCGTTGATTTTGATCCGGATTCCCTTATTTAAAAAGGCGAGCTCGCGCAACCGGTTCGACAGCGTATCAAAACTAAACTCAACCGTATCAAAAATCGTAGCATCCGGTTTAAATATCACGGTTGTACCGGTCTTCTTTGCCGCTCCTTTAACGCTAACCTTTGTGACCGGCACACCTTTTTCATACTCTTGTTCATGGATTTTTCCGTCGCGCCTGACAATCACCTTACACCATTCTGAAAGAGCATTTGTCACCGATACACCAACGCCGTGCAAACCACCCGATACACGATAGGCCTTGTTATCAAACTTTCCACCGGCATGCAGGGTCGTCATCACGACTTCCAATGCTGATTTTTTTTCTTTAGCATGCTTATCTACGGGAATACCTCGTCCGTCATCGGTTACGCTGACGCTTCCGTCATTATGAATAACCACCTCGACATAGGATGCGTGTCCGGCCAGCGCTTCATCGATTGAGTTGTCAACCACCTCATAAACGAGATGATGCAATCCTCTGGCGGTCGTATCTCCAATATACATTCCCGGCCGTTTACGTACAGCTTCAACACCTTCTAAAACCTGAATTTGTGTTGCATCATATTTACCGGAACTTTTTGTTTCTTTACCGACTCTTTTGGATGCTTTTTTCATCTCTTCAACAACCTCTTCCTTTTTACCTTTATTTTTATTCGCGGTCTTTGACATTTTTTCTCCGTCCTTTTTTAATCTCTTATCGTAACTGACCGACTCTAAAATAAATTTCTTTCACCACATCCTCGCCGACGGCCGCCTGAATCCTTTTCAATAAAACATCTTTATATCTTTGTTTTAATTCAAAAGCCAGGGCCGCCTGATCTACCCAAATATAAAGTTTTCCCGTTTTTGTTAAAGAGGGCTTCGTGTGTTCAGAAATTCGCTCCCCCGTTATTTCTTTCCACTTTTCAAAAATTCTTCTTCTTTTAACAACATCTGGGTTTTGCAGTTCCTTAAAAACATTTTCGATAATGTTTTTTATCTGATCCATTTATATCTAATTCAACTGCATCGGCATGATCACGTACAAATACCCGTCTTTTCCCTTAATTAATCCGGGTTTATCCGGCTCGGTTAAAGACACCGTGATTTCTTCAACGTCCATATTTTTCAACGCATCGGTAACATATTGAGGGTTAAATCCGATCGCCATTTCTTTTCCCTGAACCGCCGCATTAATTTCTTCTTTTGATTCTCCCAAATTAGGAGATCTTGAAGAGATAAGAATTTTACTTTTCAAAAAATCCAATTTTACCGCCGGTGAGTCGGCCGATGTTAAAAGAGAGGCTCTTCTTACCGATTGAAGTAATTCTTCACGGTTCACTGAAAGAGATGTGTTTTCTCCTTTAGGAATCACCTGCTCATAATTTGGAAAGTTTCCCTCTATTAACCGTGAGACTAAAAAGGTCTCTCCAAAATGAAAAATCACCTGGTTTTTTGAAGGGATAATTTTAACCGTTCCTTCCCAAGTTAATATTTTAGCAATTTCATGAAGGGCCTTGGATGGCACTATCATATCAAAATTTTGTTTATTTTTGCCGTCAAAATCCTTTTCAACAAAAGCAAGCCTTCTCCCATCTGTTGCAACAAGTCTTATTTTATTCCCCTTAACACTAAAAAGAACCCCATTTAAAATATATCTCGTTTCATCGTTTGAACTTGCAAAAATAGTTAAAGATAAACTCTCTTTAATTACCGCTTGTTCAATTTCGATTGCCTGATCGTCTTTAACCTCCGGAAGTTTAGGAAAATCCTCTTTTCCTAACCCCATAATTTTAAAAAAAGATTTTCCAGACTTAATATTTAATGCATTGTTTTTAGCAACAACAATTTCAACCTCTCCATCGGGTAATTCCCGGACAATATCAAGAATTTTCTTTGCCGGTACAGTAATACTCCCCTCTTTTAAAACCTCTGCCGGAAGACGCGTAGATATACCCACTTCTAAATCTGTTCCCACAAGGCTCAAGGTGTTGCTTTTTCCTGTTTCTAAAAGAATATTACTTAAAATAGGAAGCGTTGCCGCCTTTGAACTTGTAACATTACTAACCAAGCTCAACCCTTTTAACAGAACGCCTTTTAAAATTTTAATTTCCATAACATGACTCCTTTTATTCTTTTATTTATATATTTAAAAAACAGCAGAAGTAGCAGTATATCGTGTGAATATGTGGATATTCTGCATAAGTTTATATAACAAAACAAGTTATAAAAAGAAAACCTGGGGAAAACTACCCCTTTGTTTTCAACAAGTTTTTAATCTCATCCACAGCCTTTTGAATAGACAAAGAAGAAGATAATTCGCGGTCTATTTTTTGGCAGGCATGGAGAACCGTTGTGTGATCACGTCCGCCAAAAAACTCGCCTATCTCAGGAAGGGAATGGTTTGTTAAAGAACGAATAAGGTACATCGAAAGCTGGCGCGGAAGAACGACCGACTTTGTCCGCCGCTTAGAACGCAAATCGGACACATTCAAATGGAAATAATCAGCAACAACCCGCTGGATCTGATCAATGTTTATTTTTTGTTCTTCTTCTTTTAAAGAATCTCTTAAAACCTCTTGAGCAACGGAGAGTGATAAGGGAGCATTTGTTAATGAGCAATAAGCGACAACACGAATTAAAGCCCCCTCTAGTTCACGGATATTCGATTTGATTTTGCTTGCGATAAAATAAGAAACATCATCCGGAACGGCAATGGTCTCGCGTTCCATTTTCTTTTTTAAAATCGCCACGCGCGTTTCAAAATCCGGCGGCTGAATGTCTGTGACAAGACCCCACCCAAACCTGGAAACAAGCCGCTCCTCAAGCCCGGGGATATCTTTCGGCGGGCGGTCGCTTGAGACAACGATTTGTTTGTGAGCGTCGTAAAGAGCATTGAATGTGTGAAAGAACTCTTCTTGAGTAGCCTCTTTTTCCGCTAAGAAATGGATATCATCAATTAAAAGAAGATCAAGGGTTCGATATTTGTTTCTGAAATCCTGCGTTGAGCGTTTTTGAATCGCGGAGATGAGTTGATTCGTAAATTTTTCGCTGGAGATATAAAGAACATTAAACCGCGAATGGCGGCGCTTGATTTCGTGTGCTATCGACTGCATCAAATGGGTTTTTCCTAACCCCACCGGCCCATAGATAAAAAGAGGGTTGTAGTTGCGGGCCGGGGCGTCAACAACCGCCATGGCCGCGGCGTGTGCAAAACGATTTCCCGGGCCAATCACAAATTGATCAAAGGTATAATTTTTATTTAAGACCGCGCTTCTTCCGGGCGCAGGAACTTCGATTTGAGAGCTTTCGCCGGCCCCAGCTGCCGGGACTTGAACGGGTGATGACGGCTCAGAGACCATGGGTTTGACCACCTCGTAGTGAATGGTCGGGGGCTGACCACCCAAAACTTCAACCGCGGCGCTTTGAACCAACCCTTCGTAATGGTTTTTAAGCCATTGTCCGTAATAGGTGTCGGGAACCCCCAACGTCAATGAATCTTCAGAATGATGAAGGCACGTTACCGGGCTGAACCAGGTTTTAAAGGATTGTTCGCTCAATTCGCGCGAAAGAATAGGACATATTTTGTCCCAAACAACGGCAGAATCACTCATGGTTTTTATGTCCATATGGGCCGGAAAAAGGAAAAGAAAAATACAAAGTTATCAACAATATAATCACAATAAATAAGGCATCATTTTAGTCCCAATAAAGGAAAGAAAAAAACCGCCTATGAAAACCGTAAAAAACCTAAGTTTTAGCACCTAATTGAAAGCTGCTAAAAAGGTTAGGTATTTTAAGCCCCCACCCACCTGTTTGTCCACAAAAAATAAAAGAGAATAAACCGGGTATGCAAAAGTTATTCACAGGTTGAGCACAGGAAAAATTTTATATAAAAACTTTTATAAAGAGCAGCAACGCCGGTGCGAAACGACATTTTACACATTCGGGCGCGGATGTCTAGCTTTTAGGGCCAAGCGGGCCAACGTGATGGGTTTGGCGGAGATTGGCGATTAAAAGCAAGGAAGAACAACGAAACGAGTAATATCGCTTTGGATTTACACGTCCATTTGTTATAATTCGCGACCGTAATTATAATTAGATCGATAATTATTAGAGTATGTTATGAAAGGATGATTAGGAGTGAAAAGGACTTACCAGCCCTCAAAAAGGAAACGCAAGAGTAAACATGGTTTTCTTTCTCGGAAAAGCTCTAGCGGTGGAAAAAAAGTAATCCAGCGCAGACGCAAAAAAGGAAGAAAGCGCCTAGTTCCCGCATAAATCCCTGAATATGAACGAGCGATTGCGCTTTGGGCAGCGCATTCGAGACCCCCTATTTTTTAAGAAAACCGTACGCGAAGGCCAATTTGCCCGCGGTTTTTGGATAAATCTTTGGGTCATTGAAACCGCGCGGCTAATTTCTTTTAGGAGAACGGAAAACAAAGCAATAGCCCAAACGGGGCCGTGTTTAGGGATTGTAGTCAGCCGCAAAGTCAATAAGCGCGCAACCGTGCGCAATCTCTGGAAAAGACGGATACGGGAAGTTTTTAGAAAAAACCAAACGCTGATTCAAAACGGACACACGTTAGTGATACAAGCCAAAATAAAAGAGCGCGTTCCGTTATATACGGAGCTGGAAAAAGAAATTAAGAAGCTCTACGAGAAGTCCGCAACAGCAATGAAAAAGGCAACGCAGTAAGACATGGACGCAAAAGATAAAATTAAAAAGATAGAACAGATTGGTATTGAAACCGTTGTTTTTTTAATACAGATTTATCAGTGGACACTGTCTCCTATCCTGGGGCACCATTGCCGTTTTTATCCGAGTTGCTCTGCCTATAGCCAGGAGGCCTTTCGGCGCAAAGGATTTATGCGCGGATTCTACATGATGATCAAAAGAATTTTTAAATGCCAACCCTTTCATTCGGGAGGAATCGATGTCGTTAGATAAGCAAGAACCGCAAATGAGCCGCAACTATTGGCTGGCCATGGTATTGTCGCTGATTATTTTGATCGGCTATCCTTATTTGATTCAAAAGACGGTTAAGAAAGCCCCCTTGCAGGAAGACGATACCTTTGTCCAACAGATCGCGACTTCAGATGAGGCCTCTTTGCTAAGCGGGGCCAAAGGCCCTTTTCTGGAACAGCCGCTCCCCCCCACTCTTCTTCGTTATGAAAACGAGGACTATGAAATACAGTTTTCGACGCTTGGAGGAACCGTTACCCAGTTGGTATATAAAGGCGAACTCAATCAGCACAACAGCACACGCACTGTCTTTTATGATCAGGATCCCAACAGCCCGGGACTATTTGGCCTTTCGCTTTCTAATGAAAAGGCGGACCTGACACACACTCTATTTAAAGTTCAGCAGCGGCAGGATGATGCACAGCGCGGAATTTTTGAATTTATGTATGAGAAACCCGGAGAATACCGCATCACTAAACGGTTTCAGGTGAGCGCGCAGGAGCCGACGATTAATTTAACCATTCAAATGGAAAACCTTTCTGATTATGAAAAACATTTTCCCGTCGAACTGCAATATGCTTTACAAGCTGAACTGACGGACCGTTTTTCGAAGCAGTACATTGCTGCCGTGGCGCAGACCGATACCATTGAAAGCGGCTCATACATGAAAGTCCGCAAAAAAGGATTTATGGTGATGAAAGAGGTCTTTTGGGCCGGGCTTGTTAAGAAATATTTTGCTTTAATTATAAAACCCAACTGGAAAGCCATTGCCGATGAAGCCAAAGAGAAAAACGATGCATTAATCGGGACATTAAAAATGGAACCCGTTTCGGTGGGCCCGGGACGCATTGCCGCTAAGGAAGTATTGATTTATGCGGGGCCGCAGAGACACGAAACACTCAAGCGCGAAGGGGCCGGGTTTGAAAAAATCATGTCGCGCGGATTTTTTGGGCCGTTGAAAGTTTTTCTTTTGCAGGGCCTCAAGTTTTTTAATCGCTATACGCACAACTATGGATGGGCCATTATTATTTTAACGCTGTTGATTAAAGTTGTCTTTGCACCGATCACGAGCATTAGCTTTAAATCGCAAAAGAAGATGCAGGCGATTCAGCCCAAACTCAAATCCATTCAGGAACGCTATAAAGACAATCCCGAGAAACTGCAAAAAGAAACCATGGAGCTTTTTAAGAAGCACCGGGTTAATCCCATGGCCGGATGCCTGCCCATGCTGATTCAAATGCCGATTCTCTTGGCCATGTTTCGCATTTTGCCCGAAGCAATTGAATTAAACGGTGCCCCTTTTATCTGGTGGATTAAAGATTTATCTCAGCCGGATCAGCTCATTCATTTTTCGTTTACAATTCCCGTTTTAGGCTGGACCGCGCTCAATGTTTTACCGATTTTGATGGCCGCATCACAGTTTGGTTTTCAAAAGATTATGCCGCAGGCCTCCACCTCAAACGAACAGGCAAAGGTGTTTGCTCTGATGCCGATCTTTTTTGGATTCATCTGTTACAACATGCCTTCCGGGCTGGTGCTTTACTGGATTGTTCAAAATGCATTGTCGATTGTCCATCATACCGTGATCCACAGAGATACGAAAACGGAAGAAAAATAAAAAGTACGCATCTTCCTTTTTAAACCGGCAAGAATAAGTTGTAGAAACCGTTTCCCAAAATCTGCAATTCAACCAGAAGTAAGTCATGAACCCCCATTACGATACGATTGTTGTCGGCGCAGGACACGCGGGCGTTGAATGTGCCCTGGCGATTGCCCGTGCAGGATATAGCGTCCTCGTGCTGACGATGGATACCGAAGCTGTTGCGCGCATGTCCTGTAATCCGGCAATCGGAGGCCTTGCCAAAGGCCACATGGTTCGGGAAATTGATGCCATGGGCGGCGAGATGGGCCTTGCCATTGATGCAACCGGCATTCAGTTCCGTATGCTGAACCGCTCGAGAGGTCCGGCCGTATGGGCGCCACGCGCACAAGCGGATAAAAAGCAATACTCTCTTTATATGACCCGCAAAGTTTCGGGTGAAAGAAATATTGATCTTAAACAAGGTCAGGCAGTCGAAATTATTGTTCAGAATGGCAAGTGCAAAGGCATTGTGACAAAGAACGGAGAAACGATTCGAAGTGAAGCGGTCGTGTTGACGACCGGAACATTTTTACAGGGCTTGATCCATATTGGTGAAGTCAATTATGAAGGAGGCCGCCGTGATGAGCCGCCTGCGGTCGGCCTTTCTGAATCGTTGAGACAAAACGGGCTGCAATCCATGCGCTTTAAAACAGGGACACCTCCGCGTCTTGACGGTGAAAGTATTTGTTGGGATATTCTGGAGCTGCAACCCGGAGATAATCCGCCTGAGCCCTTTTCTTTTAGAACCGAAAAGCTGAATGTTACGCAACACCCCTGTTACATCACCTACACCAATCAAAAAACACACAAAATCATTCGTGATAATTTGCACCGCTCCCCTCTTTACGCCGGACGGATTGTCGGCACCGGACCGCGCTACTGTCCATCCATTGAAGATAAAGTTGTTAAATTTGCCGACAAGGAGCGCCACCAGATCTATCTCGAACCCGAAGGTGTTGATACCCAAGAGATTTATGTCAACGGAATGTCAACAAGCCTGCCGAAAGAAATTCAGGAAGAATTTATTCACACGATTCCGGGGCTTGAAGAGGCAAAGATTGTGCGGTGGGGTTATGCGATTGAATACGATTGTTTTATGCCCACACAGCTCAAACATTCGCTTGAGACCAAAAAAATCGAGAATCTTTTTTTAGCCGGACAAATTAACTGTACATCTGGCTATGAAGAGGCCGCTGCCCAAGGCCTGATGGCCGGTCTGAATGTGATTCGTAAACTTCAAGGAAAAGCAGAGTTTGTTCTTGACCGCTCTGAAGCCTACATCGGTGTCTTGATTGATGATTTGGTGACACGCGGAACAAATGAACCTTACCGCATGTTTACATCGAGAGCAGAATTCAGACTTTTGCTCAGGCAGGATAATGCAGATGAAAGATTGATGAAATATGGCCATGAATTTGGCTTGATCGAGGCGCTATTCTATGAACAGATGCTCAAAAGGCATGATGATGTTCGCCGGGAGATTAAAACCCTAAAGAAAACGTCCTATAAAAACACAACGCTAGAAAAGTATTTGAAGCGACCTGAAATAGATTATAACTATTTGATATCAAATAAGTTACACTCATCAAAATTAACCGACCGCGACCGCCAAAAAGTGGAAATAGAGGTCAAGTACGAAGGCTACATTGCCCGCCAGATATTAGAAATTAAAAAATTCAAAAAGGTTGAACATAAAAAAATACCGGAGCAAATAGACTATTCCCTGGTTCGCGGTATTAGCAAAGAAGCTCAAGAAAAACTGGCCAAAATCCGTCCGGTTTCATTGGGCCAGGCCTCCCGTATTCCCGGAATATCCGCCTGTGATCTTTCGGTGATATCTGTTCATGTCCAGCGCATGCTGGCCGAAAAATAAATTCACCCCTCTGGCAAAGGCGTTAAAAAATTTTCCTGGGACTCCGCTCAACCACCGCCCATTCATGCTGCATAGTATAAGTAACACTATTTAGTAAACTATATCTGTGACCATTTGTAGCGGTTATTTGCGCATATGTTTCACGTGAAACATGGGGCTAAACATATAAAAACAAATTCACATCTATATTATTTTAAATAAGTTAAAGATAATAATACATCTCTAAACAAACGCTTGATTTATTTAATTTTTATGCCATAATACCGACTTGGATCTAATTTCCGCTCAATTTAATGTTTCACGTGAAACATTCGCCTGGCCCCAGGCTACACGGTATTTTCTTATCATATACGGAGGGTTTCATGAGACACGCCATTTTTTCATTTTGTAATCAAAAAGGAGGGGTTGGAAAAACCACCTCCACGATCAACATGGCCACTTTGCTTGGAATGAAGGGCTACAAGGTTCTGGTCATTGACATGGACTCCCAGGCAAATTCGACAAGCGGTCTAGGTGAAGAAAAACCAGCCTTAGAATTCACAGCTTATCAACTTTTTGTGGATAACTCTGACCCTTCCCAGCTGATTAAAAAAACCGTACAAAAAAATGTGGATTTAATTGCCTCGTGCGCGGACCTTTCCGGTGCAGAATTGGATCTTGTAGATCAGGACAGGCGTGAATTTATTCTTAAGGGTGAGCTTGAAAAGCTGAAGAATCAATACGATTTTATTTTTATTGACTGTCCTCCATCGCTTGGATTGATAACTATAAACTGTTTAACAGCAAGTGATTATATAATTATTCCATTGCAATGTGAGTACTATGCCCTCGAGGGTTTGGGGCAGTTGCTGAATACCTTTCAGCTAGTGAAGCAGAATCTTAATCAGGAGCTGGAAGTGGGCGGCGTGTTGATGACGATGGCGGATTTAAGAACCAATTTAACCCAGCAGGTAATCGAAGAGGTTAGAAACTATTTTAAAGATAAGGTTTTTGGGACCATTATCCCAAGGGCGGTCAAAATATCGGAAGCGCCCAGCTTTGGTCAGCCGGCGGTGGTTTATGATACGCATAATCGCGGGACGATAGCTTATCAGCAAGTGACCAAGGAGTTTCTAAACCGGTTTGGTCAATTTGATCAAAATGCGCCTCAAGAAAAAGTGATGCAGGAGACCACTTCTCAGCCGCAAGGCACAAACCAGGAAGGTGAGGTTTAAACATGAAAAAGGCATTGGGTAAAGGCTTAAGTGCTTTAATACCAGACACTTATGTTAAAAAACAAGAGCCGGCCAAAACAACTCAGGTGCAAAATCCGCCAGCCGTCACAGAAAGCGGAGCTACACCCAAACAGCCTCAGCAGAATCAGGCTTTTCGGATTGTGGATATTGATCAGGTTAAACCGAACCGGGATCAGGTGCGCCGGGAGTTTGACCCGGCCGGAATTGATGAGCTGGCAGCTTCTATTAAGGAAAAGGGGATCCTTCAGCCCGTAGTCGTTAAAGGGCAGGGGCTGGATCAATATGAAATTATTTGCGGCGAACGGCGGTTTCGTGCCGCCAAGCTTTGCGGCCTTTCGCAAATACCGATTGTGATCAAAGATATTGCGGACAATGAGTTTTTAGAATGGGCCTTGATCGAAAATATTCAACGTCAGGATCTGAATGTTCTTGAAGAGGCCGAGGCCTTTCGGCGTCTGGTGGAAGAGCGCATGTTGTCCCAGGAGCAGGTGGCTCAAAAGGTGGGGAAAAGCCGTTCGGCGGTGACAAATACCCTGCGGTTACTGCAGCTGCCGCAAGAGGTTCGTAATTTAATTGAAGATGGATTCCTTCAGGCCGGACATGCGCGGGCGTTACTTTCACTGGTGTCGCCTGAACATCAGCGGCATCTGGCCAAGCGAATTGTTAAAGAAAACCTTTCAGTCCGCCAGGTTGAGGCTATGGTCAATCAGAGCCTTTCGCGTAAACGCAATGCCAAACGGGCCCGCAACTTAACCCCCGAAATTGTGGATCTTGAGGAAAGGCTCTCGCGCCACTTTGGAACGCACGTTAAACTCTATCCCAAAAAGAGTCAGAATCAGGGACGTCTGGAGATTCAATATTTCTCCCTGGATGATTTAGACCGTATTCTTGAGCGAATGAATCTGCCCAGGCAGTAGGCTAGAGGCGGCAGGCAGGCCAGAGCGAGCAGCAATTTGATTTTATTGGTAGACGCACAAGCTCCTCTAGCAATTTTGAATGCAGCAACGAACAGCTTCAAAGTTGAAGAGACGCTAGCCATGTTTGACATCAGTTTCCAGTGTGATATAATTCCCGAACTTTTTAGGGGCGCCGTCTGCTTGTTGAGCACGAAGTTTTTACCCTCCAAAAACACACAAACACATTAAACAAACGAGAGAAAAATAATCGTGAAAAAAATACTTCTGTTCGGTTTTATCTGTATGAGCCTGGCCATTTCCGGCTGTGGTAAAAGTAATGTTGCTGATGACAGCACGCCCGTCAAAGTTGCTTTTTGGGGAAGCCCCGAAGAAATTGATATTATTACGAACTCAATCAAAGAATGGAAGACAGCCCACCCCAACATCAAAATTATTTTTGAGCATACGCCTTATTCCGGATATGACAGTAAAATTTTAACGCGCATTGCCGGCGGAGCCGCACCGGATATTATTGCGACGGAAGTGGATTATTTTGTGACCTTCGCAAGCAAAGGCGTTCTTGAAAATTTGACACCCTATATTAGTGAAAGCGGTGAGTCCTTTTCCAAGGAAGCTTTTTTTGAAAGAATTTTAGATCGTTTTACCGTGAACGGAAACATTTATGCCATCCCGCGTGACGTCGCACCGTTTGCCTGTGTTTTTTATAATAAAAAACTTTTTGATGAAGCGGGCGTTGAATATCCCACAGATGAATGGACATGGGATGATATGCTGAGAATGGCCCGGGCCCTGACTAAGAAGGATGCCGCCGGACGCACGGTTCAGTACGGTTTTTATGGGTGGGCGTGGCAGGATTTTATTTATGGTAACGGCGGAGCGCTTGTTGATAACGTCAAGCATCCGACCAAAACACTGTTGGATACTCCAAATTCTATAGAAGGCCTTCAGTTTTATTCTGACCTAATCAACCTTTATAAGGTCATGCCGACACCGGTTGCTCTTGCCAATATGGGCATGGGGGTTGATCTCATGTTTGCCAGCGGCCGCTTGGCCATGTTCTTGTCGGGCATTTGGGAGACACCAAGTCTGCGCAATTATGATTTTGAATGGGACATTGCCATGTTCCCCAAAGGACCTAAAGGCGACAGGGCTTTTGGTTCGGGCGGATCCGGGTATGCTATTTTGAAATCGTCTAAACATAAGCAGGAAGCCTGGGAAGTGATTAAGGCCCTGACCGGAACGCAAGGACAGGAGCGTCTGGCCAAACGCGGCTTAGCGCAACCGTCGCGAGTGGCTGTGTCCGAGGGTGAAAACTGGGCAGGGGATGCGCTGCCGCCGGCGAATAAAAAAATGCTTAACGAAGCGGTCAACCATATTGTTTTCAGCCCCTTTCATTCGGCGTGGCGTGAGATACAGGACAAATACATTATGCCCAAGATGGATTTGGTTTTTAACGGCAAGAAAACAGCAGCTGAGGTTTTAAAAGAAATCGCACCCAAAATTAATGAAGAGTTAAGAATGGGCGGGAGATAAACAGACATAGGCGAAAGATTGCAATCATTAATTAAAAGTTCTAAAGAAAATAAAACATTAAGGAGTTAAAAGGAATATGGCAAACGCAGCAGCGCAAGCAAATGAAATCGGGACACAGAAAAAGGAAGTCAAAAAGTTTGAATCCAAGTACGGTTATTTTACAGCCGACGGACGTGAATATGTCATCACGCGTCCTGATACCCCGAGACCCTGGGTGAACGTGATTTCAAACGGAGATTATGGTTTTATCGAAACGCAGAACGGATCCGGGTTTTCATGGCGCGGCAATTCAAATCTTTCGCGCATTACCCGTTGGGAACAGGATTTAATCCGTGACAACTGGGGAAAATACCTTTATGTGCGCGACAATGAAAGTGGCAAACACTGGTCGGTAACCTGGAAACCGTGTATGCCCAAATTTGATTTTTTTGAAGTAAGGCACGGCCAAGGGTACTCGGTGCTGACCAGTGTTCTAAACGGTATTCGTGCGGTTAAAACCGTTTTTGTTGACGTGAAAGATCCGGTCGAGGTCTGGAAAGTGACATTGAAAAACGAAAGCTCAAGCCGCAGAAAACTCAGTTTGTTTTCCTATTTTGAATGGTGTTTGGGCAATGCCGCGGATACGCATCGTGAATTCCACAAAACATTTATCGAAACAGAAATCGATGAAAAAAGTAAATGTATTTACGGACGCAAACGGCCGGCGCTTGTTCCCGGATTTATTTCCACGGGACTGAGTGAAACGCCGCTTGAAGCCTTTCATGGTGTTAACGTTACGCCCGCCGGGTATGACGGTGACAAAGAGTCCTTTTTTGGACGTTATGGTGAGTTGGACGCTCCCGCCTCCGTTGTCAACGGGCGTCTTGAAAACACCCAGGGTAAATGGGGCGATGCTTGTGCCAGTCTTCAGGCCGATGTCACGCTTGAACCCGGCCAGGAGAAAAGCGTGGTCTTTACACTGGGCGCAACGCGTTCGCGTAAAGAATCGCAAAAAATTATGGCTAAATATGCAACTCCGGCAGCTGCGGATGCGCAATTAGCCAAAGCCAAAGCGATGTGGAATGAGTTTGTCGAAGCGACCTATATTGAGACGCCGGATGAATCGATGAATTTTATGAGTAATACCTGGCTCAAGTATCAGGCCATTTCAGCGCGTATATGGGCCAAGTGTGCTTATTACCAGTCCAGCGGAGGATACGGCTATCGTGATCAGCTGCAGGATTGTCAGATTTTCTTTTCCACCAAACCCGAACTTGCCAAGAAGCAAATTTTGATGCATGCCGAACAGCAGTTTCCGGACGGAACGGTTTATCACTGGTGGCACCAGAATACCGGCATGGGTGCGATCACAGGATGTTCGGATGATTTGCTGTGGCTTGATTTCATCACGCTGAATTATCTGGATGAAACCAATGATCAATCTATTTTAAATGTGGTAGTTCCGTTTTTACCGGATCCGAAAACCAAAAAAGTGACCAAGGGAACTCTCTATGATCATTGTCTGCGTTCCATTGACAAAGTTCTGACCCGTTTTTCAAAAAGAGGATTACCCTTGATCGGGGAGTGCGACTGGAATGATGGTTTAAGCCATGTCGGCGTACACTGGAAAGGTGAAAGTATTTGGCTTGCCCACTTTCTCTATGGAATCATGGATCGAATGGTGCCGGTGATGGAAAAACGCGGAGATAAGAAAAAGGCCAAGCAATACCGTTTGAAGGCTGACAAACTGAAAAAGACCATTAACCGTTTGGCTTGGGACGGCGGCTGGTACTGGCGCGCAACCAAAGACAGCGGCGAAATTATGGGCAGCAAGAAATGTAAAAAAGCCAAGATTTTCTTGAATGCTCAAACATGGGCCGTGATTACAGGTTCGGCCACGCCAGAAAGAGCCAAACAGTCGATGGCGGCCGCAAAAAAATATTTGTATCAGCAATACGGTCCGCTTCTTTTCACGCCCGGTTTTGATAAAACCGACGCCACGGTGGGATACATTACTCGTTATGCCCCGTCGGTTCGTGAAAACGGAGGATTGTATACGCATGCCGGCACCTGGGCGGTTCAGGCAGAGGCTATTTTGGGCAATAACCAGGATGCCTATGATGTCTACAAAAGCTTCAATCCGATCGTGCGCGGAGAAGATCCGGATCTTTATTGTGCCGAACCTTATGTTACGCCCGGTAACGTGGACGGACCCGACTCGCCCAAATTCGGACGTGGTGGTTGGACCTGGTACAGCGGATCCGGAGCGTGGTATGCCGTGGTTGTTTTTAACTGGATACTGGGTGTACGCCCCGTCAGCGAAGGTCTTTTGATTGATCCGGTTATTCCCCAGGATTGGTCCGGTTTCAAAATAAAAAGACTTTTTAGAAAAGCCACCTACCAGATCGAGGTTAAAAATCCGAATAAAACAGGTAAAGGCGTTAAAGAGATTGTCGTTGACGGCAAAAAACTTAATTCGCAGATTGTGCCCGCTTTTTCGGACGGAAAAACCCACAAGGTAGAAGTCGTTCTTGCGTAATTAAGAGCAGCGGAATCACGCGGATTTTACGCGATGCCGACGGGAAGAAATCATACGGAGGCAAATCACGCGAAAGCATTTGACTGATTTCGCGGTAAAATAAAGCGTGCGTAAAACACCACTACTCTTCATTCTCGTTTGGCAGTTCCTTTTAATTCTTCATCCGCATCCGGCAGGCGCTGAGCCCGGCCGGGATGCGGATGAGGAGATCTTTCCCGTTTATAAATCCCTCCCTGATGAAAAATCACTTGCCACCTCGCCTCAGTTTGTCGTGATAGATGATTTTAATACGGGCAAACTGAAAAATGCGCGTGAAATGCCTTGGCAGACCAAGGCTCCGGCCGGAGGAGCTTTTGATATCAGTCTTTTCAAAAAAGATTCCCGCAGCAGCGTGCGCGGATATTCTTTGCAGGTCAAATATAATTTGCTTCCTTCCGAAAAAGCCGTCCTTCAAACACTTTTGAATCGTTTAGATGTCAGCCAGGCGAAATACCTTTCATTTAAATGCCGGATGTCAACATCCGGGGATCAAGAGGGAGAAGGATATGGCGGTAAATTGAGCATTGCCCTGACGGATTGGAAACATAAAAAGGCCTACTCCAATCTTGTTCCTGTTTGTACAAAAAACACCGAAGACTGGCAAGAAGTGATTATTCCGTTGTCTGATTTTAGGGGCATCGATTTTGACCAGATCTTCTCACTCCAGTTTTTTATGGGGGCCAGAAACCGGCGTGAACAAGGTGAGTTATATCTGGATGAGATTGCTTTTTTTGGATTTAACGATACGGCCTTTGAAAGTAACCGCGACAACCTGGTCGGTTTCCCGCGCGTGAAATTGAAAACACACCGCAAAGATTACATCAAAGAACTCAATGAAAAAACCCTTCTAAAATCTATTGCCTATGACACGTGGAAATATTTCAAAAATATACGCGACAAGCAAACAGCGCTGATTACCGACCATATTCGTCTGGGAGATTCTCCGCTTGCAGCCGATTACACGTCACCGACCAACATCGCCATGGATCTACTGTCGATTATTTCAGCGCAGAAATTAGAATTTATTTCTTACGAGCAAGCGGTTGAAATGACCGATGCGATTTTAGATACGCTGGAACAATTGAGTCAATATAAAGGATTTTTTTATAATTTTTACGATACCAAAAAGCTGCATATCGGACGCAGTTATGTTTCAACGGTTGACAGCGGATGGCTGGCTATTGCTTTAACGGTTGTTCGGCAGGCCTTTGGCAAAGAATTCAGTGAGCGCGTCACAAAAATGATCGACGGTATGGACTTTGGTGAATTGTTAGATCCCGAAAATAATCATCTGGTTGTGGGTCTGGATGTCCCGGAGAGAAACTTTGGCCAATATCATTATGGGATGCTGGTTTCGGAAGCGCGGGCGACCAGTTATTTTGCCATTGGTAAAAAAGATGTTCCGTCGACGCATTGGTGGTTTCTCTATCGTACTCCGCCCGAGGCCTGGCGGTGGCAGAATCAGGCCCCCCATGAAGTTTATGATGAACAGGACGAGGTGGGGTATATCAAAGGATATTATCAGTACGAAGACAAGAAATTTGTTCCAAGCTGGGGAGGATCGCTATTTGAATTTTTAATGCCGACATTAGTGCTGAAAGAAACCGAATTGGCGTCTGACGGCTTGGGGTATAACGATCGCATTGCCACCGAAATACAAAGAGATTATGCATTAAAGGTTAAGAACTATCCGGTTTGGGGCATTTCACCGGCATCGACCACCAATGGGCGGCGATGGAACTATAAGGAATACGGAGTTAAGGCCCTTTCGGTTAAGGGTTATCCCGACCGGGGGATTATTACGCCGCATGTAAGTTTTCTTGCTCTTGAAACCCTGCCCGAGGATGCCGTGGCCAATATTCGCAAATTGCTGGATTATGATCTATACGGAGAGTACGGATTTTATGATTCCGTCAATGTCGGTAACGGAAAGGTTAATTATCAATATCTGGCCCTGGATCAAGGGATGTCCCTTGTGGCCATCACCAACTATTTAACGCATGGAGCCATTAAGGAACTGTTTCATCAGGATCCTATCGGAAAAGCGGGCGAGGAGCTCCTGATGAAAGAGAACTTTTCCAATGCCTAATGGCTCCCTTGATGATTGATGCCGGGCCCACAGCACGGATAAGCTTTAAGTAGTGCTTTGACAATAGTTTATTTAGGGATATAATTTTAGTTTATAAGTCTTCTTAAAATAGATTACACGCAAAGGGAACGGAAGAATTCAATCCGGCAAGCCGCAGTGAAAGGAGCATTTTTTCATGATTAAGCAAATGCTTTTAAAAGACCGTATTCTTACGGATAAAGAACGCAAGAATCTTGCCATTTTGGAAGTCATACGCAAAAACGGACCGATTTCACGGACCGATATTTCTAAAATTACGGAATTAAACATCGTGACCGTTTCCAATTACGTTAACCATTATATTAAAAAAGGACTTGTTGTTGAGGGGGAGCTGGATGAATCGACCGGCGGGCGCAAACCTGTTTTGGTTGAATTGAATCCTAAGTCCGGATATATCGTCGGCGTCGGTCTTAATATGATGAGCGTTGTCGGTGTTCTGGTCGATCTTGAAATTAACGTGATTGCCGAAGTTAAACGTGAACGCCTTCCCGAAAACTCTGAAGCCGTGATCGAGAGTATGGTCGACTTGGCCGCTGAAATTATTGATAAGGCCGAAATCGACCGGAACAAAATCGCGGGCGTCGGCGTGGGTGTCCCCGGAATTATCGATGAGCGAGGCCGGACCATCCGCTGGCCGCAGAGTTTAGGCGAGCGGGATCTTTCCGTATGCCTTTCCATTAAGGATACGTTTGAGAAAAGACTGAATATTCCGACCTTTGTTGAAAATGATGCCAATGCTGCCGTGCTTGGAGAAAAGTGGCTGGGTCTTGACCGGGATGTACGACACATGCTGTACATGTTTTCCGGGGTAGGCTGCGGTATTTTAATCAACGGTGAAATTTATCGAGGAGCATCCGGCGCTGCCGGGGAACTCGGGATTAACAGCGGGCGGGCAACGAAGCAATATGCGAATGAAATTGCCACACAGCTTGGGCGTTGGGGTATGGACCTTGGCATGGTCGACGATGCCAAAGCGGCTATGGAAAAAGGGGAGAAGAGTACATTAAAGGATTTTGTTGAAGGGGACTTGAACCGCCTGACCTTTAAACACGTTGTGCGCGGTGTGAAGGAAAAAGATCCGCTCGCTCTTAAGATTGTGGATGCGGCCGGAATTAACCTTGGAAGAAAAATCGCTTTTCTCGTCAACATGTTTAATCCCGAAATCGTTGTCATCGGCGGCGGGATTGAAGATTGCGGGGCACCTCTGCTTGACAGCATTAAGACAGCCGTCAAAGACTGGGCCGTCGAAGAGGCTTCCAACCAAGTCAAAATCATCCCTTCGGCCTTTGGCGAAAATGCCGTGGCTCTCGGAGTGGTTGGTATTGTTGCCCGCGAAGTTTTTGCTCAAGCCTAAATAGTTATAAGTTGTAAGTCTTAAACAATAAGCCGCATCTGTTCAGAAAAGAGCAGTTGAACCACAAAGACTTGGAGCTTATTCCCTAAAACTCAAAACTCTTTTCATATGGCCTTCGAATTTTTCTCACACCTGGAAGAGCTGCGAAGCCGGCTTATTAAATCGTTTGTTCTATTTTTGATTATTGCCGCAGGGGCTTATTTTTTCTCAGACACACTTCTTGAATTTTTCACCGAACCTTTGCGCCGGATTCATCAAAGCGGCCTTTATTTTCATAAGCCCTATGATGCATTTTTAATTCATTTACAAATTGCGGCGCTGACCGGGTTGATTATTTCCTCTCCTTTTTTATTTCTTCAGGCATGGCTTTTTGTTGCACCGGGCTTGTACGAAAAAGAAAAGAAGAGTGTTTATCCCGTAATTTTTATCTCGACCGTGCTTTTTCTGACCGGGGTTTGTTTTGCCTACTATATGGTTATTCCGTGGGGCTTGCAGTTCCTGCTGTCTTTTCAAACCGAGATGTTACAGCCGCTGCTCTCGGTCGATGAGTATTTTTCGTTTTTGATCGGGATGATCGTGGCCTTTGGCCTGTTATTTAATTTTCCGGTAATTGTCGTAGGCATTGTGAAACTGGGAATTATGTCGGCGGATGATTTGGCCAGAGCCAGAAAAGGCATTGTGGTGATCATTTTTATTCTAGCAGCCGTTTTGACGCCCTCACCCGACCCGTTGAGCCAACTGATGCTAGCGGCCCCGCTATTGATTCTTTTTGAAGTCTCTTTGATTGCCGCGCGGTGGAAAACTAAAAGACGGACCCTGGAGATAATATCATAACCTATTTATTATAAACGAGTTATGATGTTTATGGTCCATCTGGTCACGATCCTTTTTGCTGGGTTTTTAAATGACCTTTAATTGACACCCTATGGATTTAGTTGTATATTGAATTTCTTTTATCAAGACGCGATGTAAGAAATTGCAACTAATTGATATATAAGAGGATGGAACCATTTAGCTGGATACGTGATGACGGATTCTAAACATGCGGCAAAATATAAACTTACCCGAGGAGTGACGATTTGGTTTACCGGGCTTCCGAGTTCGGGAAAATCAACGATTGCCCGTAATTTAGAAAGATTGCTGCGTCAGCAGGAGATCAAAGTTGAGCTTTTAGACGGGGACGTTATTCGTACCAATCTTTCCCGAGGACTTGGCTTTAGTAAAGAGGATCGGGACGCGAATATTAAGCGGATCGGATTTGTTTGTCATTTATTGGCGCGTAACGGGGTGGCGGCTATTGTTTCGGCCGTGTCGCCTTATCGTGAGGCTCGTGATAGTAATCGCCGGCTAATCGGCAGCTTTGTCGAAATCTATGTTCGCGCTTCTGTTGAAAAATGTCAGGAGCGGGATGTTAAAGGCCTTTATCAGAAAGCGAAAGACGGACTCATCAAAGGCTTTACAGGAGTCGACGATCCCTATGAAGAACCGCTTGATCCGGATGTGGTTTGTGATACAGAGCGGGAATCGCCGGAAGAGTCGCTTGTCAAAGTGCTAAACCGGCTGGAGACGTTGGGTTATTTATCCTCGGAAGAAACCGCTAAATAGAACCGAGTGCTCCGTCAATATTGAAATGCAGGGTTTGAATTTCAATGTTGTTACGGACACAGGACCTCTAGTAATTTTGAATTCAGCAGCTCATAATTTCAAAATTGAAGAGGTGCTAGCTGTTCTATTCGGTGTAACTTCAACAGATTTTGAAAAATTGATATCAGTCCAAGAGGACCATTTGTTGACTCGAGAATTAGACATAGAAAAACTCAACCGGGAACTTGAAGCGATGAAGTCTCCCGAGATTGTGGCCTGGGCTTTGAAGGAATTCAGCCCTAAAATCACTATGACCTCGTCGTTTGGTCCCGAAAGCGGAGTTCTTTTACATATGGTAAGCCGTGTGGATCCGGCAACTCCTATTTTATTTCTGGAAACCGGTTATCACTTTCCGGAAACGATTGAATATAAGAAACAGCTTACCGCATTTTTGGGTTTAACCAACATCGTGGATCTTAGGGCGGATGAGGCGGATCGTCAGCAGCTTATCGAAAAAACGGGAGGAACGCCTTATGAGGTCGACCCCGACCGTTGTTGTCAGTTGAATAAAGTTGAGCCGCTGGATGCCGCCTTGGGGGATTATGAAGCCTGGATGAGCGGGATACGCCGGCATCAAACCGATTTTAGAAAATCGGTCCGGATTTTGGAGCTTTATGAAGGCGGCCGTTATAAAATCAGTCCCCTTGCAAATTTTACGTCGCGGGATGCCTGGTGGTACTTAAAAGAGCATAAAATTCCTCAGCATCCGCTTTTTGAAAAAGGATATCTGAGTATCGGCTGTTGGCCCTGTACCCGTCCCATTCAGGCCGGTGACGATGAGCGATCGGGGCGTTGGGCAGGCAAGAGCAAAAAGGAATGTGGCATTCATACATTTAAAGAAATTAAATCGAAGGATAAGGAGCCGGAAGATAAAACCGGACTGGATGATCTTTCGGCAAATATATAATCAAAAGGATAATTTTAAGACGTTTAACCTGAAGGAGGACCGTCAATGACAACCGCATCAGCAAAAATCGGAACAAAACCGCTTGTGGGACAGACTGTTTTGGATCTGATCTGTAATACGCCTTTAGTCAAAATTAACAAATTGACTAATTCGAATACAGCAACGCTTTATGGAAAACTTGAATCAATGAATCCGGGCGGAAGCGTTAAGGACCGTATCTGTTTCAGCATGATTTGCGATGCGGAGGAAAAGGGGCTGATTAAACAAGATACACTGATTGTTGAACCGACTTCCGGCAATACCGGTATCGGACTTGCGCTCGTTTGTGCCGTTAAGGGATACCGTTTAATTTTGACTATGCCCGACACGATGAGCATTGAGCGCAGACAGCTTTTAAAGCGCTATGGAGCCGAGCTCGTATTAACCCCAGGAGCCGAGGGGATGAAAGGCGCGATTGCCAAGGCACAGGAAATCGCCAAAGAAAATGACAATAGCTTTATTCCGCAACAATTTGCCAATCCGGCAAATCCCAAAATTCATCGGGAACGGACGGCTGAAGAAATTTGGACGGCATTGGACGGAAAGGTGGATGCGTTTGTTTCCGGCGTCGGAACCGGCGGAACCATTACGGGTTGTGGAGAAGTTTTTAAAAAGCGTAATCCAAACGTGAAGATCGTTGCCGTTGAGCCCAAGAATTCTCCCGTGCTTTCTGGCGGCAGTCCCGGCAAACATAAAATTCAGGGAATCGGCGCCGGCTTTGTGCCGGATGTCATGAACCGCCAAATCGTCGATCAGGTGATTACCGTTGACGATCAGGATGCCTGGCAAACGGCTTTGGATCTGGCCAAGCGCGAAGGGATCTTAAGCGGTATTTCGAGCGGAGCTATTCTTTGGGCAGCCCTTCAGGTTTGTAAAGAACTGGGGCCCGGAAAGAATGTCGTCGCGATTATCTGTGATACCGGTGAGAGATATCTCAGTATGGATGAGGCCTTTAAACAATAAGAAGCGTAATGCGCACGGCGCGCTCACCGGCTTAATTTTTCCGGAAGAAAAAGATTGAGAATACAGCGCGCAATAGACGGTACGCAGTGCGAAGGGAAAAAAGTATGTCGTACATGAAGTGTTTAAAAAGCAAAGGAACGGGACGGGAATATCCCAAAGAAGCGCTCTATGTCTGTGAATATGACTTTAGTCCTCTGGAGGCTTCTTATGATTATGCAGCGATTAAAAAAAATCTGACACGCGAAAAAATCGAAAAAGGACCGCGCAGCCTCTGGCGATATCGCGACCTGCTTCCCATCGACGGGGAACCCACTGTGGGATTGCATAGCGGTTTCACCCCGCTTGTTCGTGCACGTCTTCTGGCCGAAGAACTCGGCGTTAAGGAACTGTATATCAAGGATGATTCGGTGTGTCACCCGACGTGGTCATTTAAAGACCGTGTGGTTTCGGTGGCGTTGACGCGCGCCAAAGAACTTGGCTTTACAACCGTGGCCTGCGCCTCGACAGGCAACCTTGCCAATTCGGTTTCGGCCCACGGCGCCAAGGCCGGACTGGAACGCTATATTTTTATTCCTTATGACTTGGAACGCGGAAAGGTTTTGGGATCACTGGTTTATAATCCCAATGTGGTCGCTGTGCGTGGTAATTATGACGATGTCAACCGCCTTTGTTCTGAAATCGCGTCACGGTATCATTGGGGATTTGTTAACGTGAACCTTCGGCCGTACTATTCCGAAGGCTCCAAGACCATGGGTTTTGAAATCATTGAACAGCTGGGATGGAAAGCACCCAAACACGTTGTGATTCCCGCGGCCAGCGGGTCTCTGATTACAAAAATTTGGAAAGCCTTTAAAGAGTTTGAACAGCTTGAGTTTATCGAAGGCGGACTCAACACCAGCATTCATTGTGCGCAGCCCGAGGGCTGTTCGCCGATTGCGACGGCAATTCTTGAAAAATCAGAGCATGTGTTGCCGGTTAAGCCCTATACGATTGCAAAATCACTTGCTATCGGAAACCCTGCCGACGGCTATTATGCCAAAGATGTGATTGAAGCTTCGGGTGGAAGCGCTGCTATCGTTAATGATGACGAAATTCGCGAAGGCATCCGGTTGCTTGCCCGCACCGAAGGAATTTTTACCGAAACTGCGGGCGGAGTCACGGTGGCATCCGCCAAGAAACTGATTGAGCGCGGAAGTATTCCGCGCGATGAGTCGATTGTGCTTGCAATTACAGGCAATGGTCTCAAAACACAGGAAGCCATTCAGGATAGTGTCGGCGAACCGACCATGATTGAGCCAAGCCTACAATCTTTCGAAGAAAAACTTAAACCGGTACGGGATATTTAATCCTCAAACATAACAAGGAGATTTTAATCATGTCTGTTAAAGTCAGAATTCCGACCCCACTTCAAAAACTAACCGGAGGGCAGGCCGAGGTCAGCATTGAGGCCGCCGACATTCAAGAACTGATCAACAAACTCGAAAGTCAATATGGCGGTATCAAAGACCGGCTCTGCGACGAATCCGGAAAGGTCAGACGTTTTGTGAATGTTTATTTAAATGAAGAAGACATTCGTTTTCTTAAACAGGAATCTACAACACTTAAAGCCGGCGATGAAGTGTCGATTGTTCCGGCTATTGCGGGGGGTTGATGCCGGTTTAGAGTTTGGGCGTTAATCCATAAAATTATTTTATAGCATTTATTAAAAGAGTGCCATCGGGCACAGGTAGAAGACCATGACCAGTCAGAATACACATCAGGAAACACAAGCGTTGATTGAAGAGTTGAAAAAGCGGGTATTGGATGGAGGCGAAATCTCGTTTGACGAAGCCATGCATCTGATCAGCATTGAAGATTCCGACACCATCGATCTTTTGCTTAAGGCCGCACGGGAAATCACATTTCATTTTAACTCCCATGTGCCGGGATTGTGTTCTTTGATTAACGCCAAGAGCAATCTGTGCGGAGAAGATTGCGGGTTTTGTTCGCAATCGGTGCGGTTTGATACGCGCGTGGATACCTATGGTCTGGTGTCTGTCGACGAAGTGGTTGCAGCGGCCAAGGAATTTGAAAAGAAAGGCTCGCAGAATTTCTGTATTGTTACCAGCGGCGGAGCGCTTTCAAACGAAGAGTTTGAAAAAATCATTGAAATGTACACCCGGTTGGGGACGGAAACAAAAATGAGTCTGGACGGATCACTCGGATTTTTGACTCCCGAACGGGTGCGCCGTCTCAAGGAGGCCGGGGTTCGCCGGCTTAACAACAATCTCCAAAGCTCCCGTGAATTTTATCCCAAGATTGTTTCGACCCACACCTATGACACCCGCCTTGAAACCATGAAAAATCTGATGGATGGCGGCATGGAACTTTGCTCCGGCGGAATTTTGGGCATGGGAGAAACACGTGAAGACCGGATGAAAATGGCTTTCGAATTGAAACCCTATGCGCCAAAATGTTTGCCGATGAATGTGCTTAATCCGCGGCCGGGGACACCGCTTGAAAATACCCCCAAACCCGAACCGCTTGAAATGGTTAAAACCATCGCCGTATACCGTTTTATTCATCCGAAGACAAACATTAAACTTGCCGGCGGACGTGAGCTGAATTTGGGACCCGAGTATCAGCAAAAAGCATTAGAAGGAGGCGCTAACGGCCTGATTATCGGAGGGTATCTGACCACAGGCGGAAACCCCATCAAAGACGATTTTGAGATGCTTACAAGAGCGGGGTTCAAGCCTGCCCCTAAGAGCCCTTCAGAATCCGACCCCCTTTCTGACGAACCTACCGATCAAATGCCTGCGCGTTTGTAGAGCTTGAAAAAAAATCTTTCCGACAAAACGGTTGTAATTACGGGCGGCACAAGCCGTTTGGGACATTCTTTTGTCCATCGAGCGTTGAGAGAAGGCGCACGAGTTCATTTTACTTTTTATCAAAACAAATCAAAAGCCGAAGACTTAATCCGGGCCGGAGCAACCGGGCATGAAGTTGACCTGGCCAGCATGGAATCATTAAACCGGTTTATCCAAGAGATTCGTGCAGCCATGAGCGGCCTTGATGTATTGATCCACAATGCGGCCGCATGCCGTGATCATACGGTCCAAAATCTTTCCGAAGAGGATTGGGATTATGTTATGAATGTTAATCTCAAGGCTGTTTATTATTTGACGAAAAAGTTATTACCACTTTTATTTAAGAAAAAACCAGCCAAGGTATTCATGTTGACCAGCCGTGTGGCTTTGCGTGGGGCTTACGGAACAGCTAACTATGCGGCAGCGAAGGCAGGGTTGATCGCGCTTGCCAAATCACTGGCGATGGAATTAGGACGTAAAAAAATATTAGTCAACGCGGTCAATCCGGGCTTTATGCATTCGGCTATGACTGTAGATTTGCCCAGAACGGCAATAGAAAGAAATATTGAATTAAATCCGTTAAAAGAGTATTCCAATCCCGATGAGGTTGCCGCGTTTTTAAGCTATCTTTGTGGGGACGAAATGAATCAAGTCACCGGCCAGGTTTTTCATTGGGAAGGCCGCGAAACGATTTTATAAAATTTTATGAGAGAGATAAAAAAAACAAAACGGCGTGTTGTCATTACGGGCCGGGGCGCCATTACGCCGCTCGGTCATGATGTAAAGTCGCTGGCGCAGGCCTTCAAGGAAGGCCGGTCGGGCCAGGGGCCGATACAGGCTTTTGCGACAGAAAATTTTCCGGTTAAAGAAGCTTTTGAAGTTAAAGATTTTAATCCTAAAAAACAGGGGACACAGCTTTTAGACCCCTTCATTCAATATGCGGTGGCGGCGGCCGAGGAAGCTTTTGGCGAAGCCGGTTTTTCCGTTCAGGACGTCGACCCTTTTCGCGTGGGGATTATGGTCAGTTCCAGCAAGGGCGGCATGCATACGATTGACCGGTTTAAGGAAAGGTTTTCAAAAAACCCGAGCGCAATTTTGGGTGCGCGCATTTACTGTAATTCGGTGCCGAATTTTGCGGCTCAATGGATTGCCCGCCGTTGGGAAATCAGGGGCGCGGCCAAATGTTATATTGCCGCATGCGCTACCGGCACGGTTGCGATCGGAGAAGCCGCACGCATGGTTTCGGAAGGGTATCTGGATTATTGCATTGCCGGGGCCAGTGACGCCTCGGTCGTGCCGCTGATGCTTGCCGGATACAATCAAATGAAAGCACTTTCTCCCTCTTCGATTTTACCGTTTCATCAGAACCGTTCGGGATTTATGGTCGGAGAAGGCAGCGGAATCGTTTTTCTGGAAACTCTGGAAAGCGCACAGGCTCGCGGTGCAAAAATCTTCGGGGAGGTTTTAGGTTATAAAGTGGCCGGAGAGGGAACGGACACGATTCACTTCAGGGATGAAACCCATGCGCTTAGCCGGTTACTTCAGAATATGATGGAGCAATGTGATGTGCCGGCTGCGAATTTAGACTATGTGAATCTGCATGGCACCGCCACAAAATCCGGAGATTTATATGAAACGCGACAACTTAAAAAGGCATTCGGTAAAGACGCGGTTCATATTTCCATGAGTTCGACAAAATCTATGACAGGTCATTTACTCGGTGCTGCAGGCGCAGTAGAGGTTATCGGGTGTTTGATCGCTATGGATGAAGGGTTCATCCCTCCGACGATCGGTCTGGACCGGCCGGATGCCGAATGTGATTTAGATTATACGGCACTGAAATCACGAACGAAGAAGGTTAACCGGGCACTTTCAATTTCTTTAGGTTTCGGCGGACATCTGGCCGCCATTGCCCTTGGAAAGGTTTGATTCATGTTCGAAAAAACAGAAAACATGAGTTGGATTGAAAACGAACTGAAGGCTCTAAAGGAAGATGACCTTTATCGCAAATTGCGATCTTTGCAACTGACCCGATCCGGCGTCAGGGCTGTGTGGCAGGACCGCGAACTCACTCTTTTTTGCAGTAATGATTATCTTGGGCTGGCGCATCATCCGAGGATGATTCAGGCCTTGAAAAAAGCGGTCGAACAATCGGGTGCCGGTGCCGGGGCATCGCAGCTGATTTCAGGCCACAGCCAAATCCATCAGGAATTTGCCGCCCAAACGGCTGTTTTTAAAAGAAAAGAGGCCGCGTTGATTTATGGATCGGGTTATCTGGCCAACCTTGGCGCTATCTCGGCGCTGGCGGCCAAAGAAGATTTAATTGTTATGGATAAATTGTGCCACGCGTCTTTGATTGACGGCGCCCGCTTATCGGGTGCTATGGTACGGGTTTTTCCGCATAAGCGATATGAACGGTGCGAGGAACTGATCAAAAATGCACCGGAGGCACAAAAAAAATGGATCATTTCCGATACGGTTTTCAGCATGGACGGGGACTCGGCCGATATCTCGGAACTTATACGCATCAAGGAAATGCATGGCGCCATGCTTCTTTTAGATGACGCACACGGAACAGGTGTTTTTGGATTGGAAGGCCGCGGTGCTTGTGAGGATCAGGGATTGGAACCGGGCGTGGATGTACTGACAGGCACGTTTTCGAAAGCCATCGGCATTCTGGGCGGATTTGTTTGCGCCTCGGCAGCGGTGGTGGATTATCTGGTCAACAAATCAAGGCCTTTTATTTTTGCCACGGCTCTGCCGCCGGCGTTGTGTGCCGCGGGCATCCAGGCGATTGAGATCATACGGGATTCACCCGAAATCCGCCGGAAATTATGGAGAAATATTCAGAAACTCCATGAGGGGCTTTCGGGCGCGGGCTGGCAGACAGGCCCGATTCATTCTCCGATTATGCCGGTGATTGTCCACGGCGAGAAAGAGGCCCTGGCGATATCGGAGAAATTGCTTGAGCGCAACCTCCTGGTTCCGGCGGTTCGTTATCCGGCGGTGGCGAAGGGCCAGGCGCGTCTGAGAGTGACGGTCAGCGCCGAACATGATGAAGAGGATATCCGTAATCTGGTTTATGCCTTTAATACATTGACCCAACGCTAAGTAACAGCGCATAAGTCTTTGAATATTTCACCAGTCCGCAAAGATTCTCCGGTGCTCAGACATCTTCGGCCCTCACGGGCTAGTGTTGCGTCAATGCAGAAATGTCGGGTTTAGAGTTTCGCATTGTTACGAACACTTGTGCCGTGAACCTATAAAATCAAACTTGACGCGGTACTAGGCGATAGAATACAGTTGATCTGATGAGGAAACACCATGGGCACAGAAAAAGATCAGAAGAGTGATTTGGGATTCGGCGAGTTTATTCAGCTCGAAGGCAAATTCCGCTTATTGGCAACGGGATTTAATCTGCTTTCGTTGTTTGCGGTTTTTTGGGCCGTGCGGTATTTGTGCGCATTACCCGGAACGGTTCAGCAGGATGCCCATGCGCGGATTTTAATCGGCCTTTTGATTTTTTTCGGCGCGGCACAGGTTTTTTCAGTCATTGCACTGAATATGCGATTTTCTTTTTGGAAGGTGCGCAAGAAAATACGTTACGACTCTCTGACCTGTGCTCTTGAAAGCAATTCATTTTTTGATAAGCTTGAGGAAGAGATCCGTCGAGCCGGCCGGTATCATTATCCGGCGACCCTTTGTGTTTTGGACATTGATAATTTTAAGGCGATTAATAAAGAAAACGGACGTTATTATGCCGATGAGCTTCTGCAGCGCTTTGCAGAAATTGCCGTAAGCCACGTGCGCACCTCTGATTTCGTCGGGCGCATGCAGAAAGACGATTTCCTGATTTTACTTTCACATACCGATTTAGCCCAGGCTGAAAAATTTCTGTACCGATTGCTTTTACAGGCGCAGGAGCGGCTGGATATTAGTTTTAGCGTCGGCTTAACGGCGTATCGGCAAGGGGAGGCGCGTGAAGAGTTTATCCGGCGCGCTCAATCGGCCCTTGAACGCGCACAGCAGGAAGGAAAGAAAAAAACGCGCTGTGTGATCTGTAAAGACGACAGCCGCGTCGTCATGAATTTCGATTTTGGAAAATCTGCGGAATAAAACACCGGTAAACACCACGATGATCAAAACAGCCGAACACACCCAAACCTTGGTGCAAAAGGATAAAAAACACCTCTGGCATCCGTTTACACAGATGAAAGACTGGTGTGAGGAAGATCCTCTGATTATCGAAAGTGCTGAGGGTGTTTATTTGCAGGACACCAACGGCCGCCGCTATATCGACGGCGTTTCGTCATTATGGTGTAATGTTCACGGGCACCGTGTCCCCGAATTGGATGCCGCCATCACCGGTCAGCTTGCCAAGGTTGCGCACACCACTTTTTTAGGCTTATCCAATCCGGCGGCGATTGAGCTGGCCGAAAAACTAATTCAAATCAGCCCTCCGGGAATGGAACGTGTTTTTTATTCCGATTCCGGTTCCGAGGCCGTAGAAATTGCCTTGAAAATGGCGTTCCAATATTGGAAACAGTCCGGCCGGCCTGAAAAAAATAAATTTGTGAAATTGTCCCAAGCCTATCACGGTGATACGTTAGGCGCGGTCAGCGTGGGCGGCATTGAGCTTTTTCATGATCTTTATGCCTCGCTTTTATTTGAAACCATCGAGGCTCCGGCGCCTTTTGTTTACCGGTGGCCGCTATCTTGTGACGATCCCGAACGGGTGTGCCGTGAAGCGCTTGAAGCATTGGAAAACATTTTTAAGCAACATCATACACAAATAGCCGCTTTTGTGATGGAGCCTTTAATGCAGGGTGCGGCCGGGATGATCAGGCATCCCGAAGGTTATCTCAGCGGAGTTCGTAAACTCACAAAAAAATATGGTATACTACTCATTCTTGATGAGGTTGCAACAGGATTTGGCAGAACCGGTAAAATGTTTGCCTCGCAACATGAAAGTGTTTCACCGGACCTGATGACAATAGCAAAAGGATTAACCGGCGGATATCTGCCGCTGGCTGCCACGCTTGCAAGTGCAGAGATTTATGAAGCCTTTTTAGGTGAATACGAAGACTGTAAGACATTTTTTCACGGTCATACCTATACGGCCAATCCGCTAGCTTGCAGTGTTGCTTTAGCCAATTTAGCCCTCTTTGAAAAGAGAGGTTTTTGGGAGCATATCCAAAAAAGAAGCGCTCAGTTAGCGCGGGGGCTTGAAGCCTTTAAAGAACTTGAGCACGCCGGAGATATTCGCTACCGGGGAATGATGGCCGGGATTGAATTGGTGTGCGATAAAAAAGAAAAAGGCGCCTATGCCATGCGCGATAAAATCGGCATTCGCGTGATCGAGCGTGCGCGGCAAAAAGGAGCGGTGCTCAGGCCGCTTGGCTCTGTAATTGTGTTAATGCCGCCCTTGGCCATAGGCGAGGCCGAGCTGGATGAACTTTTAAAGATTACTTATCAATCGATTCAAGAAGTTACGCAAACGAGCGAATGATTCAAGAAGGAAAAACTTTGTGAAGAGACCAGGCATTTTTATTACCGGAACCGATACGAATGTCGGAAAAACAGTGGTTGCTGCCGGCATTGCTCTTGCTTTAAAGGAGCGCGGATTAAAAGTCGGTGTGATGAAGCCGGTCGCGACCGGTTGTGAAGGAAACGAAAAATACTTAGTTTCACACGATGCCGTTTATCTTTGGGAAGCGGCCGAAAATGAATATCCTTCACTGACCAACCCGTCCCGCTTTCGCAATCCGCTGGCCCCGCACGTTGCGGCCACGCTTGAAAAAAAGAGTGTGAACATTGAAGGCCTTAAGAAGGCTTACCGCGAATTGCAGAAACATTATGATTTTGTGATTGTCGAAGGTATCGGCGGTCTTTTTGTTCCGTTGACCAAAGATTATTTTGTGTCCAATTTGATCAAAGACTTTGATTTGCCGTGTGTGATTGTGGCAAAGAGCGTTCTCGGGTCGATTAACCACACCCTGTTGACTATTGATGCCGCATTGGTGCGCGGCATCGACATTCGCGGTATTATTTTTAACCGTGTTCCCGTCGTGAATTATTCGCTGGCAGAAATTACAAGTCCGCGGGCTATTCATG
Organism: Candidatus Omnitrophota bacterium; assembly: GCA_020632475.1. Lineage (GTDB taxonomy): Bacteria > Omnitrophota > Omnitrophia > Omnitrophales > Aquincolibacteriaceae > JACKFM01. Next base: position 91,872 of record JACKFM010000002.1, on the reverse strand, counting down.
AATTAACCGGCGTTCCGATTTTGGGATCTATTCCCGAAATGGACGGCCTGGATGTTTCCTCATGCCGTTTTGGCCGGCTGCAGCAAGTCTTCGAAGAAAGAATCCGGATCGATAAAATTCTCGGCGATCCGTCGTTTGCTTCCTGAACCTAAGGAAGCACCAGCTTCAATAAATATAAGAGCATAGTCATATGACCCATAAAAAGAAAATATTAGTGGCCATGAGCGGAGGTGTCGATAGCTCCGTTACGGCAGCGCTTTTGCAGGACGAGGGCCATGAGGTTGCCGGTGCGACGATCCGCACCTGGGCCTCGGGGCAATGTGCCGATTTGAATACGCGTGCCTGCTGCGGGATATCGGGCGTGGAAGATGCCCGCGATGTTGCTGATACGCTTGGCATCCCCTATTGGGTTTTCAATTTTGAAGAAGATTTCAAAAAATACGTTGTGGATTATTTTGCCGAGGAATACAAAAAAGGCCGCACGCCTAACCCCTGCGTGGCTTGTAACGAGCATATTAAATTCCGGCTTTTTCTCAGGCGGGCCCGTCAGCTGGGTTATGAGTATATTGCAACCGGACATTATGCCCAGGTGTGCCGCGATGAAAAAAGTCAAAGAGACTATCTTTCCGAAGGTGTCGACGCCCATAAAGATCAATCCTATGTCCTTTTTCCCTTACAGAAAGAATTGCTTCCGTATCTTTTTTTACCCTTGGGGAAATTTACCAAGCAGGAGATCCGGGCCAAGGCCAAGGACTACAAACTTTGTGTTATGAATAAACCGGATTCTCAGGAAATTTGTTTTATCCCCAGTAATGATTACGGTACTTTTTTGGAAAAAGAGTATTTAGACCGCCAGGGTCTTCCGGGTGACATTAAAACGACCGAGGGGAAAGTGATCGGCCGACACAACGGGTATTATCACTATACACGCGGACAGCGCCGGGGACTGGGCGTTGCTCACTCGGAGCGGTTATATGTGATTGATACCGATGCGGTTAAAAACGAAGTCACGGTCGGAACCAAAGAACAGGTGCTGGATCAAACCTTTGAAGCGGGCCGCATGAACTGGTTTTTACAACCGGAACCGGGAACGGTTTTAAAATGTGAAGTCAAAATCAGAGCCCAGCATAGAAAGGCATCTGCCAAAGTCACGGTTTTGGATGAACATAGAATCCGTGTCAGTTTTGAGCAGCCCCAGGATGCTATTACCTGCGGACAGGGCGCTGTTCTCTATCAGGATTCTAAAATTTTAGGCGGGGGGTGGATCGACCGCATTGAAAAGAAGACATCAGCAGACGCCTTGTCTTGCAGCCGCATACCCGTATCTGCCGGAGAAAAAAATGAAGACGTTGCCTCTTGATTTAAAACGTGAGTTGAGTCTTGTGACCTGGGCAATTAAAAAGCCTCGGTTTGTTGAAGAGGTCAATCTATTGCTTCAAAGCAATCTTCGTGATCGTTCGGTGGCTTGTGTGGAGGCGGGCGAGCGTGTCTTGAAGGGGCAAAAAATTGCTGATCCGGTGGATGCCTACTCTGTAGCCAAACATGCCAGTGTTTCAGGGCAGGTGAAGGCCGTGGCCACGACGACGCATCCGGTTTTTGGCCCGGTGGCCTGTATTAAAATTGTTTCTGACCAAAACATCGAGACTCTTCCCGAGTATGGCTGTGAACGCAACGGTCTACAGCATTTAACGCGCCGGCAATGTTTAAGCATCTTTCAAGAGATGGGATTAACCGAACATGATCTCCATGCAGAACCGCTTCATGTTAAACTTTCAACCGGTTTCCCCAAAAGCGAAACGCTCTTTATTAATGCCTGTGAACCGGAACCGTATGTGACTTCAGGCTATTCTCTGATGATGTCCCACCCGTTAGAAGTTTTAAAAGGGGCCGAGATCTTAAGAAATATCAGCGACGCAAAGAAGATCCGTTTTTTTCTTGATCAGAATCAGCTGGACGCCGCCGAGTTTCTAAAAAGTAAGATCTATTTTCTTAATTGGAAACACGTTGAAGTCGAAGTGCTGGAGGCTAAATATCCGCAGGGTCTGGACGATCTACTTCCTCTGGAGGGTTATGGCCAAACGCATGATGCTAAAAAACCTTTATTTAAGGCAGCTACGGCATTTGCCGTGCATGAGGCGCTTGTCTTGCAAAAACCTCAAACTGAACGGGTCGTGACGATCGGCGGGGAATGTATCGTTGAATCTCAAAATGTCTGGGCGCCTATGGGCGTTTCTTTTGCCGAAGCGATAAAATTTTGCCGGGGGCTTTTACGCGAACCGCGTAAGGTCTTAATGGATGGCCCCATGCGGGGTATTGCACAAAAAGATTTAAACGCGTCGGTTTATGCAGGAACTCAGGCGATTTTGGCATTGCCTAAAGAAGAAGTTCCTCTGGTTGAAGCCGAGGACTGTATCCGCTGTGGCCAATGTATTGAATCCTGTCCCGTGGATATTTCGCCTGTCATGATTACGTTGGCCGCCGAAAAACAGCTTTTTGATATTGCCCGGGATGCCGGGGCAGAGCAGTGTATCGAATGCGGCAACTGTTCTTTTGTTTGTCCTTCTAAAAGGCCGATGCTTGAACTTATCCGATATGCGGATTCCCAATTACAGTGGCAATCCTTGACTCCCAAACCGCCTTTACCGCGGCCCCGTCGCAAATTTCGTACACTTGCCTTAAAAAAATAATCCAAAAGAAATTTCTGCAAAAGGCCGTAATAATAGAGACCTATTGTCGCTCCCGTTTTAAGGTTAAGACGATGCGGCACAAGGACTTCTAATAATTTTGAAGTCGATAATTTTCAATTTCAAAATTGAAAAAATTCTATGCCATTGGATAACCGTAAGAAGTATGGTATAGTTTTAACGCTGTATTTATAGCAAAGCATAACCTGCGATTGGTCTTATGAAAAAAACACTTTTCGGTTTGATTTGTGGCGTTCTTGGAACTTTGCTGGTGTGGGGTCTTACCCAACATAAGGTCCCCTCGGCTCAACCGGCCGTAATAGCAAAGATTAAAGGCGCCGAACTCTCCTACGCCAAACTTCGTCAAATGGCCGCCTCGGAACTGACCCCGATTGAGAATGATGAATATGCCGTTTTAAAACAAATTACCGATCAATGGGTGCAGGATACATTAATTCAAAAAGAAATGACGGCGCAAAAGCTTACGCGTGAAAAGCTTTTTCAAAAAGAAGTATGGGCGAATGCCAATGTCACTTATTCGGAAATGACCGAATACTATAATCAGAATCAAGAGCTTTTTAGAGGCCGGACTTTTGATCAGGTGCGAGAGGAGATTTCCCAACAACTGCGCAACCGGGCCTATGTTAAAGCTAAAGACGACTATTTCTCGAGTCTAAAGAAAAAATACGGTTTGGACATTTATCTCAAAAAGCCTGATTCGTATGTTCAGGGTTTAGCTGTGGCGCCCGCCGGCAGTCATGGTGCGGGCATTGCCGATGATCGCCCTCAGTTTAAAACCGGTAAAGAAAGAATCCAGCAGCAATATATTCCAAAACCGGCCGAACCGGCACCTCAACCGGTTCAGCCCCCCCCGGCGCCGGCTCCTGCTCAGGATAATCTTCAAAACTATGAAAAAGGGCTTGATAGCAGGCCTTCGAAAGGGCCCAAAGATGCACCGGTGACCATGATTGAATATAGTGATTTTCACTGTCCTTTCTGCAGCCGCCTGGCACCCACGCTGGATCAAGTCATGAAAAAATATGAAGGTAAAGTCCGTTTAATCTGGCGGCATTATCCCTTGTCCTTTCATCAAGGTTCTCACCGCGCTCATGAAGCCGCTGAATGCGCTAACGAACAAGGCAAATTCTGGCCTTTTTATGATGAGCTTTTCAAAGATACGGCAAGCGCCAAGAGTGATGAAGGATTACAGAATTTGGCCTCAAAGCTTGGACTCAATCGTAAGGCATTTGATGCGTGCCTCATGAGTGAGCGCAATAAGGATGTGGTGGACCGTGATATCGCTTCGGCCGAAGGCACGGGAGTGCGGGGTACACCGTCTCTGCTAATTAATGGAAAGCTGGTGGTTGGTGCCAACCCGCTAGAAACGTATGAAAAGATGATTGATGAGCTTTTGGGAGCTCCCTCTGCCGGCCAGGATCAAGCAGCCGGAGACAAAAGCGGCTTTGATGATTTAAACGGACGTCCCTCTAAAGGCCCTGCCGATGCGCCTGTGACAATGGTGACATTTAGCGATTTTCACTGCCCGTTTTGCAGCCGCCTGGCCCCCACACTTGAAAAGGTTGTTGAAAAATATCCCGGGAAAGTCAGATTAGTTTTCAGGCATTTTCCCCTATCGTTTCATGCCGGATCGGATCAAACCCATGCAGCGACCGAGTGCGCTAATGAGCAGAGCAAATTCTGGCAGTTCCACGACATTCTTTTTGCAGACATGAAAGCCGACCGCAGTGCTGCCGGGTTGAAAGCCATTGCTCAAAAAGCCGGTTTGGATATGTCGAAATTTGATGTCTGTGTCAGCAGTAATCGTAATAAGAGTGTTGTGGATGCGGATATTGCGGCCGGCACTAAAGCGGGTGTTCGAGGTACTCCGGCAACGTTTGTAAACGGATATTTGGTTTCAGGCGCACAGGGCATTGAAAAATTTGAACAGGTGGTTGATACTATTTTGAAAACGGGTAAACCGCCTGCAGCGGACGTGCCGGCACCCGCGCCGGCAGCGCCGAAGAATGTTGAATTTGATGATTTGGCCGGACGTCCGGTTAAAGGTCCTGCCAATGCAGCCATTACGATGGTGGAATTCAGTGATTTTCATTGTCCGTTCTGCGGCCGGTTGGCACCGACGCTGGATAAAGTTCTTGAAAAATATCCGGATAAGGTAAAGCTTGTTTTCAGACACAATCCGTTGTCTTTTCATACCGGCGCGGATAAAACTCATGCAGCTTCCGAATGTGCGCATGAGCAAGGTAAGTTTTGGCCTTTTCATGATATTCTTTTTGGCGATATGGGTGCCGATCGTAGCGAGACGGGGCTGAGAACAATTGCTCAAAAAGCGGGGCTTGATCTGAAAAAATTTGATGCCTGTGTCACCAGCAATAAGAATAAAGGCGTTGTGGATAAAGATTTGGCCGCCGGAGTGAAAGCCGGCGTCAGGGGAACGCCGGCAACATTTGTAAACGGATATTTGGTCTCGGGTGCCCAGGGCATTGAAAAATTTGAAGACGTTATTCAAACGATTCTCAAAACCGGAAAACCGCCGGCATCGGATGCGCCCGCGGCAGAGGCGCCCGCAAAAGATGTTGAATTTAATGATCTAAAAGGACATCCATCAAAAGGCCCGGCGAATGCACCGATTACTATCGTGGAGTTCAGCGATTATCATTGTCCGTTTTGTCAGAGGCTTGAACCTACGATTGATGAGGTGATGAAAAAATACCCGGAGCAAGTCCGGGTAGTTTTTCGTCATAATCCGCTGCCTTTCCACACGGGTTCAGATAAGACCCACGAAGCTGCCGAATGCGCTCATGCACAGGGGAAATTCTGGGAATATCACAAAGCCCTTTTTGCGGATATGAAAGCAAACCGTGATATCCCGGGTCTCATCGGTCTTGCTAAAAAACTAGGGCTTAACGAATCAAAATTTGAAACCTGTTTGAAACAGGATCAGAAAAAACAAATCGTTCAAGACGATCTTGCCGCCGGCGCAAAGGCCGGTGTCAGGGGAACCCCCACTGTTTTTATCAATGGCCGGCTTGTTTCAGGCGCTCGGCCGCTTGCCGATTTTGAGGCCGTGATTCAGGAGAAACTCAAAAAGGCCTAGTGCTCCGCCAACGCTGAAATGACGGGCTTGAATTGCAACATTGTTACGGCACAAGGATCTCTAGCAATACTGAACTCAGCAATTCATAATTTCAAAATTGAAAGGCGTCTAGAGGCGGTCTCATATTTCTTCTTTTTTCGTATAATACATCTCTGACTTTAGATTCTATTGGCGCGGGGGCAGTGCCCTTTTATCAACCCGGAAAAAGCCATGATTCACTCGCCAAATCCTCAGCCGTCACAATATGACGTTAGTCCACCGCCGCATATCCGGTCTGCCAACTCCATTGATCGCATCATGTTAAGCTGGATCATTTCATTGCTTCCAGTGATGGTGTTATCGATTATTGTGTTTCGCTGGCAGGCGGTTAAAATTTTTCTGATGGCCGTTTTGGCGTCAGCCGCTGCTGAAATTTCGGCCGTACTGCTACTCCATAAAAAGAACGCATTTTCAAATGGAAGCGGGTTAATCACTGCATTTTTGATTGTCCTATTGCTTCCGGCTTCAACGCCCTTATGGGCCGTTTTTATAGCTGTTTTTTTAGGGATAGGCTTGGGGCTAGAGATCTACGGAGGGCTTGGCCAGAATCCCTTTAATCCGGCGGCAATAGGCGTTTTATTTTTACTTTTTGGCTTTCCCGTTTTACTCCAGATGTTTGAATCGGCCTTTGCCCAATCGTTGCCCTTTACAGGTTTTATGGCCCAACCGGTTGATTCACACTCACTGATGACGCTTTTTTATTTTAAAGGTCAGTTTTTATCCGAGGCAAGTCTGGCGGCTGTGATTATTGGGGGTTTGTATTTAGTGGCTGCAAAAGTTATTGATTGGGAAGTCCCTTTCATTTATTTGGGCACCATGGCTGTTTTGTGTCTGGCATTACCCTCAATATCGTTTCAAAATGTTTTTTTGTCCGGGCCGTTATGGATCAGTGCGTTCTATTTGATCACAGAGTATGCATCAACCCCAATAAACCGACAAGGTAAGCGACTCTTTGCTTTAATTGCTGCGCTGATAACGGTTTTATGGCTGCACATGACGGCTCATTTTTATGCTGCGGTCATGGCGGTTTTACTCACGGATATGATGGTGCCCTGGATTGATACCCGGATAAAACCTAAAAGAGCACGTGCCGAGGAAAATGGATAAAACAACTTTTCAAAAAATAGGCCAATGGATTTTTTTTAGTGCGTTTGTTTTTCTGCTCGCGTATGCAACGGTTATGATTAATCAATGGACTCAAAGATGAAATCGAACGCACATTGCCCGGAAATACCGTTTTTGGCCGTGATTCCTTTGTTGGGACAAATTAAGAGCGTGCAGACTGCTTTTGTGGATGCCGGTTTCATTTGTCTGGTATTCTGGCTAACGATTGTCTGGTTTTCAAGCACACGTTATTTGTTTCCCAAGAGTGTTTTTAAACTGGCCGTTCTGTTATGGCTGATGAGTGCCGGGCAAATCCTGTTTTACCTGAAAGCAGTCCATCCGCTATGGATGGCATGCTGTTTCTTACTTTTGTTTGAACATTACAAGTCGGACTTTGACTCTTTCGAGATCAAGAAGACCCTGATACAGGGTTTTTCTTTTTGGTTTAGTGCGATATTTATTGGGTTTGTACAAATGTTTTTAGCGGATCATGCGAAGATCCATTTGTTTTATACGCCCGCAGGCATGTTTTTGATTTTGGCGGTTTTTGTTTATCTCTACGGTCTGGTCTTCCGGAAACAACCTGAGGTGAAACCATGAGCGGATGGGCATTTGTTTTGTTTGCTAATGCGTTTCTTTTCAGTCATGAGAAGCAGCGTGAAGGGAAATCCTATACAGGTCCCGAGCGATTGCATGAGATTCTGATTCAGTCTGGGCATATGCTTTGGCAGATATTGATTCTGATCGCTGTTGCGGCGTTATTGAGACGAGTGACGCCTGTGGAATGGCGCTCTTTGATGGGTTTTTTTTATGTTCCTTGTGCTTTGTTTCTAAGTTTGTATTGGGGCAGGACCAGGGCTTACCAAGCGGCTTTACTCAGTTTGAGTGTATGGATATTAGGATGGTCCTCAACGGCGACCCATGAAGGGCTTCAGGTGAAACAAGCGCTGATCGGTGTGGGTGTGATGACCCTGGTGGAGTTAATGCTGCTTGGAATAAAGGAAAAACTTCTTCTGGCCAATATCCCTTCCCGTGTTCAGGGATTGGTTAGCGAACTGATGACGGCTGCTGTGGTTTTTCTGGGATGGATGGCTTTAAGTGTTTTTTAGGGGACAAATCGAGTTGTAGACAGTTTGAATATACCATAACTTGTTTTATATGAAACAGTTACGACTATTGTGTTTTTTTAAAAAAATGTAAATATTGCTTGACGGCTATAGAGAGAATCGTTTATCTTATGGGGTCTTTATCATAGGCCATTCAAAAATCCGCGCTTAAGAATTTCTCAATTTCCCAAAAAATCAACCTTTGGCAAACCCGCGGTTTTTATCCGGTCAGTTGTTAAGACCCAATGGGGAATACTGGCCGATGTAAGGTGGGTCAGAGAGACTCATTGACGTTATGTAATAGACGATAAGCTGTAGCGGCGGATGAGTGTACGCCGGCAGCATGGGTACCTCAAGCAATAGGGTCCATAAAACTTGAATTTTGGTATGAAGAGATCCTAAGGCCCTGATCTTGATAAGACTGAAAATTTGCTAGCGATGGTTATGACTGCAGTCAAATCCACAGAGAAGAAGCCCTCTCTTAAAGGAAAAACCCTTTTTATTTTTGATGGCACCGCTTTTTGCTATCGTGCTTATTATGCGATTCGTAATTTAAGCACATCCAAGGGCGAAGCGACGAATGCGATTTATGGTTTTATCACCATGCTCGATAAATTCGTGGCGGACTGGAAGCCGGATTATATGGCCATTTGTTTTGACCGCAAAGAACCGACTTTCCGGCATGAGGAATTTGAAGATTATAAGGCCAATCGTAAGCCGGCTCCGGATGATCTGGTGGAACAGTTGGAGCCCATCAAGGATTTCTGCCGGGCCTATCATTATGCCGTTTTTGAAAAACCCGGCTTTGAGGCGGATGATTTATTCGGAACCTTGGCTGCAAGAGGTGAGCTCGAAGGCTTAGATGTTTATATTGTCACCTCGGATAAAGATGCACTGCAGCTTGTAACAGACAAGATTAAAATTGTCAATCCCAGCAAAGAGGGGTTGATCTACGATACGGGCAAAGTCCGAGAGCGCTTTGATGGGCTCGGTCCTGAAAAGATTTTAGACCTTATGGCGCTGATGGGGGATGCTTCGGATAACATTCCGGGCGTTCCGGGGATTGGCGAAAAAACAGCCATTAAGCTGATTAAAGAATTCGGATCGGCCGAGAACCTTTTAAAATACGCCTCAAAGGTAAAGTCTAAAAGCCAGCAGGCGCTTTTAAAAGAACACCATGATTCGGTGGGGCTTTCAAAAAAATTAGCGACGATTGATACGGCCGTGGAGATGGCATTTGATTGGGATCAAATGCGGTTTCGTCAGCCGGATCAGGAAAAGTTATTTGAGTTGTGTAAACGCTATGAGTTCAGGAAGCTGACGCAGTCGTTTGCACCCAAGAATACCGCTGAAAATGAAAGCCGGGTTTATTCTGTTATCGAAACGGAAACACAGCTTGAAGAATTGGTTGAGCAGTTAAAAACGCACAAGGCCTGGAGCTTTGATACGGAAACCACATCAAGCAGCCCGCATGAAGCGTCTCTGGTGGGGATGAGTTTTTCGTGGAAGCCGTTTCATGCAGTCTATCTTCCGGTGTCGGCCGCGGATCATAACGGTCCTGGGCTTGACCGCAAGAAGGTTATCGAGGCGGTTGCACCGCTCTTTGAAAATAAAGACATTCAAAAATATGGTCAGAACGTTAAATACGATTTGACCGTTTTGAAACGTCACGGTGTTCCGGTAAAAGGAATTGCGTTCGATACAATGATCGCAAGCTATTTGATCAATCCGGTTAAGCTGAATCATAACCTGGATGATATCGCTCTTGAATATCTGGCGGTTAAAAAAGTTGCAACAGAAAATCTGATCGGCAAGGGTAAAAATCAAATCCGCATGGACGAGGTTCCGCTCGATCAGATTGCCGAATATGCGGCCGAGGATGCTGATGTCGTTTTTAGACTAGTGCCGGCCTTGAAGGAAAGGCTCCAAAAGGCAGAGCTTGAAAAGTTGTTTGATGACATTGAAATGCCTTTGGCCGAAGTGCTTGAAGAGATTGAAAATAACGGCGTTAAACTTGATCTTGAATTTTTGAGAAAGTTATCCGAAGCCGCCGGTAAAGATCTTGAGCGGCTTACACTTGAAATCTACGAAAAAGCAGGCCGCGAGTTTAATATCAACTCGACCAAGCAGCTTTCCGAAATTCTTTTTGTTGAGATGAAACTGCCTGTGATTAAGAAAACCAAAACCGGGTTTTCGACCGACGTCAGTGTGCTGGAGAAGCTGGCGCTCAATTTCGAATTACCTAAAATGATTCTTGAATACCGCGAAAAGGCAAAATTAAAATCGACTTATTTGGACGCATTGCCGCAGATGGTCAATTCAGAGACGGGGAAAATCCATACCTCGTATCACCAAACGGTGACGTCAACCGGCAGGCTTTCGAGTTCTGATCCGAATCTTCAAAACATTCCGATCAAAACCCGTGAAGGCCGCGAAGTGCGCCGTGCTTTTATTTCAAGGTATGCCGAAAACGGGGGTAAGATTTTATCGGCGGATTATTCACAGATTGAATTGAGGTTGTTGGCGCATTTATCAGGCGATAAAAATCTGGTGAAGGCCTTTAAAGAAGACCGCGACATTCACAGCTATACCGCAACGCTTTTATACGGCGTTAAAGAGCCGGAAGTCACACGTGAAATGCGGACTGTGGCCAAGACGATTAATTTTAGCATCATCTATGGCAAGACCGCTTACGGACTTTCACAGGATTTAGGAATTTCAATTTCGGAAGCGGATCGGTTTATCAAAGATTATTTTGAGCGTTATGACGGAATCAGTGAATATCTGGATGCTCAGAAAGAAAAAGCGCGCACTCAAGGATATTTGACAACACTCTTCGGTCGGCGGGCTTATTTTCCGGACATCAACGCCCGGAACGTACAGATGCGGCAGTTTGCCGAACGCGCGGCCATTAATGCACCGCTGCAGGGTTCGGCAGCCGATTTGATTAAGGCGGCAATGATCCAAATTCAAAGCCGGATTAAAACGGAAAAATTCAAAAGTCTGATGATCATGCAAGTTCATGACGAGCTTGTTTTTGATGCCGTGGCGAACGAGGTCTCCAAATTGGCATCGCTTGTGAAAGAGGAGATGGAGAAAGTTTATCCGTTAAACATTCCTCTGAGAGCGGATGTGGTGATTGGGGATTCCTGGTATAAAGAGTAAATGGATAGATTGATTATAGGTTTAACCGGAACATTTGGCGCTGGCAAAAGTACGGTCGGAGAAATTTTTGAGCAGCTTGGTGCTGCGCGATTTGACACCGATCAAATCGCGCACCGGGCGCTGCATCCGACCAGTCCGGTTTATGCGGAGATTAAAGCAAGGTTTCCGCAGGCCCTGGATGCGCAAGGTGAGGGGTTTGACCGTAAAAAACTTGCTGAAACCGTTTTTAACGATCCGGATGAAAGAGCAGCTTTGGAGGCTCTTATTCATCCGTATGTTTTTGAAGAATTAGATCATAAGATTCAAAGAACCACTAAAGATATTATCGTGATTGAGGTTCCGCTTTTATTTGAATCCGGCTATGACCGCCAGTGTCATAAATCGGTTGTGGTCAGCGCCTCTCCGGAGGTAGTTTTAAAACGCCTTTTAAAGAAGGGTTTTTCGCGGGAAGAAATAAAACAAAGACAACGTTCACAAATGTCAGCAAGTGAAAAAAGTAAAAAAGCAAATGTCATTATTTATAATGATGGTGAAATTCAGAAAACACATCAGGAAGTGAAAAAGATCTGGGATCAATTTCGCTTTGAGATGCAAAAAGGAGTTAAATAAAGCCAATGCCAAGAACAAGTTCAACAAGACCAGGGTCACAACGGGATAAACATTCACACCATTCCTCAAGTGCGCATACCGAAAGCGGAGCCAGGCCGTCTGCACAGACGTCAGACCAAGGCCAGCTGGATGTGGCGGAACTTAAGAAGATGAAGGTTTCTGAGTTGCATGATGTGGCTCAAAATCTGAATATCGGGCCGACGATCGGCATTAAAAAACAGGATTTAATTTTTAAAATTCTGGAAGGACAGGCCAAGCGTTCGGGCGTTATGTTCGGGGAAGGGGTTTTGGAAATTCTCGATGACGGATTCGGTTTCCTAAGATCCCCTAACTATAACTATTTGCCCTCACCGGACGATATTTATGTTTCGCCGAGCCAGATCCGCCGTTTTAGTTTAAGAACGGGTGATATTGTCAGCGGCCAGATTCGTCCTCCGAAAGAAGGGGAGAGGTATTTTGCGCTGCTGAAGGTGGAGCTGGTTAATTTTGAGGATCCCGAATCGGTTAAAAACAAAATTCCGTTTGTGAATTTGACACCGCTTTATCCTCAGAAGCGCGTCGTACTTGAAACCGATCCTCAAGAAGTTTCGATGCGCGTGATGGATCTTCTGACACCGATCGGATGCGGGCAGCGCGGCTTGATCGTTGCTCCGCCTTATAGCGGAAAAACCATTCTGCTTCAGAAGATTGCCAATAGCATTACGACCAATATGCCGGATGCTTATCTAATCATTCTTTTGATCGATGAGCGCCCCGAAGAGGTCACGGACATGCAGAGATCGGTCAAGGGAGAAGTGATTTCATCGACTTTTGACGAGCCGGCCGAACGGCATGTTCAGGTAGCTGAAATCGTTTTGGAAAAAGCCAAGCGCCTGGTGGAACACAAGCGTGATGTGATTATTCTGCTCGACAGCATTACCCGCTTGGCGCGCGCTTATAATACGGTTGTTCCTCATTCCGGAAAAATCCTTTCCGGCGGTGTGGACTCCAGCGCATTGCATAAACCGAAGCGGTTTTTCGGAGCTGCCCGCAATGTTGAAGAAGGCGGAAGCTTGACGATCATGGCAACGGCACTGGTGGACACGGGGTCGCGTATGGATGAGGTCATCTTCGAAGAGTTTAAAGGGACCGGTAATATGGAGCTTCAGCTGGACCGCTCGCTCTTCCAAAAGAGAATTTATCCGGCCATTGATGTGAAAAAATCAAATACCCGCAAAGAAGACTTGCTGATGGACCCCGATGAATTGAGTCTTGTGTGGGTTCTTCGTAAAGTATTAAACGAGTTAAATCCCGCTGAGGCAATGGAGCTTTTGACCGACCGGCTTAAAAAGACCAAAAGCAATGCGGAATTTTTACTCAGCATGAAAAAAGTAGAACAATAAATGACGACATCGCTTATGTCGATGCAATGGGCATAAGTGATATGTCGGAATGTATCCTAATTTTACTGAAAGTAAAATCAGGATAGAGAGCAGCGGACACAAAAAAATTGAATTGAGGAGAAAACAAAATGAAAAAAGATATTCACCCAAATTACCGTGAAGTGGTTTTCAAAGATGTATCCTGTGATTTTGAGTTTTTAACCCGTTCAACCGTTAAGACGGATGACACGATTGTCTGGAAAGACGGTAAGGAATACCCGCTCGTGAAATTGCAGATTTCCAGCGCGTCACACCCGTTTTTTACCGGTAAAGAAAAGTTTGTGGATACAGCCGGCCGCATTGACCGTTTTAAAAAGAAGTTCGGTGAAATGCCCACGATTAAATCCAAAAAGAAGAAACAGGTTGAAGAAGCTTCCAAATGATCTTTTTGGACCGTCTCAAGAAGATCCAGGAGCGGATCGGGACGATTGAGCAGGAGCTGAGCGATCCTCAAGTCATCAAAGATCAGGGCAAGTTTCAGAAATTGTCCAAAGAGCTGGCGACTCTGAGGCCCGTCGGTGAGGTCTTTGGACACTATCAAAGAACAGAAACTGCCCTCAAAGAGCTGCAGCAGTCTTTAGCGGAAGCCTCAAAAGACCCTGAGATGAAAGCTCTTTATCAGGAGGAAATCGAGCAGCTTGAAGCAAAACTGGAAAAGCATCAGGAAGAGCTTGAAGATTTGCTCCTGAAGGAATCGGACGTTAACAGTAACCGTGACGTCATTTTAGAAATCCGGGCAGGCACCGGTGGTGAAGAAGCGGCGCTTTTTGCGGCCGACCTTTACCGGATGTATTCACGGTTTGCGGTTGAACACGGGTGTAAATTAGAAGTCATTGACACGAATGTGACCGGCAAAGGCGGTTTTAAGGAATTATCCGTCGGTATCAGCGGACCGAGTGTTTATTCGCTCTTTAAATATGAAAGCGGGATTCACCGCGTGCAGCGTGTGCCGGAAACGGAATCAAGCGGGCGCATCCATACTTCCGCCGTTACCGTAGCCGTACTTGTTGAGGCGGATGAAGAAGAAATCAGTATTGAGCCCAGCGATTTGCGCATTGACGTATTTCGTGCATCGGGCGCGGGCGGACAGCATGTGAATAAGACCGAATCGGCCGTGCGTATTACGCATTTACCGACCGGTTTTGTGGTGTCGTGTCAGGATGAACGCTCGCAGCATAAAAATAAAGCCAAGGCCATGCGCGTTTTAAGGGCAAGGATTTTTGAGATGAAACAGGCCCAGGAGCAGCAGGAGATGGCGCGTGTTCGTAAAAGCCAGGTTGGCAGCGGAGACAGGTCCGGAAAAATCAGGACGTATAACTTTCCCGAGAAACGGGTTACGGACCATCGAATCGGTTTGACTTTGCATAGTCTCGATGATATTTTAAACGGCCATTTGGACGAAATGGTTCAGGCCATGGCCCGGCATGAACGAACGCAGCGGCTGATTGATGCGGCTTAGTGCGTTTCGATTTTGAAATCAGGTGCCCGTCATTTTAAATTAGCGCGGCCTATAGGATTATGGCACCGGAAGACTTAAATCAGGGTAGGGATTCACTGCGGGATCTTCTTTTGTGGGGAAAAGAAGAACTCTCAGGTCTCGGCCAGCGTGAATCCCTATCCAATGCCGAATGGTTATTGGCTTATGTGACCGGACGGAAAAAAAGTGATTTTTATACCGATCCGGCGGAGATCGTTTCTGAAAAAGAAAAACAAAAATATCAGGAATTAATCCGCAGACGCAGTGAAGGTATGCCGGCCGCCTATTTGACCGGACAGGTTTATTTTTGGGATGAAATTCTCAACATCGGGCCCGGATGTTTAATCCCGAGACCCGAGACGGAATTGCTCATTGAAAAGTTTATTGAACAGTCTTCTTTTAAAAAAGAGGATCGATTTTCTTTTTTGGATATCGGTACGGGATCCGGGGCTATTGCCATTGCGCTTTTAGGGTATTTTCCGAATGCCTGCGCGGTTGCAGTCGATGTCTCGGATAAGGCTTTAGATGTTGCCCGGAAGAATATTGAGAAGTACCGGCTGCAAAAAAGAATAGAATTAATTCAGTCGGATTTGTTTTTGAATATAAAAGGAAGGCAATGGGATGTGATCGTCTCTAATCCTCCTTATATTGTACAAGCTGAAATCCCCAATCTCCAGGAAGAGGTCAGGCGCGAACCCGTGCTTGCTCTGGATGGCGGAGAGGATGGGTTAGTTTTTTACCGGCGCATTCTTGAAGAAGCCTCCCTTCATTTGAAAGCGGGGGGAACGATTTTTTTAGAGTTGGGAGCCGGACAAGCTGCGCAAGTGATGGAGCTGTTGCAGCACAAAGGATTTAAAGCAATAAAGATTTTTAACGATTATGCCGGCATCGAGCGCGTCATTATGGCAAATCGATAACCTTTTATTCGGTTTTTTGTGAATCGAATCAACCATCATGATTTACGGTTGTTAAATGGATAAAATCGTTATTTCCGGAGGGAAAAAGCTTTACGGAAGCATCTCTCTTTCCGGAGCAAAAAATTCGGCGTTGCCGATTATGGCAGCCACTCTTCTTTCAAAAGAAGAATCGATCATTGAAAACGTTCCGGATTTACGCGACATTCAGACGATGATAAAACTGCTGCAGGCATTGGGAGCAGAAGTCCGGTTTCAGAGGCATACGCTTTTTGTGAAACCGGCCAAAGATCTATGTCCGAAAGCGCCTTATGATTTGGTCAGCACCATGCGGGCGTCTGTGTGTGTGTTGGGGCCTCTCTTGGCGCGGATGGGTTACGGGGAAGTGTCCATGCCCGGCGGATGCGTGATCGGGGCTAGGCCGATTGATTTACATTTGAAAGGTTTTGAAGCGCTTGGGGCCGAGATCAAAATCCGGCATGGATATGTGGTTGCGCGTGCCAAAAAGAGGTTAAAGGGCGGTGAGATTTATTTAGGCGGGGCTTTCGGGTCATCCGTATTGGCCACTGCAAATGTTTTGATGGCTGCGGTGCTGGTGAGGGGAAAGACGACCATTCATTGCGCTGCCTGTGAACCGGAGATTACGGATCTGGCGGTTTATTTGCGTAAAATGGGAGCCAAAATTCGCGGGGAAGGATCTCCGCGTATAGAAATTGAAGGCGTCTCGAAACTGCGTGGCAGCCGGCACAGAATCATCAGTGACCGAATTGAAGGCGGAACATATATGGCCGCTGCGGCGATGACTGGTGGCGACGTATTAATCCGACAGATCGCCCCTGAGTATCAAACCGCGATGATCGATAAACTGAAACAAGCCGGAGTCTTGGTTGATCAGACAAAAAGCTCGATCCGCATTAGACGGAGAAAACCGCTAAAACCGGTCGATGTCACAACGCTGCCTTATCCCGGGTTTGCGACAGATTTACAGGCACAGATGATGGCCTTAATGTCCATTACGCCGGGAATAAGCGTAATTAGTGAAAAGATTTACCCTGACCGGTTTATGCATGTCAGCGAATTAAACCGCATGGGCGCAAAGATTTACCTGGAAGGTGCCCGGGCTATCGTTCATGGAGTTAAAAGATTAAGCGGGGCACCTGTCATGGCATCGGATTTGAGAGCCAGTGCGGCCCTGGTGATTGCCGGGCTTGTTGCGGAAGGGAAAACAGAAGTACACAGAGTGTATCACCTGGACCGCGGCTATGACCGGTTAGAAAATAAATTACTTTCTGTCGGAGCCGAAATCGGCCGGGAGAAAGAGGAAAAGCAAGGAAGCATGAATAATTAAGAGTGAAAAATTTATGAGTCACTGTGTGACATATAAATGCCGCACAGCCGTACCATAATTTTTAATTCTATTTAAGAAGGAGGAAAAGAAATTGGCGGTAAAAATAAGATTAAAAAGATTTGGAAACAAAAATAATGCTCAGTGGCGTATTGTCGTCAGTGATGTGAAGATGCCGCGCGACGGCCGTTTTATCGAAGAAATCGGATCTTACAATCCGCGGCCTGCTGATGAAAAGATCACGATCAAACGTGAAAGGTTTGATTACTGGATTTCCAAAGGCGCGCAGCCGAGTGCTTCGGTTAAAAGCCTCGTTAAACGTTCCGGTCGTAAAGAAAAAAAAGCAAAATAAACAGGAACGTTAAAGGTGTTTTTCATTTATGGCTAGTGCTGTGTGACAATTAATTTTATGGGTCTGCGGCACTGTACTGTCTACCGATAAAATCAAATGTCAGACGGTACTAGAGGCACCAGCCATAAATGTAAAACGGATGCGGAATCTGCATGCTTATTGATGTCGTTACTATTTTCCCCGGGATCATTAAGGCACCTATTCAGGAATCGCTTTTAAAAAAAGCCCAGGATAAAGGCAAAGTTAAGATCAGGGTGCATGATCTTAGGAAGTATACGCATGACCGCCATCGAACCGTGGATGATAAACCTTACGGAGGTGGGGCGGGGATGCTGATGAAGCCCGAACCGTTTTTTGAATGTCTGGAAGATATTCGAAAAAAATCAGGACCGCATAAAAAGAAAGAACCCAAAGGGTGGGTTGTTCTCATGGACCCCAGGGGCAGGCCTTTTAATCAGAAAACAGCCAAACGCCTGGCGGGTAAAAAGCGACTGATTTTTCTTACCGGACATTATGAAGGCATTGACCAACGGGTGCATGATCATTTAGTGGATGAAGAAATCTCTATCGGTGATTTTGTCACCATGGGCGGAGAGGTTCCGGCCTTATGCGTGATGGAGGCCGTGATAAGACTTCTGCCCGGTATTTTGGGTAATACCGAGTCGGTCAAAGACGAAAGTTTTCAGTCGAATATGCTGGAGTACCCTCAGTATACGCGGCCGAGAGAATACCGGGGGTGGACGGTTCCGGAAATTCTGTTGTCCGGGAATCATCGAGATGTTGATCTCTGGCGTCGACACGAAGCTCGAAAAATAACAAAAAAAAGACGCCCTGATTTATTGAAAAGTCAAAAATCAAAGATCATATAGCAGGACTTAAAGCGAAAAGCTTTTTGATATCTGCCTTTTGACATTTGATCTTTTAAGAAGGAGGATAAAGTGAAAGCGTTAGAAACTCTTGAAAAAGAAATCGTAAAGAAAAAAATGCCCGAATTTCGCGTGGGCGATACGTTAAAGGTGCATATTCGCGTTAAAGAAGGGGATAAGACCCGCGTTCAGGTTTTTGAAGGCGTTTGTATTCGCCGCCGTGGCCGTGGTTCGAATGCCAGCTTTAGTGTGATTAAAGAAACGCATGGGGATATCGTAGAGAAAATATTTCCTCTCTATTCACCGTCGCTTGAAAAAATTGACGTTGTTCAGAAGGGGAAAAGTCGTCGCTCTAAGTTGTATAATCTTCGCAAAAAATAACCGTCTTTAATGAGGGTGCGAAAAAAAACACGGGGTTTGGGCTCTAGTCGCGACAGCCTTTCGTTCAGCCGATTCGATCAAAATGAAAAGGAAAGCCCTTCTGAGATTTTGGCCGGTGTCGACGAGGCAGGCAGAGGTCCCTTGGCCGGCCCGGTTGTGGCTGGGGCGGTTATTTTTTTTCCGGGAGCAGCCGTTCAAAAAATCAACGATTCTAAAAAGTTATCGCATAAGACGCGTCAGAGATTATTTTGGGAAATATGCCGAAAGGCCCTTGTGGGCATAGGTGTAGCCCATGAAGTTGAAATTGATACAGTCAACATTTATCAGGCAACAAGGCTTGCAATGAAAAGGGCTGTTTTAAATTTAACCCATACTCCCGATAAGGTTTTGATCGACGGAAACCTTCATCTGGATATTCCCCTACCTCAAAAAGCTATTATCCGCGGTGATCAACAGTCTGCCAGCATTGCGGCAGCTTCCATTATTGCTAAGGTCTACCGTGACTTCTGGATGGAGCATCTTGCCGGAATTTATCCGCAATACGGATTTCAAAAACACAAGGGTTATGCCACCGCCTCACACGTCCATGCGCTCAGATGCCACGGTCCATCACCTGTGCATCGGAGAAGTTTTTCGCCGGTAGCCGATCTTTTCCCAAAAAAAATTTTAAAGTCTGAAACGGCCCTGAACAGATGAAACCTTACCCCTATCAAGTTCAAACGGACGAAGAGATTTTTTCTTTTCCGCTTGGCCGTAGAGGGGAAATTGTGGCCTCAGCCTATGCCGTACGGAATGGACTTCAAATTCTTGAAAAAAATTTCAGATGCCCTTTGGGCGAAATTGACTTGATTTGTCGCAGGAATGATAAAATTATTTTTGTCGAAGTTAAAACCAGATCGGATTGGAGTTTCGGCACGCCCCAAGAAGCGGTCGGTAAAAGAAAACAGGACAAATTAATGCGTCTGGCCGAGTGGTATTTAAAAGAAACCGGGCAGACCGGCAAACAGGTTTGTTTTGCTGTTGCGGCAATTACCTGGCCGGAGAATTTGGAACCGCAACTTAAATGGATAGAGGATGCCTTTATCCGGGAAGAGCATGAGTAAGAAATGGATACGGGAATAAATCGTTTTTTTGCATGGGCTGGATCGATACTGGATATCCGTCCCGGCGAGCGAACCAAGACGTGGGTGATGTTTATTTATTTCTTTTTTATTATCGCCACGATCTGGATGTTAAAACCGGTTCGTAATTCGCTTTTTCTCGATGAGCTTGGAGCCGAAAACCTCAGATATGTTTATATGGGCGAGGGCGTATTTTTGATCGGAGTTGTCTGGCTTTTTGTGCAGTTCTCAAAAAGGGTTACCCGCAAACAACTCTATAACGGTGTTTTGCTCTTATGTATTCTGAGCCTGATGCTTTTCAGAATGCTTTTTAAGGCCAAGGTTCCCTATCTTTCGGCCCTTTTTTATGTTTGGGCATCTTCCTATTCCATCATCATGACCACACAGTTTTTTACCTTTGCCAATGATATTTTTAATCCGGGCGAAGCCAAACGGTTATTCGGAGTGATTCTAAGCGGCGGAAGTCTGGGGGGTGTGCTGGGCGGCATTTTAACGCGTCAATTAGTCGGCATTGTGGGTACCGAAAATCTTCTTTATGTCATCGCGGGAATGATTTTATTGTGCAATGTTTTAGTGATGATGTGCTGGAAACACCTGGTTCCGGCAGAAGAGGATCAACGGGCCGGCAAGGCGACGGAAGAAAATACGCCGTCAGGCAAAAAACTTTTAATGGGATCTTCCTATTTGTTAATGATCTTAGCGTTAATTATGTTTGCTAAAATTGCTTCAACCGTTGTGGATAATCAATTTAACGGAATGGTAGAAATGAGTATCCACGGCAAGGACGCCCGGACCTCTTTTTATGGGGGATTCTTTAGTTTCTTAAACGCGCTTTCGTTTTGTATGCAATTTTTTGCAACCGGATTAGTTTTACGGTATTTAGGTGTCGGTATTGCTTTGTGGATCTTGCCGGTAGGCCTGTTATTCGGCGCACTCGGAACGACGGCTGTCACGGCATTATCCGCGAGTATTTTTTTGAAAGCCTTTGACGGCAGCACCAATTATTCTATTCAACAAGCTTCGCGTGAAGTGTTGTATCTTCCGGTTCAACCCAAGACCCGTTACCGGGTCAAACCGGTGATCGATATGCTGGGCTACCGGCTGGCCAAGAGCCTTGGCGGAGTTTATATTGCTGTGATGGCCCCTCTTTTAGGGCTGTCTGACGTCAAGCTGGGATTATTAGTTCTTTTTATTATTCCGGTCTGGTTTCTGGTTGCATGGAAGTTAAAAGGAGGATATGCCGGAATGCTTCGCCAAAGCGTTTTGGATCACTTAGATCACGGCAATTCTGCCGGCGCTGAGACCTCCTCCCAAGGCTCACCGTTAAGTGTTATGCAATGCCTTTATCATGAAAATGCGTTGGCTCAGATGGAACCGTTTATGGAACATCATTCCACGCTACAGCGCAAACTGGCATCCATGGCCTATTTGATTTATTCCCGGTCGGGAAGCAATATGGATATTACCCGGCAGCAGATGACGGCTTTTGCACCCGAGGCCTCTGAAAATACTCCGTCGCCGTGGGACCGAGAGTTGGAAGCCTTAGAAAACCGTTTGATTGAAAATCTTCTTGCGCCTACAGAAACATCCCCCGGCAGTAAAGCTTTTTTTGAAGATTTTGCATGGTTGGAGGAGGTTTTGTTATCCGGTCCCGAAAATTTACCTGCGCAAAAAAGAGTTTTAAGTTTATTTGCGTGTTATCCACAGCGGCAAACAGCAGCAAAATTATTGTGTATTTTAAAATCGGTGAACTCTAATGAACTACGCTCACAAATGATTCAGACGCTCGTCCTTATTTATACCAAGAGTCCGGAAATTACCGTAGACCGCTCAGAGATTCGCCAGGCGTTGATTCGCGAGAGTTTGATCTATCAAACCATGGCGGCCATGCGGAGTTATTATGAGCGCAAGAAAAGCGATCCCCAAACCCGCTCTTTAGGCATTTTGCTGCAGGCTCTTCGAGAGGAAGCTCTGGAAAGGATTTTTGATTTGCTGGGATTAATTTATCCGCATGAAAAGATGAGCATCTTGTCTTCGCGTATCCGGCAGAGCAAAGAGGGTGCTGCAAGGGCTCATGCGGTGGAGCTTTTACTGCACACCATCGATAAAGATATGCTGAAATGCATACGGCCGGTTTTGGAGGAACGGGTAAACCGCTCTTGGAACATAAAAATTTTAGAGTCGGTTAAAGATTGTATCAGTTTCGGCGATCAATGGACACTGATCGCCGGGCTTTTTTTTATTTTCGAATTCGGCATGCAGCAAGAGTTTAAGGACTTGGATGCAATCCTAAGCCATGCCAACTTATCTTTTTTAAAGCAATCATGAAAACCGAATGCCGCCGGATTCTTTTGAGTAAGGGAATATTTGCTTTAATCTTAATTTTATGTGCCGGATGCGCTGCGAAGACGCATCAACATCCCGAATCCACCTCATCTTCCTCCGGTATGCTGCTTAGCGAGTCACCCGATTTGCATAAAATCAAAATATTCAACCGGCTGCTTGAAGCCTATCCCGAATCACCCGACATCGAAGATTTAAAAATTCAATATTTGCTTGAACGTGTACAAATGTCACAGATTCAGTTTATCCGCAACGGGGAAGTCTATGGAGGCGTTCGTGCCATGATGCATTTGCGATGGAAATATCTCCGCAAGAAACAAAACGTACATACGGCTGAAGACTTTATCCGGTTGATTGCCACCGGTTCCAGCATATCGGGCCGGAAATATATGATTAAAATGGATAAAAATCAAACTTGTCCATTAGACAGCCTATTGTATAATGAGCTCCGCTACCTTGAGAGAATTCTGATCACGCAGGCCGCGGTTAAGGAGCAGTGGGAAACAGAACGGGATGTTAAAGAACCCGCGGAAGTTGTCGATCTTACTGAGGCTGAGGCAGAAACGGTTACGGAGCCATTACCCTAAAAATTTATGATACAAAAAAAAGATTATTCGTGGATCGGCGTTTTACTCTTTGCTGCTTTCTTTTGCCTGTCATTTGTCCAAACAGCCGCTGCCGGGGAGATCAGCTATGACCGTTATGCGCCGGTTTATGATCAACCGCTTCAAGAGCCCTCAACTCTCCACCGCATTTCAACAGGCCTTTTAACCTATCCCTTTGAACCCATCCGTTATTTCATGGACCGAAGCCTTTATTTAATTGAAAAGAATCACATCGATGACAAGGCGATTTGGCTTTATGATACGGTGAAAAATCAGGGGCTCACACCCAAATTTGAATCTTTGGGTCTGTTCAAATCGAAAAAAGGCCTTGAAGCCGATTTTGTGCGCATTGCGCGTCAAAAGCAGAATTTGCCGGATTTAACAGCGCAAGGTTATATTCATTATGCGGAACATATGTTTTGGAACTTTGGTGCCCGCGCCGGTTTTGACCGGGTAATGGACACCGATTTCCGGGCTTTTACCTGGATCCATTATGAAAATTGGGAAAAAGAACATGCTTACGGGATAGGCCCTCATACAAGTCTTGGTGAGGGAGGTGTCTACTCGCGCGAAGAAACGACCGTGGGTGCATCTGTGGGCTTTGGATGGGATGAGGAAATTCAGAATCTGGATTTTAAAATTTCATATCATAACATTAATTTGTCCGAAGGAAGGGACGGGGGGCGGCGTCAAATCCGCAGTCTGTTCGGACCCACAGCGGTATTGAATAGTGACTCATTATTGGACTTAGACCTTATCTATCAACATGATACCCGTAATCACAAGCGTAATTCGACTTCAGGGGGGCTTCGGGAATTGGCCGTTGGTTATCGCGAGGGATTGGGCAGTTCACAGGCGCGCTTTATGCACTACCACGCCGAAATCAGTCAATATCTCAGCCTGGGTTCTAAGCGCCGGGTATTAGCCGCTAGAATATATGGTGAGCATAACGATGAATTGAATGGTGGAATTGTTCCCTTTCATCAAATGCCCCGGCTTGGAGGGCATGGTACAGCGAACACGTTAAGCCAGTCTCTTCGAGGGTTTGATACCAACCGTTTTACGGATGAAAGTGCACTGCTTTTTAATTTAGAATACCGTTATGCGATATGGGAATATCGTGATTTTCGTCTGGATGCTGTCATGTTTTTTGATGTCGGGCAGGTTTTTTCCGAAGTGAGCCGGTTTCAATTCGGGGATTTTAGGGAATCTTACGGAACAGGATTTCGTTTGGGAATTGCCAATTTTACGATTCTTTCTTTAGAAGCAGCCCATGGAGATGAAGGGACACAGTTTTATGTCAGAAGCGAAACACCTTTTTAAACAAGCATTGATCGGCGTAAGCATCATTTTGCTGGCGGTTATTGGCACAACGGTGCCCGTCTATGCCGCGGCAGAACCCGACTCCGCGGAATTTAAAAAAGCCGAGACAGGACTTTACAGCGATATTTTTAATCAAAATATTTATTATGAAGCCGTTGACTATTTGAACTTTGAAAAATTATACCAACGGATATTTCATAAAAAAGTACGCTCTGCCAATGCGAACGTTTATGATGAAGTTCCGGACTCGACCTTTTTTACCAATCGTCATGGCCGCAAAAGGTTGACCTCTGAAGAGCTGACCAGGGGGCCCAGTGAAACGGACGGGCCCAGTCAGAAAGGCCGGCTTGTCATTACCAAGGGAAAGTTTAACGGTCTGCACCCGGGCTTTTTCATCAAAGATGAAAAAGGGGATGGATATTTATTAAAGTTTGATTCTCCGGACAATCTGGAAATGGCGACATCGGCTGAAACAATCGCAAGCCGTATTTATCACGCTGTTGGTTACAATGTCCCGCAATACAGCGTTTATGAATTCAAGCCGGATCGCCTGGTTCCGGCTGCGGAGGCAACAGCCTATGACAATACCGGGTTTAAAAAAATACTAACCCCGGAAGCTCTGGAAGAGTATTTACTCTTTGTTCCCTACACGTCCGAAGGGATGATTCGCGCGTGCGCTAGCAAACTACTCAAAGGTGAAAACAAGGGGAGTTTTAATTTTAGGTCTCGCAGACGTAATGATCCCAATGATCCTATTGATCACCGTGACCGTAGAGAGCTGCGCGCTTTGCGGGTATTTTCGTCATGGGTCAATAATACCGATATTCGTAAAAGCAATACTTTGGAAATGCTGGTTCAAGAAAACGGACAGCCGGTCTTGAAACACTATTTAATCGATTTCAATTCCGCTTTAGGTTCTGCTGCAGATGGCACCAAGCCACCGATGTTTGGCTATGAGCATATTTTGGATTATGGTGAGGCGACCAAGGCTTTTGCCACTCTGGGGCTTCGGGAAAAACCCTGGCAGAAGAGATGGAAGGCTGAAGGAGAAATGGTCAATCAGTCATCGGCAGTCGGGTATTTTGATGGTCAGTTTTATAATCCGGCCCGTTATAAGGGCCAGTATCCCGCAGAGGCCTTCAAGATTCTTACACGCGCTGATGGATTTTGGGCGGCAAAAATTATCATGTCATTTACAGATGAGGATATCCGCTCCATAGTCAAAGCCGGCCGTTATAGTTCACCGGGGGATGAGAAAGCGATCGCCGATATTTTGATTGCCCGTCGTGATATAACCGGAAAATACTGGTTTTCCCAGGCTGCCCCGCTTGATGAGTTTGACCTTCAGAAAGGTAAACTGGTTTTTCAAGATCTGGCTGTTGAGTATGGGTTTGAAAAATCCGCGACCACAACCTATCACGTTGATGTGACCTCCGGCGGCCGGAAAAAGAAGAATAAAATAGCCGGCTTCGAAAGCAATGCCCCGGCATTTTCGATCGACCCCAGCTGGTTTGAGAATCATGAAGCCGTTGATTTAGTGATTCGCGTTATGCGCGAAAATGAAGGTAATCCCAGCCCCTTTGTCCTCGTCAGGGTCGATTCCAAAAATGTTTTATCCATTGTCCATCAGGACTAAGAAATAACCCGTTGTAAATTTATATTCAAAAGAGCTGCGTATGATACCCGACGCATTACTTCGTGAGATTTATCGTCATGCAGAGTCTCAGTATCCGGTTGAAGGGTGCGGTATGCTGACGGGTGAGGAGATTGTGGACACAGACACCTGGCGGTTTATTCCCTGCCGCAATATTCAGGATCAGATGCACCAGTGTTTTCCTTCAGAATTTTTGAGAACAGCCCGAGAAGCTTATTTCATTGCGCCGGAAGATTTGTTTGGCATTCAAAAAGAAAATCGTCAAAAAGGAAGAAAAATTTGTATAATCTATCATTCTCACGTGGATACAGAGGCTTATTTTTCAAAAGAAGATACCCGTATGGCCTTATCCGAAGGCGAGCCTTTGTACCCCGGCGTTTTCTATTTGGTTGTTTCAGTAATCAAGGGTAAGGCCTGTGGGCATACGCTCTATCATTGGGATTCAGCAGATAAGGTTTTTAAGGGATGAAAAAGGAACTACTTCAAAAACTTCAATTTAATCAAAATACGGACTGGGATTTAACCGTTTTTGAGGAAGATGCGCGTGAAATTCGAAAAGGCGTGCTTCGTTGCAAAGGACAGAATAAAGAATTTATGATCGAAGACGGCATTCTGAACATGCTTTGCGACTTACCGCCCGAAGTTGTTCATGAAAAAGAACATGCCGAACAATTTGATTATCTGGTGATGCGAGATGGCGAAAAGGCACCCATTAACCGGGCTACAATTGAGAAACATAAGGAATTATTCTTATCCCTGCCCGCAGGAGACGGCAGCAGCCTTTTTAAACCGGGCGGGAGTTTTGATAACCAAGGCGGTAATGCCGAGCGGTTTTTTAAAACCCTCGAATTATTGAATCTTACCGGGAAAGAAAAAATCTTAGAGGTGGGGACAAGTTTTGGCTGGGCCTCCCGCCGTTTTGCTCAGAAAGGGTGTGATGTTGTCGGTCTGGATGTCACCAATTACATGATGGCGGCCGATTATTTCTTTGATGAAGACGGAATCTATTTTGACCGGGTAATGTCGGATATGAGTCAACTGCCTTTCAAAAATGAAACTTTTGATTTGATTTTCTCTCACTCGGTGATTCATCACTGCAAGGATTTGGCAAAGCTTTTTTCGGAGTTTGCGCGGGTTTTAAAGCCCGGTGGAAGAGTTGTTGCTTTGCACGAATGCTCTTTTGGTCTGCTGGAAGATAAATCCGGTAAAGCCCTTCAGGAGGCCATCGATGACGGTTTTAATGAAAATGCCTACACGGTGCCGCAGTGGAAAAAAGGGGCATTGCAAGGAGGATTTAGTCAATTCAAAACCCATTTTTTTTCATTCATTGATGATTATGTTTACCGAAAAGAACTGCGTCAAGCCAAAGAGACGTTTAAGCTTAGACTGGCCAAAGCAATCCAAAAAATCCCTGTGCTGAATGCCTTGCTTAATGGATTAAGCGTTTGGCCTCGTATTTTGCTTCGTCCTAAAGCCTGGTTGTTTATTGCCACCAAATGATGCTCTGATTGAGCATCTTCAGCACTTATTATGTTCTGCGATTAAACACTCTTCCCAGTATTGCCCATGAACCCCGATGAGAAAATACTTAGACCGGATAAGCATTTACGTTCTTATATTCCCTACGTATTAGCGGTCATTACAGCCATTAAAATTCTTGCTGTGGTTTTTTGCGCTCCAATCATGGGATATGCGAACAATTTTGATTTTACCCGTCAGTCCCATTGCACCGGATTATGGCAGGTTTATCCGGACAGTCCCGCAGCGGCAAAACATGTAGAAAAGCCGGTCAACAGCCTGCTTTTCAGCGGTAATAAAAATCTGCAGCGCTGTATGAGATCGGCAGACAATTTTTTCCCTTGGGTGGTCACAAAATTTCATCGCATAGGTGATCATGTTGATTTTCGTGAAATTTCATTGTGTCGAACCTTGTTTATTACAGCTTCTTTCATGCTGCTGATTTTCCTCATCGACGATTTAACGGTTAAAATACTTATTTCGTCGCTATTCTTTTTGGTTTTTGGGGATCTGGTCAATCTTTTATATTTTAATACACTCTATTTGGAATTTTCCGTCATTGCCGGTTGTTTTCTAAGCCTTTCGGCGGCAGTGTGGTTAATGGCATCATCAAAGCGACCATCATGGCCCATGATGGTTTTTTCCATGTCGGCTTTATCCTGGTTGGGCTTAAGCAAACAACAGTACATGCCTTTTGCCGCATTGCTATCAGTTTTTTTATCCGTAAGTATTTTTTTAAGATGGAAAAACAAAAGGATGACATTTGCTTTTGTATTATTGGCTCTATTACTGCCCCTAGGGTATGAACGGTTTAACCCCAATAGCACAGGAATTATGAAAAAGGTTAATTTCGCAAACAAGACAGACACATTTTTGGGAGCCGTTCTTGAAGCGGCTGATGACCGGAAAGGTGCTTTGTCGATTTTAGGTCTTTCGGATACATGCATGGAAGGGATAGGGAAAAACTGGTATTCTCCGGGAATTCAACAAAATCACCCCTGTCCGCAAATTGAAACCCTAAGTCGTGTTCGATTGTTCAGGCTTTTTATTTTACAACCTTCAACTTTTTTTAAGCCTATGTATAAAGCGTTGATCAGAATCTGCCCTTTTTATTCCAACCGCTTGGGACATCTTGAACGTCCTGCTGATAGGGAATCTGGAAGATATGGCCTGTTTAAGATAACATCTTTTTCAAATCTTCTGGTGGCGTTGCCCCGGCCGATGTATTTTTGGATGATAGTCATATCGATGATCAGCTGGCCGGTGTTTATGTTTTTGGCAATCAGAGGCGATCAACCCATGAAGAAAAATAGTGAACATTACCGGTTAATGTTTACAATGCTTAGCCTTGGCGGATTAACGGTTTTTTATGCCGTTGTTTCCTCGGTTTTTGGAGATGGATATGCCGATATTTCTAAGCACACGGTAGTATTGATTAACGGTATGATATTTCAGGTAGGTGCGGTTGGCCTGAAGTTGTTTCCCCATAAGGTATAATTACCGGGGGAAATTTTCCAAAAAGCGATCAAAAAGCTTCATTAAATAAACAACATTTGTCAGGAGGTAATCTATGCCGTTAATTGAGTGGTCAGAAAATTTTAGCGTTAATATTCCGTCGATTGATGAACAGCACAAAAAAATTGTCCACATGGTCAATGAACTTCACGAGGCAATGATTACAGATAAAGGAAATTCTGTATTAGGGAAAATTTTCGGAGAATTAATCCAATATACGAAAACGCATTTCTCTTATGAAGAAAAATTATTTCAAACTTATGGTTATCCTGAAGCCGAAGATCACAAACAATCGCACGATGCTCTAACCTCTAAAACCATGGCTCTTCAAAAAGATTTCGAAACCGGTTCAACGACCATAATGTTTGAAGTCAGCGATTTTCTTAAGAGTTGGTTGACCAATCATATCCAAGGTCAGGATAAGAAATACGCACCATTTTTAAGCAGCAAAGGTGTGACGTAGACTATGAGCACACAAAAGAATTCAAATCAAAAATAGGACATTGAATCATATTTATAGTTTCTAAGTGTCTTTGACATTTTTTACCACTGTCGGTCGAAACTGCGATATTGAATCGCTTCAGCTAAGTGTTCG
The DNA here is from genome assembly GCA_020632475.1 of Candidatus Omnitrophota bacterium. Taxonomy (GTDB): domain Bacteria; phylum Omnitrophota; class Omnitrophia; order Omnitrophales; family Aquincolibacteriaceae; genus JACKFM01. The sequence goes on along the minus strand of JACKFM010000002.1, from coordinate 62,620 downwards.
CAGGAGATTTGTTCTTCCCCCGCCATATCGGCGATGGTTCTTGCTACTTTTAAAATCTTAAAATACGCACGTGCCGACAAATGAAGTTCCTTCATGGCCATCTCAAGCAGTTTTTTACCTTCCTCATGCAGGGGGGCAAATTTTTTAATTTCCCGTGGTTGAAGCAGGGCATTGAGCTTGTAAGGCAAGTGACGGTAGCGGTCGTGTTGCAATTTCCGCATATCCATGACACGGTTACGAATGACCGCAGAGGTTTCGCCAGAGTTACCCTCTCCGGATAAGGTTTGATAAGTTACGGGTGAAACTTCGACATGGAGATCAATGCGATCCAGAATGGGACCCGATATCTTGGATTGATATTTATGAATTTGTGAAAGGCTGCAGCGGCACTGTTTTTTACGATCCCTTAAAAATCCGCACGGACAGGGATTCATGGCGGCAATCAGTAAAAATTCTGACGGGTAGGTGATCTGTATTTTGGATCTGGAGATCGTAATCTCCTTGTCTTCTATCGGGCTTCTCAGAGACTCCAGAGCGTCGCGCCTGAACTCTGGAAACTCATCAAGAAACAACACGCCTTTATGCGCCAGCGAAACTTCTCCGGGACGAGGCGAAGAGCCTCCGCCGACCAACGCCGCGGAAGAGAGAGAATAATGCGGTGCTCTGAAAGGCCGATGGCTAATAAGTGCCCCGGAGTTTTGGGTGAAGCCGGCCACACTGTAAATTTTGGTGACCTCAATGGCTTCATCCATAGTTAGAGCCGGGAGGATGCCGGGGACGCGTTTTGCAAGCATGGTTTTTCCTGCACCGGGCGAACCGATGAAAAGAACATTGTGATGGCCGCTAACGGCTATTTCCAATGCTCGTTTGGCATAATGTTGTCCACGCACATCGGAAAAATCGGCATAAGCCGAAGAGTCTGCTGATGGAGCTTCAAAAGAAAATGAAGAAGATAGAACCGGTAAATTTTTTTCTTTTTGTAAAAAAGCAACAACATCGTTTAAATTTTTAGCGGCGTAGATACGGGCGTTTTTGGCAAGGGATGATTCGCGGGCATTTTGTTCCGGTAAAATAAACGCCCGGCCCGGCTGAAATCCATTGGCGATGACAAGAGCTCCCTTAAACGGGCGCAGGGAGCCATCCAAGGCAAGTTCACCTAAAAAAGTATAGGAATCCAGGCTGTCCTGAGAAATAGTCCCATTGGCTGCTAAAATACCTAAAGCAATAGGCAAATCAAAGGATGAGCCTTCTTTTTTGACATCGGCCGGAGCAAGGTTAATGGTAATTTTATCGCCGGGGAAGTCATAGCCGCTGTTTTTAATGGCGGTCCGCACCCGTTCTTTGGCTTCTTTGATACTGACATCGGGCAGGCCCACGACTCGCCAGTCCGGTAAACCGAACGAAACGTCGGCTTCCACCTCTACGGAATACGCTTTAATGCCTGCGCAGGCAGCGCTTTGAACCTTTGCCAGCACTCTTAAAACCTCCTTGCTTTTTCAATGGGGCGTCATATAATGACCGCCAAGAAACCACCAGCATATATATAATATGAATATATATTATGAAATTTAATCATAATAAAGAGGTGGTGTCAACCCTCATACCTGAATAGTAAAAGAGATGATCATCGATCCTTTGACTCCAACAGCACCACCGTTTCCTGCAATACTGGGTTTTATCGCAGTCAGTTTGAGTTGGTTTATTGCTCAAATGGCGAAGGTTATTCGGTGTTGGGTTCGTGACCGGAGGTTTAATTTCCGCTGGCTTTTTGATACGGGCGGCATGCCCAGCTCGCATACCGCCAGCGTGGCGAGCCTAGCAACGGTGGTTGGATTGTATTATGGCTTTGTGACGATTCCGTTTTTAATCGCGCTTATTTTTGCCATTATTACGATGTTTGATGCTGCCGGAGTACGGCGAAGCGTTGGTCGGCAGGCATCTATTTTGAACAAGATGATGGATGATATTGATGAAAAGGGGCAGGTGGCCGAGGAAAGACTCAAGGAACTTTTGGGGCATACGCCCGTGGAAGTTTTGGCCGGGGCCTGCTTAGGAATTGCATTGGCTTATTTAATTTGCGGAGTTGCCGCATGATGGCATTTTATCCAAAGAGTCTGATATTTTCTGTAGTGGCGGGTTTGATTCTGATGACGGGTCCGATTCAAAGCTATGCCAATGCAGATCTTGAATTATGGAATAACGCCAAACAGCTGAAAGAGAGAGGCCGGTTTGCTGAAGCCGCAGCACAATATCAGAAATTAGTGAATCAAGATGGCTTAGCCGAAGAAAAGAAAAAAATCGAACAGGAATATGAGGAGATTAATTTTGAATGGCTAATGTCACGTGACCTATCTCCCGGTAGTGTTTATCACACGGTTATCCCCGGTGACAATCTGTATAATATCGCAAAAAAATACGGAACCACAGTGGACTTAATTAAAAAAATCAACGCTTTAACCGATGATGTGATTATCCCGGGAATTAAACTTAAAATTATCACAGTTAAGCCGTCGATTTTCATCGATAAATCCGACAACATATTGAAACTATTTTTGGATCAACTGCCCATTAAGACCTATTCCGTAGCCACCGGAGAAAATAATAAAACTCCCACAGGAACTTTTAAGATTATGACAAAGCTGGTGGATCCGACATGGTATAAGGCCGGTGCCGTTGTTGCTTCTGGAAGCCCGGAAAACGGTCTGGGAACGCGCTGGCTTGGATTTGATTTCCCGGGTTACGGGATTCATGGAACGATTCATCCGGATACGATCGGACAGCAGGTTTCGGCTGGATGTATCAGAATGTTGAATGAACAGGTCGAAGAACTCTATGCCATTGTTCCTCAGGGAACGGAAGTCATCATTGTTAATTAAGATATAAACAGGCACCTTGAATGAAAAGAGCGTAACCTATGACTAAAAAAGAACAGGTGAAAAGCAGGCCTAAAAAAGAAAAGGTCAAGCATGCGGATAAAGCATTGCTTGAGATTTGTCTCCCATTTGAAAGACCCGTGATAGAACTAGAAAAAAAAATGAACGAACTCAGCGCATCCAATGAGTCGATTGATCTTTCAGGGGAAATCAAAAGCGTTGAAAAAAAACTGGAAAAAGCCCTCAAGGATATCTTTGACAACTTAAGCCCGTGGCAAAGAGTTCAAGTTGCACGTCACCCCTTACGTCCCTATACGTTGGATTATGTGAATGCGTTAATCGAAGATTTTGTCGAATTTCATGGTGACCGCCGTTTTAGTGATGACCGTGCGATTGTTGCGGGTTTTGGTAAATTACGCGGTAAGGAAAAGGTGTGCGTTATTGGTCATCAAAAAGGCCGTGATATAAAAGAAAATTTATTGCGTAGTTTTGGAAGTGCTCATCCGGAAGGCTATCGCAAGGCAATCCGCATCATGCGTCTTGCAGAAAAGGCCGGGATTCCGGTGATTACTCTCATTGATACACCGGGGGCCTATCCCGGAATCGGGGCTGAGGAACGGGGACAGTCGGAAGCGATTGCTTATAATTTACGTGAAATGGCTGACCTTGCCGTACCGATTATTAGTGTTGTGATCGGAGAAGGCGGTAGCGGCGGTGCGCTTGGCATCGGTGTTGCCGACCGTGTGTATGTGCTTGAAAATGCTTATTATTCCGTCATTTCACCCGAAGGATGTGCCGCTATTTTATGGAAGGACCAAAGCCGGGCTCCCGATGCGGCAACCGCTTTAAAATTGACCGCACAGGATCTGCTGGATTTGGGATTGATTGACGAAATGATTCATGAACCGCTTGGCGGCGCACACCGTGATCCCGAAACCACGGCCGAAAATTTGGGGGATGCTCTTGAAAAGGTCGTGGCCCAGCTTAAGATAATCCCTAAAAAGCAGTTGCTTGAGCAACGTTACCAGAAATTTCGTGCAATGGGTGTGTTTTCTAAGAAATAGAGCGAATTTAGAAAATACGGAATTCCCGGAGCAGAACAGATCAGAATATCGCTTTAAATTTTCTCTTAAGTGCAATCAAGCGGAATAACACATCGCTTTCCTGAATCATATCCCGCAAAACATTTTCCGGAATATCCAGAAGCGCCACCTCATTGACCCGGCTGGCTTCATCAGGATATTGCCTGAGTAGTTCCTGTGTGGAGATTCCTTTAAGGTATTTTAACTCAAAAATTTCCTCGTAAGTCACGCCGCCGCTCGCCTCTTTGTTCAAAATCGTGTTTTAAATCCCCGCATTAAAATTAAATGTTTTTAATATATCGTCCTCAAAATAGAAAAAAATTAAAAAAATTTACACAGAAAAAGCACTATATATTGTGTCATAGATGCAATATGACCACTATTGATAGACCTAGTGAAAAAAAGTTGTAAATAAAGCTTGATTTGTCTCGATTATATTTATAGATTGTAATTTACATAATGTAAATTACTTATTGTATAAATGAATAAACTGATAATCTTGATACTACTGATGAGCATCTCTCCAAACGTTCTGGCATCTGACGAGGCGCAAAAGGAAGCCCTTCTTAAAAAGGCCGAGGCCTATTTGGCGGAAGGGCAGCTCTACCAAGCGGCCAAAGTGACTCGTAAGGCCATTCAGCTTTTTCCCAAAGACTCTGATGCAATTCAACTTTTGGCTGTCATCGAGGTGGCCGAAGATGAAATTTATGAACAAATGCAGCTGCGTGACAGCGTTTTGGATGCACAGCAGATGAACCTCAAACAAAAACTGGATATGGCTCAAACCTGGGTAGAACGAAGCCGCGAATTATACGAGATGAAGAAGTATCGCGAAGCGACATTAGCGGCTGAAGAGGCATTTAAATATGATCCGCAAAATGTTAACGCTTCAAGAATGCTGGATACGATTCAAGCCGAAAGAATAAAAGAGGGGCAGACCGAGAGCGATCAGTTGAGACGTATCTATCGTGATGAAATTAGTGAAAAGATAGAGCGTTATCATGAACAGTTAGATGAATATATGGCCGGAGAGCGATGGGGCATGGCACGTTTTACGGCTCAAAAAATATTGTTATTGGCACCGGAAGATCCGAGAGCTCTCAAAAAATATGAGGAGATTAATACCAGGCTGCAGGCGGCCAAGCAACTATGAAGAGGGAAAAATTATATAAGATCGGTGAGGTCATGCAGTATACGGGGCTTTCCCGTCAGACAATTCATAACTATACCCTTGCAGGCCTTATCCAGGAGGCCCGCAGAACACCTTCAGGACACCGGCTTTATGATGAAAATGTATTTGATCGGCTAGAACAAATCAAAATTCTGCAATCCAAAAATTACACCTTGCTTCAAATTAAAACTATTTTACAACAACAAAAGGGGGATTCATGAAACAGGCCCTAGCATCATCATTCAAAAAGAAGACGTCGATGCGTGAGGATGAAATTAAGATGTGGAAGAAGTATAAGCGTACAAAGAGCTATGCGATCCGCGAAGAAATTGTAAAAAAATATTTATATTTAGTTAAATATGTTGCCGGGCGCGTTGCCATCAGCTTGCCTCCGAATGTTGAATTTAATGATTTGGTCAGTTACGGTATTTTGGGTCTGTTTGATGCTATTACAAAGTACGATGTTTCGCAGGGGAATAAATTCGAGACCTATGCGGTTTCACGTATTCGCGGTTCGATTATGGATGAGTTGAGAAAGTTGGATTGGGCGCCGAGGCTGCTTAGAAAAAAGGCGCGTGAAATTGAAAAGAAATGTAAAGAGCTTGAGGAAAAATACGGCCGTGTTGCCACTGACGATGAACTGGCCAAATCATTAAAAATGTCGACGGATGAGTTAAATTCCATTTATAGTGATTTGAATGCAACATCTTTCTTGTCCCTGGATGAGGTCTGGCAGAATGATGACGGGAACAAACCGATTTCCCGTCTTCAGACGATTGAGGACTCTCTGATTACTAATCAATTCAATTATGTTCACCAGAACGAAGTGAAAGAAATTTTGGCCGGAGTGATTGATGAGCTGCCCGAAAAGGAAAAGCTTGTGATCATCCTCTATTATTATGAAAATTTGACTTTGCGGGAGATCGGAGAAATTCTGGATGTTTCCGAGTCGCGCGTCTGTCAGATTCATACTAAAGTGGTCACCCGGCTGAGATCTCACCTGATGAAAAAGGTGGGTGAAATCACGATGGAAACATAATCAGTCAGATAAAGGCCGCAATGTACATAACTATATATTTATAAGTGAGTTAGCGTATTTTCTATCGTTCTTTCTATCTTCTGCAATAAGCCGTGATATGGAATAGTAGGTCCCTTATAGGCATGCTAAATATCGGGCGGATGAGGGCGTCATCTTAAAAAACCCCTGGTAATAGAGGGTCAAGAGGGTACGGGTATTTGCCGATAATGAATATGGTTTTATACTCGTTCTGTCAGTCAGAGCATTAATATTCTGGCGACAGAGGTTTTTTAAGGGAGCTGGCTCCAAACATGAGCATATCAAACGGCAATCACTATTCGTCGAAATTAAGAATCGAAAAACCTTCCATACAATCGCGCGAAGATGACCAGCTGTGGCAGGATGTCCGTAAGTATGCCCGGCTTATCCCCTCAGAGCCTGAACCGAATCTCGGACGGGTGCGTGAAATTAAAGAACTGATCAAAAACGGTCAATATTTAGAACCTGAAATGATCGAAGAAACCGCCGCCCGCCTGGCCATCCGTTTTACAACCAAGAGTGAATACAGCAACTAGTACCGCGTCAACGATCAAAAGACGGATTCGCGGTACAAGTGTCCGTAACAATACTGAAATTCAAACCCGACATTTCAGCATTGACGGAGCACTAGGTTCTGTGGACAATCGGCTATTGGTCTATGGACTAGTCGTTTTGAGGTTGGTTAATTGGATCCAGCGTTGAATCGCATCAAGCTGCATGAATTTATTCCAAATCACATTTTGATTTAAAAAATTTTCGAGCATCAAGACAATAATCCCCTGATCAATTCCCAGATATTGATCCGACCACCAGTGTTTATCAAGATTAAAGGCATCTTTAAATCCAAAATGGCCGTAGAGTTTTTCATGATAATTTTCATAGAAAAACAAACTGGCGGCAATGGACTCTGCGGGTGTGAATACGATTGAGGCGATGGCGGCATAGGGGGCAATCGTACCGTCATGTAATCCCTCGCCGGGTAAGGCCCCGTACGCTTTATAACCACCTGGGCCTAAAGAGGCTGAAAGCCCCCAAGAGTTTGCGGAATATCCCTTGTGTTGATTTTGAAAACTCTGTGAATATTCAAAATTGGCAAGGGTGGCCAGGCGTGAATTTTCAAAATAGTTGATATCTACATCCCAGAGATTGCGAAAGTCAATAAAGGCTTGGCTATATTGATAGGTAAACAGACTGCCGCTGTATGAAAAAATAATATTCTTGTCGTTGTAGCTGTCTTCATTGCGAAACCACGCGTCCCAGGCCTTCGGGGGGACTGGCCGTTTGGGTGCGCCGATGGCCAGAGCCTGAAGTATAATCAACTCATTATAACTATCCCAATAATAAGGCAGAAAACCCGATTCGGGTTTCCAGCCCATACAAATGAGATCGGATCCATTCATCATCCACTGCCAGTCTATCCGCTCATAGATCTGGTGTGCCATATGGTCAATGGAAGTGCCCGGATAGTATTGGGCGGCCACCAGGGCTCCGGCAAGAAAAAGAGCCGTATCAATGGATGAGGCTTCTGAGCCCCAAACTCTTTTCCCCGTGCGACCGTCGACAAAGTGATAAAAAAAACCATTTTTGTGTTCGACTTTATGAAGCGCCGAGGACAAGGTTTTTTCAATTTGTTTTTTGGCATAATCGGGGTCAACCCAGGAATGTGCACCGGCAACAGCCACTGCCGCCAGGGCAAATCCTGTAGCGGCAATTGATGCCGGTGAGCCGGTTTGTGACGAATCACGCGTTAATCCCGTCATTTTGTCGGACATGCGAATGAAATAACCGGCGCTATCTTTTTGAATTTGAAGCAAAACCTCTTTTTCTTTGGCGGAGGGGGTATAGGCAAAAGATGGGGGAGCCCAAAGGAGTCCGGCAAGCAGAAAGGCCGTTAGTTTTACACGAAGATTATTTGTCGACACTGGTTTGAATTTTGGCCAGTTCTTCTTTCAGACGCGTGGTTAATCGCTCAGGATTTTTTTCATTTTCGCGCAGAATATTTTTAATTTGAGAAAACGTTTGATCAATCGACACAATGGTGTCATTGAATTGCTGCGCCAGAAACTGAGCCTCGTCATTTTTGCGCAAATGAACACGGGTTGAAAATCTGCCTTGTTCCATTTCCTGTAAAGTTACATGAAAACGGTATAACGGCCCAGCGATTTTGTGTGAAATATAAATAGATCCCCACGCAATCAAGGCAAATAGAAGTAAGAGTTTGGCAAAAAGCTCTTTATTCGTTTTTCTTAAGAGCTCTTTGAACACTTCGCGCTGGCGATAACTGAGCTTTTCGGACTGTTTGAAAAAAGACAACGGTGACAGTGGAGAGGCGGTCTCCTGAGGTGTGCGCGCTTCATCATATTGAGTTAGGCGCGAGGCAATTAAAAGTTCATTTCTGATTTTTTCATCCGAAAAAGAATCCATAACGCCTCCCCAGATACCAATATAAAGACTGGCCAGAGAGATGACCGAGATGGAAATCAAAACCAGAGTGATATAAGCCATATACTTGAACTGTAAGGGCTTATTAATCAGGAAATTTTTTCTTCGCTGTGCTGTCATGTTATTATTTGAACCAATGAGATTAGAAAATTATCTTAAAGGATATGCGATATCCTGTCAATTTGCCGTAAACGAACCTATCTTCTGTGATCCACAGAACTCATAATAAGGCAGGTAAAGCGCTTTATAAAAATGCATTTTTGTCGTATATATATGTATTATCTATCGGTAAAAATCGTCCAGTCTTGATCAAATTATAAACAACAGATAACGTGACGGGCCTGAGGGCACAACACCACCCATAGGCCCTGAACAGGGTATAGGGGCTTTTATGTGCGGGATAGTGGGGTATATAGGGCATAGGAATGCGGTTCCCATTTTGGTTAAAGGGCTCGAGCATCTGGAGTACCGCGGGTATGATTCAGCCGGTATTGCTTGCTTGAATCTGGAAAAAGAAAATCTGTTTATCAAAAAGGAAAAGGGCAAACTGTCCGAACTGAAAAGGGAACTGGAAAAACATCCGGCCTATGCGCAGATTGGTATTGGGCATACGCGGTGGGCGACCCACGGAGAGCCTTCCAAACTCAATGCGCATCCCCACGTCGATGATAAAAGTAAAATTATTCTGGTTCACAATGGAATTATCGAAAATCACTCCGATCTTAAGCGCGAACTCCAAGCCAAAGGGCATCGTTTTTTTTCAGGTACTGATACCGAAGTAGCAGTTAATCTGATCGCGAGTTATTACAAAAAAAATAATTTTGTCGAAGCCTTTCGTAAAGCCATTAGTCGTTTGCAGGGATTTTATGCTTTTGTAGCATTGGACAAAAGCGATCCGGATACCCTTTATGTTTTTAAACGCTCCAATCCCCTGGTCATTGGACTTGGAAAAGGCGAGAATTTTGTTGCCAGCGATACGCCGGCTTTGCTGCCGTTTACCTCCGATGTGGTTTTTCTGGAAGACGATGAATACGCCGTGTTGACCAAAGATAAAGTAAAGATTTTTTCACTTGCTACCGGACGTATGATCAAACGCCATTCCACTCGGATCAAATGGAACATGGCCCAGGCGCAAAAGGGTGGATATCCTCACTTTATGCTCAAAGAAATCTATGAACAGCCTACTGTTTTGCAGGAAGCCTTCAATCGTATCACCAATAAAGAAGATGTGATCCGTTTTGAAAACATGACTCCAAGAATAGAAAACCGCCTGAGAAAGATCCGGAAGGTTTTTATGGTGAGTTGCGGGACGGCCTATCATGCCGGGTTGACCGGCTGCCTCTGGATGGAGCAAAATGCGGGTATTCCGTCAGAGGCGCGTGTCTCCAGCGAATTTAGATATCAGAAACCCATTGTGACTAAAAATGATTTGGTCATATTAATTACACAATCAGGCGAAACCGCTGATACCTTGGCCGCATTGCGGGAAGCCAAG
>JACKFM010000002.1:0-45000 GCA_020632475.1 Candidatus Omnitrophota bacterium | reverse complement strand
AGCTAAAACACTCAGCATTCTTTCGGAGGCCAGTATCAATATCATTGCTTTAGCTGTTCACGATACGATGGACAATGCGGTTGTGCGTTTTCTGGTCGATCAACCGACAAAAGCGCTGCTCTTGCTTGAACAGGAAGAGCTTTATGTTTTGGAGCAGGATGTGGTTGTGGCTGAAATCGGGAATCGAGCCGGGGAGTTGGCGCGTATCTGTCAGTCGTTAGCTGAGGCCGATATTAATATTGCTTATGCTTATTGTACGGGCACGAAGGATCAGGACTCGGGTACTTTAGTGCTTAAAACGGATTCCCCGGACCGCACCATTGAGATTATTTCCCGCTAAAGATTAACAGAGTACAGTTTTTTCGTATAGATTGATGACCATTCTTAGAAAGTTATATGATTGGGTTTTAAAACAGGCCGATACTCCTCACGCGCAGACGGCTCTTTTTATCGTTGCTTTTGCCGAATCCTCTTTTTTTCCTCTTCCGCCCGATATTCTTCTCATTGCAATGGTGATTGCCAATCGCGAAAAATGGCTGCGTTATTTTTTAATCTGTCTTGCCGGCTCAGTGCTTGGAGGCATTGCCGGGTACTATATCGGTTTTGGTATTTGGCAGGCAGTGCAGGAGTGGTTTTTTGTGCACGTTTTTTCGCCTGAAACTTTTCAAAAGGTGACGGATCTTTACGCTCGTTATGATTTTTGGGCTGTTTTTACGGCCGGGTTTACACCGATACCCTACAAAATTTTTACAATTGCCGCGGGTGTTGCAAAGTTGGATTTATTGCGTTTTATTGCAGCCTCTATTTTTGGCCGCGGTGGAAGGTTTATTTTAGTTTCCTTTCTGCTTTACCACTTTGGCCCTTCCATTAAAAGTTTTATTGATAAATATTTTGGTTGGCTGACGATGCTTTTTACTGTCCTCCTGATCGGCGGCTTTTGGCTTTTGAAGCATTTACACTAAGTTCTAAATGGCAACGTCTGAAAATAAAATCATAAGTAGAATAAAAATTTTATTTTTCATTCTGACTGTTATTTGTGCCCCGGTCTTTTTTGTCAGGGCTTCTGCTCCACCATCAAAACAAAAATCTTCACCGCAACTCTCTGATCCGAAAAATCAGAATCCTGAGCCCGTGCAGGCGAGGAGAGAAGCGGTGCGTCAAAAAGCAAGTGAGTATGCTGTCTTAGTTGATCCTTTTGGAGGTGAGTTGTCTCCGGAGGTTAAAGAAATTATGCAGAGCACTTCAGACGATACACCATCCCGGGAATAAATTTTCGAATATGAGATCCAGAGATGTTAAATGAAATACAGCACCGCGGGGTTAAATTAAAACCTCCGGTGATACTATTTCTATTGATGTTTTTAGCCTTTGTTTTGCATCAATGGACATGGGTGGGAGGTATTTTGATTTTTTCCAATCGGCCTCTCGGAATGTTTTTTTTGATCTCCGGTATCATTCTGATAATTTCCGCCGTCAGATTATTTCGCCGGGCCGGCACCACGATCATCCCCGCCAACTTACCGAGTGTGTTCATTGAAAAGGGACCCTATCAATTCACCCGAAATCCCATGTATGTTTCAATCGGCCTCATCACCTTTGGCATTGCTGTCATGGTAGGTTCATTCCCATTCTATGGAGTCTGGATGACGATGCTTTGGGTGCTCAACTTTATCCATATTCCATTTGAAGAAATGATGCTTGAACAACAATTTGGTGAGGCTTACAGAGTTTACAAAAAACGTGTCCGCCGGTGGTTGTAGTACGAGATTGAGTAGAGGCTCTATTTCAACGACGGTTCTTCAAAGGGAAGATCCACGACATTGGGAGCGTGATCGGAGATAGGCGGCTCAAGTGCAAAGGCCATTTCTTCAAGGGTTTCGCCAAAGTGTGGGGCAAAACGATAAGGTTCAGATTTGTCCTCAGGGGTCAATGCAAAGGCTTTGACAAAAACCCAATCCAGGCGGTATTTACCGACTAAACCCAGCGGGCGAACGACACGAAACGATGTGCGGAAACCCTTCGTGCCTCTTTGATTTGAATTTGCCAATGGTTTGTCTTTATTGCCAACTGATCGATTCGGATTTCCTCGGAAGTCAAACGACTTTCCGTCTTCAAAACGAAAATCCTTCACCATATCAAAAAAAGATCTGAGAGGGTTCGGCGCAACAATTGGAATGTGCTTTGCCGTAGGATCATTAAAATTTTTTGTTACATTGGAGACAGCCCTTGTTGTATTAATGACCAGAGCCTGAGGAGCTACGGCGTTGACGCCGATCGAAAGCCAGGTGCCGGGGTTTTTTGCGGTGCGTTTTAAAACTCTAGCCGCGGTTGTCGGACTAATATCGGTAGAAGACATATTGAAGTCACCCATGACGATTACCGGATTTTTGATTTCTTTGATATAAGAAAGGATCTCATGCATTTGAGCCTCGCGCCCGTAAGGCTCACATTTTATCTCAAGGTGAATATTGATGACCGTCAATGTCCCGCCGGGAAGCTCCGGAACATCCAGGTCGACGCGAAAATAGTTACGATTGCCTACTTTAAGCTCTCGCTGAATGGCATTTTTAAAAAGCACCTTGGCACCGATACGCCGCGCGGCCTCGGTAGCACCCATCTTTTTCTGTTCATCCCAATACCAGTCGTAAGGCTTGGTTTTAAGAGGTTTGAGTTCGACATATTTAATCGGATATTTAGACAGGACAGCCGAACCGAATACGCCTTTATATAAGGCCGGATCGACCGAATAATAGTCGCGGATATCCTCACGGATTTCTTCAGGGTCATCTTTTTCAAATTCAAGCGTGTCCAGCCCTAGTGTGACCGGATCGATTTCAAGATATTGCGTCCCGTAAGCGTAATTCATACCTAGCGCCTTCGCAAGTTCGGCAGCGGCATTTTTATATTTGGAGCGTTTAATCCCGATTTCCATTTCTTCCAGGATCAGAATACCGGCATTCATCAATCTTTGCCGTTGCGACAGAATTTGTTTGTACAAGTCCTGGTCTTCTTTAACATCGGAGGATAGCATTTTTTCAAAACCCTCAGGTTCTGAGGTGAAAAGAGTGACCGCCTCATCAATCGCCATTGATTTTTCAATATTCCAGCTGGCGACACGCATAAACTTGCCAAGTTTGGGATCAAAAAGAGGAGAGGCCGTGCCTCCGTTGTCATAAGCCTCATTGCTGATAATGGGAGTCACCCATAGTTTATTGAGTTTCTTTTTGAGCTCGCCTTTGGGTTCAGGGTCTGCCGAAAGCGTTTTAAGCTCGTCAAAGGTTAGCCATTCCGGTTCCTGATAATGAGTGTAAGAGTCTGCGCGTGCCGGCGAAATCAAAGTGAGAGATAAAACGGAAAAAGCTGAAATCAGGATAGAAAGGTATAGGCGAGTTTTCACGGTCAACAGCATAACATAAAAACACATATAGAGACAGGGCCAAAGCCTTATTTCCGCGAGTTCAAGGGTTGCCTCAATTTTTAAAAAATGTTAAGTTTACAGAAATAAACAGGACATATGAAGCATATGCCGGACTTCGTCCGGACAAAGAGGGGGAATCCGGATGAAAAAAATGATATTTTCTATACTCTTGTGGGGTGTTTGTTTGCCCGGCGCTCGGGCCGCTGAAATTCACTTCGCAAACGGAGATAGAATCAGCGGAGATCTTATTTCAGCAACGTCCGATTCAATCATTTTTGATTCGAAAATGCTGGGAGAAATTGATATTAAACGAAAAAACATCCGCGAGATTAGCGGTGCCCGGATAGAGCCTTTTTTGACCCAAGAGGAAAAAAAGGACAAAAAAATCGAATGGAAAAGCGAAGTATCGGCCGGATATAATCGTTCTTCCGGTAATACCCAGACGGAAGAAGGGGCGGGTGAGATTTTTATTAACCGTCGACGTTCAAAAGTGGATGAATATACTTTGCGCGCCAAGGCCTTTATTTCGACACGGGACAAAGAAATGAATGCGCGCCGTTATTTGGCTTTTTTACGTTATGCTTATAGTTTCGGGCGGGGCAAACAGTGGTATAATTTTTACAGTTTGGAAGGTGCCCATGATCGCTTTGCCAATATTGACGGCCGGGTGACCCCGACCGTAGGGATCGGCTATTGGTTTTCGGATCACGAACCTCTCAAGGTTATGATGGAAACGGGAGCCGGGCTTGAATATACTGATTTTAGAGGAACGACCCAAGACCGCACGGAATTAATTTTAACACCTCGGGCTATGGTGGAATGGACTTTAAGTCAATATGCCGTCTTGAGGGAAGATGTCACCCTGATTCCGTCCTTGACCGAAGGCGGTGGGCGTATTCATTCGGAAACATCTTTAACCGGTTCCATTACCGATACAGTTAAGCTTCGGCTCAGTATGATCGATGATTACAACTCAAATGCCGCCGCAGGAGCCAAAAAGAATGATATTCGGCTGATTTCTTCAATTGTCTATGCTTTTGAGAATTAACGAGCATAGATAAAATAACACAGGTTGGCGAAGATCATAGAGGGAGAGAATAATGACAGGACCGATACCTAAAACGAATGCCATGCTTGTTTGTGATTATGTCATTACCGAGCAGGGAACGAACAAAAAAAGCCTTATAGGTGTTTTTGAGAATATCAGCGCTGGGAAATTTCCGTGTACCCATCCTTCCTTGTCCGTTTATATTAAATTGACCGAGGGTAATGGTGTTTACCGCTTTCGTCTTGAGCTGGTGGAGTTAAAAAGCGATCGCATCATCGGTAAAGGGGAGCTTCCCAACGATGTGACAATGCGTAACCCGCGCATAGCGCATGAACTTGTGTTTAATTTGAGGTCCTTACGATTTAATCAGGCCGGTGACTATGAATTCCGTATTTTTGCCAATGATCGTATTTTTGGACAAAAAGCCTTTGTCGTCAGCCAGGCAAGATCCAAAGAGAAACCGGAAGGTCAATGATGGCCAGAAAAGTCTTAATCATCGATGATGATCCCAGCCTGACGGTTTTGCTTAAAAACCGTTTGCGTCAGAAACACTATGATGTGGTTGTGGGGCATGGTCCTGCCGAGGGATTTAAACAGGCCGTGGCGGCCAAACCGGATGTCATTATTCTGGATGTCATGATGCCGGAGGTTTCCGGGGTTGATCTCATGCCCATTTTGAAGAAACAGGATGGGTTTAAAAATGTTCCCGTGATTATTTTGTCGGGTAAAGACAGCATGCGGGATCACTTTTCGCCGCAGGATATTTTCTGTTTTGTGCAAAAAGGAAGTGATTTTTCGGCCCTGATGAATAAGGTTGAAGAAGCGATTGCACTTAAGGCGGAAGAGGATCAGGATAAAAAGACAGGCGCCGAACCCGAGCGTATACAATATCGTGAAAATAAAGAAGGACAGATTTTAATCGCAGCGGTCGATGAATATCTGACCGTCAAACTCAAAGAGTTTATCGAGTCCAAGAAACTTTATGTTTATGCCGCCATCGATGAAGAGGATATTTTTGAAAGCCTTCATCAGGCTCGCCCCGGATTGGTTTTATTGCAATATTGGGAAGACTTAGAGCGTCTGGATGCCAAAAAAGTATTCCAGGAAATCAATCAAAAATTTAAAGGGATCCCTGTTATGATTTTTTGTCCGTTCAGTTTAGAAATTGATGCCTCACAGGATTTTCCCAGAGAGATGCTGATGGTTTATAAAGAAAGCCCGGATTTAATCCAACAATTGAATACCGTGATTGAATCAAAAGGGCTCTGAAAGCAAACATTGAATTTTTTTTAAAAAGCGGATACTCTTTATAAGGTATGGCTCCAAAAGTACTTATCATTGATGATGACCCCATTTGTCTGAAGGTGATGGTTGCCGGTTTGAAAAAACACGGCTATGACGTCATGAGTTCCGACCATCCTGCCAACGGTTTTAAACTGGCAGTTAAGAATCCCCCGAATGTCATTATTGTGGACGTATTGATGCCTGTGATTACGGGCTATGAGCTCGCCAAACTATTTAAAAAATTGAAAGAGTTGCGCGATGTCCCTGTAATTATTATGTCGGCCAAAGATGCGATGAAAGAGTATTTTGATAGTATTCATGCCGAATATTTTGTGCAAAAAGGAGATTTTGCCGATTTGCTCGAGAAAGTGGGTCTGGCACTTGCCTCGGCAAAACGCAGGCCCGTTGAGCCGGAACAGCCGATCGCTTCGACTGCCGGAGTCAATGGAGTTCTGTTGGCAGGGATGGATATGTATGCCATGGGCAAGGTCAAAGAGTTTCTTGAGACCAAACACTATAGCGTTCATGTGACCAGTCAGGATAAAGAAGCCGTGGATTATATCTTTCAGTCCAGACCCGTGTGTGTCTTAGTCCAATACTGGGAAAATAAAGAAGTTTTTGATGCCACTAAAATTTTGAGCGCTGTCTCCGAAGCCCAAACGGTGCAGGAAATCTATTCCACGGTTTTTTGTACTAAAGGGGTTTCAATTGATGCGGCGCAGGCAACAGGCCTTAAGAATATTATCAGCTACGAAGATAGTAAAGAACTCATCCGCGGAATTAATCTGCAGTTTCTCGTTTCGCTACCCACCGATTAAATAGTAAATTTATTTTGGAATGATCCCAACGCTAATGCGTTGGGACTAAGATGCTGATCGCCTTTGGAAAAACCAAAGACACCCTCAGTCTAACCCCAAGAAAAGAACACACAGTTTTCTTGGGATAAAAAGCTGATCCAATTTGAAACGACCAAAGACAACACAGTCTAACCCTTGAAAAAAAGGCCCGGTTTTCAAGGATAAGAAGCTGATCGCCTTTGAAAAAACCAAAGACGTCAGCTTCTAAGTTGCTTCTCCGCATCGACGACATCACGATTGATTTTGAGAATGGCCAGTCCGGCTGAGGCACGGATTTTTTCGGAAGCCTCCGAGGCATGAGCAAGTTCCCGCAGTAATTGTATGATCATCCTAAAATGCCTGACCAGTTCGCCCTCATCAGCGGCGGTAATACGAAAGAGTTTGTCAAAGTTTTCGCCCTGCGCCCAGGCCTCGACCACCGCAGCCAGGTTAAAATGAGGCGGTTTGGTGTAAGGGTAGATTTTATGATGGAATTCTTTGCGGTGAATTTTTTGAAAATAATGTGCGGCCATATCACAGAGGTGTTGATGATGTGATTTAAGTTTAACGACATGATCTCCTTTGCGCGGCTCAAAAATTAATCCCGAGAGCAGTACGACCAAATCGGTGGGACTGAAATCATCAAGCACTTTGTCAAAGTACATCTCGGTTAAAATGAGTTCATAGCCGAAAAGAGATCCTGCAAAGCGGCCTTTGGCGGTAAGCGTATTTTTTTCAATACATTCTAATTCTTTGAGCACGGCCATTTTCTTTTCAATCATCATGGAGCCTTGCCGCCGTCTTTTTTTAGAAGATTGCCAATGATGAAAGGATGACGGGTAAATTTCCATTAATCGTTCGCCCAATTGTCCGTAGAGATTAAGCAGGGTGGCATAGGCGGCATTCAACTGGCTGCGGATGGCGTTGGGCTGCCCGTAGATAATCTGAATCACATCGGGATAGGAAATGTAATTAGGCTGTACGCGGATATAGACAAACCCCTTCTCATCCATCCCTCGACGCCCGGCCCGTCCGGCCATTTGGTAGAAATCGCGTGTCGTTAAATGCTGAAAGCCTGTGCCGTAGTATTTATCCAGCTCATCGAAGACCACGCTCCGGGCCGGCATGTTGATTCCGAGCGCAAAGGTTTCGGTGGTAAAAATGACTTTAATCAGTTTTCCGGTAAAGAGCCTTTCAATGACCTCTTTAAGCGACGGCAGCATGCCGGCGTGGTGAAAAGCTACGCCGCGTTCAATCAGCGGGATCATTTCCTGTGCGGAGCGTTCTTCTTTCAGATTGTAGCGTTCAAGAAGCTGATCGAATTCAGCTCTAATCCGTTCACGTTCGTCAGGTTTTAAAAAATCAAAATCCAGAGTCTCCCAGGCCAGCGTTTCGGCGCGTTTGCGGCCGAACACAAAATAAATCATCGGCAGCCGGTCGTTGTGACGCACATGGCGGATCATCTGATCCAGGCGGTTGGGTTTGGCGCGAAGAGGAGTAAACCCGCGCCGCTTTTCGACACGGCTTAAACGCCAGTGTTCCCGATTTAAATAGCCGTGTTGAAGCAATTGCCGTTTGGTTTGATGAAACTGTCCCTGGCAGTGAAAGATAAATTCAAGCGGTACCGGGCGGTGTGATTCTTCAATGACCGTAACGGTTTGTTTATGAATGGAACGCATCCATTCGGCCAATTCGTGTACATTGGGCACCGTGGCGCTAAGCGCCAGCACCTTAATCTCCGGGGGTGTAAATAGAATCGCTTCTTCCCAAACTGTTCCCCGCTCGGGGTCATCCAGATAATGAATTTCATCGAAAATAACCCAGCCGACTTTATGAATGCGTTCTGACATTTCAAAAAGACAGTTGCGGTAGATCTCGGTGGTCATAATTAAAATCGGGGCATCGGAGTTAATAGAAACATCTCCGGTCAAAATCCCGACATTTTCTTCACCATAGGCTTCTTTGAAATCTCTGTATTTCTGGTTACTGAGGGCTTTGATCGGGGCGGTATAGACGGTATTCTTGCGGTTTTCCATGGCCTGGCGGATGGCCGCTTCTGCGATTAAGGTCTTACCGGCCCCGGTGGGTGCCGAGACCAGGACGGACTCGTTGCGTTTGATACATTCAATCGCTTGTGTCTGAAACGGATCAAGGGTGAAAGTCATTTTAAGGACGGAGGTTTGAGGTCTGAGCGCTGAGTGAAAAACCAAAAGCAGAGTTAAAAAACGACAAGTGTAAAATGTAAGAACCTATTTGCTTTTGCACCACTGTGAACTCAGTCCTCATCGCTTAGTCCTCAGCCCTGATTTTGTTCATAGGCCTCTTTGATCCATTGATCAAGCAGACTATTGGGGTTATCAACGGTCTCCACCGGAAGAATAAATTGGTCTCGGGGAGCTTTCTGCTGAATAAGGCGCAGGCCATAAGCGTAGTTTGAAAGCAGCTGTTCAAGAAAGGAAGTTGGCTCGGCGCCTTCTTTCCATAGTTTTTCAAGCAGGTATTCGCGAGCCGGGTCATTAAAATGAATTTCAAAACCCGTTTTTTCTTTGAAACGATTTTCGAAAGCATGAATTTCTTCGATGAATTGCGCGCGTTGTCCGGCATGTTCGGCGGCTAAAAGTTTACGCAGATAATCTTCAGGTGCTTTAACCATCTCGGAAGATAATTGAAACGTACGGATTTGGCTGGAGGGTAATTCATATTTAAAGCCGCGGAAAATTCTTTCGCAGACACTGAAGAGCCCGCGTGCGCCGGTTTTTTCTTTGGCCGCTTCTTTGGCAATCTCCCAAAGGCCCGAATCTTCGGGTTGTAGTTCAATTCCGTAGGCTTGAAACGAAGCGATGTGCTGTTTTAAAACCGAATCTTCCGAAGAACCCAGGATTTGATACAGATCCTCTTCATTCAGGGGATCGCAGACCACGCGTACCGGTAAGCGGCCGATAAATTCCGATTCAAAGCCGAATTTTTTAAAATCATCCGTTTTGGCCATACGCAGAACATTGGCGGTTGAAAGGGGTTCGTTGACAGCCGGGTTAAAACCGATTTCAGAGGCCTTTAGTCGTTTTTCGATGACCGGAACGATCCCGTCGAAAGAGCCGCTGACAATAAACAGAATATGTTTGGTGTTAATCATCGGTTTTTCAACGCGTCCTTTTCGCTGGAGATCCATCATGGATTGCAATTGTGATTGGATATCCTGCGGATTGCGTAAGGGGACATCGGTTTCTTCCATAATTTTCAGAAGGCCCCGCTGAACACCGCTGCCGGAAACATCGCGGCCGAACGTTTCCGAAGGGATGGCGATTTTGTCGATTTCATCCAGATAAACGATGCCATATTGTGCCAACTCAATGTCGCCGCCGGCCTTTTCCACCAAATCGCGGATAAGGTCTTCGACATCACCGCCCGCGTAACCGGTTTCGCTGAATTTTGTGGCATCTGCCTTGATAAAGGGCACCCCGATCAGTTCGGCCAGGTGCCGGACTAAATGGGTTTTCCCCACGCCGGTCGGACCCAGAATCAGGACATTTTGTTTAGAATAAATATAGGAGGCGGCCTTTTCGGGTTCGCGTGACAGGCGGACATGATTATAGTGATCGCAGACGGCAGTTGCCAAAACACGTTTGGCGTCTTCCTGCTTGATCACAAAACGGTCGAGATGCTTCTTGACCTCTTTGGGTTTAAGATCGAAATGGAGCTGTTTGTCGCGGTGACTGGGCGACTCGGGTTCTTTTTCCTCTTCGGCCTTTTCGGTTTGAGGCATTTTAAAGGCCAGGCCCTGGTCGAGCATTTTCTTCAGAGCCTCAAACATCTCTTTTTGTGTTTTTTCCGGTTCGGGTGTGTCGGTCATGGTGTACTCGCTTTTCCTAAAGTCCATAGGCTACAGTCGATGGTCCCTAGACTCGTTTTTGAGTTGTTGACAACTATGGACTGTGGACCATGGACTATCGACTAACGTGGCATTTTCTCACACTTTAGAGGATTCGTCTATTGAGGCATGTTTTTACCGGTATTCATCGACTCTACGCTATACGCTATCCGCTCTACGCTTTATAATGTCTCCCTTATGGAGCTTGCCTATTTAACCGACGATATCCCCGGGATCAGCCTTTCTTTCAAGGAGCGGCCTGAAGACTTTGTTGTTGAGGAGGTTCCCGCTTATGAAGCGAGCGGTGAGGGTGACCACGTTTATTGCTGGATTGAAAAGACCGGCGTGAGCACTCATCGCGCGGTTCAGCAAATAGCTTCCTATTTAAAGACCGAACCCATGCGTATCGGGATTGCGGGATTAAAAGACGCCCAGGCGGTTACGCGGCAGATGATGAGTATTGAACATGTCGATCCGGCGCATGTTCAGGCGATGCAAATTCCCGGTATCCGCGTGCTTTCGGTCAACCGCCATCGCAACAAACTTCGTATCGGCCATCTGCGCGCGAACCGTTTTATCATTAAATTGCGCGGCGCACAGTCCGGCGCTTATGAGCAAATCAAAATTGTTTTGATGCATCTTGAAAAGCGGGGTATCCCGAACTATTTTGGACCTCAACGTTTTGGTGCGCGCAACGACTCGGGACAAATCGGCAAAGCATTTATCCAAAAAGATTATTTTGAGATGGCCAGTATCATTGCCGGCCGTCCGCGTGAAGATGAACATGCCGGGGTGCGTGCTGCCCGGATGCTTTTTGATCAGGGGGAATATGCGCGCGCTGCCGATGAATGGCCGCGTGATTTTAAACAATGTATGAAAATTGCCCGGGTGATGGCCAAAACGCAGGGCAACGCCCGCAAGGCAATTTTTACGCTTGAAAAAAAATGGATCTGGTTTTTCATTAATGCTTATCAGTCTGAACTTTTTAACCGTGTGCTTTCGGCCCGTTTGAACATCTTTGATCAGATACAAACAGGAGACTTGGCATTTAAGCATACCAATGGCGCAGTTTTTTTGGTTGAAGATGCCGCTGTCGAACAGCCGCGGGTTCAAAATTTTGAAATCTCTCCGAGCGGTCCGCTCTTTGGATTTGATATGATTCAGCCGTGCGGAGAAATTCAAAAATTGGAGCACGAAGTTCTCGATGCGGAAGGTCTTAAACCTGAAGATTTTTACCGGCCCGGTTCGCTCAAGTGTGCCGGTGCGCGCAGACCTTTGCGGATTCAGCTTGAAAATCCTGAAGTCGAAAACGGCAGTGATGTCCACGGCGATTATGTGGAGCTGCGCTTTAGCCTGGACCGCGGCACCTATGCGACCGCGGTGTTGAGGGAAATTATCAAGAATGACGCGAAATAACGCAGAAAACGGATAACACGAAAAAACGCGAAAAGGAACGCAGAAAAATTATGTATACCATCCTTGTAGTCGGGGCGGGTTATACCGGCAGTGCGATCGGGCGTTTATTCGTTGAGAAGAAACAAAAGGTTTATGGACTGACACGATCTGAAGCTTCTGCCAAGGAGCTCAAGGCTCAGGGGATCATGCCCTGGATTGCTGATCTGACCAAGCCTGAAACACTACAACGTCTACCTAAGGCCCATTTTGTGGTAATCTGCCCTGCGCCGGATAGCCGCGATGAGGAAAGTTACCGGCGTATTTATTTGGACGGAGTGAGTCATTTTTTAGAGGCCTTTAAAAAGAATCCGCGTCCGCATCTAATGGTCTATCTTTCAAGTACGAGCGTATGGGCCGATTGTGGCGGTGAGTGGGTCGATGAGACGGTCGAGCCCAATCCGGGCACAACACGCCAACGCATCCTTTATGAGGCTGAACGCCAAGTGCTCAGATCCGGATTACCGGTCGCTATTTTCAGATCAGGGGGTATTTACGGCCCGGGGCGAAACCGTCTGCAGGCCTTGCGTGAAGGCAGAGTTTCGGCGATTGAAGAAGATGAATATATGAACCTGATTCACGTCGAAGATATTGCGGCGCTGATGCCCGTGATCTTTAAATCCGCGCGGGAAGGTGAAATTTATGCCGGTGTCGATGATTTGCCTGTGAAGAAATCGGAATATTACGATTGGCTGACGTCAAAATTGGGAATATCCTCTGTGGTCAAAAATAGACAGGGGGCGGCTGTTAGAGGCAAACGCATCCGCAATCACAAACTCAAGTCCCTGGGCTATGAGTTCAAATACCCGAGTTTCAGGGAAGGGTATGAAGACAGCTTTTAATCGGTATCTTAAATTTCATATTCTATGAAGGCATAAAGTTGAACTTACTTTCAGAATGTAAAACTAAAAAAGTTACGGCCGGACGCCCGGAATTGCTGCTTCTGGCCGTCATCGTTGTTATTTTAAATCTGCCGGTTCTTCAACAGAAGCTCTGGTTTACCCGCGATACGATCTACGCCTTTCATATCTTTTACGCGTTTTACAGTAATCTTTTTCAGAATCATGAGTTTATGCAGTGGCTTCCTTACGGCTCCTACGGAATTCCGTTTGATATGTGGCAGCTGGTTTATTTTTCACCCTCGTCGTATCTTTCGTCCGTCCTGGGTGTTCTCTTATCCGTTAAAAATACCCTGACCGTTTTTAAACTATCCATGATGTTTGAACAATGGATGCTTTTAACGGGCGCATGGCTTTTGGGCGAACAGATTTTCAAGTATAAGTATTCCTGTGTGCTGATTTGTCTGGCACTCATCACAACGGCGATTTGGCCCCTGCAGATTTTTTGGAATTTTAGAATTTATTACCTTTTGCCCTTAATCTTTTTTTACCTGGTTAGATGGATTAAAAGTAAAAATCCCGCTTTTTTCTGGATGGCCGGGATCGTGGCGCTCATGGGGGAGTTCGGCCAGCCCTTATACTATGTGGCTCTTCATCTGCTGATTTTTATCCTGTTTGGCCTTATTGCGATCAGTAAGCACCGAAGTGTATTAAAAAATCTTTTGGAGCGGTCGTGCCGCAATATTATTCCGGCTTTAATTTTTGCAGGAGTTGCTCTGATTTATGCTTATTTTATCCTGCATATGTTTGACGGCATCACCTCAGATGTTGTCGGCAGAAATGCCGTAACCCGGGAGGTTCCGCTCAATACTTTTTTAACCATCGGAACCGGGATCAATTTCGAAAAATTCTATGCGTTATTTTTCCCGAACACCTATCCGGATACCGGGGACACGACACTTTACATCGGGTTTATACCGCTTATTTTTATTGTTTATGCCCTTTTGAATTGCCGTAAATTGTTTTTTGGAGCCTTTGCACTCATGACTTTTCTCCTGATCTGTTTTTCGGTAGGAGACTATACGTTTATTGCCAGGGCCTTTTATCATTTATTCCCGCCGATTCATTACATGCGATACCTTGGAATCATGAGTGCATTGATCCGCTTTTTCCTGGTGATTCTTGCCGGATTCGGCCTGGATGAGTTTTTGTGGGATTTTTCATTGATTGAAAGATTTAAAAGCATGAAAAGGCAGCTGCGTAATTCCTTATTCTTGTCTGTGACAATTCCTTTTCTGCTTTGCATGGTGATTTATTATTTTAATAGTAAAGGGCATTATTATCCGATTGGCTGGTCGGAGTACTTCTTCTTCGGAATTTTTTTAATTATTTGTATGGCCATCTTGATGTTAAGGGGCTCCATGCGGATACGGCAGAAGCTGATCTGGGCTATTCTCATTTTCTATGCGTTGGACATGTTTGTCTTTAACACTCTTTTTATGAAAAAATATCCGAACAAGTGGGATTGGATTTCTGATGAGATTGTGGATGTTCAGCCTGTCGGTTATCAGAAGCGAAGAGGGGATGAAAGTGATTTTACGGAACGGCAGAAAGAGGCGAATCGGTTGATTTGGGTAAATCATCCATTTAAATTGGGGAAAGAGGCCTATCAGTTTTTACTCTATGATCCCTGTTTGCCCCGCAAATACGCCCTCTTTCATTGGTCGACGCTGTTTTGGAATCTTCGGCAAATGCGTTTCAGAAATCTTTATTACATTGATTGGCCCACCGCAATGAGACGGCTGAATGCCGCCGAAGGGGAGCTTTATGGACAGGTCCTCGGATGCCGTTCGGATAAGCTCCGATTTTTACCGGATGTTTTTTTTGCGAATACGCCCGAGGAGGCGGCCCGTTATGTTCATGACGGGGATATCGGAAAAATACCGATGATTGAAAAGGTGCCGGAGAATATTCAGAAACTGCCGCACACACTCCCTGCCGATATGCGACAGCAGAATACCATTGAAGTGAGCGCTTATTCTTTTAACCGCATCAGAATGAAGGTGAATGTTGTCTCTTCCGAACGGCAGTGGCTTTATTATGCGGATGTGTATTACCCCGGCTGGCACGCCTACATGGACGGAAAGGAGATTCCGATTTATCCCGCTAATCTGGCGTTTAAAGCCGTGCTTGTGGAGCGGGGGGAGCATGCACTGGAATTTGTTTTCCGTCCGGGTTTGGAAGGTTTTGTTTTTAAGGTCACGCCTTATTTGGGAATGGCCTTTGGACTTTTCATGTGGACCATTTTTATCAGTAGTATTGGGATTGGCTTTTTATCCCATAAACATTAATTAATTTATGGATAATTTAAAGAAAATCAGAATTGACACGACCCTGTTGGGCCTCATCTTGGTCCTGGTTTATATCAATCACTTCACCCTGCTTTATGAACGGTGGCCGATTCAGGGTGATCTGGGAGAACAATATAAAGTATTTCATATTTTTTATAGCCATTATTTTTTCAATCATAAGCTGATCGAATGGCTGCCCTTTGCCCACTTTGGGCTGCCGAGTCTTTTTCTTCAATTAAATTATCTGACGCCGGCTAAATACCTAGCGGGTATCGCCGGGGCTGTTTTTTCTGTTTCCGATGCCTTTTGGCTGTTTAAAGTTTCTGCGGTGATCGAACAATTGCTTTTGATGCTGGGAACCTATTTTTTATCGCTGCGACTTTTCCGTGACCGGAGCGTTGCGGTAATTTGTTGTTTGCTTATGATGGCAAGCAGCTTATGGATTTGTCAGCTCCTATGGAATCTTGAAAGTTTTTATCTTCTGCCCCTGGAATGTTTTTTTCTAAAAGTTTTTTGGGACAGCGGGAAAAGAAGTGATTTTTTAAAATTGATTTTGTGCCTCATCTTTTCATTTATCGGCATTCCGTTTTATCTGATCCTGCTCAATAGTTTTATTATGGCATTACTCTTTTGGACGATGTTGTCTGCGGCTAAGGGCGGGGCAAGGCCCGGAATCTTTAAGGCAGAAATCATTTTATTATGCAGCGCAATTGCGATCTTGTTCTTCTTTCATTTCCGGGCTGTCGCCCAAATTAGAGGTTTTTTGCCGGGATTTGGAAATTTCACACCGGTGCTTCATGAAATGTTTTTTGGACATTTTGTCGGAACCGCCTACGGTCCTTTAAAGTTTTTCGGGCTTATCTTTCCGAATTTCCAGCACACGGCAGGTCTGTTTTATGTCGGGCTGCCGGCAGTAGTCTTTATCTTCTATTCGATTATTCAGGAGGAAGACGTTTTTTATGTCTGTATGGGAAGAGTCCTGGCGATGTTGCTCATTCTTCCTGTTACGGCCGTATTTATTTTTCATCAGATGGGGTTAAAGCCGTGGGACCAATTTCCCTTGTTTCACGTTGACGTGTTGTCCGGCCATATCCGGTTTTTTATGATGATGCTCGCGGGATTCGGCGTGCAGCGTTTTTTAAAAGATGTCCGCGCTCGTCCTGCCCATATTCAACGTTCAGTATTCTTATTATGTGCGATTTTTACCGTTGTATTATGGATGGCCGCGTTTCAATTCAATATTAAATTCTTTTATCCGCTCAAGACGGCTTTTGATTATTTTCTTTTTGCACAGTTATTAATTCTGACCCTGATCATTGGCGGAAGAAAAATGTCTGTTTCGAAATATAGTGCCGTCCTGATTCTTTTTTTTGCTTTTGACATTCTGTCCTATTGGAACTTTTTTTATGCCTATTATTATCAGCCCTGGCCGCTGGTTCATGATCCGCAAACTACAGATGTCCGCAGGGTTGACAAAAACACCCTGCTTTCTTCGATACAAGCCGAAGGTTCTCCGGCAATGAACCGGATCGCGGGAGCCGACCTTTTTATGGTCAATCATTCGTTTATGGCTCATGACATCTGTCAGAACCGGCAGTTTAGCGAAGGAGGCGGGGATTTCTGGAAGACTTATAAAATGAACCGTCAAATAGATGCCCTGTTTTATTGCCATCAGCCCCTTTTGAAGATTGTTGCGGATGAACCTGATTTTATCGATTCGGGCGGGATGGATATCGGAACCAAAATTCTGCAGGATGATTCCGGCGGAAAAATTCAGGAAATCGAAAATTTTACACCCGGTCAGGTAAAAGCCCGGGTGTTTTTAGCGGGGAGCCAAAACGGGCTTCTTTTTTATCGGGATTCTTTTGATCCGGGCTGGAGTGCCGATGTGGACGGAAAACCCAGTTTCATTTATAAAGCCAATAAGAATTTTAAGGCGGTTAAAATTCCTCCAGGCAATCATGTTGTTCAATTTTTTTATCATAGCGGCGTGGTAACCGCTCTGATGCAATATGGACTTGTCTTATTTTCCGTTCTTTTTTCAGGTTTTATTTTCCGGATGTGTTTGAAACAATTGACCGGTGCGTGTAAAGGTAGCCAACCTTAAACCTTCGGGCGTTAGCCGCTTATCAGTAGTTTCTATTGACTATTTTAAAGCGTCTTTTAAAATGACGCACATCAGGTGATCTCTAAAAAACCCCTATGAAAAACTGGCGCGTCTATCTTCTCGCATTTATTTTTATCCTGACCGGGCTTGTCATTTTTTTCTTTAAGATGTCGAAATGGGACAAGGATTTCCGCCCCGGGCAGGGCGGAGCCCTTTGGGACGTTGTGATTCAAATGAATTACAAGGGACGGGGCGAGGCTTCGCGTATTCGTCTGACGCTGCCCAGTACCAATGAACGGCAGATCATCTATCACGAAGATTTTGATAATGACCTTGATTTTTCAACCCATAATCATCAGCGTACAAACAACCGTATCGGATACTGGAATTCTGATCTTCTGGATAAAAGCGGATCTGTCCGTTATAGTTTTTCGGTACAGGTCCGTAGTCAACAGTTTGAAATCCCTCAGGAAGCGCGCATCTCAACCCATCCGGAAAATGATTATCCCGACGACATTCAATTTTGGTTGAGATCGACTAAACACATTCAATCGGATAACCCGTCGATTTATAAACACCTGAAAAAAATTATTCGCAAGAAAGACAAAAAAGCGGCGGTGGTGACTGAGAAGATCTTTAAATACATCCGAGGTGAGATTAAATATCAGTCTGAAAAGGGCAGTAAGGATGCCACACAGACTCTGGATGCGTTGACCGCCGATTGCGGAGGACAGGCCCGGCTTTTTGTGGCCTTCAGCCGTGCCGCCGGAATTCCGTCCCGTCTGGTCGGCGGTATTTTGTTGGATGAAGGCGTTAAAACGGTGACCCACGTCTGGGCCGAAAATTATATCGGCGGCACATGGATTCCTTTTGATGTCGTCAACAACCACTTCGCTTTTCTGCCGGCCAATTATCTTGAGATGTATCGTGGGGATTATGCACTGATCCGGCACATGCGGCTTGAATCATTTGAATATTTCTTTGTAATCGAACACGGTAAAATTCCGCCGGCCGATCCTTTTTTTACGCTCTACAGTCTGCCCCTGCCGTTTCAAAACTCAGTTAAAGTTTTGCTCTTAATCCCGATAGGCGTGCTGGTGGTAACGATTTTCCGTGTTCTGATCGGTGTACCGACCTTTGGAACTTTTGCGCCGATTATTCTTGCGCTCGCTTTTCGTGAAATATCGCTTGGAACCGGATTGGCCTGCCTGTCGCTTATGATCGGTATCGGATGTGTCTTAAGGATTTTTCTCGATTGGCTGAAAGTCCTGGTGGTGCCGCGCATCTCCCTGATTATTACCACGGTCGTCATTATGACCGTCGGCATTATGGTTTTCGGGAACCTGATCGGTCAAGGCCAGCTGCTTTATATCTCACTTTTCCCGATGATTATTATCACATGGACGATTGAGCGTTTCTCGGTAGTACAAACAGAAGACGGAACCGTAGCCGCCTTAAAAATTGCCGCAGGGACAACGCTGGTGGCGATGACCGCTTATTTCCTGATGGATCATCCCGCGCTGCGCTTTTACCTTTTTACGTATCCTGAATTATTGCTCGGCGTTATGGGCCTGTTGCTTTTACTGGGGCGCTATACGGGGTTGCGGTTGAGTGAGCTTTGGCGTTTTAGAGAGCTGCGCAAAATAAAAGGATAACCATGCTTTTTCTCAAAGGAGAATCTTTCGGTTTGCTTGGCATGAACCGCCGTAACGGCGACTATCTGCTTCCGAATAATCCGCGCAGCCAGTATCCTTTGGTGGACGATAAACTCCAGACTAAGCGTAAACTGGAAGAATTTGGTTTTCCGACCGCGGTGACTTACCTTGAGATCACTCATCCGTTTGAAATTTCACGCCTGAAACTCTTAAGACGGTACCGTGAATTTGTGATTAAGCCCGCGCGCGGATCGGCGGGGCGCGGAATTCTGGTCATCGGCGATCGTGAAGGAAGGCGCGTTCAAAAGACGAACGGGCAATGGCTTCGGCACGATGAACTTGAATATCATGTCACAAATATCCTTGCCGGGCTTTATTCGCTGGGCGGCACCGACGATGCCTGTTTTGTGGAGTACCGTGTGCACAGCCATCCGGTTTTTAAAAATATTTCTTATGAAGGCGTGCCGGATGTCCGTGTTGTGATTTACCGGGGTATTCCGGTCATGGCTATGTTGAGGCTTCCGACAAAACAATCAGACGGGAAAGCCAATTTGCATCAGGGCGCGATGGGCACGGGAATACGGCTTGATACCGGAACCACAGTGAATGCGGTTCACCGTAACAGCATTGTGACAAAGCATCCCGATACCGGTGTGAGTGTTGCGGGAGTCCAAGTGCCTTTTTGGGAGCAGATTCTTGAAACCGCATCGGCCGTTTATCCGATTTTTGGCATGGGCTACATCGGAGTCGATTTTGTCATTGATGTTCTGTTAGGGCCCGTCATCCTTGAAGTCAATGCACGCCCGGGATTGAACATTCAGCTTGCCAATCAAAAAGGGCTGCGTCACCGTCTGGATGCCGTGGATTTTGCAGGTGAAAAAGTCGAAGAGTGGCTGCCCGCCGAACGGTTTGCCTTTGCCAAAGAACTCGCCCGCCTTTAAAGACCGAAAAGAGTCCAGTTTCTCTCTGTGAGCGCATATATCTTTTTATATATCAACAAGATACAGCAAATTTATTTTATGGAAAAAATCCGTAAGAATGATTTTGTTTTTAGAGGCAGGGCTTGCACAAACTCATAAAGCGTGGCACAATTGCAAAGTTGCAAGCAGAGGAAATGGATATGAACCCGGATTTTAAAGCACCTGCAGGTTATCGCGTAGAAAGCATGACGACAGTCATGCCGAAGGCGTGGATTGTGTCTAAAGCAATTCATGGCCTTAAACGCGGCCGTGACATGGGCTTTAAGGAGGTTCGTTCGGTTTAATTTTTAAGCAATAAAAATAGAAACGAGTTTCAAACAAAAGCCCATGACTGGTTAAACGGTCATGGGCTTTTTTATTGAGATTTGAAGCTCTCCGGAGAAATATGCTCCATAACAGCATGTGTAAAGGTAAAGAAATATTATTTCAAAACGCGTCAATCGCTTATGAGCTTCCCCGCCTGTGCGGCGGGGTGATCTCCTGCGCTCATAAACGACGCTGATGGTTTCTTCATAATATTTCTTTACCCAGCAAGTATTTAATTTTGGCAGTTTCGATAAAACAAAAGGCAATGACTGGAATAGCAAAAGTACCCTGATGGAAAGCGTCAGGGATAATATCCTCTAATCAAACAAAAGACGTTTGATAAGAGGCTAAACCCCTGACAAAAAACGTCAGGGATAATACCCTCTAATCAAAAAAAGACGTTTGATAAGAGGCCAAACCCCTGACAAAAAACGTCAGGGATAATATCCTCTAATCAAACAAAAGACGTTTGATAAGAGGCTAAACCCCTGACAAAAAGCGTCAGGGATAATATCCTCTAATCAAACAAAAGACGTTTGATAAGAGGCTAAACCCCTGACAAAAAGCGTCAGGGATAATATCCTCTAATCAAACAAAAGACGTTTGATAAGAGGCTATAAGAAGCTATGGATGACTGCTCCTCGGCGACGAGGGCTGGTTACCTCCATTAAGTGATTTGGTATAAAGAGAGATCTTTAAAACCAAAGTAGCACTTAAACCAAGGAGAGCCATCCAATGAAGAAGATATACCATGTAGGAATTGATGTCGACGATAAAAATTTTCACGGTTATGTGTTTGAGGAAAAGATGGGATTTAAATGCCGACCGAATGCAAGAGCCTTGATTAAAGAGCTAGAAGAAATCTTGGGAGGCAAAGAAGGCGTGAGAATTTGTTATGAAGCGAGTTATCTGGGCTACTCCTTGCAAAGAGATCTGAGTGAAAAAGGCTATGAGTGTGAAATCATTGCTCCAAGCTCGATTCCACGAAGCCCTGGCGATCAGGTTAAAACGGATCGGATTGATTGCCAAAGATTAGCGGAGTACTACCAGAAGGAGATGCTTAAAACAGTAAGAGTCCCTGATAAAGAGCAAGAAGCACTCAGAGATTTATTGAGAGCCAGACAGTTTGTTCAAAAGCAACTAAAAGGATCCAAACAGTATTTATTGAGCCAGTGTCGGAGAATAGGCCTTGATTATCGCGGGGCCAAATCGGCAAAGACAAGAAAATCGCATTGGACCCAAGAGCACCGCCGGTGGCTTGAAGGCCAGATCAAAGCGATAAAGATAGCGACTTTAAAAGCGACACTTGAGTTGCTTATGAGTCAAATCGAAAGCTTGGAAAGGCAAGTTGGATTTTACGAGCAGAAGATCGAAGAAATGGCAAGGCATGCGAGGTACGAAAAGTCAGTGAAAGCTTTGAGTTGTTACCGTGGGATTGGGCTGATAGGCGCCTTAACGCTTGTCACAGAGATCGGAGATATTCAGAGGTTTGATCATCCGAAGCGGCTGACATCCTATGCGGGCATGGACATGAGGGAGTATTCCTCCGGAGGAAAGCAAAGGCAGTGGAGTATGACGAAAATGGGAAACCGGTGGATTCGGACAACTGCGATTGAAGCGTCACAGAAAGCAATGTTAAGGCCCACGGAAAGTTACTTGCTTAAGAAGCGGCGTGAAGGAGT
Source organism: Candidatus Omnitrophota bacterium (assembly GCA_020632475.1). Lineage (GTDB taxonomy): Bacteria > Omnitrophota > Omnitrophia > Omnitrophales > Aquincolibacteriaceae > JACKFM01. Next base: position 23,174 of record JACKFM010000002.1, on the reverse strand, counting down.
GCCAAGGAAATATATCGAAATTGCGGATCGCTGTATGGAACGCTTGGCAAAGAAGGGTCAGCACTTGTTGCATGCGGGAAAAGAGCGAAACAAAGTGAAAGTGGCGTGTGCACGAGAGATGCTGTGTTTTGTCTGGGAAAGTTTAAGGTTAGCAGTTTAAGAAAGAAGAAGTAAAAAATCAAAGGTGATTGGGAGGATCAAGTCAGGGAAGAAGGAAAAATAAAAAGCTCTTTAGCGGAGACAGTCCACGGCACCTCCATAGTGGAAAAGTTGCTGTTAGAAGATTGTGGTAGGTCTCGCTTTGAATCAGGCTTAATGCGTTAACCAGCACGCGAATATGAGGTTAAGGTTCTTGAGAGCTCATTGGTTTTAATTCCTAATTCCCGGCTTGACTTCCAGTCATCCATATGAGGAGGTGATAAAAATGGAAGCGATCAGAAATTCTTTCAGACCGCAAAGAAACTCGAGAGTAATCAGAGACCCTTTGAGATTTTCGGCTCTTTTTTACTTGAGAGAAGCTTTGCTTGAAGAACGGTACGAAGAATGCGCGGAAATCATCGAAGCGGCGCGAGAACTTGGCGCCAATGTCCTTGAGATCCAAAACATTCTGGAAGTGCCTCAAAGACCGCTGTAATTGCCTGAGGCGTACAGCAAATATAAATGGATAAAGGAGAAAACAATGAAAAACTCAAAAAAGTATTTTAAGAAAATGTTAAAACAGTTTGGAACACATATGCGGAGTATGCACCGCGGCGCCGACATTTGGATACCTTGTGGTATAGACGAAATGAAGAGTGCCTGCTATCATCGTGCATACCTAGTACCGCGTCAACGATCAAAAGACGGGTTCGCGGCACAAGTGTCCGTAACAATGCCGTCGGCATTGACGGAGCACTAGTACCGTCTGACATTTGATTTTATTGGTAGACGGTACAGTACTGCGAACCCATAAAATTAATTGTCGCGCAGTACTAGCACTATGAAAAAACACCATCTTAAAACCGAACAGATTGACCTTACGATTCTGCCCGAGGCGGGATGCCATTGGCCCAGGCTGCAAATTGCACTTGGCGGACAATGGACGGATCTTCTCAGCCCGGTCGAAGACTGCGCGACGATCTTGAGTGCGCCGTCTTCGTTGGGGTCTTATATGATGGCGCCCTGGTCCAACCGCATTCCCGAAGGCATTTTTGAATTTGAGGGACAAAAACACCAGCTGCGGTTAAATTTTCCGGATCAAACCACGATTCACGGGGATGTGCGCAAAAGAGCCTGGCAGGTTCGCTGTGCGGATGAGAATATTTTTGAAGCCGAATTGGATACCAAACAATGCGGAGATTTTAATTTTCCGTACCCTTTATTTTTTGAACATAAAATAGAACTTATTCAAAATAAAATTGTCACCAGTCTGACGATTACCAATACCGGAGCAAAAAATGCGCCCGCGGGTTTTGGGTTTCACCCTTTCTTTAACCGTCAGTTAAAGCCGGGCGCGCCGGATCCGGTACTTGTCCTTCCGGCCGAAAAAGTTTATCCGTCCGATCAGCGGTGCATCCCCACAGGACCCGCACAGCCTGTGACGGGCGCCGCCGATTTACGAAAACCCAAGCCGCTCGGCACTCCTAATTTGGATCATTGCTATACCGCCTTGAGTGCGAACGAATGCTTTTTAAATTACAGCGATCCTAAAGTCAGTGTGCATCTACAGTGGGATGCCGTGTTTACGCATGCGGTGATTTATGTACCCAACGATGAACATCAGGGGCCTCAGCGGTTTTTTGCCATTGAACCGGTGACGCATGTGACCGATGGATTTAATCTCTACACTCGCGGCTGGAAAGACACGGGGATTCGTGTTTTAAAGTCCGGTGAATCTTTCGGCGGCAAATGGTCCATGACGGTCACCGCCTAAGAAACTCGCAGTTCCCTGTAGAGGATTTAGATGAAAATACTCTTTGTAGGGCATAATGCAACACGTTCCGGCGCTCCGATTATCCTCAAAGATCTCACCGAATGGTTTTTTAAAAACGGTCATAAACCGGATGTTTTGCTTATCCGTGACGGCCCGCTCCTGAATCCATACCGCCTGGTAGCAAAGATTTTTGTTCTTAAACCGGATTATTTATGGCGGCGCAGTAAGACACATCCACGGCTTTGGATCAGGACGACCGCAAAAGCGCTGCTTTATCTGCATCAGACATTTTTACGGTTACGATTTATGATGCGAAAATATGATGTTATCTACCTGAATACCATGGTTTGCGGGGAAGTGTTTAAAAAGGTGTTGAACAAACATTGCCCGGTGATATGTCATGTGCATGAGTTGGCGTGGGTCATGAGTGAGCATGAAGGCGCCCGGGATAAGGGGTTAATCAAAGACAATACAGACCATTATATTGCCGCATCAGGGGCAGTTAAAAATTACCTTATCCAGGACGTTAAGATACCGGCCTCTCAAATTGATGTTTTTTACGAATTTACACGTGATGAAATTATTTCTATGGCGTTTGAGAAAAAACATCCTTCGATACGGCAAGAACTCAATATTCCGCAGGAGGCTTGGGTGATTGTTTCCGGGGGATCGATTGAGTGGCGCAAGGGAGCGGATCTATTTATCCAATTAGCAAATCACCTGAATCGAGAGATTGCCGGCCGCCTGGTTTATTTTTTATGGGTTGGTCCGGATGTTCAGGGAGGGTATTTCATGTCGCTTAATGAGCAGCTAAATGCGGGGGCCCACGCCTCCAGATACCGGTTTGCGGGTGAAAAAGAAAATCCTTATCCTTATTTTGCCGAAGCCGATCTTTTTGTGTTGATGTCGCGTGAAGATCCCTTCCCGGTTGTTTGTTTGGAAGCGGCCTTGCTTAAAAAACCGATTTTATGTTTTAAAGATTCCGGCGGAATGTCTGAGTTTGTTGAAGATGACAGCGGTGCCGTGGTGTCTCATTTGGATGTCAAGGCCATGGCCGGGCATGTGAGTGATTTGCTTGCCGATGATGTGAAACGAAACGCTTGCGGTATTCGTGCGGCCGAAAAAGTACGCAGCGGTTACCTGTTGGATCATCAGATTCCTATGATTTATGAAAAGATATTAAAGTGGACGCAGGAGAATATGAAGGGGAACGTCTGATGAATCAATCCTGGGAAAGACCCATGACTCGCGAAAGGACATTTTATGAGCCCAAGCTTGCGCAAGAGCAGTTTATTGTTCCATTGCTGAAACGGGAGATTGAGGGCCGTTTGTCAAAATGCCTCCTTGAAATTCCCCTGGATGGGCGTGTGCTTGATATCGGGTGCGGCGGACAACCTTTTCGTGAGCGGGTTGAACAAAACGGCGTTCTCTATCACGGTCTTGATGCAAATCCATTTGACCCAAAGACGGTCGAGTATATTTGTGCCATTGACCGTGAATTACCCCCGGAACTCTGTCATGCCGAACCTTATCATCTGATTTTATGCACCGAAGTTATGGAGCATGTTGCCGAGTGGGATAAAGCCTTTAAGAATTTGAACCGGCTTTTAGTTCCAGGCGGTAAACTTCTGATGACCTGTCCCTTTGTCTATCAAATCCATGAAGCCCCGTATGATTTTTGGAGACCCACACTTTATGCGATTAAGCATTTTGCACAGAAATACGGATTTGAACCGGTGGATGAAATCAAGGCCGGAACGATGTGGGATGTGATCGGAACGGTGATGGGGATGGGGCAGCCGCAAGCAGCAGCCCCGAATTTCGTTAACCGCATTTTTGCCAAAGCGATCAGAGTGATCTATCGGATGATTTTTAATCTTTTAGTCACTGGAAAAATTCAAAATTTTTTCAAATTGGACGGCCCGATTTATTTATCCAACATTACGGTGCTGAAAAAGAAAGTCTGAAAATGCTAAGATCCCTATACCAACGGATAAGAAAAAAAATAATCGTGGCCGGTTGGTTTTTAAGAGAGCTCCCATTGGGCGTCAGGCTTCGTATCCAAAGGCGAAGCCGTTTTCATTACCCCTCGCAAAATGAAACGCAGGCGATTCAAACTGTTCCCATCGTTATGGTGGATTACGATGCCTATCCTCTATACCGCTTCAAAAAGCTGGGATCAAATACCATTGCCTGTGGCTTGGGCCGGCTTTTGGACCATATGGCACGTTACCGTGCCGGTGTTCCTTTTGAAGTGCTGCTTGTGATTAATGCGACGTCACCGGCGGAAAAATCAATTTATCCGCCGCTTAAAGAGAAATATCCTTTTATCCGTGAAGTGCTTTTTCATGATAATACGGGCATGGATTTCGGAGCCTATAACGTCGGGTATCAATATTATCTGCATCAAAACTACAGCGGCGAAATGGCCTTTATCAACTCCAGCGCAGGCGGTCCTTGCGAGGATGGGTGGCTGTTGAAATATCACCATCTTTTCAACCGGAATCACAAAACGGGATTATGCGGTGCGAGCATGAATTCGCATCTGGGTTCACATATTGAAGACTTGCCCGGCCTGACCTTTATGCCGCATGTTCAAGCCTATTTCTTTTACAGCCGCATGGAAATTCTAAAAAATATTTTTGAGAAACAACTGCCCGGAGCCGAATTGAAAAATCCGTCTAAAAATGAACGGGTCGAACAAAGCGAAGCGGTTTTGAGCCGGAATGTTCTTGAAGCCGGGTACGGCATCAGTTGTGCTTTATTTGATGATTTTATTTATTTTCAGGGTAGTCCCTGGAAGATTCCATATGTGGATTACCGGCGCAGGCTGGTTTTTAGGCCCTTTGCTTCAAAGATTTAACAGAGATGCCGTGATAAAGGAGATGGGTAAAAATTATTTATGCTGACGACATTCAGACGGATCTTATCAATCTTAGTGAAAGGATTTATTGGCTGGGGACTGATTATTCCGCTGAATTTTTTAATTCCCAAAAAGAAAAACCGGGTCATTGTTATCGGCCGCGACAAAGGCTCTTTTAGCGGTAATGCCAAGTATTTATATCTTTATATCACCGAACACCATAAGGCGGATGTTGAAGTTTATTTTTTGACCGGGTTGGGTTCGGTGGCCGCCGATTTAAAAAAAGCCGGACTGCCTGTGTTGTTCTGCCGGTCCTGGCGCGCAGTCTGGAAACAGCTGCGGGCCAAGATGATCGTTGTTGACGGCCATGAGTGGGTTCAAAACCGGGGATATCATTTTTGTTTTTTTGCCGAAAAGATCCAATTATGGCATGGTGCCAGTCCCATGAAACAGGGGGAGTGGGAAAATGCCAATGAAATGCAAAGGCGCTCTGCCTTGCTTGAACGCATTTCTGATTTTCTTTTAGGACGTTTTCCGGATTATTCCATGGTCGTGATTAATCACGAACGGTTTATTTCTGATTATCAAAAAATGTTCAGAACACAAAAGGTTTACGCGTTAGGATGTCCGCAGCTGGACTTTTTCTTTGGCGGACAAATCGCTCCCGAAAAACTGAATTTGCAAACTGATCTTGAACTGATCACACGGATACGCGGACTTAAGCGCCAAGGCATGCGCATCATCATGTATGCGCCGACATTCCGTGACAATACGACGCTCTCATCGCTGAGCGACGGAGCTCTTCAATTTGACGAGTTAAATGAATTTTTGAAACGAAACAATCTGTTCTTTTGTATCAATTGTCATCCCTATGTGCAGCATAGCCGCGACGGTGAAAACCTTTCAAATATCCTTATGGATCATCCGGGATTGGATGTGCTGCCGCTTTTAAAAGAAGCGGATTTGCTGATTACCGATTATTCATCGATCTTTTACGAGTATCTTTTTTGGGATCGCCCGGTGATCTTTTTTCCTTATGATTACGAGCGCTATGTTGCACGGGACCGGATACTCGTCGACGGATATTTTGAAAGAACCCCGGGACCCAAATGCCGGACTCAAAAAGAACTGATCGAAGAGATTGACCACATGCTGATTCAAGGGCGGGATGAATATTCTGCCCGGCGTAAGGAAGAAGTCGAAAAGGTTTTTCAGTTCCGTGACGGAAAATGTTGCGAGCGAATTTTTAATAGGCTGACACAATAGGGATTCCGGGATTAGGCGAGGGGATCAGCGAGACTGATGATTTTCTGAATCAGGGCGGGGTAATCCAGCCCGGCTTTTTCGGCTGATTGGGCAAAATCTTCTTCGGCGGCCAGCATCGGGTTCGGATTGGCTTCAATAAAATAAAGCTCGCCCTGTGAATTCAGCCTCAAATCCAGCCGCGCATAGCCACGAATCGAAAGCAGTTGATAGATCTTTTTGCTGACCTTTTCGATTTTCTTGGCTGAACCGTTCGGTAATGATCCTGCAAACTGGTTGCGAATGCCCCATTTTTTTCTATACTCATCATCCCACTTGGCCTTGTAGGTAGCAATCTTCGGCTCGTCTTCAGGCACCTGCAGGAACTTCAGTTCACGTATGGGCAGGACCTGCAAGCGCTTATTGCCGATAATGCTGACATAAAGCTCACGGCCTTCAATATATTCTTCGGCGATGACATCGACCTGCAGGTTGTTATGAATAAACTCCACCCGTTCGCGAAACTGGACGTCATTTTCAACAAAGGAAGACTGTGATATTCCGCAAGAGGCCTCTTCGCTTAGCGGCTTAATAAAGACCGGAAATTTTAACCGTTTCGGCCTGTGAATGCGTTTTTTATAGGGAAGAATGACAAATTGCGGTACACGGATGCGGTGATACCCGAGAATTTGTTTGGACAGCCCTTTGTCTTTGCAGAGTGTGATGCCCGTAGGCCCGCACCCCGTAAAAGGAATGCCCTGTAATTTTAAAAAGGCGGTAATATCCCTCTCGTGCTGAGCGCTTCCCTTAAAATGTTCGACCAGATTAAAAATGATGTCCGGCTTAAAGAGCTTAATTTTTTGAATCAACAGCTCAATATCATCGTAGATTCCGACAAGGTCATAGGGATATTCAAGTTGTTTAAGCGCATTGACGACGTTGGCCTCGGTCTGCCAGTCTTTGGTTTTGAATTCTTCTGAAAAATCCTGATCCGGGGCCGAAGGGCCTGTCGTATCAAATGCAATCAGAACTCGGGGTGCTTTTTTCATAGATTAGAATCAGGGTTATTTTGAACGTTTGAATTTTCCGGTAAAAAGATAGTGACTGACCAGTGTCGAAATATAAGCTGCGATTTGCAAGTCCAAATCCGGGCATTCTTTTTTGACATACAGGTTCAATTCACTGCAGCGGTCGATTAACCGCTTTACTAATTGATCGATTGTGATTTTTTTTTCTTTAGTCCAAAAAGAGCAGGCCCGGATAATTTTGAGCCGGTTTCCCTTCAGATAAGAAGCGGCCTTTGTGCCCGATTTTTCCTCATCCGCATCCGTGAAAAGATTTTTGAGATCCTTGTCATAAAAATCAGGATAGCATTCTTCATAGAGTTTGCTTTTAAATTTTAAGTAGGTTTTCAATTTCTTATTCAATCCGCTGTAGGAAGCTAGTTTTGCCGGAGACTGCACGACTGCGGGTTTACCCGCAATTTGGCGCATGATCTTATCGACGTATTCAAGCTTCTCCAAAGCCTTCCAGCCTTTAAAACGTTTGCGCCAGTTCAGGTTCGGTGTCAGCCAAATGGCAAAGGTTTCGGCAAAATCTTCATCCGGATGACTTTGGGCATACCAGTTATCCAGATGCACGACATACGAGCGGCTGTAAGGGCGGGGCCGGTAGGTATCCGGATATTCTTCAGAGGCCAGGCCAAAGAGGCGCTGCCATTCTTTTTTCTTATAAAGATTATAAGCGTATGAATAAGCATGACCGGCTTCGTGCCGGATAAGTTTCATGAATTCTTTTTTAGCACCGCCCTCGACTTCGAGGATAAATTTTTGCTCAATGTTCCGCAGCCGTGAATGTGCGAGATAGAACGGAACGCCGATTGCCGGAACGCCTACCGGGCAAAACCATTCTTCGGCCAAAAAACAGGGGGGGGCAAAGATGAGTCCGCGTTCCAGCAATTCTCCGTATAGACGCTTGATCAATGTTTCGATACCCGTATGTTCAATTGTCAGGGGAAGTTCGGAAATCCGTTTTTCAAGAAGTTCATTTTCGTTGAGTTTATACCAGGGTTTCGGTTCCATAGGAGGCAATTATAGCATATGTAAAAAGCGCCTCATACGCGGCTTGCTTTTTGGAGTGTGCTTCGATAGAGTAGGCATTAATGAAAGCTGCATTGTTGATCAGTCACGGAAGCCGTTCGGATCAAACTGCCCGTGAAGTCCGCGCTTTGGCCGAATGTCTTGAGCAGAAATCACAGGCCCAAGGCATTGCGTTGGTGAGCCATGCGTTTCTGGATGTGTGTCCGCCGGATATCTCTTCGGCCGTGGCCGATTGCGTTCAGGCAGGTGCGGATGAAGTCATTGTTCTTTTGCATTTTCTAAATTCGGGAAATCATGTTTTAAAAGATATTCCGAAGATCATCGAACAGTCCAAACGCCTTTATCCGGACGTTATTTTTAAAATGACCCCGCCGGTCGGACTGCATGAAAAAATGGCAGATTTGTTTTTGGATATGTTAAATATAACGTAAAGCGATAAGAAAACACATTGCTTAAAGAATCCCATCCGGGCTGCTAGGCCGCAGCCCTACTGGGATAAATTCGCACGGTAGACTTGATGTCGCCCTCTGGGCTCCATAAGTCTTGTGCTCATTTAGGAGGAAGAGATGGCGAAGTTAAAAGAAGGTATCAAGGCGCCGGCTTTTTCGGCGACTGCTCATTGTGGTGAGAAAATTTCACTTAAAAGTTTTTTGGGCAAGAAAAATGTCGTGCTTTATTTTTATCCCAAAGACAACACGCCCGGTTGTACGGTTGAAGCCTGTGGATTTGCCAAGGCAAATAAAAAAATTGAGAACCAGGATACGGTGGTGATCGGTGTCAGCCCTGACTCAACCGCGTCGCATAATAAATTCATCGACAAGTTCAAACTGCCTTTTATTTTGATCAGCGATGAAGATAAGGCGGTTTGTAAGGCCTATGGCGTCTGGGCGAAGAAAAAATTATACGGCCGTGAATATATGGGCGTGCTGCGTCAGACGTTTGTTATCGGTAAAAAAGGGAATATCGAAAAAATATATGAGACCGTCAAGCCCGACGGTCATGCTGAGGAAGTGCTTGAGTTTATCAAGACACTTGGATGATAGGACTGAGCGATGAGGGCTGAGGACTGACTTCTCAGCTGCGCAAATTAATTGGAAAAATGAATAAAAGAAACCCAAGGATTTAAATAAAACCGTTTTACAGGTTATGGAAGCAAGATGAAGTCATATCGCGAAGAACTTTGGTTTAATACAAAAAAACGGCGTGAGTACATTAATATTACTCCGCAGGTTGCAGAGGCTGTGCGCAAGTCGGGCATTCAGGAAGGGCTTGTGCTGGTCAATGCCATGCACATTACCGCAAGCGTTTACATTAATGATGATGAACGCGGATTGATTGCCGACTTTGATGAATTCCTGGAAGGCATCGCTCCCTATGATGTTGACAAATACCGCCATCACCGCACAGGTGAGGACAACGGCGATGCGCATCTTAAACGTCAGTTGTTTGGCCGCGAGGTTACGGTCGCGATTACCAAGGGCCGGCTTGATTTCGGTCCGTGGGAACAAATTTTTTATGCCGAGTTTGACGGCAGCCGTAAAAAACGTGTCTTGGTCAAAGTTATTGGCGAATAGTTAAAAACAGTGATAAGTTGTAAGTAATAAGTTATAAGTACTCGGTGTCTCAATGACTGGACGCTTTTGACCCAGATGTGTCTTAAAACTTATAACTTAAAACTCTCACAGAGAATAAAAGTGGATCCTCTGATTATTGAAGTTTCCTGTTATCTTGTTCTGAGCGTTCTTTTTTTCTGTCTTCCTAAAGGCTGGCGCCTCTTTTTGGGGATCATTCTTTTGCTCTTAGCCGGCGGTGAAGGTGTTTTACGCGTTTATGAACGGCATCTTGCACAAAAGATGGCCGGCCAGGAAGCGCCTGAAAACCTTTTGTGGATTTATGATGCCGAACGCGGCTGGAAGATGAAACCCAATGCCCGCGCTGAGTTCATCCGCATGCCTTCCGGCAATCTGACCGAAATCAAAACCAATTCACAGGGATTGCGCGACGAGGAATATGCTCTTGAAAACACAACCGGAAAAAAACGACTTCTTCTTTTAGGGGATTCGCTCACGGCAGGTTTTGAAGTCGAAAAGCCCTATACGATTGATTCTCAACTCGAAATTCTTGCCGAAGATAAAATGGAAGCCATTAATGCCGGTGTCAGGGGATACGGCACCGATCAATCCTACTTATACCTCAAGTCGGAAGGTTACCTTTATCATCCCGACATGATTGTCTATAATTTTTATAAAAATGATCCCCGGAATAATATCACCCTGCATAACCCAAACCGTAAATTCGGCAAATCGTATTTTGTGATTCAGGACGGCCGTCTTGTTTTGAAGGGTGTACCTGTGCCGGATCAGTTTAATCCACCCGATATCTGGCTGATGTCTGATCCCGAGGTGCAGGATTTTTATAACCGGCAGGTGGCGGCCATGGATACGATGTTTCCGACCGAGAGGGTTTTTTTATATACCAATCCTCCTGAAGATCAGGAGGGCCGTCAACGTGAAGTGCAGGGGTTGATGATTCAGAGGCTTTTGATCTATCAATGGATTCAATCCTGGATCAATCATAACCTTTCGCTTGTTCAATGGTTCATGGACATGCCTGTCGGATACCGTTCGCAAAGCAAACCTGATTTTGTTTTGAATGATGAATGGCTGGTGACCAAAGCCCTTTTGCTTGAAATGTCGAGATATGCCGAATCGATCGGCGCAAAATTTTTAGTCTATGAAGTCACCTCCACGGGATTTCGCATTGCTGATACGCGGATGAAATCCATTTGTCAGGAACTGCGTATTCCTTATTTTAATTCCCTGGAAAAATTTTATAAGCTCTCTCGCGGACAGCCGCGGTTTCACTTCAGAAACGATTACCACTGGAACGAACAAGGACACCGCTTGGCGGCCGAGAGCCTTTACGAAGAGCTGCAAAACAGGGGATGGTTATAAAGCGTGAGAGCGGCCGGAAAGTTTTAAAGTTGAAAGTCCTCCGCTGCCCAGAGTGAAGACCTTTTGACTGTTTTCAGATCAGCTCAAGCGGCAGACTAAAAAAGCCGTAACCTATCTTATGCTCTCTAAGCTACTTACAAAAATTCCGCCCTTAAAGCTGACCAGCCGTTTTTTCCGTCCGGCGATCTTAATTTGTTTTTTTCTTTCAGGGGCCTGCGGGCTCGTTTATGAGGTAGCCTGGCTGCGTGTCATGGGGCTTGTCTTTGGCAACACGACCTTTGCGACTAGTACGGTTTTAGCCAGTTATATGGCCGGTTTGGGGTTAGGGGCTTATTTTTTCGGGCGCTGGATCGACCGCACCTCAGAACATCCTGTGAAGGCCTATGCCTTATTGGAATTAGGCGTTGCCGGTTACGCGTTTTTGACCCCGCTGATTTGGAAACTGATGCAAATGGTTTATGTCGGATTCTACCGCACAGTGGAACCGGGCTTCATGGCGTTCAGCCTTTTTCGTTTTGCCATCGCGTTTCTGGTTTTAATTTTCCCCACCTTTTTAATGGGCGGCACACTTCCGGTCATCGCTAAATTTTTTGTGCGTCAAAAAAAGGATACGGCCCGTTATGTCGGTATTCTTTATGCAGTTAATACACTCGGTGCGGTTTTAGGCGTACTGTTATGCGGATTTTATTTATTGTATGCGGCAGGTGTTTGGCAGACCGTGATTCTGACCGGATGTTTTAACGTATTGATTTTTTATGCCTGCTATTCTTTTGCATCGGATCAGAAAATTACAGCCGAAGGTGCGTCTTTAAACGAACCGGCCGTCCCGCATCAGGACGAAGCGCACCCTGCCTCCGAAGCGCCGTCGCAGGGCCGGATGCTTTCGATCCTGATGCTTTTTCTCTTTGCGGTTTCGGGTGCGCTTTCAATGGTGTATGAAGTGGCTTGGACCCGGATCCTGGCCATTCCTCTGGGTAGTTCGGTCTATGCCTTTTCAGTGATGTTGGCCACGTTTCTTTTGGGCATTGCCTGGGGCAGTTATCTTTTCAGCTGGATCTCCAGAAAAATACGTGTCGATCTGCATACCTTTGCTTTATTGCAGATGCTGACGGCCGTATTTGTCTTGCTGGGTTTGAATCAGTTTGATCATATGCCGTATTACTTTGTCCGGGTTTATGAGCTTTCGAAGGGTTCGCTGCCGGCGATAGAGTTCGGCAAGTTCTTACTTTGTGCTTTTGTGATGCTCCCGCCGACTTTATGTATCGGAGCCATGTTTGCCTGTTTTATCCATGTTTACAGACGCTCGGCCTCTCTGGGGCATGAAATCGGAGAAGCCTATTTTGCGAATACGATCGGAACCATTCTGGGCTCAGCCCTGACCGGGTTTGTAATTATTCCCGTACTAGGCATTCAAAACACGTTGATTTATGCGGCTTGCCTGAGTGCGTTGATTGGGCTGGCAGCTTACGGGGCCAAGCCGGCGCAGTGGAGTTTAAAGCGGCTGCTTTGGGTGGTTGCGATTTTCGGCCTTGCCCTGTTGAGTTATGTCTTTGTGCATCCCTGGAATAAAACCGTGATTGCCAGTGACGTTGCGGTGACCCCCACACGTGCCAAAGGGTTGAGTCAGAATGATTTTGTCAGGTCCATGAAAGAAAGGGAAATTCTGTTCTATCAAGAAGGTTCAAGCGCCACGGTCACGGTGGTGCGTCTGCGCGATAATATCTCCTTGGCCGTCAACGGCAAGGTGGATGCCTCTAATCAGGATGCCTTTACCCAGTTTCTTTTAGGGCATCTGCCGATGATGCTGCATTCCAATCCTAAAAAAGTTTTGGTGATCGGTTTGGGCAGCGGATCGACTTTGGCCGCGGTCGGGGAATATCCGGTCGAAGCGATCCATGGCGTCGAGCTTGAAAAGGCCGTCATCAAAGGCTCTGAATTTTTCACCGACCTTAATCGTAATATTTTAAAAGATCCGCGCACTCAACTTTTTATTAATGACGGCCGCAATTTTTTATTGGTTAATCCAGACACCTACGATGTGATTATTTCAGAGCCCTCCAATCCCTGGATGGCGGGTGTGGCCAATCTTTTTTCGCTCGAACACTACCGGACGATGTCGGAGCATTTGAATCCGGGAGGCATCGTATGCCAATGGCTGCATGCCTATAGCATGTCGACCGAAGATTTGAAAATGATCATCAACACCTTTACAGGTGTATTTAAACACGTCAGTCTTTGGACTCCTTATTTTCCGGATCTAATGCTGATCGGTTCAAATGAGCCGGTTGTCATGGACTATGAGCGTGTTCAAAAAATTCTTAACCAGCCGCAGGTCAGCGAAGACCTCGCTCCCTACGGTGTCACTTCGCCCGAAGCTCTGCTTGGAAGTTTTTGGCTCGGCGACGGAGCCCTGCGGCTGCTTGCGCAGGGCGGAAAGATCAACCGGGATAATACGCCTTATCTTGAGTATTCCGCCCCGAAACATTTATATGAAAATACCCTCAGAGAAAACTTTGCTCTTCTGAACGCTTTTCGCGACAATCAGCTTCCCGAGATAAAAAACGCACCCTATGCTTTAGAAAACAATGCGCGTCTATACGCCGAACTTGCAAAGGTGTATATGAGTAAACGTTTTATGCGCGAAGCCCAAACCGCCGTTCAAAAGGCGCAGCAGATGAATGCCGAAGATCCCGAAGTGTTGACAGCCACGGCCATGCTAAATATTCAGAATCAGAAACCGCAGCTTGCCGAACCTTTTTTGCTTAAAGCTCTTCAAATTCAGCCTGACCATGCCGAAGCGTCTTATTATCTTGCCCTTGTTTATCAAAGTCGAAAAGCTTTTGGTAAGGCCAATGAGGCCTTTCGGCGTGCGGTTGAACAAAAACCCGATGAATTGACTTATCTTAAGGCCTACGGTGATTTTTTAATCAAACAAAAAAAGTATTCCGAGGCCCTTGGTATTTTGAAACATATCCGTGATATTGAGGGCGTTACGTTTGAAACCGTCAGCAAAGTTGCATCGGTTCAATATATGAGCGGCAATTTTCAGGGGCAGCTGCAGGCGACTAAAGATATTCTTGAAAACTACCCCAAATTCGGCCCGGCTTATAACCAATTTGGTAAAATTCTCGAAGCGCACCAACTTTATCCCCAGGCGATGGCCCTTTACCAGCAAATGGTTACAGAACTTCCCAATGAACCGGACGGCTATTTGCGTCTGGCGCATCTGTATCAGATGCTTGGGCGTATGGATGATGCCCGTACGGCCGTTCAAAAAGCAATCAAAATCGATAAAACGCTTGCTTCCAATCCTGTCCTGTCCGCAATTTTAAAATCCGAATAAATATATTTACATAAGTGTTTTCAAGATAAAGACTTGTGAATAATGATACCGGGTACAATCAGCTAGAGGCCTTTGGTATCATTTGTTTAAAATCGATGAGAGACTAGATTTGCAAGACGCTTTGGGCTATCATACACCCCGTTATGGAGATACAAGGACCTCAGAATAATTCCGGTTCAAAGAAAGGCATTGCCGTTGCAGGGGTGATCCTTCTGCTCATTGCCGGAATCGCCTACTACCTGTTTTCCTCAGGCAAACTCGACGAGGCCGTCAAACCGGCTTCGGATTTGGCCCCCCTTGAAGTGGCCAATTTTATCGGCAAACCCGAATTTTATTCCCGTAAAGAAAAACAATGGATGCCGCTTAAGCGCGGCAGCGCGTTTGAAATCGGTGACAAGATCCGTACCGACGCCAATAGCGAAGTGGATTTAAAAGTTTCGGATCAGATCAGTATGCGCCTTAAAGGCGGATCTGAAATGGAACGTGAGGGAGAGGGCCTTTTTAAGAAAGAGCTTATGTATAAGCTGCACTTGATGCAGGGAACTGTTTTGGGTTCCACGCAGAAAGAAGCCGAAGAAAATAAAATTCTTGAGATTTCGACACCGACCATTGTGGCTGCCGTGCGCGGAACCATTTTTGTCGTCCGCGCCGATTCTGATACCAAAGAGTCCTGGGTCGGTGTTTTACGCGGCCATGTCGAGGTCAGTACCACAGAGGCCGAAGGTGCCCAGACCGTGAATGTCGGTGATATGCAGAGCACGACTTATAAAGAAAGTGCCAAGGTTCTTGAAGAGCCCAAACGGATTTCGCGTGAAGAATGGGATAACATGAAAGAAGCCTATGAGCTCATTGAAAAAAGTATGGACGATGAAGCCGAACAGCTGGACTTGGCCAAAGAGGCAGGCGGCCTTTTTGATTATGTGATTGATCACGGTACTTTCTTTACCCCCAAGGTCGGTTACGCCTGGCGTAAATTTGTTAAAAACCCCGCTTCCGGCAAAGTGACTCTTGAAGTGGAGTATGACGTTTTCCCTCGCGGTTCGTTTGTGGGGATGTATATTAAGGCCCGTGATCTGGATGCCCAGAAATTCGATTCGCTTCAATTTCAAGTCGCACGTGTTCCTGAAACCGGTTTTCCTGACGGATTCCGCATTGAAATTAAATCCAAACGCGGTGTTATTCGCACCTTTGCTCCGAAAGTGTTTAAATCCGAATGGCAGACCATGCGTTTTCCGTTCCGCATTAATGACCCGACACTTATCACTGAAATCACCTTTGTTTTTTCACATGACCAGGCCGGTGAATTCACCCGCGGAGCCCTGCAGTTTCAAGACATTCGCCTTATCCCGAGAGCCGAAGAAGAACCCGCGGCTTCAGCTCAACAACAGAGCTAGCACTGCGCGACAATTAATTTTATGGGTTCGCAGTACTGTACCGTCTACCAATAAAATCAAATGTCAGACGGTACTAGTGCCCCGGCGATTTTAATTTTCCCCACTTTTGTCCGATAATCCATTTGTCGGTTATTTTCTTCATTAATTATGAAAAAATTCATTATTACCATTGCCATCGGATATCTGCTGATCATGTTTCTTTTCTTTGGTCTGCCCAAGATTATGAGTCTGCGCAAAAGCGGTTCCAAAGAGCAAAACGCCTCCTCCTCACAAACCGCACAAATGACTCAAGAAGGAGTTCCGGGCGGCATTGCCGGCAGCAAAGACGGCAAAGTCAAAGCCGATAAACCGGGCTCGTTTCAAAAAATGGAAAAAGAGGACGGTACCGGTGCGATCGAAACCTTTTATAAAACCGGAACTCTCAGTTCACAGTGGCTGGTCCATGATGAAACGGCTGTTGCCGATTTCTTGACGTTTTATCCCGAAGGCGGAGTCTGGATGGAAATGCATTTTATCCATAAACGCATTGAAGGAACGGTCAAAACTTTTTACCGTTCGGGTGCGATCTTCAGAGAAGAGATTTATAGTCACGGTTTGAAACAGGGGATGAGCATCACCTATTATGAAAACGGTAAGATTTGGATCAAGGCCCTTTATGAACAGGGGATCTTGCAGAATATCCCTGAACTCTATTCTGAAAACGGCACCCGCGCCAGTCCGCCCCAGCTTAAAACAGAAGATCAGAACAGCTACTTTAAAGTTTATGATGAAAACGGTGAAATCGTCATGAACTGGCAGCAGGCCGGCAGCGAACAAGTGGCCGAACTCAAAACTTTTTTTGAAACCGGCATGCCCAGCTCCGAATGGACAATTAAGAACAATCGAATTCAGGGTACCGTAAAAATCTATGACCCTGAACAGGGGCTGTATGAAGAAAGACACTACCAGCAGGGCCTTCCCGCGGGTCTTTGGCGGACCTATTACAACGACGGGCAGACATGGATTCGTACAGAACATGATTCTGAAAAAAAGAGCCGTATGATGGAGGTTTATTATCCGGGAGGCCTGCTTTGGTTTGTCCTCGATGAAAAGCCGGATGCAAAATCTCAAGCGATTCAATTTAAACTTACAACCTACTGGCAGGAAATGCCGGAAAACCGGAAAGAGGTGAATTTATTATGAACGAAGCAACGCGGACTTATCTTTTGTGGGCAAGCGCATTCGGATTTTTGGCTGTCGCGGCCGGTGCTTTTGGAGCACACGGACTCAAAAAACACATTACCCCCGAATACCTCAGTGTTTTTGAAACCGGCGTGCGTTACCAGATGTATCATGCCCTGGCCCTTTTGGCCGTGGCCTGGCTCTTTACCCAGATGCCGTCCTCTTCAACCCTGAAACTCTCGGCCAATTTCTTTGTCCTCGGCACAATTATCTTTTCCGGCAGCCTCTATATTCTGGTGCTGACCTCGGTTAAAAAATGGGGAGCTGTGACGCCTATCGGCGGACTGCTTCTTTTGGCCGGGTGGGTGTGCCTACTGCTGACAGCGATAAGTCATAAGCGTTAAACGATAAATGAAGGACTAAGGACTGAGGTTCGAGGACTGAAAGTCAGAAGGTCGAAAGCCAAAAGTTCTCAATTGTGTCAAAAAGCTCTTCGTTATGCTTGTCCCAAAGGGGTATTTGGTTATTGAGCACTGTCATGCCGAACCTGATCCGGCATCCAGGCTTATCAATGATGATCGCGGCAGACCCGATCGGGATTAATGTTGAAACTTTGGTCGGAAGCGGCCATAAATTTTCCCCGCGCAGCCAAAAACTCAATCAAATCCGCAGCGCTCAGATTGGATGCAGAGCAGGTGTGAAAGCGCGCCCGGCTGCCGTATTTCTCAATCAGGGCGGCCTCTAAAGATTGTTTGGTATAAGGTTTTTCTGCCTGCATCATCATTTCAATGACTTCGTGACCATGGATGGATTCGGACATAGCGGGGTTCCTTTTTTTATAACGTTTTTTTGACCTTGGACATCACCTGGCGGCCGAAATCGGATTCAAACTCATCGTTGGCGGGATAATGCCACCCGAAGGTTTGATCCCAGATGTCGGCTCTTTCCATGCATAAATACATATAAACCGATTTTTGCCAGCCGGTGAAAGCCTCATGCAGGGTGCGAAAAAGATCGACCTTGATCGGGTCTTCATAAGTCCACTTGCCGTGCGGGTCTTTGGCCAGCAGCATTTGATGGATTTTTGTTTTTTGACCGTTCTTACGTATTTCGCGCAAAACCGGTTTGATAAAAGTCACTGTCCCGAATGAAATAAAAAGCACCTCTTCGGGTTTGAAAAGAGTTTGTACTTTTTGAGCCAGTTCGACATAGTCTTTTTGCCATTGATCATATAAGACAATGGGATGAAAATGAAAAGCCACGCCGATACCCCGGTCGGCGACCGCGCGTGCGCTGCGCAGGCGTTCCTGGAGACCGGCCGTAAAGTGTTCTTCGTTGTTGATCATGGTTTCGGTATTTAAACTCCAGCTGCAGACGACATTGGCAGGAATGTTATTTTCCAGAAAATACCGGACATTATTTGATTTGGTTTTGAATTCCAAAAGAATGTTGGGATGATCGGCGGCAAAGGCACACAGATCTTCCAGGACATTATTTTTATTGCCCCAGACCAGCGAGTCGGAAGATTGGCCTGTGCCGTAATGATAGAACCGTGACGGGTCAATCGGTATTTGTTTGAGCTTTTCTTTCAGGCCGCTGTCAAAAACCACCTCCTGATCATAAAAAGTCTGAATCGTACAGTAGCTGCAGCCAAACGCACAGTTTTCAACCGAATCAATGGTTTTTAAATTGCAGCAGACCGTTTTAGGCGAGGCCACCGGACAGTCGCCCGCGATATTTTTGTCCGAGTCCTTAACGCTTAATTTTAAAGGCTGGGTTCTTTTAAGCGGCTCGGAGCGGTTTTGCGGATAGGATTTCGGTTCGGCCTTGAGGTTTTTGATTTGCCGGGATAAATCCGAGAAAATTTTATCTTTGAGGCCAGGTCCTGCCGGCGTGTCTTCGGCGGACTTTTCACAATCCTCCCAACGACGGCTCAGAGGGGTTTCATTCCACATGCTCAGATCACGTGTCCATTCCGTAAGCTGGCGCAGCTGCTGAAAAGTGAAAGAGTAACGCGCAGAAAGGGCCTCAATGAAAGACTTTTCTTCTCCGCCTAAAAGAGAAAAGAGCGTTTCGTTTTTAACCTTATCAAGTGTTCTTTGCCGGGTCTGGCCCGGTGTTGTTTTCATTTCTTTCATAAAATTTGCTGAGTGTGTATTTCGTTAGGTCTGAAAATCGGGCTTTGTTGGGTCCGGAGATGAGTATCATAGCACATAACCCCCTAATTGTGGTTCTGTTGAAATCCTTGTCTTTAATGCTGAAAGATAAAAATATTGTTACGAAACGCGCCGTCTCGCTTTAGAGACTGTTTGGTTTGAAATTCATTTCAAATTATTACAGTCTCTTATGTCTGAAAGGCCGGAGCTATTTCGCCGTAGGCGAAAGGATCTCCTCGTCTCGACAAAAGGCGCTGATTGTTTCTTTAACAATATTTTATCTTTTTTCTAATCACATTAAGGATTTCAACAACCACGCTAATTGTTAGCGTCAGGTGCGAGTTAAAAGTTTTAAGGTCAAAAAGTCGAATGTCCTCAAAGGTATCAAATGAGGGCCTGTAACTTTATGCTGAAAGCTGGATATCCTGCTGGGTAATGATTTCGTGCAGATAGCCTTCAATGAGAGATTGGGTTTGGGGGTCATCTAAGGAGTATTGCCAGCCCTGTTCGATTAAAACCGGATAAAGAAGCAGTGAAACAGCCGACACGTGCAAAATGAGTGTCTGGTCGTTTTGAAACTCATTATCAATGATGGCCAGGGTCCTTTTGCTTAAGGCATCGCGCAGCGGGCGCTGATCACGAAGGGCGCGCTGCCAATCGGTGCCCTGGCTTAGATGCAGATTACGGCTGGAGACACGGTCGGAAATAACGTCAGGGATATCCAGAAAACTATCGTAACCTACAACAACCGTACGGGCCGGATTGGCCAGAATTCTGTCGATTAGAATTTTGGCCTCTTTTGAGTTTTTAAGAATTTCGGCAAGCGAAGTGGCCAGCACTCCCAGGGTCATGGGCGTTTGGTCCTGCGTGAGTTTGTCCCAGGCTGCCTGGACGGCGGCCTTTTGTTCTTCGGCCGGAATATCCAGAAAAGATTTTCCGCTGCTGGTATTGACTTTTGCTTCATAAAGCGTGGTAATTCTCTGAACGGCTTCACGCAAATCACGAACATCACCGTGTATGAGGGCGTTAATGGCCCCGGCAATGGCATGATCCTGAGCATCACTGATGCGGTTTTGCAGAGCCGAAAGAGTCTGGCGGTCTGCCGTAACGGTTTCAGAAAGACGTTTCAGGTAGAGATCCTCATCGGGTGAGCCTTTACCCAAAGAAGGCGTGATGACCATATAAGAGATGCCTGCTTTTTTGAGCTTCTGACTTAGTCCGTCGGTGTGAAATCCTCCGGTGACAATGGCAATATTCTTTCCGGTCAGCATTTGATCGGAATTAATTTTATCGAAGAAAATCTGGTCTCTGTCTTTGGCAAATCCATAGAATTTTATGCCAAGGGCCAGGCTCTGGGCCAAACCCATTTCTTCCATTTCGGATTCAACCGCGCTGCGCGAATCCTCAAAAGTTTTGATATCCGCAGGCGTGGCCTTGAAGGTTATGATTTTTTTGGCCAGCCGATAACGTTCGGAGCGTTCATCCAGGGCTTTTTCGGCATCGCTGATAAAAAGTGATGCCTTGACCCTTTGAATCATGGTTTCGATCTGCTCAAAAAAATCCTCGTGAGAAAGCTGATCCTGCAGTTGAATGAGTTCAAGGTAGTGTTTTGTTTCGGGCGCATATTGCAGTTGTTCGGCGGTGAATTTACCGTGCCTGAGCAGTTCTTCGAAACTGAGATGGCTTTGGCGTTTTGTCTGCATCAGCCGTGCGGCTTCGGCCGCCAGCTTGTCTTTGTTGAGAATTTTTTCAATGGCGTGAGCGTCGATAAAAATTTGAACCTGTTTAAGATCCGAAAGATTGACCCCTTTCTCCCGGGCGGTCCGTGCGGCCTGGGGGACAAACTCATCAATGGCTGAATTCAGGCGGAATTCTTCAAGCGCCGAATCAAAACGGCGTAAATCACTGTTATATCCGGTTGCTTTTTGATTACGCATATCCCGGTCGGCTTCTTTAATCTGCGCATTGATTTTATCTTTAGAGGCAAAGTACTCCAAATAGGCATCACGGTTTTTTAGATAGAGTTCCGGGTTTTCAATTCCGATCAGGTGAACCGGCCTGGATGCAAAAATTGCGGCGTGGGCCGGACCGGTAATAATTTCTTCTTCAAGAAGGGCCCGGGTCAGCATGTGTTTTTCGCGGGAAGTGGGAAGTGAGCGAGTCTCCTGATAAGAGGTGTTTTCCCAACCGCCTTCAAAAGCGACCGTATCAATACCGTATGTGTTCTGTAAATGCTCAATGATTGCCCCGATATTTTCCTGGGCCGTAAAGTGAGCGTGGACATCCTGGATATTGATAATCCAGCGGTCGCTGGTGCCGTGAAAACGCTCATTGACCTTTCCGAGAGTTTCAGGAATGGCGAGATTAGCCACCGAAACGGTTTCCGAACCCGGCTCTGCCGAGGCCGGAGCGACCGGAAAGCAGAAAATGAGCGTAGTGATGATATAAAGAATCAGTAATTTATACTTCATGAAAGCAAGTATACCTGATCATTAGAGGATGTTCAAATGGGCCCCTGACAGGGCCCAGGCGCGTCCCGTAAGGGAAGGGGTTAACGGTAAACTTCCTATGATTTAACCCCTCCCTAAGGGACGGCGTCCGGTAAAAAGGTTGACACTACCCTGATTTTCCTTAAGATGACCATCCTATGACTACCACAGAGACACAACTCATTCGAGTCGGCCACAGCCCTGACCCCGACGATGCCTTTATGTTCTATGCCCTGGCCAAAGAAAAAGTGCCTATGAGAGGTTTTAGGGTTGAGCATGTCATCGAAGACATCGAGAGTCTGAATCAAAGGGCTCTTAAAAATGCCGAATTAGAGGTCACTGCGGTATCCTGTCATGCTTACGCTTATTTGGCCGACCAATATGTGGTCATGCGCGCCGGCTCAAGCGTGGGCGATAATTACGGTCCGATCCTGGTCACAAAAGCTGAACAGGGCGACGGGCAGACCGGGAGACAGGGCGAATTCAAACCTGAGAGTTTAAAAGGTAAGAAAGTGGGCATCCCCGGCAAACTGACCACCGCCTATCTTGCGCTGCAGCTTTACGCTTCTGACTTTGAACCCGTTTTTATTCCCTTTGACCAGATCTTTGATGCCGTGGCTCAGGGCCAGGTCGATTATGGTCTTGTCATCCATGAAGGGCAGATTACTTTTAATGAAAAAGGTTTCGTGAAAGTCGTGGATTTGGGCCAGTGGTGGTATGACCGTCACGGACTGCCGCTTCCCTTAGGTCTGGATGTGATCCGCCGCGATCTCGGCGATGCAACCGTCCGCTCTTTTGCTGCCCTTTTTAAAGACAGCATTGAATATGCATTGGCCAACCGCCAGCCCGCACTTGAATATGCCATTGAATACGGGCGGGGCATCAAAGCCGATTTAAATGATCAATTTGTCGGCATGTATGTCAATCACCACACCGTTGATTTTGATGCCCGCTGCCAGGAAGGCCTGCGCCGCCTGCTTACCGAGGGCTTTGAAAAAGGTATCCTCCCTAAAAAAGTCGACGTCGACTTCGTCTAAATAGTCGGAAAGTCAGAAGGTCGAAAGTCCTCGTTTTGGTGCAATAGAGGACTTTAGACTTTAAAACCTGCAACGGGTGTAACTGAATTATAATGAAACGCAAACCCCCCAAAGAATTTTTCACCACCTGGATATTTGAAGCTTTCGATCGCGATCCCGATTTTTTTCAAAAAAGAATGTTCGGCGGGCTTTCGGCTTATCTGCGCGGGCGTATGGTGATGGTGCTGGTTGAAGATCCGGGCGAAAAAAGCTACCGTGGCAAAAGCTGGAAATTCGATATCTGGGATGGCATCATGCTGCCGACCGAAAAAATGTATCACGAAGCTTTGCAAAAAGAATTTCCGGGGCTTATCCCGCATCCCGTGCTAGGCAAATGGCTTTATCTTCCGGCCCGCGATGAGAACTTTGAAACCCGCGCGCGCGAAGTGGCCGAGGCCATTGCCGCCGGAGACCTGCGTTTCGGCATTGAACCGAAAATGAAGAAGAGTAAAAAATAGTATCGAGCGATAAGTTAAAAGCCCGCC
>JACKFM010000014.1 GCA_020632475.1 Candidatus Omnitrophota bacterium | reverse complement strand
CTGCTGATAAATTCCCATCATCTCTTGATCGCGTTCTTCTTCAAGCGCAACCGGATTTTCAAGCGGCGCTTCGGGATTCTGCTCCCCCGGCCACGGCATAGCGCCAGGCGCTCCGACAGCCTGAATCAGCTGGTCGCTATCCCCCGCGGGCTGATTTTTTCTCTGTTCATAAATTTCGGCGGCCTTCTTTCGGCGCTGGCGGTCTTTAAGCACCGCAGCCTTCACATAAGGACTGGATTCAATCCACTCATCAACCTTTTCCTGCAGCCTGGCGTCCTCAATGTTCTGCTGATATTGTTCACCGATTTTTTTCTTTAAATCTTCCATAGCCCTCTGCCGGATTTGTTTGAGCGCTTCTTCACTCTGCCGCTTGTCTTCCTCGCTCAAGGCTTGATCGCCGATAGCCATTTCAGTAGCTTGGACGACATCCTCACCGGAAGCCGTCTCATACGGTTCTTCTCGGGCAGCATCTCTTAAGCGTTCCGCTCCGTCACGATTCAGTTCTTCGGTGATTGAAAAATTGAGGAAATTTTCATTGTTTTGAATATGACTGATTTCCTGTTTCAGCTCTGCAACAGCCACGTCATCACGAACATCCGCAGATTCAAGATTGTCCAATTTCTCTTCAAGCGCCCTGCGTTTTTGACGCAGTTCATCCCGTTTGTTCTCAAAGGTTTCAATCGCCGGAGTTCGTTCACCGTCGCTGACCTGCGGATCGGCGGGTGCCTCTTCGGGAACGTCGACATAGACCATCGGCTCTTCGGCCGTATCAAATCCGATCATGGCATCGGCCTTGGCCTGGTCAAGCGAATCGGCACTAGCCGCCTCTTGGCTTTTCTCTGCAACGCTTTCAGCCTGCTCGAGCGCGGCATTTTTCTCGGCAAGCTGCCGATTATATTCTTCTTTACTCCAGACCATCGTATTGTAGCGGTAAACGGGAGCATCCTGATTATCAGGATCTATTGCCAGAATTCGATCGGTCTCTTCAACCACTTCGACCAGTTTTCCCTGCAGACTTAAATTCTCCATTAACTTCCGCCGGGTTTCCACATCACCCGGATCAAGTTCAAGTGCACGCCTGTACGCTTGTTCGGCCCCGGCATACTGCTTCATCCCATCCAGGGCATTGGCCTCAAGCCGATACGCCGCGACATCTTCAGGGTCTTCGGCCTGAGCCGCCCGTGCATTGGCAAGATCCTCTTCCAGAGCTCCGGGGATCGCGCGATGTTCTAGTTCAAGACTATCTCGCAATTCATCTTTTAAATATTGGGTATTGCTTCCCTCCGGATCCAAATCCTCTAATTTTTCCAAATACTCTCCGGCATCATCCAATTTTTTTTCTTTGATTAAGACATCGACAAGATCAGACAGATAATAACTCTTCTCCGGATTAAGTTCATGAGCCCTACGCATGGGCTTTTCGGCTTCTTCATAACGCGAAAGCCTCTCGAGGGCATCGCCAAGATCGTGTTGAAGCTCCGGAGAATCCGGATGGAGTTCAAGTCCCTTTTCGGCGGTCCGGATCACCGCGTCATAATCCGAAATTTCTTTTTGAAGGCTGGCCAAATTTGAAAAGACAACCGGGTCGTGAGATCCCTGTCTAATCGCCTCAAGATAAGCGGCGCGCGCCTGATCCTTCTCTCCGCGTTTTTCCAGAAGCCAGGCGATATTGGCGATGGCTTCATGATCGGTCCAATTCCACTGGACGGCCGTCTGAAAAGATTTAAGCGCATCGTCCCAACGCCCTTCATCCATATATTTCTTTCCGTTACGGTAGTATCCGTTACCGTAGTCTATGGCTGCCGCGCTAGGCTTGAGATTATAGTCTTCCTTACGCATAGCTTGGGCTTCGGCCAAATATTTTTGGCCGTCCTTGTGCTCCGGATAAAGATTCAAAAGCTTCTGATAAGCTTCGATCACCTTTTTGTGCTGCCAATCATAGGTGCCGTCACCGCGGCCCTCTTCAAGCCATTCCAAAAATTCAAGGTGTGTGGCCCGCGCGTGAAGATAGAGCATCTTCTTGTCTTTCCAGCCTGTCAGCTCAAGATAGTTATAGGCATCCACCGCTGCGCCGTTCCAATCACCGTTCTTAAAATCCTTTTTGGCATTCCGTTTGATCAACCCCTTATCCTCACGCGGATCATAGGCCGGTTTTGAAGAAGCCGCACGTTGGCGGCCCCCGCCACCTCTGTACCCGGAAGAGGATGACGATGTATCGGAGTTCGGATCCCATCCTTTCCAGCCCCACGTACTCTGATACGAAGAGCTTTCACCGCAACCGTAGACACAGACCGTCTCTCCGATATCCGGCACACTGTCATCATCGGCCCGCGCTTGGGGTAAAACCAATAGAAAAAGGGCTACAAGCAGGCATCCGGTAAAAAAATTCAATACAGTCCGAAAACATTTCTTCATGGCAAACAAGAAGCTCCTAATAAGGTCTATTTGAGAGAAAGAATACAGCTGATTAAAATAGTCACTCCAAATCCGGTAATCACCAGGCTTGTGACATGGCTGAGTAACGTCAGAGTCTTTTTATAACCGGACTTATGAAGCATCGATATGAGCAGCTGGAGCAAAAACCAAATCGAACATCCGCCCATAAGAACACCGCAAGCCAACTCAGCACTCGTCGTGATCGTAAACCGGTGCTTAAGAATCCCGGCACCGGCATAAAAAGACGAAAGTAGGATATAGGTCACCGGATTGGAGATCGTAAAGAAAAATGTTGTAAAAAAAGCGCTGTGGTGCGAGGAGAAACGTTCTACTTTCGGATTTTCGGCGTTTTGGGTACGATAAAATTTAATGCCCAGCCACAAAAGAACCATTCCCGCCGTCAGACGAAAGAAAACGTGTTGCTCGGCCTGAATAATAAAACTAGTTAATCCATGGAAACCGAACGTCACAATAAAAGCGCCGAATGCGTTTCCGGCAGCAACTCCGGATCCGGACAAAAAGCCTTTCATCCGTGACTGCCCAATACTATATCTGAGGCTGAGGGCCCCCATCGGACCGACTGGAGCCGATATGGCAATTCCGATGGTAGCGCTTTTTAAAAACATGCTCAGAATTTCCATAAAAGACCTCTCTGTTTCCGGATAAAACCATCCGATTGGAAGAAAGATAGCATACGAATTCTAAGTGTGCCCTGTGGATATGGTCAAATAAAAAAGCCGACGCCTTTGATAAGGCACCGGCTTTTCTCGTATTACGGCGGAAATCAAAGAGTCTTAGAAGCCGAGACTCTTTTTCATGTCACTGCCTGTTTTCTGGGCACATGCCGCCATGCGGTCGGCTTTTCTTCCGGCCAGGACCTGATCTTTTTCAAGCCCCTTTTTACCAAGCGTCGCAACCGCATCCCCGATTTGGGTCAGCACATTTTCCTTACAGGGATCTGTGCAACCCACAAACGAAATTGAAAGCATTCCGGCAATCATTAAAACCCATACCTTTTTCATAATCAATCTCCTTGGTCATGTTAAAAATAAAACAACTAGTTTGGAAATCATTCTAGAGGAAGGCCGGAAACAAAACAAATAAAAACCGACTTTCGTTTATCACGTTTTATTTTCCAATATGATCGTTGGGGGGGCACCCGCCAACGGTTGATCAGGTCATATAACATTCAAATTTGCCATTTGATTAAAACGTTATTCCGGTTTAGTACAAAGATAAACGTCTTCATGCTCCGTCAATCTGTACCTGTGGATATTGCGCTTGCCCAATGTTCTAACATAACCGTCCACCTTTACTTTGAAACCAGCCTCTTCAAGACGGTCTTTATAATCCTTGCCGTATTTGCGGACATGTTCATACCATCCGTAAACGCGTTCACGCTCTTGGGGCGAAACAATACTTGGGTCTTCAAATGTCTTCTCACAAATCACGGGCACCTGAAGCATCGCCCACCCGCCCGGCCTAAGCACACGCCACAATTCCCTCATCGCCTTACGGTCATCAGGAATATGTTCCAAAACATGGCAGCATAAAATAACATCATATTGATTATCAGGCTCGGCGATATCGGTGATATCCATTTGCTTCATGGCGCGGTCCGGCAAAAGATCGGCATTCACATAATCCAAATTAGACATGGATTTAAAGATCCGGCTGAACACAGGTTCAGGAGCAATATGTAGAACTTTCAGGCGGCGGGTAAAAAAATCGGTTTTGTTTTTGAGATAAAGCCACATCAAACGATGTCTTTCAAGCGAAAAACAATTCGGGCATTGGGCATTGGGGCGATGTTTGAGCCCAAATAGCAGCATTTTTCTTAAATACCAGCCGCAGATCGGACACTTAAGTTTAAGGCCCAAATAGAAAAATCTCCGGACCTTGGGACTCATGGTCCATGGAAAAAGTTTATGAATGATTAATTTTACTGAAGGCATATACATTTTAAAAACGGACGTGTATTAAACGCCGATATCTTCGTTCCAGAGTTCGGGCCGCGCACGAATAAAATCACGCATCAGCTGTTTACATGCCTCGGACTCAAGATTAATCAGTTGAATGCCCCTGCTTTGCGAATAGTCTTCGGGTCCTTTAAACGTTTCATTTTCACCGATAACGACCACCGGAATTTTATAAAGAAGAATTGTACCCGTACACATATCACAGGGAGAAAGGGTGGAATAAATCACACACTTCTGATAATCAGAAGCCTTGAGCCGGCCTGCATTTTCCAGACAATCCATCTCGGCATGAAGCACGGCTGATTTTTTCTGGACGCGCCGGTTGTGTCCGCTCCCGATAATCATACCGTCTTTGACTAGCACGGATCCGATCGGAATACCGCCTTCAGCCAGACCCTGCCGGGCCTCTTGAATTGCAGCTTCCATAAATTTCTGATGTTCATCCATCCCAAAGCTCCTTTTTCGGTCTATTTTTATCGGCTTTATGCTAGAAGCCATTTCACAAGTGTTGCTAAGTGTCGAAACGGTATAAACTTATTTTTTAGATGATGTTTTTAAGAATTATACTCTTCCTGCACGGCGGAGATGAAGAGCTTTTTAGTGAGACGTGAGAAGATGCTTAAGTGCAGCATATCGAAAAATTGGTGGTTTTTTGCAAGGTTTTATTTATTCTTGGGTTTCATTGCCGGGCAGTCTTTACCGCAACAGTTTGATTTATTTTTTCTGCGGAGATAAAAATAAAACAAATAGACCACCGCACCTGAAACAATCACCAGCGCGATCCACTCCGACCGGTCCATTTAATGGAACCCCAAGAGTTTTCCGCCCTGATAAACCGTCAACGACCCGATCCAGGCCAGAGCAGTCATATACACCACCATAAAGGCCGGCCAGGACCAGCTGTTTGTTTCACGCCGCACAATGGCGATCGTAGACATACACTGACAGGCCAGCACAAAGAAAACCATGAGCGAAACCGCCACAAGCGGCGTGTAAAGGGGTTTTCCGGTGACCGGATTTGTTTCGTTTTGCAAAGCAGTGATTAAATCCGTCGAAGTTTCATCGGCATCTTCACCAATCTGGTAAGTAATCGCCAGGGTACTGACAAGAACTTCCCTGGCGGCAAAGGAGGCCACCAGCCCGATGCCGATACGCCAGTCAAACCCAAGCGGTTTTATGGCCGGTTCAATCATTTGCCCCATGCGGCCCGCAAAACTGGCCTTCAGCTGTGCTCCCGCTTCTTCATTATCAAGCATCTGAATCCGGTCCTTAAGCGCATCGGCCCTGAGCGTCACCGCGGCGTTTTGTTTGAGGACCTCGTATCTTTGGGTAATGTTGGGATCTTTGGGATAACTCGCCAGAAACCACAGCACAATCGAAATTGCAAAAATAATTGTTCCGGCATTCATCAGAAATTCTTTGCCGCGGTCCCACATGGTCAAGAGCACGCCCTTGAGATTCGGAATACGGTAAGGAGGAAGCTCAAGCAGAAAAGGTGTTTTCCCGCCTCTCAGCAGAGTTTTTCTAAAAAGTGCGGCCATCCCCAATCCGGCAAAAAGACTCAACAGATACATCGCTAAGAGGGTCAGCCCTTTTAAATTCAAAAATCCGAGGACCGGGGTCGACGGAATAAAGGCGGCAATCATCAAAGCATAAACGGGTAAGCGAGCACTGCAGCTCATCAGGGGCGCCACGAGAATGGTCGCCAGCCGGTCATTGCGGTCACGAATCGTACGCGTGGCCATCACGCCCGGAATGGCGCAGGCAAAAGAACTTAACAGCGGCAGAAACGCCCTGCCGTTTAACCCCACCTTTTTCATGACACGGTCCAACACAAAGGCCGCTCGCGACATATAACCAAAATCTTCAAGAAGTGCGATAAAGAAAAACAGCAGAAAAATCTGCGGCAGAAAAATCACCACATTGCCGACTCCGGCAATCATCCCGTCGACAACCAGACTTTCAAGCTGACCGTCGGGCAGAAGAGTGGCCGCAACACCGCCGAGCCACTCCACACCGCCTGAAATCACATCCATCACCGGCCCGGCCCAGCTGAAGATCGACTGAAAAATCACGGCCATCAATCCTGTAAAAAAGACCCATCCCCAAAGCGGATGCGTCAGAACCTGGTCGATTTTATCTGAAATTGTCTCAACGGGTTTATCGGGAAGGGTAATCACCTGCCGGATGATGGATTCAATTTTTTCATAGCGCGCCTGAATGGAAAGCCCGTCAAACCCAAAATCATTTACCGGCTGTGTTCCGTCCAAAGCATGGCGGCGAATGAGGCTCAAGAGCTCATCGCAACCGGTTTGGCGATGGCCGACCGTCTTGATGACGGGAACCCCTAACAATTCACTGAATCGGGCAATATCAATAATTTTTCCGCTTTCAACTGCCTCATCCCACATATTTAAGACGACAATGACCGGAATCCCGGTCTCAATCACCTGAAAGGCAAAATATAAATTTCTTTCCAGATTATTGGCATCTAAAACCAAAACCGCCAGATCCGGCCGGGGTGTATCTTTCTGTTCACCCAGCAGCACATGCCGGACAATTTCTTCATCAATCGACTGCGGCGTTAAACTATAAGTTCCGGGCAGATCGATAATTTCCGCAGCACCTTCGGAATCCCCCAGAGAAATCCACCCGGCTCGTTTTTCAACCGTCACACCCGGATAATTGGCAGTCGTATGCCGCATCCCGGTAAGCGCATTAAAAAGAGTCGTTTTCCCGACATTGGGATTACCAACAAGCGTAATCGTTTTGACCGGTTTGCCGGAAGCGGATTTCATTTTCCTGCCCCCTCCTCTGTTCGGACCATCACACAATCTGCATCTGCCTTGCGGATCGACAGGCAATACCCGCGGATCTCAAGCTCCATCGGATCACCAAAGGGGGCATACCGTTTAATACTGACCAGCGTCCCGGGAACCAGACCTAATTCCTGAAGCCGGATTTGCAAAGCATCGTGACCTTCAATCGCTTCAATAATTGCTTTTTCTTTGATCGCAAGCTGACTAAGAGACTTGACTGACATATTCTAAATACTCCCTTAAATAAAACAGATTCCCGCCCATCAAAATAATCCGCGGGTCTTTACACCTGAATGCGGGCTAAGATTGGCTCTCCGGCGGGCAAAAAGGCAGAACTACGGGTTAAAATCAAATGAGAAAATATAAGATTTTGTCTTAATTGGATAAAATCTTAATTGTAGCAGCCAGGATGTCAAGCCCTTTTTCTTCTTAGTACCCTTTCAAGATTGAATTTGTGGGTTCTCGGGCACAAGCACCTCTAACAATTTTGAACTCAGCAACTCACAATTTCAAAATTGAAGAGGCACTAGGCTTCATCCTTCCTATAGAGAACCCAGAGAAAAATCAAAATCAACAGAAATAAACCTGTCTGCAGCCAATAAGGGGCTGCCGCCTGCCCCGGGTTTAAAACCCGATGAAGATCCTCAGAGACATTAATGGAGGCAAGACCCAGTACGGTCACTCCCGCCAGAACAAGGACCGAAGGCACCAGAAAGCGGTGATGCGCAGCATGGTAAAACAAAATCGCATAAGCGATTAACGAAAAGGAAATAATCTTGTCCTGGTAGGCATAAAACGGTACATCGTAATAAACAAAAAGCAGCGGGTATTTCAGACTGAAAAAATGAGCAAGGGCCATGCATACGAAATAAAAACTTAATACCAGCAGACTGCCCTTAAGAATTTTTCCGTTCATCCTTACCCTCTTTCGTCAGCTCCGTCAATATTGAAACGCAGGCCTTAAGTTTCAATATTGTTACGGACACTCGTGCCGCGAACCCGAAAAATTAATCTTGGTGCGGTGCTAGTGCTCCGTCAATATTGAAACGCAGGTCTTAAGTTTCAATATTGTTACGGACACTCGTGCCGCGAACCCGAAAAATTAATCTTGGCGCGGTGCTAGTGCTCCGTCAATATTGAAACGCAGGTCTTAAGTTTCAATATTGTTACGGACACTCGTGCCGCGAACCCGAAAAATTAATCTTGGCGCGGTGCTATACCGGAGATTTGATTTCCGCTTTCAATGGACGATACCACAGACTCAGCATAACGCCAATCGCAGCGGCAAAGGCACCGAGCCAGGCCCACTGCCTGAGCAGCATGTGTTCGATTAAAACACCGCAGACGAGAGGCGCAACGACCTGTGAAATGGACATCAAGGACTGTGTCAGTCCAAGCGTCACTCCCTGCCGGTGTTTGCCTGCGCTTAGGGTAATGAGACTGGTGAGGCTGGGCCTAAGCACCGAACTGCCGAAGAAATAAACGGCGATGACAAGGGCCAGAAGCGGAATGGTTGCAGTTACGCTCAGGCAGAGAAATGCTGAGAACATACACACAAAACCGATCTTCACCAGACGGGCTTCACCAAAACGTTTGACCAGGCGTCCGATTAACCCGCCCTGGATAATCACCCCCAGAAATCCGGCATAGGCAAACGCCACGCCCACTTCCCTGGCACCGAAAGCGGCCCCATGAAACGTAAAACGGCGCTCGGCAAAAAGTGCAAACCCGGACATAAACAACACAAAAGTAAAAATGAAAGATGCGAACTGCCGAAGCAAAGGGCCGAGTGCCGGATCACGGAATGATTCAGAATAGATTTTCGGACTGAAACTGCGATCAGCTTCTTCACCGGCATGAACCGTCATATGCGCCACCCGGGGCAGCAAAAAATAAGTCGCCAGAATGCTTGCCAAAGAAAGTCCGGCGGCCGCAAAAATCGGATATTGATAATTAAAGTGCGCCAATACCCCGGAGATTGCAGGCCCGATTAAAAAACCCAATCCAAAAGCAATCCCGATCAGTCCGAATGACTTGGCGCGGTCTTTGGCCTCGGTCACATCTGAAATATAGGCCTGCGCCACCGATAAATTGCCGGCCGTAATCCCGTCAATAATCCGGGAAAGAAAAATAAGCGGCAGACTCCTGGCAAAGGCAAGGATGAGAAAACCGATCAATGTGCCGCACTGACTCACAAGCAGCACCGGTTTTCTTCCGAAACGGTCGGAGAGATGTCCGAGAATCGGTCCGGCAATTAGTTGACAGAATCCGTAAGTGGAAATCAGTGTTCCGACCACAAGCGCCGAGGCCCCGAAACTTTCGGCATAAAACGGAAGCAGCGGCAGAATGATTGTGAATCCCAACACATCCACAGCAACAATTAAAAAAATAGACGCCAGAGGAGAACGTTTCATAGAATACTTATCCTTTCGAATTGTCCGGTCATATGCCGGAAAAAAGCTGTCCGGGTTGCAGAATTATATCGTTGCTTGCCGCGAGTGAAAAGGGAAACATGCCGGAGGATATTTTATTTCAGATGTTGCATGTCGATGACAAAGCGGTACTTCACATCACTTTTAAGCAAGCGCTCATAGGCTTGATTAATTTCATCAATTTTGATGAGTTCAATATCGCTTGTAATTTTATTCTTACCGCAGAAATCCAACATCTCCTGGGTTTCTTGAATCCCACCGATAAGCGACCCGGCAAGGTTACGGCGCTGAAAGATCAGTGAAAAAGCTTCGACCGCCAGAGGGTTTTCAGGTGCGCCCACAAGACAAAGCGATGCTTCGCGCTTTAAAATCTCCATATAAGCATTGATGTCATGGTCGGCGGCCACGGTATCCAGGATAAAATCAAAAGAGCCCGCATGCTTTTGCATTTCCGCTTTATCGGTGGAGATGATGACTTCATCGGCGCCCAGGCGTTTGGCATCGGGTTCTTTTGAATGGCTGCGAGAAAAAACCACAACATGCGCTCCAAAGGCTTTCGCGAATTTAACCGCCATGTGACCGAGCCCGCCTAAACCAATCACCCCAACCTTTTGACCCTTGCCAACCTTGAAACGTTTCAAGGGTGAATACGTGGTAATCCCTGCACATAATAACGGTGCGGCCGCAGCCAAATCTAGATTCTCGGGAACTCTTAAGACAAACGATTCTTCGGCAACAATTCTCTGAGAATAACCTCCGAGGGTATTCTCACCTGTTTTTCTGTCCTTGCTGTTATAGGTAAATGTTGCCGTCTTTTTGCAATGCTGCTCCAGGTTTTCTTTGCAGGCATCACACTGACCGCAGGAATCAACCATACATCCGATGGCGGCCACATCCCCGATTTTAAATTTTTTGACCTGCGCTCCGGCCTGAACCACCTTACCGACAATCTCATGGCCGGGCACACAGGGGTATTTAGTGTTGTGCCATTCATTTCTGGCCTGATGTAAATCAGAATGACAGACGCCGCAATAAAGAATTTCAATCATCACTTCGGTTTCCCGGGGGGCACGGCGTTCGATCTCAAATAATTGCAGGGGTTTATCCGCCGAAAGTGCGGCATAGACTTTCGTTTTCATCGTGGTTTCGGCAGTCATCGTTCTCTCCTTTTTTCAGAGGATTATACTCCGCTTAAGCGGTAGAGGCGAAAGAGTTTTTGGCGGGCTGTAAACGATATGAAGTGTTTCGAATTGAGAAAAGATACCGGCACTGCCCAACGCAAACCCTTTTGCACCGGACAGCACCGGTTATTTTTCAAGCACGCAGAATTTCCTGAAGGTCTTCCTGAGCGGTTTTAATCGGCTTAAGGTCAAACTTTTCAACCAGGACCTTTAAAATATTCGGGGTGATGAATGCCGGCAAACTCGGCCCGAGACGGATGCCTTTAATACCGAGCGCGAGTAATGAAAGCAGCACCACGACCGCTTTTTGTTCATACCATGAAATAATGAGCGAGAGCGGCAGGTCATTGACCCCGCAGCCAAAGGCTCCGGCAAGCGCCCCGGCAATTTTAATGGCCGAATAGGCATCATTACATTGCCCGATGTCCAGAAGACGCGGAAGACCGCCGATTGTACCGAAATCTTTGTCATTGAAACGGAATTTTCCGCAGCCCAGGGTCATGACAATGCTGTCCTGCGGAGCACTTTGAGCAAACTCGGTATAATAATTTCTTCCGGGTTTTGCGCCGTCACAACCGCCCACGAGAAAAAAGTGACGAATCGCACCGCTTTTAACACCCTCGACCACTTGACCGGCCACACTCAATACGGCATGATGACCAAATCCGGTCATCAGTTTTCCTCCGGCGGTTTCTTCTTTGAATCCTCCCAGCTGTAGCGCTTTTTCAATCACGGCCGAGTAATCCTGATTCTCTACATGCTGAAGGCCGGGCCAACCGACGGTTCCACCCGTAAACGTGCGGTCCCGATAGCTGTCTTTGGGTTCCTGAATACAGTTGGTCGTAAAATAAATGGCCGCCGGAACCCCGTCAAATTCATTCGCCTGATTCTGCCATGCCGTTCCGAAATGACCCGCCAGATGTTGATAGGCTTTGAGCTTGGGGTAGCCGTGTGCGGGCAGCATTTCACCATGGGTGTAGACACTAATACCTTTGCCCTCGGTTTGCTTCAAAATATTTTCAAGATCCAGCAAATCGTGTCCGCTGACAATAATCGCCGGACCTTTGCGAATCGTTTTTGAAACTTCGGTCGGTTCGGGATGCCCGTAGGTTTCATGATGGGCCTGGTCTAAAATTTCCATACACCGCAAGTTGACTTCACCGCATTTGAGATTAAGCCCCAAAAGTTCGTCGGCCGGAATATCTTTGCGGTTCAACGCATGCAACCCTTCATGCAGAAGCGCATAAATCTTTTCATCTTCATAACCCAGCACGGCTGCATGATGCGCATAGGCCGCAAGCCCCTTAAGGCCGTAAATCAAAAGATGCTTGAGTGAACGAAGATCCGGATCTGCGTCGTCTCCGATAATCTTAAGAGCAAATCCCTGTCCGGTCAGCGTCTCTAAATCAGCGGCGGGCTGAAATGCGGCGCTTGAAACATTTTCATCAGAAACTTTTCCAAGCAATGCCTTTGCCTTTTCTTTGACCTGTTGGGCCTGATAAATCCAACGCTGAATACTCTCCGGATCAAAATTCACATTGGTGACAGTCACAAAAAGAGCCTCAAGCGTAAACCGGTTCACGTCCTGGTCAGACACCCCCTGCAGGCGTGCCTGATGCGCAAAATAACCAATGCCTTTGGTTTGATGCAGCAGAACATCTAAGAGCGCCGCGACCTCTGGGGTTTTTCCGCAAACCCCCTGATCCTCACATCCCTTGCCCCGGAAAGCCTGTTCACATTGATAACAAAACATGGACATAATGAATCTCCTTCTTTTTTAAACATTCCTTATTAATCCGGATTGTCGCTATAATAGGCAACAATATACTCTCCTTAGAGATCGAAAACCTTGACCTACATCAAGAAAATGAGACTTTTTTATGGATATTGCGGATTTATTGGCTCAAATTGACCTGTTTAAAGGACTTTCTTTAGAAAACCGCAGGGTTTTGGCAGAGGCTTCCCTTCACCGAAAGATTTCAAAAAATCAGATTCTTTTCACGGAGGGAGAAAAAGGTGCGCATATCTTTGTCCTGGCCAAAGGCGCCGTGCAGCTTCACAAAATCGCAAGAGACGGCAGAGAAGTGCTGATTAAAAGTGTCAAACCCGGAGAGCTTTTTGCGGAAGTGATCCTTTTTGAACAAAACACTTATCCTGTAACCGCCATCGCGGTTCAAACCACATCGGTTTATCTAATCCCCATCATGAAAATTCATGAATTGCTTGAAGACAAAGATTTCCGTAACGGCTTGATTTCGGTCCTTCTTAAAAAACACCGCTACCTCACCAACAGAATTCTGTATTTATCGGCTCATGATGTAGAGGACCGTTTTAAACTCTATCTTAAAGACCAATACGGCAAAAAGCCGGGAACCTTTCCCTCTTTATCGAAAAGAAATGTCTCCTCCGCCATCGGAACCACACCCGAAACCCTCTCCCGCCTTCTGCTGAAATATAAAAAACAAAAAACACTTGTGTGGGACAAAAACGGAATCTGCATTCAAGACGCTTTCTGGCAATAACGTCGCACAGCAGCGGGCGTCCCCTTTCATTCAGGGACAATTCTCTCTAACCGCTTATTTGACTGAAGATTACGTGAGAACCGCCCCTGGGGTTTTATCACTTCACCCTCCCGCCAAAAAGTGACCTGCCATTTGGGTAGCGTTCGATATATTCATCATTCTGATCTTATGACTTTGAAAACAGCAAGAATGTTTGATAAGGAAGCAATTCGGGTAAATCTTTTTGTATCACAAAACCAGCTCCTGTGACCAAATTCACCATTTCTTTTTTGGAAATTTTAATACTTTCGGGAGGCCCTTCCGGCAAATTACCTTCTTTAAACTCTATAATCACAAGCCTGGCTCCGGATTTCATATGAGAAAATAACTTGGATAGCCAAACCTCTTTATTCTGAACATGGTGAAGGACATCACAAATAAAAACAAGGTCTGTTTCAGATGGCACCTCAGGATCATCAGGACTTATAATTTTCACTTCTATGTTGGATATTCCTTCGACCATGGAGCGGTGATAAATATGGCGAATCATTTCCGGTTCAATATCCATAGCAATAGCCTTGCCCCGAGGCAAAGCCTTCGAAAAACGAAAAGTAAAATATCCTGATCCCGCACCAAGATCAGCAACCGTTTCCGAACCTGAAAGAGCAAGGATCTCGATAATCTTTTCCGGTTTTTGCCACTGATCCCGATCTTCCCTTTCTAGAAATGCAATGTATTTGTCAATATCTTCAAAAGGCTTTAAATGATTCGGATCGATGCCCTGCTTACGTAAAGGACAATTAATGGGCGGATGTTCAGAATTGAGAAATTGATGATGGTAAGTTACTGACTGCTGATTCTCTGATTCTTCAGCATTCAATAGATATTCATGCTCCGCAGGGGAGATCTCTTCTCCTCTACAAACATTCGAAGAAAGGATGATAAATACAGAAAAAATAAAAATGGTAAAAATATTATTCCGGGATTTCATGCGATATCCTCCTTTTTATACGAATACTATCAGCTACCTCCTCGCCAAAGAGGATAGTCTCCGCTAGGGACCAGCCTCACGGCGAGGCCAGAGAGTTCTCATCTCATGAAATTATACTCCTGCTGAACGGAAAGGTAGAAAAGAAAAAGCCCCGGTAAAAATCACCGGGGCTTTTTTTCATCGATCAAACACGTCTTTATGGATTACTGAAGATCAAACCGGTCCAAGTTCATGACCTTAGTCCATACAGTGACGAAATCACGCACAAACTTTTCTTTGGAATCGTCAAACGCATAGACCTCAGCTACCGCCCGCAATTCCGAGTTGGAACCAAAAATCAAATCCACGGAAGTCGCAGTCCATTTCAGTTTGCCGGTTTTTCGGTCATAACCTTCATAAAGACCTTCTGTCTTCTCCGATTTCTTCCACTCAGTGGCCATACTAAGCAGATTAACGAAGAAATCATTGCTTAAAACTCCAGGTCGGTCGGTAAAAATACCGTTTTTAGATTGGCCGGTATTGGCATCCAGCGCCCGTAACCCTCCTATTAAAACGGTCATCTCCGGAACATTAAGATCCAGCAAAGCCGCCTTATCAACCAGGGCTTCTGTCGGGCTAAGATAGCTGTTTTCCGTGTAATAGTTCCGGAATCCATCCGCCTTAGGTTCAAGTTCGGAAAAACTGTGAACATCCGTCTGCTCTTGAACGGCGTCGGTGCGTCCCGCAGAGAAAGGCACCTCAACATTAATTCCAGCATCTTTTGCAGCTTTCTCAACCGCCGCGGATCCTCCGAGGACGATCAAGTCGGCCAAAGACACTTTTTTGTTGTCTTTGCTCGAATCGTTGAAGTCTTTCTGGATTTTTTCCAAGACTGCCAAGATTTTGTTTAGCTCCTGGGGATTATTGACTCCCCAGTTTTTCTGGGGTTCAAGACGGAGGCGTGCTCCGTTTGCACCGCCACGCATATCACTCGAGCGGAAAGTGGCCGCGGAGGCCCAGGCAGTTCTGACAAGTTCGGAAACACTCACCCCTGACTCCAAAACCTGCTTCTTAAGCTTCGCAATATCGCCCTCGTTGATCGAAGCATAATCCGCAGCTGGAAGAGGATCCTGCCAAAGAAGTGCTTCGGTGGGAGCTTCCTTCCATATGTAACGAGAACGAGGTCCCATATCACGATGCGTCAGCTTAAACCAAGCTCTGGCAAACGCGTCTGTAAAATCAGCGGGATTTTCGTAAAACCGTCTTGCGATTTTTTTGTACTCAGGGTCTTCTTTTAACGCAAGGTCCGTCGTCAGCATAATCGGAGCATGTTTCTTCCCCTCGACATGAGCATCGGGAACTGTATTTGCGGCCCCACCGTCTTTAGGAACCCAAACCGTTCCTCCACCTGGGGTTTTGCTTTTTTCCCATTCAAACGTGAACAAATTATGGAGAAACATATGAGACCATTGGGCCGGCGTCGAAGTCCAGGCGCCTTCCAAACCGCTGGTTACGGTATCTTCAGCGTTGCCTTTGCCACATTTGTTTTTCCACCCAAGTCCTTGCTCCTCAATCGCAGCCCCCGCAGGCTCGGCGCCAACACATTCAGCAGGTTTATGAGCACCGTGTACTTTACCAAAACTGTGACCGCCCGCGATGAGCGCCACAGTTTCCTCATCATTCATCGCCATGCGTCCAAAAGACTCACGAATGGCCTTGGCTGCTGCAAGCGGATCGAGACTTCCTCCGGGGCCCTCGGGATTCACATAAATTAAGCCCATCTGAACCGCTGCAAGCGGTCCCTTCAGTTTACCTTCCTGATCACGCCGATTGGCATCCATCCATTTTTTCTCGGGACCCCAATAAACTTCGTCGGCTTCCCAGTCATCTTCGCGACCGCCGGCGAATCCAAAGGTTTTGAATCCCATATTTTCCATAGCGATATTTCCTGCTAAAACCATCAAATCTGCCCATGAAATTTTTTCACCGTATTTTTGTTTGATAGGCCAAAGCAGTCTTCGCGCTTTATCAAGATTGGCGTTATCCGGCCAGCTATTGAGTGGTTCAAAACGCTGCTGACCGCCGCCCGCACCGCCTCGACCGTCAATGGTGCGGTAGGTTCCCGCACTGTGCCAGGCCATTCGAATAAAAAGAGGGCCGTAGTTGCCGAAGTCGGCCGGCCACCAATCTTGCGAAGTAGTTAAAAGTTCATTGACGTCTTTCTTTAAAGTTTCAAAATCAAGACTTTTAAATTCTTTGGCATAGTTGAATTTTTCGCCATAGGGGTTCGAAGAAACATCGTGCGCACGAAGAGGTGAAAGGTCAAGCCGTTGGGGCCACCAAAATTGATTTGTCATTACTTCCTCCTTTTCAGCGGCGGGGGCCGCTGATGTTAGTGTTAAAAATGGAAAAGTTAATAAACCGACTGCGGCTATAGCCCATAGGATTTTTCTAATTTTCATAACCCCTATCCTTTTTGGTTCCAATTTCGTTTGGGTTAAAAAAGCTTTCTCTGGGTATAAAGTCGCACTTTT
Source organism: Candidatus Omnitrophota bacterium (assembly GCA_020632475.1). Taxonomy (GTDB): domain Bacteria; phylum Omnitrophota; class Omnitrophia; order Omnitrophales; family Aquincolibacteriaceae; genus JACKFM01. The sequence goes on along the minus strand of JACKFM010000014.1, from coordinate 3,441 downwards.
TTAGCTATTGATCCAATCGATTATTTCTATTATTATCATAGAAGGAGTCTATAATGGAACTACAGCAATTACGCTATATCGTAGCCCTCTCTCAGGAACGCAATTTTCTTCGTGCGGCAAAACGGGTCCATGTCACCCAACCTACCTTAAGCCATCAAATTAAAAAATTCGAAGAAGAGATCGGGACCCCTCTTTTCGAAAGATCGTCTCACGGCGTTCGGCTGACGTCTGCAGGAGATAAGTTTATCCCTTTTGCAATGGCCGCGATCGACATGCTTAAGACCGGACTCACGGAACTCCAGGATGAGACCAAAGATATTTCCGGAAAAATTACCATCGGCGTCATTCCCACGATTAATCCCTACTTAATGCCCGGCTGCCTGGTTAAACTCAAAAAGGAAGCCCCTCGCTTATCGCTTGAAATTTATGAAGAAACAACATCGATTTTATTAGACTCTCTTAAAGCCGGAACCCTCGATCTTGGCATCCTGGCCCTTCCCATTACCGATACCGGGATCGTACACCGCAGTATCGGGAAAGAAGAATTTTTCTTAGCCGTATCGCGGCATCATCCCCTTTCGAAGAGAAAACAGGTAACATCAAAAATCATCAAAGAAGAAAAATTGCTCATCTTGCAGGAAGGACATTGTTTTGCAGATCAAGCATTAGAATACTGTAAGCGGATTCGTGAAGATGACCAAATCATCTTCCAGGGAAGCAGCCTCACTTCCGTCATGAAGTTAGCTTCGGTCGGAGAAGGGCTAACGCTCGTTCCCCGAATGGCGGCAAACGCGAAGGAAAATCCCGATCTTGTTTTTATCCCGTTCACTTCGCCTAAACCAAGTCGCGAAATCGGCATCATCTGGCGCGTCACCGCTCCCCTGACACCCGCCCACCGTCTTTTAATTGATATTATTGTCAAAGCCTTTGATTAGATTTAGATTTTGCAGGAGGATTAGCGAACCCCGACTACGGAACTTGTTCCGCCGAATCTTAGCAAAAGTAGGCGGTAAATTTTTTATACCCATTCAAATATAGACTATTCACTCTTAAAAAAATAACTAGCTTTTTAAAACTCATGCTCCACCGCGAAGAAAGCGGTTGATCTGGAATGATCAATGAATTTAACCTCATCGTCATGAAGAGCGACACCGAGTTTTTGACCCTCCGGTGAACTCATCGCGGCAAGAAAAGCTTCTTCTGATTCAAACCACACTTCAGCAACACCATCGTACTCTTGTATCATTCCTCTTGAGTCTATAAGACTCTTGTTCAGAGGAGTGCTTATAGTATGATTCTGAACATATTTTTTTGCTTTGTGTGTTTCAGAAAATTTCTGAAAAAACGGTCCGTGACTGTTGCGCCAATAGTCTTGAAATTGCTCACGCGTCATTTTAGGATGACGGCATATACACATAACAAATTTAACCATGAGGCTATTCTTTTCTAATTAAAATTGACTGCTAATTCAAAAATTTAAATATCAGTTCGAAGAGTTCCATCCTTTATCCGTACTTTCGCTTCTTTTGACATAAGCTAAAATTTAACCTTGTTTAAGTGGTCGATTCCGACGAGATCTATTTTCTTATCTAAGCTAATATTCTTATTACCTGGGTAAACTATCCAAAGTTTGTGAAGTTTGAGGTCTTCAATCGCAACATGCATGGACTTTGTGATTTCAGGGGCTTCTGAAAACTTGAATTCAAAACCCAAATGCTTCTGCCCTCTCACTAGAAGTAAATCAAGTTCAGCCCCAGCGTGGGTGGCCCAAAAGTAGCTGTCTTGTTCTCCATACAAGCTGAGTACTTGTTCTAGGGCAAAACTCTCCCATGAGAACCCAAGTTTGGGATGCGCTAAGAGTTCTCGGTAATCATTGATTCTTAAGAATTGATGGAGAAGACCCGTGTCACGAAAATATATTTTGGGCGATTTAACCAGGCGTTTTCCCAAATTGACATACCATGGGTGTAATTGCCGAATGATAAAAGCACCTGTCAGTAAATCCAGATAACGTCGTACAGTTGTATGGGACACTCCTAAAGAAGAACCAATTTGTGAACCATTCCAAGTTTGCCCATGAACATGGGCGACCATTTGCCAAAAACGACGAATCGTTGCCGAAGGGAATTGAAATCCCATTTGAGGGATGTCTCGTTCTATAAAGGTGCGAATAAAGTTTTCTCTCCAAGAGTGACTGTCTTTTAAAGATTTCGCCAGAAAAGAATCCGGCATTCCCCCACGAAGCCATAAGGTTTCTCTTTTTTTTGTTCCTACTTCATCCAGAGTAAATCCGTTCATTTCGATGAATTCAATGCGACCCGCGAGAGATTCGGAAGACTTTCGAATAATCTCAGGAGATGCACTGCCAAGAATTAAAAATTTAGCCGGTAAGGGTTTGCGGTCTACTAATACGCGAAGAGTAGGAAAGAGTTCCGGTTTTCTTTGAATTTCATCAATAATGACAAGGCCTTTGTGTGACCCAAGAACCGTTTGAGGATTCTTTAAGAGAGATAAATCTTCGGTATTTTCAAGGTCGTAGTAAGTAGTGTCTTTGGAGTAACTTTTGGCAAAGGCTTTTGCGAGAGTAGTTTTTCCACATTGCCTGGGCCCCAACAAAGAAACGATACGGCTTCTTCTGAGTGCGGTAGTAATGTGAGAGCTTAAATCAGCTCTTTTGATGAGCATTTTCTCTCCTTGAAAATTGAACATATTATATTCAATTTTCAAGTTAAGTCAAGAAGGGCCTTAATTAGGTAATTTGAGCTTATTTTACTAGTTGAAGTTCGGATTCTTACCTAATTGAAATGGAGAAATACGAACTTTGGTCTTAACCAAATCCTTCATAACTCCTTGTGTATAAAGGCATAAAAAACCGGCACGAAAAGTTCGTGCCGGTTTTTTAATTGGCTCCCCGGTAACAGTGGGGACACGAAGTTTATGGCCACAGAATTTCTGCTCTCGGATCGCAAAAAAGTGAGCGAAAGAAGGTATGTTTTAAAGACCGAATTCGGTCAATTTGAGAAGGAAAAAAGAGAAGCAGAGAAGCCGAAAAAACGTTACGTCAATCCCATCAAAAGAGCCCGCCGTTGGAAACAAATCTTAGACGAGAATCCCGAACTCAATAACACCTTATTAGCAAAGAGGTTAAGAGTCGCGCGCGTGAGTGTGGTTCACGCCCTTTCGTTACTACGTTTGCCTGAATGGGCACAGGATAAAGTTTTGAATACAACCGGAGTCAGTGAACGGTCACTTAGACCGCTTGTTCATATTCAAAACAAAAAGGTTTTCAAAGCTGCCTTTGAACAAGTTTTGAGGCAAGCCGTGTCACCTCAAAAGAGTGGGGAAAAAGCTAAGAATCGCCGTTCCTTAGGGAAATAAAATTCTCAAAAACCGCCGTTTCGCGTCACCTGTGTCACCTCACACATGACTCTCAAAGAGTCG
>JACKFM010000013.1 GCA_020632475.1 Candidatus Omnitrophota bacterium | reverse complement strand
GCCAGGCGGATATAACGTATAAAATCCAACCGCTCCTTACGCAGTCGCTTTTTAACCGGCTTTACTACTCATCTTCAAAATGGGTCAAAATGCTGCAGTATCTGTGCGAGCTTATCAGCTCGTTGATCCGACTTTTTCAATGTCCCTTTTATGACATCGTATGGATTCAAAAGAGTATTTTGCTGACGAACTTCAAAGGACTCGAGTGTGTATACGATTGGTTTTCAAGGCGTCTTATTTTTGATCTTGATGATGCAGTCTATCATGGTTCGATCGTGGAATTCAGCTGGCCGCCGCTGCGCTTTTTGCAGGATAGAGAACAGTTGGGCAAGCTTTCCCGGCGGTGTCGTGCTGTGGTCGCGGGCAACGCCTATTTGGCCAAAATGGCTTTAGCGTATAATCCGACGGTGTATACACTTCCTACGCCGGTCGATGTCTCAAGAATAACAATGAAAACTATGTCTGAAAAGGCAAAGGATGAGAAGATTGTGATCGGCTGGCTGGGGACAGCCACCGGCCTTGAGTATTTTTCATTGATTGAAGAAGCCCTGAGAATCATTTGCAAGCGTTATCCAGTGATTGTCCGGATCGTAACGCGTTTAAAGGCCCGGCATTTTTCGATTGAAGGCGTAACGCTTGAGTTTAAAGACTGGGCACTCGAGGATGAAAATAGTGATTTTCATTCTTTTGATATTGCGATTTCTCCTTTGAAGGATGATGAGTGGACCCGGGGAAAGTGCAGTTTGAAATTGCTGCAATATATGGCGGCCGGACTCCCGGCGGTCTCTTCAAAAAACGGGATGAATCTTGAAGTGGTTGATGACGGTACGGACGGTTTTCTGGCGGACGGAACAGTGGAATGGGTCGAAAAACTGACGCATCTGATCGAGGATGCAGGGCTGCGGCAGAGTATGGGGCAGGCGGCCCGTAAAAAGATCGAAGAAAAATATGATCTGGCGGGAAGATCCGAAGAACTGATCACGATTCTCAAAGAAACGGGGTCTGTATGAGGACGCCTGCCATTTGGTATGTGTTTCCGCGGATGAATACAGGCGGTGCTGAAAAGCATGTCCTCGAGCTTGCCGGACGGCTGCGTTCCCGTGGGTTTGACGCCGGTATTTTGACGATTTTTGAAGAAGGTGAGCTGGCCAGTGCGATCCGCGCTGCAGGAATCCCTCTGGAATGTTTGCATGAAAAAAGCTGGAATCCCGGAACTTTTTTTAAACTGTATCATTGGATGCGCGGCCGCAGAATCGATATCCTGCACACTTATCTTTTTGGTTTTCATCTTTTTGCCGGAATTCCTGCAAAACTTTTACATGTCCCTGTCGTTCTTTCTTCGCGGCGTGAATTAGCTCATTGGCAGAAACCCAGGCACCGCTGGCTTGAGAATCTCGGCAACCGGTTTGTGGACAAAGTGATTTGCTGCTCGCATGCCGCAGAGGTCTGGACGCTTGATAAGGAAAAAGTGACACCGGACAGAGTTTTAACCATTCATAACGGTGTCGATGACCGCTGGTTCGAAAATCCGGACGCTCATGTGGATATCCGCCGGGAACTGGGTATTCCTGAAAATGCACTTGTGGTTGGAACCGTCGCAAATTTTTCCTATGAGAAAGGTTATCCGTATCTGCTGGAGGCCGCTGAAATTGTGCATCAAACCCATCCGGATGTGTGGTTTCTTTTTGTCGGTTCGGGACCCCTGCAGCAGGAAATGATCAAAAAAAGCAGTGCTTTAAAGGCCTCTGGCAGGTTCATCTTTGCCGGCAGACGCACGGATGTTCGTGAGCTGATCCACTCGATGGACATTTTTGTGCTGGCATCGGTCATTGAAGGCTTTCCGAATGTGCTGCTTGAGGCCATGGCGTGCGGCCGTAAAGTTGTCGCAACGAGGGCCGGGGGTATTCCCGAATTGGTAAAGCATCAAGTTAACGGACTTTTAGCCGAACCTCGTAGCGGCCGGGAACTTGCTGCCGCCGTGATGCTTTTAATCCGGGACCGGGAACTTGGCCATTTGCTTGCCGCCGGGGCCTTTGAGACCATTTGCAAGCATTTTACAATGCAGCGAATGATGGATCAGTATGTCAATTTCTATCACAATGAATTAATTAAAAAACAGATGAATGTGCCGCTTGTTCCTAATCAGTCTGAGACTGAACCGGAATTAGGGGCCCGGAAGGAATGCTGACATGTGCGGAATTACCGGAATGTTTTCCTCTCATGAACCTGCGAATGAGGAAATTCTGAAAAAGATGAACCGGACTTTGACTCGTCGAGGTCCTGACGATGAGGGGTATTACACGGAGGGCAGTCTCGGGCTTGCCATGCGCCGGCTCAAAATCATTGATCTGGAAGGCGGTCACCAGCCGATTTCCAACGAAGACGGTACCGTTTGGACGGTTTTTAACGGGGAGATTTACAATTTTCAGGATCTCAGGAAAAAACTGATACGAAAAGGGCATCATTTCAGGAGCAAAACGGATAGCGAAGTGATCGTGCACCTCTATGAAGAGAAGGGGGAGAGTTTTGTCGAAGACCTGCGCGGAATGTTTGCGATTGCCCTTTGGGACAAGCTTGAGCAGAAACTGCTTTTGTACAGGGACCGGATCGGAATTAAGCCGCTGCATTATTATTATGAAAACGGTCTTTTCCTTTTTGGTTCAGAAATAAAAGCCCTGAATGCGCATCCGGGGATTCAAAAAAGCCTTTCTTTGCCCGCTCTGGATGATTATCTGGCTTTTTTATATGTCCCCGCGCCTCACAGTATTTATCGTGAAATTCACAAAATTCCGCCCGCACATTTTCTGCGGTTCCAGAATAATCATTATCAGATTGAACCTTATTGGGACTTTGCTTTTGAAGCGGATTATTATGCCGATGAAGAGGACTGGTGTGAACGAATTCGCGACACATTGGATGAGTCGGTGCGCATGCATCTTGTCAGTGACGTCCCGGTCGGTGCTTTTTTAAGCGGCGGTATTGATTCAAGCACCGTTTGTGCCTTCGCTGCGAAAAACAGCACTAAAAGGCTTAAGACCTATGCAATGGGATTTGAAGATCAGAGACATAATGAACTGCCGTATGCGCGTCTGGCTGCGGCGCATTTTGGTTCAGATCACCATGAGAAAATTGTCCAGCCTAAAGCGCTGGAACTTTTGCCTGAGATTTTACCGGGCTTTGATGAGCCTTTTGCCGATTCATCCGCCATTCCGACTTATCTGGTCTCGCAGTTTGCCCGCCAGGATGTCACCGTGGCCCTTTCGGGGGACGGCGGAGACGAGCTTTTTGGAGGATACCTCTGGACACAAAAAGAACTCTGGCTTGACCAGTACCGCCAGCTGCCCAGGTGGCTCCGCAAGACCCTGGTGACGATGCTGATCAATCGGGATTTTCAGCCGCTGCGGGAACGCGGGCCCTTAAGCGGGCTTAAACGGTTTGTCTTTGATGCCGGTCAAACACCTGTGGATAGTTTTTCAAGGCGTGCGATGTGCTTCCAGCCCTGGATGCGCAGTAAGTTGTTTCAACCCTGGGTGCTGGATGAGCTCCGGCGCAATCGCCGCAAAAATGCCTTTAAATATTATTATCAAAAGACCTATTTTCAGGAAAGAATCGACAAACTTTTTTATCTGGATGCCAAAGTCTATTTGCCCGATGACTTGTTAACCAAGGTTGACCGGATGAGTATGCTGCATTCGCTTGAGGTGCGTGTTCCGCTGCTTGACTATAAAGTGGCTGAATTGGCGTGTTCAATTCCTCCCACGTTCAAATTCAGGAATAAAACTACAAAATATATCTTGAAACAGGCCGTCAGGGATTTCCTGCCTGCAAAGCTGTTAAAACAACGCAAACAGGGTTTTTCGATTCCTATCCAGCGATGGTTCCGTCAGGAGCTCTATGAAACCGCTCAACGAATTCTTATCACCGAGGCCGATGATCAAAGGGCTTATTTTCGCAAGGATTACATTCGTTGGATGCTGGACGAACACCGGGCCGGGAGGCAGCTTTTCGGGACTCAGATTTATGCCCTGATTGCTTTTGAATTATGGTGTAGAGAAAAGAATTAAAAAAATCATTTGTCTTGATTAGGGAGATTCTATGAAAGAAAAGAAATTCTCACTTTTTGATATTTTCGTAGTGCTTTTTGCCGGACTCGCGCTGGCGAGCGTCTATTTCACATTCGTCCACCCAATCCATTTTTCGAAGATGATTGAGAGGGAAGGTGTTTCCAATTACGCCGACGTGGAGATTCTACTGTCTGAAGATTTGAGCTGGATGAAGGATGTTCTTCCGGTAGGAGAATCTTTTGGTAACGTTTACGGGAATCTGGACTGGAAAATTATGAAAATGGAAGAGGTCGTTTTGAGCGGACGGCCGCTGACTAAGGTTACGGCCAAACTCATGGTGACTACCGAATCATCAGGGTTGATTCACTATGGTAAGTACACCCTTGTCAAAGGAGGAAAAATCTTTTTGATCAATGATGATTTCTTTCTTGAAGGACGTGTTTATGATTTTTACGTTTCGGATGAGAAGTACACTTTATAAAAACAGGACTGAGGACTAAGCGATGAGGGCTGAGTGGACAGTTGTTCGAAAGAGTTCCTTTATCCTTTTAACGCAGTCCTATATTTTGTGAGTATGGGGAATGATTAGAAATAGTCTTATCGTTAGATGGATGACTGCACAGAGACAGACGGCGAGCCCTATCGGGACGAGTGTGTTTTCGGCATGGAGCCGCGCTTGTCTTCGACCCGTTCAAAGACATTTGATGTTCCTGCAGGGCCGCAAGACTACGACTTTCCTCTGCTGGCTGACGAGTTTTCTGCTTTTATCGGTGATTTTTGTTCCCCGTATTCCGCTCGGAATCATGAATGATTATTATCGTGTAGACCTCAAGGCTGAAGACCTTCTGCTTTTTGTCCTGGGCATCTTTTTGATGATGCGGTTTTTAAGTGCGCCATGCGGCCGGAGTGAAGTCAAAAGAAGCTTTGCAACCGTCGGCGGTTTAGCATCCATTGAAAACGCATACCTCTTTTTTTTGTTGATGTGCCAGATTTCGATTGCGAGCGGACTGTACATGCATACGATCGATAAGCCTTTGATGAGTATGCTTTATCTGGTGAAGTGGCTGGAATACGGTCTGGTTTTTCTGATTGTCGCGGCATTATGTGAGACTCGCGCGACAGGCCATTTTTTTACAGTCATTTTTTTTGTGCTCGGAATAGTGAGCGCATGTTACGGGTATTGGGAGCATTTTTTTCCGGCCGCAAAGGCCGTCTATCCGAACTATTACCGGCTTTATGAACGTTATCCTTTTCATGGGGATGCCAACCATATGGGATGTTTTCTGGTAGTGTGGCTTTGTTTTTTTAGCGGTTTTTTTATCAAAGAAAATCATAAATGGTTTAAAACCGCGGTTTTTGCCGCTCTTCTTTTTGTCTTTTTCCCGTTCATTTGGACTTATTCGCGTAAGAGCTATTTTTCCTTTGCCGGAGCGATGGGCTTAGCCCTTCTTATTCCCGGCTCACGTAAACAGACCGTTTTTCTGATCAGCACTTTTATTCTCGCAGCACTTCTCCTTCCGACCCGTTTGGCCGAGCGTATGACCGATATTGTTGAAGTTCTTCAATCCGAAGATCCGTTTCATTCTTCATGGGCGGGGAATGTGGATATGTGGAAACGCGCATTCGTCAATTTCAATCATTTTTTTATTTTCGGATCGGGATTCGGCTCCCGTCACCGTCTTTTTTACGAGTCCCAATACGTCCTGATTTTGTCGGAAACCGGCATGGCCGGAGCCCTGGCTTTTGGAGGACTCATTCTGAGTCTGGTTCGCCACGTTGCGGTGCAATTTAAAAATCAAATACAACCGTGGCAGTCCCGGTTGGGTTGGGGATGGTTGATCGCATTGGCGGCGATGTTAATCCATAACATTTCATGTGTGAGTTGGATGGTTTCTAAGGCAGCCATTCCGTTCTGGTTTCTGACCGGATATGTCATGAAGGCCCTGATCTTGACGGAGCCGGAAAATGACTAATTCGCAAACCCGTAAAGAAAAATCCGGAAAAGTGATTAAAACATCGCTGGTGGTTTTTGTTTTCATTCTGACCGCTAAGATCCTGAACTTTATGAAAAAGATTCTGATCGGCCATCTTTTCGGCGTCTCGTGGCTTGCGGATGCTTTTTTTGCGGCAAGTCATTTCCCGTACTACATTGCCATTTTCTTTGAAGGCATTATCTTTCTTGTTATTTTGCCGCATTTTTCAAAATTACGCTCTTCGGAGGGCGAAGACGCTGCACGGCGGATGGCGGTGCAAACATTTTTTATTTTATTGACCGTGACCGGAGTTCTGGCGGCGTTGATGTGGCCTTTAGCGCATTGGATTGTTCGTGAACTTGTTCCGGGTTTTAATGCCGACGAAATGGCCTTAACCATTTCACTGCTTCGAATGATGAGCCTGGTCATCATTTTTATTAGTCTGTGCTCCTTTTTTCAGGCCTTAAACAGCTATTTTGAACATTACGCGGCAGCGGCCTCTTCAGGGTTGACCGACACACTGATGATGGTGGTTTTTTTAATTCTAACCTGGAAAGTTTGGGGTATCTACGGTGCCGCAATCGGCTCGGTGCTCGGTGCGCTGACGGCTTTCTGCTTACAGTTTTTTTTCCTTCTGAAGCGGCAGCGATTTTTTTCGGGAGGGATGAACTTTCAAATTGCCGGATCCCGTTATCTGCTGATCGTTTTTCCTCTGGCTGTGATCTGGATTTTTCAGCAAATTCCGTTGCTTCTGATTAACCGCTTCGGATCGGGCATGTGGGAGGGAACCATTTCTGCGCTAGTGATTGCTCAGACATTAACGACCGTGCCTATGGGTTTGGTCAGCCATACGGTGCTGCTGTCGGTTTTTCCGTCATTAGCCAAACAGGCCGGAGCCGAGTCTAAAAATGAAGGGCGTGATACTTATTTTCAAATCCTTAGGGGAGCTTTTTTTATTCTTACGTGTGTGGGTGTCCTCTTGGCCGCACTCGGCCGTCCGCTGGCCGTGCTTTTTTTCAGCGGAGGCGATATTTTGCCGGAAAACACGCACCGTATCGGTATTGCGCTTAACTGTTTCGGATGGGCCATTTTTGCGCTTTATGCCGATCTGTTTACGACTCAATCGCTGATCGCATTCCGCAAAATTAAGCGGGCCATTCTGCTTTGTGCCAGCCGTGCGGCTTTGATGTATGGACTCTGCTATGTGGCCAGTTATTTTTGGGATTATCGCGGGTTGGCGTTAAGCTTCTCGGTAGCGATTGTGATTAACTTTTTTTGTGTCTTTCCCATGGCGCTCAGAGGCAGCGCACTATACGGGCGCTGGCGAGAGACCTATTTCTACTGCCTTAAACTTCTCACGGCCGCCAGTCCGGCATTTGCGCTTGGCTATATGGCCAACCGCATTAGCGTTAAGGTGTGGATCTCATGGCCTGCCCCGGTTATTCTGGCCGCCATGATTTTAAGCTCGCTGACACTGGTTTTTGTTTACGTGTTAATTTTGCGCATGCTGAATATCCGTGAAACGCAGATGATTTTCCGTTTTTTTAGAAAAGAATATCAACCCGGAGAAATCATTACGGCGGGGCCTGAAGTATAGCGTACCGCGTATAGCGGATAGCGTTGAGCGTGAAACGTAACGCGTAAAATATCTCTGGTCGTTCGTGAATCGTGATTCGTGACGCGTAAAAGAGGAAAACATGAATTTAGATAAAGACGATATTATGAGAATTTTGCTGCCAGGATTAACTTTTTGGTTGGTCTTGGTCTCCTTTCAGTTGACAGGGAGCAAATTGAATTTTTTGAATGATTTGCTTTGTGTTAAAGGTCTAAAAGACGGTCTTTTTGTAATTTTAATCGCATATCCTATTGGCTTTCTGGTACACATTATTTATCGAACGGTAGGGCATGCCGGAATGATATGGTTTAATCAATGCTCAGAAACAGAACAATTGTTTATGGAAAGACAAGATTGGCATTTGGTCCCGAATAGGTTGCGACGGATTCTGCGTAATAAACTTAATTTGAGTAATTGTGAGACGGTACAGGCTAGAGTCATATCGCAATTTTTGGATATAGCGTTAAATGATAAGCAGCATAAGCGCTTCAAACAAAGATTATCGTTTTTAATGTCCTATATTCACTCTCTTGGGGCGTGTTCCACATCAATTTTTGTCGCTATAGGACTCATAATGATTCCAAAATTTCTGTTTTTGTTGCAAACGCCCCGAGAAATTCCCATCGATTTAAGCAAATTCATATGGCTATTTGTTTGGATAAGTATTTTTATGATTATTCGCGAAGGGCGTAGACGGACCAAAGAGTCTCAAGAAAGAGCTATGCGAGTATTTATGAATTCTTCAGCATTTGCACAATATGTGAATGCATTTTAAAATAAATTTTTGTATTAATGGTGTGATACGAGATACGCTTCACGAGTCACGAATCACAAACCACGAACCACGAATCACGAACCATGAATCACGAATTACGAACCCCGAAACCCGAATCACGAACCACGGCTGAAGATTGCTGCAGGATATGCTGTCATCAACGCATTATTCCGGATGTGTTGACCTGGGAGAATCATGTCTTTTCGCGTTGTCTGGCATGCGGGTTTATTTTTCAGACTTCGGGGGTAAGTTTTCAAGCAAGCCGCCAGTTTTATGAGGGGTCCTATGATGAAGGGACGGATGAGCTGCTGGTTGGAATCCGTAAAGCACGGGATGCGATTTATGAGGATGTACTTAACCGCGTGAAATTTTGCCGGCAAAACGGGCGGTTGCTTGATGTCGGGGCGGGACACGGGGAATTTTTGATTCCGGCACGAGATGCCGGCTGGGAGGTGTTTGCCATTGAACCGTCTAAAAAGGCCAGTGAAGCTGCCGGTCGTATTGAGGGGGTCCAGGTCTTAAACGGTACGGTCGCCGAAGTTGAGTTTGCCGAAAACTATTTTGATGTCATCACGCTTTGGAATGTGATTGATTGTTTGCCGGATCCTGCGGCGTCATTGAGGAAAATAAAAAAGTGGCTTGCTCCCGGCGGACAGCTGGTGATCCGAACGCCGAATGCCTCTTTTTATTATCCACTCTACCGTTCCTCACTATTCTTGAAGCGTTTGGACCGCTCAAAAGATACCTGTGTCTTCCATCGGCATAATTTTAGCCGGAAGGCGATATGGACGCTTTTAAGAAATTTGGGGTTTGACTCCATTGAAATCAAAAATGGCCGTCCAACCCAAGGTGATCCGCATCAGATTTTTTCAGGATTCAATTTTATACGGTTTGTCCGTTTGATTTCCGGAGGACGGCTTCTGATAGGTTCGGATATGGTTATTTTTGCCTCGAAGGAATCCGCGGCGATTTATCCGGCCCGGAGAAAATTGCAGAAACGTATTGCGGCCAAGCGTATGGCGTTGCGTTTCTTAGCCGTCCTTGGATATGTCCTGGGTTTACCGCTGTGGCAGAAGCTGACGGGACGTGACCGGCATACGGCTATTTTGCTTTATCATAGTATCGATGAGACCAAGGCCAGCGATATGAGCGTAACACCTTCCAGCTTTGAAGAGCAGATCACTTTTTTAAATGCCCATTATCCCATAGTCAATCTTTCCAAAGCCGTCGAGATGATTCAAACGGGTGAGCGTTCGGATAAACGGCATGTTTCCATAACGTTTGATGACGGGTATGAAGACAATTTTCTCTATGCCTTTCCTGTATTAAAGAAAATGAATCTTCCAGCAGCGATCTTCTTACTTTCAAGGCATGAAGGAGGGGAGTATCGAACTCCCCATCTTGAAGACAGCGTAAATCATCCGAGCCGTCTGCTCAACTGGGATCAGGTTAGGGAAATGGCTGCCGGCGGCATTGAGTTTGGTTCTCACGGTGAGCGGCATTTGCGCCTTAAGGATTTGGCTTTGGCCGGTCTTGAAAACGAAATTATCCGATCAAAAGAAACGATCGAAAATCTTTTGGCGCACTCGGTTGACTTTTTTTCATATCCATACGGAACTTTTCGTGATTTTGATGCCCGGGCCGTTGACATGACCGCCAAATGCGGATATAAGGCGGCGCTGACAGCGGTTTATGGAGCGAATCCTCCGGGGACTGATCTTTTTCAGTTACGCCGTATCAATGTTGATGCGAGTGATACCCTTTTTACACTGAAGGCAAAACTGAACGGAGCGCTCAACCTGATGGCCCTGTTTAATCTGCCCTGGATGCGTTCGGCGGTTCGTCTCGTCAACCGCCTTCTGTTGAGTTCAGGATTGAAAAGAAATCATATCTATTCGGACCTGCTTCTGGTCAGCGTCGATTTTCCTCCGCATACTGACGGTGTGAGTACGATTGCGCGTCAGCTGGCTGAGCGTATTTCTAAAAGATGGAACGGGCTTTTTATTATGGGGCCTCAGGACCAAGGCGCTGCCGACTACGACCGGTGTTTTCACTACCGCGCATTCCGCACGCCGGGCTATGATTGGGGGTATTTGAGAATTCTTCCGATGCTGATTCAGATGCCCTATGTGGTTTTTCGGTTTCGGCTGCGTAAAATTCTGGCACTCAATATCGGTTACGGGGGGATTATTGCCTGGGTGCTTTCTTATTTCAAAAAGATGGAGTATGTGCTTTTTGCCTATGGGTATGAATTCGAAAAAGTCAGGCAAAACCGGTTTCTCTATGCCCTCTATCGTAAGATCTATGCACGTTCAAAGAAAATTATCTGTTGCAGCGAGAATGTGCGCCAGAGATTGATCGCTTTTGGGGTCGAAGCCTCTAAAACCGTGACGCTCTACCCGGCTGTAGATCTTCAGAGATTTAAACCCGTAAAACCCGAAATTGACATTGTAACGCAATACGGACTTTTGAATAAAAAGGTGCTCTTGACTGTGGGCCGTTTAATTGAACGCAAGGGACATGACCGTGTGATTGAGGCGATGGCCAGACTTAAAGATAAACACCCTGATCTGGTTTATGCAATTGTGGGCAAAGGCCCGCATGAACAGGCATTGCGTGTCAAGGCCGAGGCTTTGGGCATTTCAGACCGGGTAAAATTTCTAGGCCGCCTGTCAGATCCGGAGATGATCGCAATTTATAATGACTGCAAAGTTTTTATCATGGCCAGCCGCGAAATTGAAAATGAAGGGCATGTCGAAGGATTCGGGATTGTTTATCTGGAAGCCAGTTCTCTAGGCAAACCGGTGATCGGCGGAACAAGCGGCGGTATGGCTGAAGCCATTCAGGACGGTAAGACAGGGTTTTTGGTTGATACACAGGATATAGCCGCGATCAGTGAAAGAATCGATTATCTTTTTTCAAACCCCGAAGAAGCCGAAAAAATGGGCGCTGCCGGTATGGAATGGGCGCACAACCATTTCAATTGGGACGATTATGTCCAGAAGACTTTTTCCTACTTGATGGATCAGGATTTGCCATGAGTTTAAAAACGGTTTTACTGACGCGGATGTCGAGGCCCTCAGGGGCGCTTGCGGCCTGGCGTCTGCTTCAGTCGAATCATGAGCTTTCGGCCGTGATCGTCGAACGGCGTTCGCAAATGGTAAAAAAGAAAAAATCGGGAGTTTTCGATCTCATCCGTCAGCATGGTTTTCATTTTTTGTTCGGGCGTTTGATCGAGGCGCTTGAAATCAAAAGACATTATTTTCTACGCAAAAAACTGCGCGGACATTATAACAACCCGATCTATCTTTCGATTGAAGAATTAGCCCTGGATTATCCGTTTAAGCTGCATATTGTGGATTCGCACAACAGCTCCGAGGTGCAGGCTCTTTTGAGGGAAATCAAACCCGATATCGGTGTTTTGACCAATACCCGCAAAATTAAACCCGAGGTGTTGAATATTCCGCGCCATGGGTTTCTTAATATGCATCTTTCACTGCTGCCTAAATATGCGGGCTTGGATGCGATTTTCTGGATGCTTTATCATGGCGAAAAAAATGCGGGTGCGACCGTTCATTTTGCTGCTCCCGAAATTGACCAGGGGCATATCGTTGAGCAGCGTCAGATCCCCATTTGTATCCTCGATAATGAGGAAACCCTTTATCAAAAAATGCTTTGGCTTGGAACCTCGCTCATCATTAAGGCTCTGGATAAGATTGACGCCGGTACCTTTGAACCTCAGGTCCAGGATACGACGCAGGGTTCTTATTTCTCCTGGCCTACACGAAAGCAAAGAGCCGAGCTGCGGCATAGATTACAGCGGCGTAAGACAGAACCAGCATCTGAAAAAAACGTGCTTCATATCATTACGCGAATGACCCGCGGCGGAGCTCAGGAAAATACACGTGCGACGTTACAGGGCCTTCGCAGGGCAGGGTATGAGCCGGTATTGATCACCGGTGCCAGTTGGAGCGCCGAGGGCGAAATCCTCTCGCAGGCCTTAGAAGAAGGGCTTGAGATCATTATCCTGCCGGAACTGATCCGGGAGCTTAATTGGCGTCGAGATCTGATGGCGTTTTTTAAACTCTACCGTTTTTTGGGGCGCCAGAAATTTATGATTGTCCATACACATATGTCCAAAGCGGGTTTGCTCGGCCGTTGGGCAGCCTGGCTGCGCCGCGTACCTTATATCGTTCATACACCGCACGGACATGTTTTTCACAGCTATTTTTCTCCAGTAAAGGAAAAGCTTTTTTTGTGGCTTGAGCGCAGAACAGCCAGGATTACCAACTGTTTGATTGCTCTGACTGATATCTGTTTAAAAGAACATTTGGAACTGAAAGTCGGCCGGGATGAGCAGTGGAGTGTGATCCCAAGCGGGGTTAATCCCGAGTCTTTTAAAGTCTTAAATTCCTCAATCGTCCGAAAACGCAGGGAAGAACTCGATATTCCCTCCGGTGCCTTTGTGATCGGATTTGTCGGTAGACTGGAACCGATTAAGGGCCCTGTCTTTTTAATTGAAGCCGCCCCGGCGATTCTCGCTGCGGTTTCCAAGGCTCACTTTCTTTTTGTCGGTGACGGAAGTTTAAAAAGCGGGCTTGAAGAGCGTGTCCAAAGTCTGGACATTCAGCAGCACGTGACTTTTCTTGGAGACCGGCAAGATGTTTCGGCCTGGATGAGTCTGATGGATGTAGTTGTTGTCCCGTCCCTGAATGAAGGCATGGGAAGGGTTATTGTCGAGTCAGGGCTTTTACACCGTCCCGTGGTGGCTTCAAATGTCGGCGGCATCCCGAATCTTATCCGGCACAACCGGACCGGTTTTATGGCCGAGCCGAAAAACATTGATCAGATCGCCGAAAGCGTTACCCGTATTCTTAAAGATAGTCTGCTTGCCGCCCGTTTGGGGGAAAACCTCTACGAGCTTGTTTCTAAGGAGTTTACCGAAGATAGGATGGTTGAGAAGATGATTAAATTATATCAAAGTCTGACTCATAGGGTGTGAATGCGAACATCATTTCCAGTCATTTTTAGCCGTTTATTCTTTAACCCTTTTTTGTATTTGTGATTGATGCGCCCAATGCCTTGTAGTATGATGTGACCATAATCACAGACCTCAAACGATATTTTGAGCATTTTATCCCAATTTCGAGAAATCATTCCTCCATTCTGATCAGGAGCAAAAATATGTCTACAGCCTCTTTAAAACATAATCCTTCTAAAAAGAATCAAGCCGTGACGCGAAGCCATAAAATGATCGATGCCAATGAGGCCGTGGCCCATGTCGCTTTTCATACCAATGAAGTCATTGCGATTTATCCGATTACGCCTTCTTCTCCCATGGGGGAATGGGCCGATGCCTGGCAGACCCGGGCTGAGGCAAATTTATGGGGGGTGGTGCCGGCGGTGATTGAAATGCAAAGTGAAGGCGGGGCTGCCGGCGCTGTTCATGGTGCGCTGCAGGGAGGTGCCCTTTCCACGACTTTTACGGCTTCTCAAGGGCTGCTTCTGATGATTCCTAATATGTATAAGATTGCCGGGGAGCTAACGCCTACCGTCTTTCATGTGGCAGCCCGTTCTCTTGCGGCTCAAGGTCTTTCAATTTTTGGTGACCACAGCGACGTAATGGCTGTACGTCAGACCGGATTTGCATTGCTTGCATCCAATTCTGTTCAGGAAGCGCAGGACCTGGCACTGATTGCCCAGGCAGCGACTCTTGAAAGCCGTATTCCTTTTATTCACTTCTTTGATGGATTCCGCACTTCACATGAACTCTCAAAGATTGAGATGCTCAGCTGTGAACAAATGCGTGCGATGATTAATGAAGAGTTTGTTGCGGCCCACCGTAACCGCGGTCTGTCGCCTGACCGGCCGGTGCTCAGAGGAACGGCTCAAAATCCAGACGTTTATTTCCAGGCACGTGAAACGGTAAATTCTTTTTATCAGCAATGCCCGGCAATTGTGCAAAAGGCCATGGATCGTTTTGCTGAACTGACAGGCCGTCAATATCATCTTTATGAATATGAAGGAGCTGCGGATGCTGAGCATGTAATCATTATCATGGGTTCAGGTGCTGAGACGGCCCGTGAAGTTGCTGAGGATTTGATCTCAAAAGGCGAGAAGGTTGGCGTTTTAAAAGTAAGATTATACCGTCCTTTTGATACGGAATTGTTCCTAAAGAGCCTACCGAAAACCGTTAAAAAGATTGCGGTCCTGGATCGCACCAAAGAACCGGGAAGTGCCGGAGATCCTTTATACCTTGATGTGATTACGGCCTTTATGGAAAAAAGACAGAGTGGTTTTGCCGGACCGGCCGTTGAACCGGTGATCGTTGCTGGCCGCTACGGATTATCTTCCAAAGAATTTACACCTTCTATGGTCAAAGGTGTTTATGACCATTTAAAAACAGAAAACCCCAAAAACCATTTTACGGTGGGTATCGATGATGACGTTACCCATACAAGCATTGCTTCGGATGAAAATTATCATCTGGAGCTGAAAAATGTTTTTTCCGGAGTCTTTTACGGTTTGGGTTCGGACGGAACGGTCGGTGCCAATAAGAACTCGATTAAAATCATTGGTGAGAGTACGGGCTATTATGCCCAAGGCTATTTTGTGTACGATTCTAAGAAAGCCGGTGCTGTCACCGTATCCCATTTGCGCTTTGGCCCCAACGATATCCGTGCTCCCTATTTGGTGGAAAAAGCCGACATCGTCGCCTGCCATCAGTGGAATTTTATTGATCGCCTGGACATGGTGAAGCTTTTGAAAACTGGCGGCATTTTTCTTTTGAACAGTCCCTACTCTCAGGAAGAAACCTTCGCTAAATTACCTAAAGAGGTTCAGAGCAGTCTCATCGGAAAAAAGGCCAAGGTCTATGCGATTAATGCCTATGATGTGGCCAGGGAAGCGGGTATGGGTAACCGGATTAATACGGTGATGCAGGTTTGCTTTTTTAACATTTCGAATATTCTGGATAAGAATGTAGCGATTGAAGAGATTAAAAAAGCGATTCATAAAACATACGGTAAAAAAGGCGAAGAGATTGTCCGCCGTAATATCCAGGCTGTCGATTTGGCTTGTGATCACCTTTATGAGATTTCTCTGCCTGAAGCTGCTGATTCTGAATATACCATGACCGAAGCGATTTCAACTCAGGCTCCGGACTTTGTCCGCAGCGTTCTGGGAGAAATGGCTGCAGGACGTGGCGATCAGCTTTCTGTCAGCTGTCTGCCGGTTGATGGAACGTATCCGACCGGTACGGCCAAATGGGAAAAGCGAAATCTGGCCATGGAAATTCCGGTGTGGGATGAGAAAGTCTGTATTGAGTGCGGGAAATGTGCTTTTGTGTGCCCCCATGGTGTTATCAGGATTAAAGCTTATGAGGAAGAGCATTTGAAGAACGCGCCGGCGGGTTTTAAATCATGTGATGCCCGTGATCCGGCCTGGAAAGGCTACAAGTACACGATTCAGGTGGCTCCCGAGGATTGCACGGGTTGCGGGATTTGTGTCGATGTGTGCCCGGCTAAAAATCGTCAGGAAACACGTTTGAAAGCCATTAATATGGAACCGAAAGATCCGATTCTGGAACAGGAGAAAAGCAGTTGGGACTTCTTTTTAAATCTCCCTGAATTGGATCGTCGTAAAATCAACACCTCGGCAATCCGCCAGCAACAGGTCCAGGAACCTCTTTTTGAGTTTTCAAGTGCTTGTGCCGGATGCGGGGAGACGCCTTATTTAAAACTGATGTCGCAGCTTTTTGGTGACCGTGCTGTAATCGCGAATGCAACGGGATGTTCCTCCATTTATGGGGGGAATTTGCCGACAACGCCGTGGACCCATAATAAAGACGGAAGAGGGCCTGCATGGTCCAATTCTCTTTTTGAAGACAATGCCGAGTTTGGATTGGGGATAAGGCTTTCTCTGAACCATCAGCAGCGCTATGCCGCAACGCTCCTTCAGAAATTGTCCGATGAGATCGGGCAAGATTTGGCTTCTCAGATTTTGACCGCTTCACAGAAAGATGAAGCGGATATTTATGAGCAGCGTCTGCGGGTTGAACAACTTAAAGAGAAGTTAAAGAAATTAAACGGACAAGAGGCCGGAACACTTCTGCAGATGGCCGATATGCTGGTGAAAAAAAGTGTCTGGATTATCGGTGGTGACGGATGGGCTTATGATATCGGATACGGTGGACTGGACCATGTTCTGGCCAGTGGTGAGAACGTCAATATATTAGTTTTGGATACCGAGGTCTATTCCAATACCGGGGGACAGATGTCTAAATCGACACCGCTTGCAGCAGTCGCAAAATTTGCAACCGGCGGTAAACCGGTGGGTAAAAAAGACCTTGGTCTGATTGCCATGACTTATGGAAATGTCTATGTCGCCAAGGTGTCCATGGGAGCCAAGGATGAACATACTCTGAAAGCCTTTCTTGAAGCGGAATCTTATAATGGCCCTTCGCTGATTATCGCTTACAGTCATTGTGTTGCTCATGGCATTCAGATGCAAACGGCGATGAATAATCAGAAAATGGCCGTTGAAACCGGCCAATGGGCACTTTTCCGTTTTGATCCGCGGCGTATTCAAACCGGGGAAAACCCGTTTGTTCTCGACAGTCGAGCTCCACGTAAATCATTGGAACAGTATTTGATGATGGAAAACCGTTTCAAAATGCTGACTAAAAGCAAACCTGAAGAGGCCAAGCATCTGTTTCAGGCCGCGGCTAAAAATGCGGATCTTAGATTCAGACTTTATCAGCATTTATCCGAAGGTAACCTCTTTTCAGATACTGTATCCGTCACGCTGGCGCCGCCTACCGCTTGATCTAAAAGGGGAGACGGCAATTAAGTGCCTCTAATCATTTTGAAAGAAGAACAATCAATTTCAAAATGAAGCGGTGCTATAAGGAGAAGAAAGAATGGATTTGACCACTTTTTACATGGGCCTTAAACTTAAAACCCCTTTGGTTCCTTCGGCCTGTCAGGCTTTGACGGCTGAGATTGATGATATCCGGCATATGGAGGATGCAGGGGCAGGTGCGATTGTCCTTTACTCGTTGTTTGAGGAGCAACTCCGTAAAGATGCCGAAGACCTTGATATCCATACCTCGTCTTTTGAGAACAGCTTTTCTGAGGCAGCCTCCTTTTTCCCTGAACCCGAACGCTATTTACTCGGACCTCAGGAGTACCTTGAACATATCCGTAAGGCCAAACAAGCGGTCAGTATTCCGATTATTGCCAGTATTAACGGTTCGACGCGCGGCGGTTGGACTGATTTTGCCAAGCAGATGGAAGAGGCCGGCGCCGATGCGATTGAATTGAATATTTATAATGTTCAAACCGACCCGCAGACTAGCAGTGAAGAGATAGAGAAACATTATATTCAGATCATCAAGGACGTTAAAAATACGGTGCAGATTCCCGTGGCGGTTAAACTTAGCCCTTATTTCACAAACTTGACAAATATTGCTTCCCGGCTTGATGCCGAAAATATTAATGCGTTGGTCCTTTTTAACCGGTTTTATCAGCCGGATATCAACCTGGATGAATTAGATGTACGCCCGGACATCCTTCTGAGCAACCCTTTGAATCTGAGACTTCCTTTGCGTTGGACAGCTATTTTATACGGGCGGATCAGTGCCGATATTGCCGCAACAAGCGGTATCTACAAGGCCTCGGACGTCATTAAACTCTCCATGGCCGGCGCCAAAGTTGCCATGCTGTGTTCAGTGATTCTGCGTTACGGGATTGATACGATTACCCGAATCAATGAAGAACTCCGGCACTGGCTGGAAGATAATGGCTACAGCGGTCTGTGTGATCTTCAGGGCAGCATGAGTCAGGCCAAATGCGAAAACCCCTCGATTTATGAAAGGGTGCAGTATATTAATTCATTGCATCAGTACACTCCTCGCTGGAAACGCACCCGTGGAATTTAATTTCACCGGGGTTTTACTTAACAAATTTTAATATCACAAGTTAAGGAAAAGATGATGGCTGAAAATCTTTTAAAAAATCAACGATGCTTAGTAATCGCACCCCATCCTGATGATGAGGCGTTCGGCTGTTCGGGGACGATGGCGCGTCTTAAAGCTGAAGGATCCGAAGTGTATGTGATCGCGGTTTCTGCGTCTGATTTAAAACATTACAATGTCGGAGAGCACTCTTTTGTTTCAGGTAAGACACGCAATGAAGAGTTTGAGGCCTCAATGAAGGTTTTGGGCGTGGATGACTATGAGCTGATTTATAATGATCCGGATATTCACCTTAAATTGGACATGATGCCTCAAAAAGATCTGATCAACCTTTTTGAAAGTAAATGCAGATTGTCTATTGATCAGGTGAAGCCCACCATGATTATTTTACCGGCCATTTCCTATAATCAGGATCACGAAGCCGTTTTTAGGGCTGGGTTTACGGCCTGCCGTCCGAGTTCGCCGGAAGTGAAGCCTTTCCAGAAAATTGTGTTGGCCTGTGAATATCCCGCTATTTCGTGGAGTCTTCAGTATGAACGTTTTCACCCGCATTTTTATGTGGATATCAGCGGTGAATACCTGAAGAAAAAAATGCAGTCCCTGGCCTGTTATAAATCCCAGATGCGTACAGGCGTTCACCATTGCAGTTCCGAGAACGTTGAGTGGCTGGCCAAAGTCCGCGGACGTGAAGTTTCTGTGGATGCAGCTGAGGCATTTATGTGTCACCGGTTTTTAGTCTAACGGCGTATGCTCGTAGGAATCCATCAACTTCATTACCTTCCCTGGCTCAGGTATATTCATAAAATCGCTTCCTGTGATGTTTTTGTTATTCTTGATACGATTCAGTTTAATAAAAACGGATGGCAAAACCGCAACAAAATCAAGACCTCTCAAGGTGCCAAAATTCTGACCGTCCCTGTCCTGCATAAGAGGGCACAAAACCTTTCAGAGGTTGAAATTGATACCAAACAGCGATGGGCTAAAAAACATTGGGGGACGATTTTGGCGGCCTATCAAAAGGCTCCTCATTTTGATGAACACCGCAAATTTTTTGAAGAGATCTATTCGCGTGAATGGGAAAAACTTAATGAGCTTAACCATGAGATGCTCTCTTATTTTGTGAACGTTCTTGGAATTAAAACTAAGATCGTACACGGCTCGGATATGGAACTGCGCGGAGAGGCAACCGAAAGATTGGTTAATATTTGTAAAGACCTGACGGCGTCGGCTTATCTGACCGGAGCTTATGCCGCCGAGGCTTATTTAGAAGAAGAGCTTTTTAAAGCTGCCGGAATATCTTTAACCGCCCAGCAGTTTAAGTGTCCAGAATACTGTCAGCAGTTTCAGTCATTGGGTTTTATTCCCGAATTGGCCATCCTGGATATGCTTTTTAACTGTGGTCCCAGAACCCTTGAGATCTTAATGCAATCCGGCATCTCATCTTCTGCTTTGAACTCATGATTCATCATTCGAAACCCTCCATCGGAAAAGAAGAAAAGAACGCTTGTCTGGCAGTTCTGGATTCCCTGTATCTTGCTCAGGGACAAAAAGTACACCGTTTTGAAGAGCTGCTTGCCGAAAAAACCGGACGTCGTTATGGCGTAGCGGTCAGCTCCGGCACAACAGCCCTCCAACTGGCCTTACTTGCTCAGGGCGTTTCAATCGGGGATGAGGTGATCATCCCCAGTTATACCTGCGTTGCGCTTTTGCATGCGCTGGATTTTGTGCGAGCCAAGCCGGTGCTCGTTGACAGCGATCCCGAAGACTTGAATATGTCTGTAGATCAAATTCGTACAAAAATTACACGTAAAACAAAAGCCATTATAGTCCCGCATTTATTCGGCCGTGCGGCGGATATGAAAAAAATTGTGAATTTGGGTGTGCCTGTCATTGAAGATGGTACGCAGGCGATTGGTGCCACGGTGAATAAAAAAAACGTCGGTTCCTGGGGTGTGATGAGCGTCTTCTCTTTTTATGCGACCAAGATGCTGACTACCGGGGAAGGGGGAGTTATTTTGACCGATTCGTCGAAAAAGGCCTCTTTTTTAAATGATGTACGTGATTATGATAAAAAAGATAGTTACCGTTTTCGTACCAATTCAAAGATGACTGATCTGGAGGCTGCAATGGGCATTGAACAGTTAAAAAAGTTGACGCAATTTGTCCGTGCCCGCCGGAAAATCGCTGAATTTTATAATGGAGAATTAAAAAAACTGGAGTTGGAGCTGCCGGTCGACACCCCGGAACGGCCCCATATCTATTTTCGCTATGTCCTGAGAGCATCTGCGGCTAAAACCCAAGGATTAATCCGCGCCTTGAACAGGGGCGGGATAGAAGCTAAGCAGCCTGTTTATAAGCCTTTACATCGTTATCTCAAATTGTCTGACCGTGATTTTCCGGTAGCTTCGGAGGCAGTCAAAACGACCTGTTCACTTCCTATTTTTCCGGCCCTCAGACTGACGGATATGCACCGTAGTGCCTTGGCCGTATGCCGCTTTGTACAGTAAGCCGCCCCTTGCCCAGACGATTCCCTTGATTTTGAGCCCCTCGTCGGGTATATATAAAGGTCTATGCATCGATATAAAGAAGTTTTCCTTATTGCGATTGCCGTTTCCGCCATTCTGACCCCTATTGTCCGTCTGCTGGCCTTTAAATGGAATGCCCTTGATCATCCCAAAGCGCACGGCATTCATCATCGGCCCGTTCCACGGATTGGCGGTATCGCCATTTATATTGCCTTTGTCGTCGGGGCCCTTTGGACCATGGATTTAAGTAATCAGCTTAAAGGGATTCTGGTCGGTTCAACCATGATTTTTATAGCCGGGCTTTGCGATGATTTTTTTAAACTCAAAGCGAGTATCCGTTTGTTGATACAAGGCGTTGCCCTTGGCATTATGATGTTCAAGTATGGGGTCATACTGGATGCTTTTAATCATGTAGGGCTTAATGCTTTGTTTACCGTTGTTGGAATTATCGGGATTACCAATGCCGTCAATTTCTTGGATAATATGGACGGGCTGTCGTCGGGATTGATTGCGATTTCCAGTCTGACCGTGACTGTCATTGCCTGGATGACTCATCAGATTTGGCTGGGTTATTTGTCGGCCGCGCTGATGGGGGCAAGCTGCGGGTTTTTGATCTTCAACCTTAAAAAGGCCCATGTTTTTATGGGAGACTCCGGTGCCACTTTTTTGGGTTTTACACTGGCCAGTATTGCGGTAATGGCCGACTGGTCCTATCATCTGCCTGTGACGCTGGCTGTGCCGGTCTTGATTCTGGGAGTTCCTATCCTGGATATGACGTTGATTACGATTTTGCGCATTAAAGAGGCCAAGGTGATGAATTTAAAGCAGTGGATCGACTATACCGGCAAGGATCATTTTTCACATCGCGTGATGCGTCTTGGCCTAGGGGAGCGCGGCGCAGTTTTTACGCTTTGGGGCGTGCAGGCTGTTTTTTGTGCTATTGCGATTCTCGTTATTCCCCAAAAAGATACCGCCGGGATTATCGGATTGGCGTTGTATGTCATTCTTGCTGCGGGCACGATTCTCTTCTTCCGCAAACGTCGCTGGTTAATTATCAACTTCAGCAAACGGACTCAGTTTCGGCCTAAGCGTACTAATCTTTCTGTGAATAAACGCGTAGCCGCTCCCTCCGAAAAAGACCGTATTCCTCTTAATGTCTAAATTGCCGGACTAATGTCGACCATGCCCTCAAAGATTTCTGTTGCCATTCTGACATCAAAGGGATACAGACATTCTTATTTTTGTCATGAATTGGCCAAGCATTTTAGGATCAAAGGTATTTTTATCGATGACCGCTATCATTTTTCGGATCGCCTGAAAACGCTTCTTAAAACCCACGGTTTGAATCCCATAAGACTTTTTAAAACGATCTCATTGAAGCGTAAGATCAGGCCGTTTGAGAGAAGAGATGCTTTGACCGAAAAGAATTTTTTTACCGGCCTTATGCCGGATGAAGAATTTCCTCACGCAGTGCCTGTCTATTACCGTCAAAATCCGAATGACCCCCAAACGCGAAAAATGCTGCAGGAGCTTGCGCCTGATGTCGTCGCTGTTTTTGGAACGCGTTTAATCAAGGATTCTATTCTTGAAACCGCAAAGTACGGTGCCTTGAATATCCACACGGGCTTATCTCCCTATTACCGGGGGGGGCAATGTACGTTTTGGTGTCTCTATCACGGGGATGTCCGGCATGTCGGGGTCACCATCCATCATTTGACCCGTAAGATTGACGGCGGCGATATCATTGTGACGGCTCAGCCTGAGATTATTTCCACTGATACTGTTCGAAGCATTGAATGCAAGCTGGTGCAGCTGGGTACGCAAAAGATGATTGCCGCGATAGAAAATCTTGTTGAAGGAACGGCGGACCGTGTTGTTCAAACTGAAAAGGGAAAACTTTTTCTTTCAAAAATGTTCACACTTGAAAAGCGTCTTGAATTTGAAGAACGGATGAAAACGGGATGGCTTGAAAGTCTGCTCAAGGAGAGGGGACCAAGGCCATGAAGCAAATATTGAAAAAAATACTTAATTTTCTTCTCTTGTGCGCCGGCGTGAGTCCATTGTGTTTTTATCTGAATTATTGCCGCAAAAAGCAAATTGTTTTTCTTCTCTACCATCGTATTCGTGAACCCCGGGACTGCTATGAGCCTGCTGTATCGGCCGTTCACTTTCAAAAACACCTTAAGTTCATCAGAAAATATTTTGAGGTCATCGGTGTAGATGAAGCGGTCGGGAAACTTCGGCGTGCAGAGCCTCTCCGGAGATCTTGTGCGGTGATCACTTTTGATGACGGTTATCGCGATAATTATGACCCAGGCTATGCGATTCTTAAAAAAGAACAGCTGCCCGCGGTTATTTTTCTGGCCTTAGCCGGCATTGACAAAAAAGAACCCATGTGGACATCCTACGTTGAAGCCCTTTTTGAATTAACATCCAAACACGAGCTTGTGTGTGCGAATCTGCCGGGACGAAAAAGTTTTTCCATGCAAACACCGGTTTTACGCAAGGCGGCCTGTTTCGAGATCAAGAGTCAGATGAAAAGAGTTTCTGATTGCCGGCGGAACGAGATTCTGGAGGATCTGATTCGGATTTTAGAAGTGGAAATACCGGAAACCCATGAAATGTTCTCTCAGATGCTCGATTGGGAGCAAATCCGCCAAATGGATGCCGGTTCTTTGATCACATTCGGCTCACATACGATTTCCCACCGTATGCTTGCGAATTTGAATCGAGATGAGATTGTCTCGGAACTTGCGGATTCAAAACACCGATTGGAAGAAAAACTGGGGCATCCTGTTGATTACATCTCTTATCCTGGAAATAGTTATGATCAGCAGGTTGTTGACCTCGCGCAGCAGAGCGGTTATGCGGCTGCTTTTGCTGTCGACCAGGGGATTAGTCAACCTCAGGATTCTTTGTTTAAGATCAAACGGATTCATATCGAAAACGGCGGTGTGAGTGATTTTATCGCCGAACTCTCCTTTGCGCTTTCGGGTATCCGCAAGATTTTGAAGCGATTACGAGTGACTAAGTAGTCAATCAAAAGTCTTTTAATATTTGTCCTTTAGATTTTGAAAAAGCGAAATATTGTTTCGAAACGCACCATGCACTTTGGGAGCTTTCCCGCCTGAGGGGCGGGACGATCTCCCGCCGCGCATAGCGGTGCGGATTTTTTCTACACAATATTTTTCTTTTTCAAATATACAGGAACTTATATTCTAAGTAGTCCATCAAAAATTGATTGATATTTCAACAGGACGAAAGTTCTCTCGGCGCGAGTTCCGCAGGTCCGAAGAGCCGAGGATGTTTGAACGCCGGATAATCTTTGCGGACTGGTGAAATATCTAAAAACTGATGCGCTGTTATTTAGCCCCTAGCGGGGAGTCCCGATTAATGCAGGGGCTCGGTGGTAATGAGGTATTGAGAGATAATCTCTGCAACGAGTTTTGACCCTTCCGGGGTGTAGTGGACGTCATCGTAGAAGTGTTTTAGATCTTTCGGAACCAATCTTTCCAGATCAATTAATTCAAAATTTTCCTGTTTCGCCAAATTCCTTAAGCCATTATTGA
Source organism: Candidatus Omnitrophota bacterium (assembly GCA_020632475.1). Classification (GTDB taxonomy): domain Bacteria; phylum Omnitrophota; class Omnitrophia; order Omnitrophales; family Aquincolibacteriaceae; genus JACKFM01. The sequence continues at coordinate 87 of JACKFM010000013.1, read as the reverse complement.
AGCGTTCCATTTCACTGCGCATATAGGCATTGCTCAGGTTGATTTTATCGCCTAAGACGCCCATCCAAAGCTGATTATCAATTTCTT